>JAJPGT010000054.1 GCA_021325655.1 Pseudomonadota bacterium
TGATGGGCAAGGCCTATGTGGTGGTGGATGGGGCGCTGGTGGTGGTGGACCTGTATAGCCCCACCCTCCAGTACCAGCAGCTCGTGTATGCGAAGACCGGGCTGGCCATCGGCAGCCACACGGTGAAGGTGTCGGCCAGCGGGATCAAGAACCCGGCCTCCAGTGGCACCACCGTGGCGCTGGACGCCTTCGACACCCGGTAGAGCGTGGACGGCCTCAGTCCGGAGCCAGGGCGCGCGCCAGCCGGCCGAGCGACTCCACGTAGCGATAGTTGATGTCCGAGTGGTTGTCATCGAACTCCTGGTACTCGTGCGGCACTCCAAGCGCTTCCAGCCGCCGGTGCAGCATGCGGTTGCCCAGATGCAGGTTGAACTGGTCGCGCACGCCACACTCGAAGTACAGCAGCCGGGCTTGGCGCAGCGCCTCGACGTGCTGCTCGGCCGCGCGCACCGGATCCCAGCCGAGCCAGCGCTCCCAGAGCTCGATCCGGATCTCGCCGCTGTACAGGTCGAACGGTAGCTCGACCCGGTAGCGGCCGGCGCTGGAGTTCGGGGAGTAGGCCATCGCCATCGCGATGATGTTCAGCGCCTGGATCGCGTCGCTTTTCTTCTTCAGTGTCAGGAAATGATCGAGGTAGGCATCCACTCCACCGGCTTTCTCGATCGCTCGCTGCGCAGCCGGAAAGTCCGGCAAGTAGCAGTATTCGAAGCCGCAATCGCCGGAGTGGGAGGCGATGGCGCTGAACACGTCCGGGTGGCGCATCCCCAACGTGAGGGCACCGAAGCCGCCGCTGGACTTGCCGTCGATCCCGCGGTGTGCTGCGGCGGGCAGCGTGCGATAGCGGCGGTCGATGAACGGCACCAGATCGTTGACCAGGCTATCCTCGTAGTCGCCGTTAGCCACGGAGTTGAGGTACTGGCTGCCACCGAAGCGGGTCCAGCCGTCGGCCATCACCAGGATGGCCGGGGGTGCGCCAGCGGCGATCACCCGGTCCATGAGCTCGGGCAGGCTTGGCACCCAGGGTGACGGCCGGATCGCCGCCAATCCAAACCCGGTAAAGCCGTGTAGCCAGTAGATGGTGGGGTAGCGCCGGCTGGCGTCCGCGTCGTACTCGGGCGGCAGGTAGACCGGCACCTCCCGCTGCCACGGGTCTCCCAGCGGGTTGCCGCGCAACGCCGGGCTCTCGAACGCTTCGATCACCACTGTCCCGCGCTGCTCCTCCATGCTCCCTCCGCCGTTCAGCGTGCTGGACTTTCGACATGCTGTCCCAAAGATGATACGCTCGGGCGGCGAGGGACTCTCCGGCGGAGTAGGCATGAGCGGGCGGCGCTGGCTGACGGCCTTCGGCATCGGGCTGCTCGTGCTCGCGCTCCTGCCAGCGCTCGCCGCGGGCGGGCCGACCGTCGCGGCGCCGCCGGGCGATCCGCGGCAGGCGACGCTCACGGTGCTGGCAGGCAGCGTGAGCGTCATCTCTGGCACCAGCGGCGTGGCTCACCCCGGGGTTTCGGGCGAGACGCTCCAGGCAGGCGATCGCGTGATTACCGGGGCGTCTGGCAGCGCGGTGGTGACGTTCTTCGACGGCAGCGAGGAGCAGCTCGACCCGGAGACAGAAGTCCGGGTGGACGAGCTGACGCGAACCGCGGGCGGCGGGACGCTCACCGCGATGGCGCAGGCAAGCGGCGTCACTATTAACCGCGTGGCCAAGCTCGGGGCCAACTCCAGCTTCGCGCTGGAGACGCCGAGCGCGGTGGCGCTGGTGCGCGGTACGGAGTTCCGCGGGCGAGTCGTGCGTGCCCCGGCTACCGGCGCGGTCGTCGAGGAGGACATCGCGGTCGACAGCGGGCTGGTGCAGGTAAGCGTCCGTAACCAGGTGCGGCTGCTCGGGGCCGGCCAGCGGATTCGGGTCCTGGCAGCGGGCAGTGCCGCCGCGGGCGGGCCGAGCCAGCCCACCGTCGTGGTCGACACCGGGACGATCCTCACCGCGGCGGAGTCGGGTGTCGTTGGCGGCGCGCTCTCCGCCCCGGGCCCGCCTGCGCCGGGCCCGAACCTCGGAGCCGCCGCCCTGACGTCAGGCGGCTCGGCTGGCGGGGCGAGTGACCACACCAATGGCCCGAGTGGGGGGGCGACGAGTGCCGGGGCATCCCCAACCCCTACAGCCACCGCTACCGCGAGCCCAACCCTGTCGCCGACACCAACGTCGAGCCCCAGCTCCAGCCCCACTCCCGTCCCCGGCACCGGGACGACCAGCCTGACGTTCCAGGCGAGCAATGGTGTCGACGTCGGCTCGATTCGCTGTGGCGCGCCCAGCGGGGTGTGCAGCTATCACTATGGGGGTGCGACCAGCGGCACGGTGAGCGGGACGCTCGCCGGGCGCCCCTTCAGCGGTGCCTTCAGCACCACGATCACGCTCATCGACACCCCGCAGCCGAGCTTCGCCACGCTCGCCAGCAGCAGCACGGTCATGATCACGCTGCTGAGCCCCGATAGCGGTAGCATCGTGCTCGGCCTCTCCTCCCCCCCTGGCGCCTTCTCGCGGCTGAATGGGGCCAACCCCATCGCCTGGACCGGTGCGGGGAGCTGGTTCCCACTACGTGCCCACGGCTCGATCGGCGGCTCCTGTTTTGATACCGTCTCGGGCAGCGGGACTATCACCGTCCCGGAGGTGCAGACCGAGGCCAGCCGGAACGGCCGCAACACGCTGCAGATGACCCTTGGCGGCGATCTCTTCCTGGCCTCCTGCACTGGCGGCACGACCGGAAACAGCACCATCACCCTGAGCTCGACCAGCGGCACAAACCACGGGTCGGTCAACTGCGGCGCTCCATCCGGCCTGTGCGTGTTCGCGTACGACGGGTCGGCGAGCGGAACGCTCGAGGACAGCGTTGCTCTGAACGGGCGCTTCACCCTCTCCCCGCTGGCATTGCAGGGCTCCGGAACCGCGGGCGTCGCCGGGCTGTCGCCGTCCCAGAGCAACACGTTCGTGCTGACGGACTTTCAGGGCGGCTCCGGCGAGATCCACGGTGCGCTCCGATCAAGTCCCACGGCATTCCTCGAAACGTCGAGCGCGCCGCTTACCTGGTCCGGGAGCGGGAGCTGGTCGATCTTCGAGGGGTTCGGCGAGCTGCCGGGCTACGGCTGCCTGGGGAACGCGCAGGGGAGCGGCAGCTTCACCATGCCCACGCTTGGCACCGACGTGACGAGCACCAGCAATCCGCTCAGCGCCACGCTGACCGGCACCGTCACGCTCACCCCCTGCGCCTTCACGATCGAGCTCCAGGCTGGAGCTGGCTTCGAAGCCCACCTGCTGACGCCCGGCGGCGCGGACGTCTCGGCCGCGCATCCTGGGAGCCTCAGGTCCGAACCCTTCGCTCAGTTCCACCAGGGCGGACGCGGTGGGCGGACGCGGCAACGGATCGGCATTCGACGGCTGGAGCCCGGCACCTACACATTTTCGGTCCACGCCCGCGCGGCACGCTCCAGGCCGCGCGGCGCCGCCTCCCTGCGCGTGCGAGTGCTTCACGGCAAGACCGTGCTGCACACGTTCAGCGCCCCGGGGAGCGGCAGCGGCGAATGGTGGACCGTCTTCACCATCGACGGCGCCTCGGGCGCCATCTCGCCTGTCGACGCATTGAGCGCGGCGCCGCTCCTCGCTGGCGCCAGCCCCACTCCGTCTCCACCAACCACCACCGCTAGCCCCACCCCCACGCTCGAAGCCACTCCTCCGTCGCCCACGCAAGAGACCTCTGCGGCAGCGACGCCGAGCCCAACGGCCACGCCGCCCCGGCGTCGGACCCCCACCCCGACAGAGACGGCCACCCCGGGCGCCGACACCAGCGCCACCCCAACTGTGGCAACAGCGGACACGCCGAGCCCCACCGCCGCGGCCGCTACGGACACACCGACCCCGCCCGCCACGTCCCTGCCGTCGCCCAGCGCTACCGTCCTTGCGACGAGCTCGCCGACCCGCTCCCCGGCACCGGCCACCGCGACCTCCACGCCAACGCCGGTCCACAGCCCGACCGCGACGCCGACTGCCACGGCCACGCCCGCCGCCAGCCCCACGGCTGCCCGCGCCACCGTTACCGCCCACACGCCCACGCCACTGTCCAGATGACGCCGCGCTCCTGGCATCGCCTTGACCCCTCCCCGGGCCGGCCTGAATAATGCAGCGCACCCCACCATCCATCTGCGAGGAGCGCGTGGCCGCTGTGGACTACGCCCGGCTGGTCGACTACCACATGCACCACGAGCGCTGTGGCCATGCCGTGGCGCCAATGGAGGCGTACGTCCGCGCCGCGCTACGGATCGGGCTCGGGGAGATGGGCTTCTCCGACCACCTCTTCCAGTACTGGCTGCCGCCCGACCAGCGTGACCCGGAGCTCGGGATGCGTGAAGAGGAGCTCGACGCCTACGTAGCCGAGGCGCGAGCGCTCCAACGGCAGTATCCGCAGTTACGGCTGCGGCTGGCGCTGGAGGTGGACTACATCCCCGGCCGTGAGGCGGAGCTGGCCCGAATCCTCGCCCGCTACCCCTGGGACTACCTGCTGGGCAGCGTCCACTTCCTGGGCAACTGGGGCTTCGACGACGCCCGCTACCTGGCGGAGTACGCTCGGCGGGACATCAACGCGATCTACGAGGAGTATTACGACCTGGTGGGCCGGGCGGCCGAGACGGGGCTGTTCGACGTCATGGCGCACCTGGACCTGCCCAAGAAGTTCGGCCACCGCCCCACGCGCGACCTGAGCGGGATCCAGCGCGCAGTCGTGCGGCGGCTCGCTCGTGCTGGAGTTGCGGTGGAGGTGAACACCGCCGGGCTGCGCAAGCCGGTGGGCGAGCTCTACCCCGCGCTCGACCTGCTCACTCTCTGCCGCGAGGCAGGGGTGCCGGCCACACTGTCGTCGGACGCGCACCGACCCGAGGAGGTGGGGGCAGATTTCGACCGGGCGCTGGAGCACCTGGCCCGCGCCGGATACCGCGAGTACGCCGCGTTCACCCAGCGCCGGCTCGAGCGCCGGCCGCTGCCACTCCCCACAACGATGTGAGCAGGAGGTACCCATGGCACACCGCGTAGCGGCGCGGATGGAGCAGATCGGCACTGAGACCGCGTTTGAAGTCCTGGTCCGCGCCCGCGCGCTCGAGGCGCAGGGACGCGACGTCATCCATCTGGAGATCGGCGAGCCCGACTTCGACACCCCGAGCCACATCATCCGCGCCGCCCAGCAGGCGCTGGAGGAGGGCTACACCCACTACAGCCCGGCGCTCGGACTGCCGGAGCTACGGGCGGCCATCGCCCAGGAGGTCTCCGCCACCCGCGGGATCAGCGTTGATCCGAGGCAGGTGGCCGTCACCCCGGGTGGGAAGCCGATCATGTTCTACTCGCTGCTGGCGCTAGTGGAGCCCGGCGACGAGGTGATCTACCCCAACCCCGGCTTTCCCATCTACGAGTCGATGATCACCTTCCTCGGTGGCACGCCGGTGCCGCTGCCGCTGCGCGAGGCCAACCAGTTCCGCTTCGACCCGGACGAGTTCCGCTCCCTGGTCAGTGACCGCACCCGCCTGGTTATCCTGAACTCCCCCGCCAATCCCACCGGTGGGGTGCTGGAGCTGGCCGACCTGCAATCCGTGGCCGAGGCGGCGCGCGAGCGCGACCTCGTGGTGCTGTCCGACGAGATCTACGGCCGCATCCTGTACGAGGGCCAGTTCCGCTCTATCGCCTCGCTCGAAGGCATGCCCGAGCGGACGATCATCTTGGACGGCTTCTCCAAGACCTACGCCATGACCGGCTGGCGCCTGGGCTACGGTATCTTCCCCGAGTGGCTGGTGCCCCACATCGACCGCCTGATCGTCAACTCCGTCTCCTGCACCGCCGCCTTCGCCCAACGTGCCGCGCTCACCGCGCTCCAGGGCCCGCAGGACGCGGTGGCGGCGATGGTCGCCGAGTTCAAGCGGCGGCGGGACTTCGTGGTGGCGCGGCTGAACCAGATCGCGGGTGTCTCCTGTCTCTGCCCACACGGCGCCTTCTATGCGTTCCCCAACATCCAGAGCACCGGGCTGCCGAGCAAGCACCTGGCCGACCTGTTGCTGCAGGAGGCCGGGGTAGCGACGCTGAGCGGGACTGCGTTCGGGGCCTACGGCGAAGGGTACCTGCGGCTGTCCTACGCCAACTCGCTGGAGAACCTCGCCCGGGCCTGCGACCGCATCGAAGCGACCCTGGCTCGGCTCGCCCGCTAGTTCAGGTCCACCGCATCGCAGCGAGAGACGGGCAGGTGCAGGAGCTGCGTCGCCTGGCTGGTGGTCACGCGGTAGACGCCGAAGTGGCTCCGCAGTGGCCCGAGCTCGGGCGACGCTGGCGTCAGCCCCTGGGTCGGCGTCAGCCCCTGGCGCTGCTCGAGCGGGAGCAGGTCCGTGAGCAGGGCGCCGTCGTCGCGCAGCAGCATCAGGCTCGAGCCAGGCTTCGCCCGCTCGATCGGTACCTGGGTCGCGCTCAGCCAGAACGAGTCCACCGGCGCCTGGCGCATGGTGAGCAGGTACAGCCAGGCGAGTCGTTCGGCCGGCTGCAGGGTGGCGCGATCCAGCAGGATCCGCTCGCCGGGCCGCGCCAGCACCTGGAGCTGGTCCACCAGCGCGAACTGCGGCTGGTTGGTGCAGCCGCTCGCCTCGGCCAGCGCGTAGTAGCGGCCGAGCGAGACGAGCGGGATGGCGAGCAGGAGCACCGCGAGCGCCCACGCGGCGGAGCGCGCCACGCCGCCGCGCTGAATGAGGTGGGCGAGCAGCAGCGCGACCAGGACGAAGCCGAGCAGCGCCAGCGGGACGATGTAGCGGCTGCTGAGCACCGGCGCGTAGTCGCCGTTGAGCAGGGGCATTAGCGCCACCGCGGAGAGCAGCGCGGCCACGGGGAGCCCGTGGCCGGCCCGGAGAGCGTGCACGATGCCCGCCAGCGCCAGCAGGGTCACCAGCGTGGCGAAGGCGAGATCGAGTCCACTGGTGCTTGGCAGCACCGCCGAGCCGAGCACGCGCGCCAGGCCACCTGCCAGGTGGGCGAAGTTCCCCGGCCAGGCGGCCAGCCCCGTCGCCTGCGGCGGGTCGTTGGTCAGCTCCGTCCCGCCCAGGGCGACCCGCACCCCGCGCAGCGTCCCTAGCCCGCTGAGGGCGTTGTAGAGGATCATGTTGCTGTAGAACAGCGCCAGCAGCGCGGCGCTCAGCCACGGCCAGGGGGTGCGCAGCCAGCGACGCCCGGCCCAGGCCGCGTACAGGACGAGCCCGACCAGGATGGTCGAAACCGTCCCGTGAGTCTGTAGCGCCAGTCCGGCCAGTGGTCCGGCGAGCAGCCAGGCGCCGCGCCCGCGCCAGTTCGCCTCCGTCGGCGCGGCCCGGGTGGCCAGCACCAGCGTCCAGGTCGTCCCGGCGACGAACAGGGGCGACAGGCAGACCGACCAGGCGACGTGGCTGTTGAGCAGCACGTGCTCGGCCGAGACGGCTAGCAGCGCCGCCGCCAGCACTCCTGCCAGCCGGCCGCCCAGGGTACGCCCGAGTCCGTAGACCACCCCAACCGTCGCCACTCCGCCGACAAACACCACCAGCCGCGGGATTGTCTCGTGCTGTCCGAAGATCACGAACAGCGCTGCGAGCAGGTAGTTGTAGAATGCGCCGATGAACGTGGTGACGTTCGTCAGTGGCAGCGCGCTCCCGTGGGCGATCTTCACCGCCAGCAGGATCTCGTGGACCTCGTCCGTGAAGCGCGGCGCCTGCAGCAGGTACGGCAGTCGGATCAGCGCCGCGCCCGCCATCAGCCCGGCGGCCAGCGCGGCGTCGAGCCTCCAGCCCGCCAGCAGGCTGCCACGGGGAGCTCCACGCGCCACGGAGAGGGGGCCGGGCGCTTCCGAGAGGGACACAGATGGCGCGGTCATCGGCGACCACAGTATAGAGGGGAAGACAGGGGGCGAGAGCCGCTACACTGACGCCCATGGCCATCGCCTGTAGCATCGGCGCCAAGGTGCTCGATCCCGGCCGAGCCGTGGTGCTCTACAAGAACCGTGACCTCGCCCGCCCACGCTTCGACGACCGGGTGGTCTACACCCCGCGCCTCTTCGCGCTGGAAGGAATCGAGCGCTGGGACGCCTCGGGCGGGGCAGGTCGCTACTTGGGCTTCTCCGCCGGGATCAACGCCGCCGGGCTCGCCTGCGCCGACGCCAACGTGGCGACACGTCCCGGCGCGGCCAGCTCTGGCGTGCTGGTGCAGCTCGTGCTCGAGCGCTGCGAGAGTATCTTCGAGGCAGTGCGGCTGCTGGAGGTCGAGACGGTCCAGCGCCCCTACTCCTGGGCAAATCTGGTGCTGGCCGACCGCCACGGAGTGGCGGCGGTGGAGGTGCGCGACCGGGCGCGGGTGGTGCTTCACCCACGGCAGATCAACCGCGCCAACCACCATCTCGCCTGGCGGCCAGAGCCATCGCCATGCGACCAGGACACCACCACGACCCGCTGGCGGTACCAGACGGCGCGCAACCTACTCGACCAGGTGGATTCCGTGGAGGCGATCCTGCGCCTGTGCCGCTCGCACGATCCGCAGCCCGGGCCGCTGTCACTCTGCCGCCACGGGGAGTACACCACGGTATACTCGCACGTCTTCGCCTGGCAGGAGGGGCAGGCCGCGCTCTGGGTGTGCCAGGGGAGCCCCTGCCAGGGCGAGTATCGCCGCCTCTCGCTCCGCTTTCCCGCCGCCGCGACCGAGATCGCTGCGACGCTGCGCGACTACCCGTCGCGATTCACCTGCGCCCCTGTGGCGCCCACACTGAAGGGAGCTTTGCCGTGAAGCCACCCGCCTCGAACCCCCGCGCCATGCGACGCAGCGGGATCCGTGAGATCATGGAGCTGGCGCTGAGCATGCCCGATGTACTCCACCTGGAGGTGGGCGAGCCGAACTTCGCCACCCCGCGCCACATTGTCGAGGGCGCCTACCAGGCGGCGCTGGCCGGCTTCACCAAGTACACCGCGAATGCCGGCATCGCCTCGGTCCGTGAAGCGATCGCCGACAAGCTGCGCCGGGTGAACGGCCTCGAGGTGCCGCCGGAGCGGATCATCCTGACCCACGGAGCAGTGTCCGGGCTGATGACTACCTGCCTGGCGCTGCTCGAGCCCGGCGATGAACTGCTCCTGCCCGACCCCGGCTGGCCCAATTGCGAGATGATGGCGCTCACCCTCGGGGCGCGGCCGGTGCGCTACCCGCTGCGCAAGGAGGAGCGCTTTCTGCCCCGGCTCGACGACATCGAGCGGGTGATCACGCCCCGCACCAAGGCGCTCCTCGTCAACAGCCCGGCGAATCCGACCGGGGCGGTGTTCCCGGAGCCACTGGTGCGGGACCTGGTGGCGCTGGCGAACCGGCACGACCTGTGGCTGATCTCCGACGAGTGCTACGACCAGTTGGTGTACGACGGCGTCCATACCAGCCCGGCCCGCTTCGACACAGACGGCCGGGTGGTCTCCGTGTTCAGCTTCTCCAAGACCTACGCGATGACCGGCTGGCGGATCGGCTACACCGTCCCACCCCCGGCGCTGCTGGAGGTCCTGCTGAAGCTCCAGGAGCCGGTGCTCTCCTGCGCCAGCGCGGTGTCGCAGAAGGCGGCCGAGGCGGCGCTGCGCGGGCCGCAGGACTGCGTCGAGCAGATGCGCGCCTCGTACCACCAGCGGCGCGACCTGGCACTGGCGGTGCTGCGCGGCGCCGGGCTAGACGCGCCGGTGCCCAGCGGCGCCTTCTACCTGATGGTCGACGTTTCCGCCGCTACCGACGACAGTTACGACTTCGCCAAGGGACTGCTCCGCGGTCGCCACGTCGCGGTGGCACCCGGCGAGGCGTTCGGCCCCTCTGGCCGGGGCCTGGTACGCGTCTCGCTGGCCACAGAGCAGCCCATCCTGGAGGAGGGCTTGCGCCGCCTGGCGGCGGAGATCCTGGAACGCAGCGGGCGCGCCCAGACCGTGGGGGTGTAGCGCGCGCCGCCCGGGGCTGCCGTTCTCGCCGCGGCGCGCGCCAGCCTCCAGCAGGCGCGTTAGAATGGCTCGCCGCGGCGGCCAATCGCGGACTGCTGCGCGCTGATCGCGGGAGACGGACGATGCGCTTGACCGAAGACGTCTACCTGGTGGGCGGGAGCCCGAGCGTGGGGTTCGGGCTGTCGGGGGAGATCGACAGCCACGTCTATTGCATCGACGGTGGAAGTGAGCTGGCGCTGGTCGACTGCGGGATGGCGGCGGGCACCTCGCTGGAGGAGATCCTGGCCAACATCCGCGACGATGGGCTGGACCCGGGCAAGCTCGGCTCGCTGTTCATCACCCATTACCACACCGACCACGCCGGCGGGGCGGCGGCGTTTCGCCGGCGGCTCGGGCTGAAGGTGGGAATCTCGCACGAGGGGGCTGAGGCGCTGCGCACTGCGGACGAGTACTGGACCGGCCTGGGCCTGGCCAAGCGGGCCGGCTTTTATCCACAGGACTACGTCTACGAGCCCTGCCCGGTCGATCGCGAGCTCCACGACGGCGACACGATCCCGATCGGCGAGGTGGCGCTGACGATGTACGAGACGCCCGGGCACTGCAACGGCCACGGCTGCTACCTGCTCCAGGGTCGCCGCAAGCGCTACCTGTTCACCGGCGACTGCGTCTTCTTTGGCGGGGAGATCCTGCTGCAGAACATCCCGGACTGCAATATCCAGCGCTACGCCGCCAGCGTCGCCAAGCTTGCGGAGCTGGAGTATGACGCCTTCCTCCCGGGCCATATGGCGCTGTCGTTGCGCGACGGCACCCGCCACGTGCGGGCGGCGCACGCCGCCTTCGAGAAGCTCCTCCCGCCCAAACAGCTCCTCTGAGCGCCGGCCCCGCGGCGGGCAGCGGCGTGCCCAGCACAGAACGGTTAGCCGCCTCCCATGGACCAACTGCTCAATCTCGATCCGCGCAGCCTGGCGCTCATCGTGCTCCGCACGCTGGTCGTCTACGTGGTGCTGCTGCTCGGGCTGCGCCTGGCGGGCAAGCGCGAGCTGGGCCAGATGACCACCTTCGACTTCGTGGTGCTGCTGATCATCTCGAACGCGGTCCAGAACGCGATGGTCGGCCCAGATACGTCGCTCAACGGCGGTCTCCTAGCGGCGATCGTGCTGCTGGCCGTGAACTACCTCGCCAGCCGGCTGGGATTGCGCTCGCCCTGGCTGCGCTCGCGGCTCATCGGTAACCCGACGCTGCTGGTCCACGAGGGCGAGCTGATCGAGGACCACCTGCGCCATGAAGGCCTCACCGAGGAGGAGGTGCTCCAGGCGCTGCGCGAGCACGGGGTGGACGATCTGAAGCAGGTGAAGATGGCCGTCCTGGAGGTGGACGGGACGATCAGCGTAATCCCGACAGACGCCAAGAGCAGTCGCACCAAGCGGCGCGTCCGCGCTCGGATACCGAAGTGGCGGTAGGCGCGCTGGCCCGGCCTAGCGCCGGACGCGGCCGCTCGCTATCGCCCGGCGGCTGTCCTCCAGGCGGCGCTCCGCCTGAGACCGATCCAGGCTGCCGATGAGCCGCCCCTCCTGGGTGGTGATCAGCGTGCAGTCCACGTCGTGCTCGCGCAGGTACTTCACCAGCTCGTCCAGGGTGAGGTGAGGGCGGAAGGTGGAGGGACCGTTCTCCATCACCTGCTCCACCGTTACATCCGGCGGGGCCTGAAGCTGCTTCTCACGCAGCAGTCCCAGCACCACCCGCTCCTCGTTCACCACCACGCACACGCGCCAGCCGCGCGCCCGCATCCGCTGCTGGACGTCGCCCAGCCGCTCGGCCAGGCGGCAGGTAGGCACGTCACGCTGGACGGCCGCGTCAGCGCGCGGCTGCGCCTCCGCTTCACCCGCGCGCGGGAGTCCGCTGGCGAACCAGTCCAGCTTCCCGCCGGTGTAGTCGTACACCTCGCTGAAGCCGAGCGTCTCGAGCCGCCACGCGGCCCGGGTGCTCATGTCTCATTGGGTGTCGTGACAATAGACGACGACTGGCCGGTCCCGCCGGAGCTGCGCGGTCGTCTCGCGTGTGAGCGTCTTGAGCGGAATGTTCAGCGCTCCGGGCAGGTGGCCCTGGCGGTATTCCTCCTCAGGCAGCACCTCGACGAGCTGCGCGCCCTGCTGGAGGAGTTGCTGCACTGCGGCTCGACCGATGCTCCGCGGCATCGCTACGCCTCCAGGTCAGCCCCCTGCTCGGCGCCGGGGCGGGGCTGCTACTGGCCCCGCCGCCCCCTCCCGGCGCCGAGCAGGGGTGGGTGATTACATCCGGCCGGTTGGCGCCGGCGCGGCGACGGCCGCGGTACTCCAGCGCCAGGTGAGATACAGGCCCAGCACCAGCCCGTACACGGCGTGCGCCACCAGCCAGAGCCAGAGCGGGAAGACACGGATCAGCATCGGGTCAATCGCCGGCAGGATGATGAACTGGGCTACCGCCCAGACGATAACGAATGCGACGAGCGAGAGAATGACCAGTGCCGCCTGGCGAACCGCGGTCTGGCTGATGATCCAGGCCCAGACCGCGCCAAGGATCAGGCTCACCGCGAGGTGGATGACCATTCCGACCACGAGCGGGCCGATGTCGAAGCGCTGAAGCATGCCCCATTCCTGGTTCACGACCGCCGCGATCAGGTACATCGGCTGCCAGAAGCTGCCGATGCGCAGCGCCACGAACAGGATCATGCTGACCAGGCCCATGATGATGCCGCTGATAATGCCGCCAACGGCGCCATCCAGCAGGCTGGTGCCAGGCGGAAGAAGCGTCCGTGTGCCAATTGCCATAGTGTGCCTCCCAGCGCGCCCGGAGCCAAACTCCGGCGCCACCTGGGGGCGTTCGGGGTGAGCGCCCAGAATCGGGCTGCCGGGCCACGTCTGTTTGAAACCGAGGGTGGCAGAAGACGTGCCAGCGGGCAGCAGCAACAGGTTCCGCTCCCCGGCCAGCGAATTGGGGAGTGGTGATCCTTGCCAGCGCGGGGCACGAGCGCCGATACTGCGCGGGCCACGCGCCCGATGGGCGGCGCTGGACGTTGCTTACTGGCGGGTATCTGTGCCCCTCGACCCGACGATTCGCACCCTGATTCACGACTCGCTTATCGCGCTGGCGCTGTTCGGCTACGTAGGCCTCGGCTATCTTTCGACGATCCTGCTCGGCAGGGAGTTGTTCAGCGGCTACCGCCAGTGGCGGGCCCGCCGGCGGAGAGCGCCGCGCTAACAGCGCCCGGCCGCCCCAAACGCTGCCCCACGCAGCGAAGAAGCGGCCGGTATCGCCGAGCCGGGTGCAAGGAGCCGCTCGCGGAGCGACCCTAGCACCTGAGCCCTGAACGGTGCTGCCCGGTCCCGGGCGGGCTCAGACAGTGGCGCCCCGCCCGGTGAGCAGGTTCACGATCAGCACGATCAGGGCGATGACCAGCAGCGCATGGATGATGCTGCCCAGGTGCGCGACGAAGAAGCCCAGCGCCCACAGGATCAGCAGCACCACCAGCACGGTCCACAAAATTCCAGCCAAGATACCCTCCAACGTGGGAGGGTGTTGCCGCCCCTCCCCTTGTGTGGGGCTTATCGCAATCCCTATACCAGTGCCTGCTTGAACCCCTGAGGCGAGCCGACGTCGCGGGCCAGGCCGCGCCACGGAGCGCCTGCTCCTGGTACGATGGCGCCGCGGCGCAGACATGCGAGCCGACACACGACGGAGGTGCGCCCCATGACTGGCTTTCCTCCCATTACGGTTCGGCAGCCCCGACCGTTCGATCTGGTGGACGATCCCGTGGAGGTGTGCGGCGTCGGCACCGGTTTCGAGGGCACGTTCGAGGCGCGAGTGCGCGACGCCAACGGAACGCAGCTCGCCCAGGTGACGATCACCGCGGGCGGAACCGGCATCTGGGGCAACTTCCACACCACTCTGCCGCTCGGCGGCCCGCCGGCGGCGCCGCAGGGGACGTTGGAGGTCTTCGAGCTCTCTGCCAAGGATGGCAGTGAGATCAACAAAGTTGTGGTCCCGATCACCTTCGGCCCGGCGCTGCTCGACCCCTACCACGGCTTCGCCCAGTACACGGTCGTCGCGGGCGACACGCTCTCCAGCATCGCCCAGCACTGGTACGGCAGCGCGGTGCAGTGGAGCCGCGTCTACGAAGCGAATCGGGATCAGATCGCCAACTCCAACCTGATCTTCCCCGGCCAGGTGCTGCGCATTCCGCAATAGCCCGGCTCCCCTGGAACAGCTCTTGCCCTGTGCTCGCTCAAGACGGGACACCGAGAGCCGGCGGTGCACGGGATCTCGCGAGAAACGGACAGGCACATGGCCACGCGGAGCCACCTCGACCACGCGGTCGTCAACTCCTTCCTGCGCGGTCTGGAGTACCCCATCACGAAGGCAGAGCTGGTTCAGCAGGCCCAAGCTAACGACCTCACCGGCCCGTACCTGGAGGCCCTCCAGGCGCTTCCCCAGGAGCGATTCACCTCCCAGCAGGAGGTGATGGACGCGCTCCAGCGCAAGGGGTACCGGCTCAGCTAGCGGGTCGCTGGCCGTCGAACAAGGAGCAGCATCATGCCGTACAAGAGCAACAGGGACCTGCCCGAGAGCGTGCGGGAGCACCTGCCCGAGCACGCCCAGGACATCTACCGCGAGGCGTACAACAGCGCCTACGAGGAGTACGGGCACGACGAGGCCCGGGCGCACCGGATTGCCTGGGGCGCGGTGGAGCGCCAGTACCACAAGACGCCCGAGGGCAAGTGGGTGCGGGACAAGGCCGCGAGCAGCGAGAAGAAGCACTAAGCGGCCTCCACTGTGGGATACCGGCTGATCGCGCGGTGAGCGCGGGTTCCGAGCGCCACCGGAGCTCGGAACCCGCGTGCGTTTGGCACAGGAACTTCCCACTTCTGCGATAATCCCCGCGGTACTTCAGGTCACGGCTCGCTCAGGTTCGCAGATGGCCGGGCAAGGCGGAATGGCCCAGGCCTACACCATCACCAGCCCGCCCTCGATGTGCAGCGTCTGCCCGGTCATGTAGTCAGCATCCTTCGAGGCCAGGAAGGCGGCGACGCCGGCGACGTCCTCCGGCTGCTCCGCTCGGCCGAGTGGGATCATCGCCACCCGGCGCTTCCACATCTCGCCAATCGGGATCCCCTCGATCTCAGCCCACTCGCGGTCGAGCTGTCGCCAAAGTGGCGTGTCGACGATGCCGGGCGCCAGCGCGTTGACGGTGATCCCGTGTGGCGCGAGCGCTTTGGCGGTGGACTGGGTGATCGACACGACCGCCGCCTTGGAGGCGGAGTAGTCGATCATCTGCGGCCCATTCATCCGGGCCGCAATGGAGGCGAGATTGATGATCTTGCCGCGCTTGCGGGGAATCATCAGGCGCGCCGCCGCCTGGGTGCAGAAGAACACCCCGCGCGTGTTGACCGCGAAGGTCTGGTCCCATTGCTCGGGGGTGAGGTCGAGCAGGTTGCGTGGATGGCCGATCCCGGCGTTGTTGACCAGGATATCGAGCTTGCCGAAGTCTGCGTCCGCTCGTTCGATCACGGCGCGGCACTCGTCGGGATTGGCCACGTCCAGCCGATAGACCCGGGCGGTGCGCCCCAGCGCCTGGATCTCGCCCGCCACTGCCTGGCCGCCCTCCACGTTCAGGTCGGCGATGGCGATATCCGCGCCCTCGTGGGCGAAGCGGAGCGCAATCGCCCGCCCGATGCCGCTCGCGGCGCCGGTGATGAGCGCCACCGATCCCTGGAGCCGAAGCGGACTCTCCATAACAGTTCCTCCCAGCGGTCTGGCGCCGCGCGGCCGCGGCGCGGCTGGGTCTATCGTAGCGCGGGCCGCCGTGCGCCCGCCTGCCGCTCAGTAGCGATAGTCGATCGCGTCCTGCACTTCGGTGGGGTTCACCCGGCGGGAAAGCGGCTGGACGATCACGTACGGGCCGACACGCTCAACCCGGTACGTCACGCCCAGCTCCTGCAGGCGGCGCTCGAGCGCCGGGACTGGCTCGTCGGTCACCAGCACGTAGGCGGGGCGATCGGCGCGCTCAACGAGGGCGAAGTGCTCGGGGAAGCGGTTGATCCCGCCGCCGACGAAGACGTCGTAGTAATCGGCGGCGATGACCGCCTCCTGCGCGTCGAACATCAGCGGAAAGCCGGCCCAGTGGTTCATCCAGACGGCGGAGATGCCTGCCCGGCGCAGCGCGTCAAGCAACGGCTGGCTGTCGAACGGCAGCTTGTTCCAGTAGGGCGACTGGAACACCTGGCGGGGATTGGAGGTCGCATAGCCGGCCAGGTGCGCCAGCATGACCAGGGCGACGAGCGAGGCGGCCAGCGAGGCACGCAGAGGGGCACCCCGGACAACCGGCCCCCTGAGGGGCCCTCGCCCAGGGCCCCCGAGCAGTGGCTCCGCCAGCGCCGCCACCGCCAGCGGAACGACGCCCCAGAGCGGTAGAACGTAGCGTCCGGTGGCGTCGAAGCCCCAGGGATTGAGCGATGGCCCGGCGAAGCCGCTGCCAAGGTAGATCAGGACGAGCATGAGCGCGAATACCAGGGGCACGTCGCTGGGAGCGAGCCGGCGGCCATGGGAGGCACGGCCGCGGAGCAGCAGCGCCAGCAGGCCGGCGCCGACAACGCCGCCCAGCGCCCAGGAGACAGGCGCCGGAGTCGCGCCCCACGGCTGCCAGAGCCCCAGCACCCGGGGCAGCGAGTCGTGGAGCAAGGCCCCGGCCTCAGCCACCAGGTCCTGTGCCAGGGGGTGGCCGCCCGCCAGCGAGCGCGCGGTGCCGAAGCCGCTGGCCAGGTTGCCCAGCCAGAGCGGGATCCCGCCGAGCGCCAGTCCGGCGGCGAGCACGGGGGCCAGGCGTGGGAGCTTGCGCGGGGCCCGGGCGAGCAGCACCAGCGCGCAGGTGGCGAGCGCGTAGACGGCTACGCCTTGGAGCCAGAGGGCGAAGCCGCCAAGCAGCCCGAGCGCCAGCGCCCGGCCGCGGCCCGCCGCGGGGTCCTCAGGCGACTGGTCGCCTGGTGTGCCCTTCGCTGGCCTCCAGGCGAGGTCAATGGCCAGCGCCAGCAGCAGATTGCCGAGCGCCATCACCTCGGGGTACGGTGCCCAGGCCTTGAGCATGGTGGCGGCGACGTAGACGGGCGGTGCGGCAGCGACCAGCGCGGCGATCAGCGCGGCGGGCGTGGACACGATGCGTCGTGCCAGCCCATAGGTGGTCAGGATGAAGGCGAGCGACGCCGCCAGCGGCACCAGCTTCAATGCCATGCGCGACATGCCCAGCACCTGGTAGAGCGCCGCCGCCTCATAGGCCTGGAGCGCCCCGGTGTACTGCAGCCCGTTCAGGAAGATCGGCCGCTGGCCCTGCAGGATGTGCCGGGCCATCAGCCCGACCATCGCTTCGTCACCGTCGATCATCCAGTGCGAGCGCTCTAGCAGGGCGACGCGGAGCGCCAGGCCAAATAGGAAGATGCCGGCCAGGGCCAGGCGCGATCCTCGCTCGCCCCGTGCTGCTGTGGGCGGCGAACCAACGCCCGGCCGGCCAGGGGGCGCGTGCTCGCGCTGGCGGCCCGCTGGGCGGGAGAGCGTTACCGACGTTGGAGAAACTCCTCTGACACCCAGCCGCGGAGCTCGGAGAACCGCGTGCCGCCCTCACACGGCGCGTCGCGCAGCACGATGGGGTAGACGAGCCAGGACCGGCCGGCCGCGTCTGTCGACCGGCCATGGTCCTGGACGAGCACCGTGGCCGGCCGGTCCTGCAGGAGCGTGCAGTACGAGGGCTGCTTCAGCTCCGGAGAGGACCGGAACTGGGCGCCGCGTCGCACGATCACCGCGGCGCCCATGGGAAGCTCGCGGACCGTCGGCACCGGCGGGACCTGGCCTCCGGGCGTCTCCTGGCTCAGGCTCAGCGCACCGCCCAGGAGCAGACCGAACAGCACCAGCGGCAGTGCCACGATCAGGAACGAGAGGCCGCGGGCCGAATGGACCTGCTCCTGGGGCCAGCCAACGCCTGGGCTGGCAGGAGCGCCGCCGAGCGGGGGAGCGCTGCTCTCTACCGGAGACGAGGGGGCACGCTCTGCCGCGGCGACGGCGCCCGCAGCGGAGAGCGGCGCCGCGGCAGAATCCGAGCCGGGCAACGGGGCGTCGGGCGATTCGCTCATGGGCTGATTCCTGTCATCTCGCACGCTGGCTCCAAGCTCTGGCAGGCAGGGAGGTTGCGGCGCACCTGGCTGAGGAGCCCGTGGCCGCTAGGAATGGCCAGCGCCGCGCAAGGTCGTCAGCACGGTTCGTGCCAACTCTGGGCAGTACTCTGGGCACGTCTAGGCACACCTCCCTGGCACGGCTCGTGCGCGCGGGTTCCTCACAGTTGCGCGCGTAGACAGCCCCGGTGCTTGCGCGCCGGGCTGGGATGCACGGCCTGGCCCTGTCGTCGCTCGCGGCCGGCGGCGGATATGATGCAACGCGTGGAGGCAGAGGGTGGCGCGAACGCTGGAGCGGGACGTGGCGAGCGCGGCGGTGGGCGCCGCGTTCGGACCGTATCCAGCCCCACTCCAACTGTATCTGGGGCTTGGGCTCGTGTCCGCCGCGGTGCTCCTGCTCGAGCTCACCCTGACCCGTGTCTTCTCCGTCTCGCTCTGGTACCACTTTGCCTTCATGGTCGTAAGCATCGCGCTGCTCGGGGTAGGCGCGAGCGGCAGCTTCGTCACCATCGCCCGCGACCGGCTGCGCGCTGATCTGCACCGCGCCCTGTTCCGCGCCGGCCTGCTGTTCGCCCTGGCGACGCTCGGGACGCTCGCTATCGCGGTGGCCGTTCCGTTCGACCCCTCGCGGCTGGGCATAGAGCCATTCCCCCAGGGGCTCTACCTGCTGCTGTTCTACCTGGGGTTGGCGCTGCCCTTCTTTTTTGCCGGCTCTCTGGTGGCGCTGCTGCTGTCCACGCTGACGGCGCAGGCCGGCCAGCTCTATGGAGCCGATCTGGCCGGCGCCGGGGTGGGCTGTGTCCTGTTCCTGGCGGCACTGCCGGCGCTGGGAGCGCAGGGGGCGATCGTGCTGGCCGCGCTGCTGGCCGTCGTCGCCGCGCTCCTGCTCGGGCCGCCCCGCGTACCCCGCTGGCTGCTGCCGCCGGCCGTCGCGCTGGCCGTACTCGCCCCGCTCGCCCAGGGGCTGATCGACGTCCATATCCCACCTAGCAAGGGGCTGGCGCTCGCGGAGCAGGCCGGCGCACGCCCGGTGCTGACCCGCTGGAACACCTTCTCGCGCGTCGACGTGACCCAGAACGACCCGACCCGCTTCTTCGCTGGCCTCAGCCCGCGCTACCTCGGCGCGCTGCCCGACCAGGTGGCGATCCGCATCGACGCCGACGCCCGCACGGACATCACCCGGCTGGACGGGAACATTGCCGCGCTCGACTATCTCGACCACCTCGCCTCCGCGCTGCCGTACCAGGAGCTCAGCCAGCCGAGCGTGCTCGTGATCGGCGCGGGCGGCGGGACAGACGTCGTCGCGGCGCTGCACCACGGGGCTCCAGACGTCACCGCGGTGGAGATCAACCCGCTGATCGTAGACATCGTGAACCGGGACTATGGGCTGTTCTCGGGTGGGCTGTACCGGGATCCACGCGTCCACGTGGTCGTCGACGAGGGGCGCAACTACGTTGCCCGCAGCCATGACCGCTACGACCTGATCCAGATTAGCCTCGTGGATACCTGGGCGGCGACCAGCTCGGGCGCCTACTCGCTGAGCGAGAACTACCTGTACACCCGCGAAGCGTTCGGCCACTACTACGACCACCTGACCAACCGGGGCGTCCTGGCGATCAGCCGCTGGTCACGCGAGCCCCCGGTCGAGCTGCTGCGGCTGCTGTCCACCGCGCTGGCCGGCCTGGAGGATCGCGGCGTGGCCAACCCGGCCCGCCATCTGGCGGTCGTCCGCGCCGACAATCTGGCGACCACGATCATCACCCGCGCGCCCCTCAGCCCGGATCAGCTCGCCGCGGTGAATCGCTTCGCCGCCGACAACGGCTTCGAAGTGCTCTACCCCACGTCCGGCCAGAGCAACGAGGTCCAGGCGTTCATCGACGCCCCGGACCGCGGCCAGCTCATCCAGGACTATCCCTTCAACATTGCGCCCACGTCTGACGACGAGCCGTTCTTCTTTCAGTACGGCCGCTGGCGCGACCTCAACCCGGGCGTCTTCCTGGACCGCTTCGGCGACCACAACTTCGCCGGCCAGGTCATCCTGGTGGCCGCCCTGGCGCAGGCGCTGCTCCTGGGCGCCCTGCTCATCCTGCTGCCCCTGGCCAGCCGGCGCGGGCTGCGCGCCAGGCTGCGCCAGGTTCGGTTCGCCCCGGTGGTGCTCTACTTCGTTGCCCTCGGCCTCGCCTTCATGTTCCTCGAGATCTCGCTCATGCAGCGGCTGTCGCTGTTCCTCGGCCACCCGGTGTACTCGATCAGCACGGTGCTGTTCACGCTCCTGCTCGCCAGCGGCGTCGGCAGCCTGCTGACCGCTCGGGTCTCGCCCAGCGGCCTCTCCCGAGCGCTGGCACTGGCAATGGTGACCCTCGCGGCGTTGATCGGGCTCGAGCTCCTGCTGCTGCCGCTGCTGATCCAGCACTGGCTTGGCGAGCCGATCGAGATGCGGATCCTGGCCAGCATTGCCGCCATCGCCCCGCTGGGGCTGTTCATGGGCATGCCGTTTCCGCTCGGGCTGCGGCTCCTGGAGCGCTCGGGCGGGGAGCTCATCCCCTGGGCCTGGGCGATCAACGGCTGCGCCTCGGTGGTCGGCCCGGTGCTGGCGGTGATCGTCGCCATCTCGGGCGGCTTCACCCTGGTGACGGCGCTGGCGGCAGCGCTGTACCTGCTCGGCCTCGGGGCCGCACTGCTGCTCCACCCCCGCCCAGCGTCCGCCGCGGGCCGCTAGCTCGCCTCAGCACGACGCCTTCCTGGCCACGCCACGGGCACCCCACCGCCTCTCTAGCATTGCCATCTTGTTGCAAACTTTTGCAAGAGCATTCGTTCTCTGCTATCCTGGAGCCGCGCGGCCCGGGATGTGGCGCGCCGGTGACGAGACACAGCCGGCAGAGGGAGGTTGCGGTTGATGGCGGTCGCCCCGGACGTCCTGCCGGCGCTGCGCCCGGCCGAGGCGCGCTCGTCTCGCCGGCTGCCCGTCGCCGGCAGCGGCGTTCCCGTCGCTGTCGTCCAGGCGCTCGACGGCTCCCAGGCTGCTGCCGTGCAGGCGCTAGCCGCCGAGTGCGCCCGCTGGGATCGAGTCTTTCCCCTCTGTGAGCAGACGCTGCTCCGGCTCGCCTGTGGCGGCGACGGCGAACGCTTCGCGCTGCTCGCCCGCGACTGCGGCGGGGCGCTCATCGGCTATGCCCAGGCGGGCGCCATGAACGACGACCTCTCCGCGGACCTGTGCGTCGCCCCGGTGGCGCGTGGCCAGGGGCTCGGCCGCTGCCTGCTCGCAGCACTGGAGCGCCGTGCCGCCCGGCTGGGGCGTGATCGGCTGCACCTGTGGGCCCGGGGCGATCTTCCCGCTGCCCGCTGGCTCCTGCTCACGCGGGGTGCGACTCCGGATCGGGCGCTGCTGGAGCTCGAGCGGCCCCTGCAGGACCTCCCGCCGGCCGCGCTGCCCCCCGGCATCTCCCTGCGCCCCTTCGTTCCGGGCCAGGACGACGCGGCCTGGCTTGCGCTGCACCATCGCTGCTTTGGCTGGCACCCGGAGCAGGCGACCTGGACGCTGGCGGACCTGCGTGCTCGGCTGGTGCAGCCGTGGTTCCGCGCCGCTGGCTTCCTGCTGGCGGAGGGAGAGGGCCACTTGCGCGGCTTCGTCTGGACCAAGCTCGTCCGGGGCCTGGACGGTGTGCTGGAAGGCGAGATCTACATCGTCGGGGTTGCCCCGGAGGCGCAAGGGCGGGGCCTGGGCCGGGCGCTCACTCTGGCCGGGCTGGAGCAGCTCCGGCAGCAGGGAGTGGCGCGGGCGCGGCTGTTCGTCGAGTCCGACAACCGACCGGCACGCCGGCTCTACGACGCGCTCGGCTTCCACCGGCGCCAGCTTCACGTTTGCTACCGCCTCTCGATCCCCACTCAAGACGAGGTAGAGGGAGCGGCCGCCTCGCCCCCAGAGGGCGCGCCGGTGTTGGCGTAACACGCGGCGCACAAGCCCACCAGGGCAAAATGGGCCAGGTCGGCGTGAAAGCCGTAGCGCTGCTGGAGCTCATGGTCCAGGGGGGAGAGGAGGGAGAGTTCCAGCTCCTGCTCCGAGCCACAGCGGCGGCAGACCAGGTGCTGGTGCGGCTGTTCGTCCACCCCGTGCCAGCGCGCCACCCCGTCATCGAAGTGGGTGTGGCGCACCAGGTCCAGCTCTTCCAGGAACTCCAGAGTGCGGTAGACCGTGGAGAGGTTGACCTGTGGGTAGCGTGCGCGCACCCGGGCGTAGACTGCCTCGGCGGTGATGTGCCCCGGGAGAGACTCGATGGCATCCAGGATGATCTGCCGCTGGAGCGTCATCCTGAAGCCTCGCTCCCTGGCCCGCTCCTGTACCACCGCGCTCAACGATGCCATCCGCCTTCGCCTTCCCTCCGACGTGCTGGCCACAGCGTACCACGGAATGAGCGCCGGCTCGTCGAAAAGCTGCGCGACTGTGCGGGCGCCGGCCAGGCCGCCCGTGAGGAGACGGTGGCTCAGTCGCACGGCGCCTGGTGCGGGCTGGATACACGCAGCAGGCGGAACGCGAGGTCGACCGCCGGGCCGATGCCGAGCGCGAACAGCAATGTCCCCACCCCGATCGTCCCGCCGAGCAGGAAGCCGAGCGCCAGCGCGCTCGATTCGATCAGCGCCCGAACGATCCCTACCCGCACCCCGAGCAGGCGGCTCAGCGCCAGCATCAGGCTGTCGCGTGGCCCGGCCCCGAGCGCGGCCTTGAGGTACAGCGCCGAGCCGAGGCCGACCACGGCGACTCCGGCGAGGTGGAGCGCGATGCGGAGCAGCACGGGTGCCTGGCGCGCGTCGAGTGTGAGGTGCATGGCTGCCAGCAGGTCGATGCAGGCGCCGATCAGCACCATGTTGCAGACGGTGCCAAGGCCCGGGCGGACGCGCAGCAGGGCGCTTCCCAGGATGATGACTCCGCCGACGGCGATGCTCGCCTGGCCAAAGCTGAGCGGGGTGTGCCGGCTGAGGCCCTGGTGCAGCGCGTCCCAGGGGCTGAGCCCCAGCCCCGAGCCGAGCGTCATGGTGATGCCGTAGGCGAACAGGAACAGCCCTGCGACCAGCAGCGCCAGTCGCGTGGCCAGGACACCCCAGGCGACCGGTCGCCCGGGGACGCGGCCGCCAGATCGCGCCCGGGCGCGATCTGGCGGCCGCAGTCGCGGCTCAGGCTGTCCAGACAGCATCGGGTGCATGATACGGGTGCCCGGGCACGGCTGTTCCCGCCGCGCTGGCGTTGAATACGCCCGAGGAGATACGCACGTTAGAAGAACAGGTGTGGCGCCAACCAGGCTGTAGCCGCCAGGCCGGCCAGTGCTCCGAAGACCTGGAGTAGTGCCGCTCCCATCGCGCCCCCCTCGATGCTCTCGCTCCAGCATGCCCGCTAGGCCAGTCCGGTGTCACGGATCGCCTGGCCGGAGTGGGACCGTCCGAAAGGGCCGTTCGGCGCGGCGGGCCGGGCAGAGCGCTCTGCCCGGCCCGCCGCGCGCTTCCCGAGGGAGCGGGAGGCGACTCAGACCGCCACGCTCGGCTGCTTGGCCAGATGGCGGAGCACCATCTGCAGGATGCCGCCATGCCGCAGGTACTCGATCTCGATCGGGCTGTCCACGCGGGCGATGGCCGCGAACTCTAGCTCCGTGCCGTCTGGCCGGCGGGCGTGGACGTTCAGGATCTTGCCAGGCTGCAGGCCGTCGGCGATACCGCGGACGTCGTACGTTTCGTGGCCGGTCAACCCGAGCGCCGCGCGGTTCTCGCCGGGGCGGAACTGGAGCGGCAGCACGCCCATGCCGACCAGATTGCTGCGGTGGATCCGCTCGAAACTCTCTGCCAGCACCGCTTTCACACCTAGCAGCAGGGTGCCCTTAGCGGCCCAGTCGCGCGAGCTGCCGGAGCCGTACTCCTTGCCGGCGATGACGAGCAACGGCGTCCCCTCCGCCATGTAGGCCTGGGCGGCGTCGAAGATGCGCATCTCGTGGCCGCTCGGCAGGTGCAGTGTCCAGTCGCCCTCCTTGCCCGGTGTTAGCTGGTTGCGCAGCCGAACGTTGCCGAAGGTACCGCGCATCATCACCTGGTGATTGCCGCGGCGGGCTCCATAGCTATTGAAGTCCCGGGGCTGAACCCCCTTGGAGATCAGGTACTGGCCCGCCGGACTGGTGGGCGGGATCGAACCGGCCGGAGAGATGTGGTCGGTGGTGATCGAGTCGCCCAGCACCGCCAGCACCCGCGCCCCGACGATGTCCCGCAGCGGTCCTGGCTCCGGAGCGAGGTCCTGGAAGAACGGCGGCTCCTGGATGTAGGTGGAGTCCGGGTCCCAGGGGTACAGGTCGCCCTCGAGCACAGGGAGCGATTGCCAGGCCTCGTCGCCCGCAAACACAGTGGCGTAGGTGCGCTTGAACAGGTCGGGCGACAGCGCTCCGACCATCGCCTGCTCGATCTCCTCCTTGGAGGGCCAGATGTCCCGCAGGTAGACGGGCTGCCCGGTGGGGTCACTGCCGAGCGGCTCACGGGTGAGGTCGATGTCGACCGTGCCGGCCAGGGCGAAGGCGACCACCAGCGGCGGCGAGGCGAGGTAGGCGGCGCGCACCAGCGGATGGATGCGCCCCTCGAAGTTGCGGTTGCCGCTCAGCACCGCCACGACCACTAGGTCGTTGTCCCGCACCGCGTTGGCGATCGGATCGGGCAGCGGGCCGCTGTTGCCGATGCAGGTGGTGCAGCCATAGCCGACGATGTGGAAGCGCAGCGCCTCCAGGTAGGGCAGCAGCCCGGCATTCTTCAGGTAGTCGGTCACCGCGCGGGAGCCGGGGGCGGTGCTCGTCTTGACGAACGGCTTGGTCATCAGGCCGCGCTCGACCGCCTTCTTGGCGAGCAGCCCGGCGCCGATCATGACCGCCGGGTTGGAGGTGTTCGTGCAGCTCGTGATCGCCGCGATCACCACCGAGCCGTTGCCGATCGCCGTCTTGATGTTGTCGCACTCGACCTCGACCAGGTCGCGCTTCGGCGCTTCGCCGGCGATCGCCGGACTGAGCGCGGGCTCGCCGACTACTTGCTCGGCCGCGGTCTGGGCCTTGGTCGTGGCGAAGTATTGCGGGAAGGCCTCGCGGAAGCTCTTGCCCACCTGGCTGAGCGGGACCCGGTCCTGGGGCCGGCGCGGGCCGGCCAGACTCGGCTCGACCGTGGACAGGTCCAACTCCAGCACCTCGGAGAAGACCGGCTCCGGCGATTCGTCGGTGCGGAACAGCCCCTGCTCCTTGGTGTAGCGCTCCACCAGATCTACCAGCGCCTCGTCGCGGCCCGTCGCGCGCAGGTAGCGCAGCGTCTCGCTGTCCACCGGGAACAGGGAGGCGGTGGCGCCGTATTCGGGCGCCATGTTCGAGAGCGTCGCCCGGTCGGCCAGGCTGAGTGAGTTGAGCCCGTGGCCGGCGAACTCGACGAACTTGCCCACCACCCCGTGCTTGCGGAGCATCTGGGTGACGGTCAGCACCACGTCTGTGCCGGTCGCGCCCTCTGGCAGCGTCCCGCGCAGGTGGAAGCCGACCACCACCGGGCTGAGCAGGTACAGCGGCTGGCCGAGCATCACGGCTTCCGCCTCGATCCCGCCCACACCCCAGCCGAGCACGCCCAGGCCATTGATCATCGTGGTATGAGAGTCGGTACCGACCAGCGTGTCGGGCAGGGCGACCGGCTCGCCGCCGTCCTCCTGCCGCACCTGCACCACCCGCCCGAGGTACTCCAGGTTCACCTGATGGACGATCCCCATCCCCGGCGGGACGACCGTGAAGTTGCGGAAGGCGCGCTGGGCCCAGCGCAGCAGCATATAGCGCTCGCGGTTGCGCTCGATCTCCTTCTGGACGTTGCCGCTGTAGGCGAGCGCGGAGCCGAAGTAGTCCACCTGCACCGAATGGTCGATCACCAGATCCGCCGGCACCAGCGGATTGATCCGCTGCGGGTCGCCGCCCATCCGCGCCATCGCCGAACGCATTGCCGCCAGGTCCACCACCGCGGGCACGCCGGTGAAGTCCTGCAGGATCACCCGCGCCGGGAAGAACGGCAGCTCCCCTTCTATTGGTGTCTGCGGAGTCCACCTCGCCAGGTCGGCCACGTCCTGCTCGTCCACGAGCTGCCCATCGCAGCGACGGAGCACGTTTTCGAGCAGGACCTTGATCGTCATCGGCAGCCGGCTTACGTCGGCAATACCCTGCCTCGCCAGCGCGTCCAGCCGGAAGTACGTTACCTCGCCATCGGCGCTCGCCAGTCGGGCGCGCGCCCCGAAGGGGTTGTTCTGCGCCATCGTTCCTTCCTCCACGCGGGTTCGATGTGGAACGGCCTGTCAGCAGGCCACGCACACCGTCGCCCAGGGGCGCGCCACCAACCGCTGGGCCGGAATGGGCCGGCGACAGCGGTCGCACCGGCCGTAGCTACCGTCCGCCAGCTTCTCCAGCGCTCGGGCGACCTCAGCGGCGAAGTGCTACAGCCGCGCGGCGGCCATCGCGCGCGTGCGCTACTCGACCGCGTTGGAGGTGTGGTCGCCCGCTCGCTTGCCGTACTGAAGCTGGCAGCGGAGCTCGCGGCGCTGCGCCAGCCGCGCCGCCACCCGCTCTGTGTCCACTTTTCCATTGTACTGACTCGCCCGCGCGGTGGCCTGAGTCTGTTCTGGAATGGCGACTCGCCTACAATGGCCCCGAGAGCGGAGGGGGCGCGTGGATGTCACAATCGTGCTGCGAGGGCTGCTGATCGGCTTCGCCATTGCCGCCCCGGTGGGGCCGATCGGGGTGCTCTGCATCCGGCGCACGCTCGCCGCCGGGCAGCTCGTCGGGCTGGCCTCCGGGCTCGGGGCAGCGACCGCGGACGCCTTCTATGGCGCAGTCGCCGGCTTCGGGCTGGCGTTCATCTCATCGTTCCTGCTCAGCCAGCAGCTCGCCTTGCGGCTTATCGGCGGCGCCTTCCTGCTCTGCCTCGGGGCGCGAACCTTTCTCGCCCACCCGGCGGGGCAGGCGGCGGCCGCGCAGGGCCGCGGTATCCTCGGGGCCTATCTCTCCACGCTGCTGCTGACGCTCACCAACCCGACCACGATCCTCTCCTTCGTGGCGATCTTCGCCGGGCTGGGTGTCGCCAGCGCCACGAGAAGCTACCTCACCGCCGCGCTGCTGGTGCTGGGTGTGTTCTGTGGCTCTGCCCTCTGGTGGCTGGTGCTGAGCTCCGGGGTGACGCTGTTCCGCCAGCGCGTCAGTGCGCACGGATTGGCCTGGGTGAACCGCGTTTCCGGCATCATCATTGGCGGGTTCGGGCTGGCGGCGCTGGCGAGCCTGGCCCGCTAGTGGCGCAGCCCTCGTCTTTGAGGGCCGGAGAGAGCGGAAGTCTATGGCCGACGCGGAGATCACGGTCGTCGTGCTGACGTACAACTCGGAGGAGGTGGTCGGGCGCTGCCTGGAGGCGCTCCGGCAGGGCGGCGCTCGCGCATCCGTCGTCGTCATCGACAACGCGT
Organism: Pseudomonadota bacterium; assembly: GCA_021325655.1. Taxonomy (GTDB): domain Bacteria; phylum Chloroflexota; class UBA6077; order UBA6077; family JAJPGT01; genus JAJPGT01. The sequence goes on from JAJPGT010000054.1 coordinate 27,658, forward strand.
CGCGCGATCGTTCCGTGGAGGTGGCCCGCGCCGCCTGCCCCGAGGCGGAGATCATCCAGACCGGGCGGAACCTCGGCTACACTGCCAACAATATCGGGCTGCAGCGGGCGCGCACGTCCTACGCGCTGATCCTCAATCCCGACGTGGAGCTGCGGCCCGGGGCGCTGCGGGCGTTGCTGGACTTTGCCAACGCCCACCCGCGCGCGGCACTGGTCGGCTGCCGGCTGCTCAACCCGGATGGCACCCTGCAGCACTCCTGCTTCCGCTTCCCCAGCCTGACCCAGGCGCTGGTCGGCTTCTTCCCGATCCTGCCGCTGGACTCGGAGCGCAACGGCCGCTACCCGCCGGGCGCCTACGAGCGGCCGCACCCGGTGGAGCACCTGCTGGGCGCTTGCCTGCTGGTCCGGCTGGAGGCGGTGCGAGAGGTGGGGCTGCTGGACCCCCGCTTCTTCATGTACTTCGAGGAGACAGACTGGTGCTACCGCTTCCGCGCCGCCGGCTGGCAGGTGTGGTACACCCCGGACGCGACCGGGGTGCACCAGGGCGGGCACAGCACCCGCCGCGACGCGGAGCGGATGTCGATCGAGTTCTATCGCAGCCAGCAGCGCTTCTACCGCAAGCACTACTCGCCCTGGCGCCGCCTGGCGCTGGCGCTGATCCGCCGGGTGGGGGTGGCCTGGTGGACGCTGCGCACTGCGCGGGCGCTGCTGCGTGGCCGGGTGGACCGCGAACTAGCCCGGCGCCGCTTCGCCAGCTACTGGCAAATTGCCCGATTGTAGCGCCCGGCGGCGCGTAACGTGCACCATGCAGAGGAGCTTTCCGCTCGGAGGCACGGCCGTGCAGTTCACCTGGATCATTGCGCTCCTGTTCGCCATCCTGGTCGCCCTGTTCGCGGTGCAGAACACCACACCCGTCACTGTCTCGTTCCTGTTCTGGAGCGCCAGCCAGGTCGCGGTGGCGCTGGTCATCATCGCCTCTGTCGCCGTTGGGGCGCTGATCACCATGCTGGCGAGCTTGCCGCGGCTGGTGCGCGGCCGGCTGCGCACGCGCGCGCTCCGCCGTGATCTGCGGCAGTACGAGCAGCGGATCGCGGAGCTCGAGGCGGAGCTGGAGCGCTATCGCAGCCGGCCGGCGGTGCGCGAGCTGCCGGCGCCGGGCGAGACGACTAGCGGCCCTAGCGATACGCCGCCCACGCTCGGCTCCGACTTAGTTACGCCACGCTGAGCGGCGGCCAGCCGGGGCCGCGGAGGCTACACTCCAGGCAGATGGCTGGAGTGGCGAGGCATGCAATGATCCTGCTCGGCACCTTGTGCCTCGCGCCGGGGCGGCCCGATGGCTGAAGGGCGCCCGGGGCGAACGCCGACGGCTGGCGTCGCCGAGCGCGACGGCCGGAACCGCAAGCCGCCAGTCCACCAGGACCCGCTGGCGGAACTGCGCGCCAGCGTCCGCTTCCTGGGCGAGCAGCTTGGTGAGGTCCTCAAGGAGCAGGGCGGCCCGGCGCTGCTAGAGACGGTGGAGCGGGTCCGCAAGACAGCGATCCGGCTCCGGGAGCGTCGCCAGGTGAACCTGGCCGAGCTGGCCGAGCAGGTGGCGGCGCTGGACGCGGACACCACCTTCGCTGTCGTCCGCGCCTTCCACACCTATTTCCACCTGATCAACCTGGCGGAGCAGGAGCAGCGGCTGCGGACGCTCCGCGAGCGGGAGGCGGCGCTGGCGCCCCGGCCCCGGCACGAGTCGCTCGCGGAGGCGCTGCTGGCGGTGCGCGACGCCGGGGTGCCGGCCGCGGCGGTGCGCGCCCTGCTCGGCCGGCTGGAGGTGCGCCCCGTCTTCACCGCGCACCCGACGGAGGTGCGCCGCCGGACCGTGCTCAACCACCTGCGCCGCATCGCCGCGCTCGTCGCCACCCTGGAAGGCACACTGCTGCGGCGGGATGAGCGGGCGATGCAGGTGGAGGCGCTCAAGGACGCGATCACCCTGCTCTGGCAGACCCAGGAGATCCGCGACCGCCGGCCGAGTGTGCAGGATGAGGCGGCCAGCGTCCTGCACACGGTGCTCCCAACACTGTTTGCCGCCGTCCCGCGCCTGTACCGCGACCTGGCGCAGGCGCTGGAGCTGGCCTATCCCCAGCGTCGGCTGGAGGTGCCGCTGTTCCTCCGCTTCGGCACCTGGGTGGGCGGTGACCGCGATGGCAACCCGAACGTCACTCCGGATGTCTCGGAGGCGACGATGGAGATGCAGCGCACGCTGGTGCTGGAGCGCTACGAGCAGGAGGCGGGCGAGCTGAGCCGGGTGCTGAGCAGCTCCGAGCGCCTGGTCGGCTGCTCCCAGGAGCTGCGCGTCTGGCTGGACGCCCAGGCCGCGACCCTGCCCGAGCTGGCCCGCGCGCTGGACGAACGCTACCCCGACCAGCCGTATCGGCGCGCCTTCGCCCTGATCGCGGAGCGGCTGCGCCGGGCGAGACTGGCTGCCGGCCAGCCCGGCGCCTATGCCGGGGCGGACGACCTGATCGCCGGCCTGCACGTGATCGAGCGGAGCCTGGAGGCACACCACGGCGCGCGGCTGGCGCGTGGGCCGGTGGGCGACTTCCTCTGCCGGGTCGCGGTGTTCGGCTTCCACGGCTTGGCGATGGACTTCCGCCAGCACAGCGCCCGCCACACCGCGGCGCTGGCGGAGCTGCTGGCGCCCCAGGGCGTGGCGGATTACGCCGGGCTGGATGAGTTGGCGCGCATCGAGCTCCTGCGCCAGGTGCTGCAACGCGGCTCGCGGCTGTGGGATCCTGAGCGGCCGTTGTCCGACGCGACCCGCGAGGTGCTGGAGACGTTCGCAATGCTGGCGCGGCTCCAGCGCCGGATGGGCGTAGCCGCCTGCGATACCTACGTCATTAGCATGACGCTGCGACCCAGCCACGTGCTCGAGGCGCTCGTGCTGGCGCGGGAAGCCCAGGTGCCGGTCTGTAAGATCGTCCCGCTGTTCGAGAGCATTGACGAGCTGCGCTCCTGCGGCGAGATCATGGACCGGCTGCTCGGTCTGCCTGAGTATCGCCGCCACGTGGCAGCTACCGGCGATGTCCAGGAGGTGATGCTGGGCTACTCGGACAGCAACAAGCAGGGTGGCTTCCTCTGCTCGCTCTGGGCGCTGTACGGGGCCCACCGCGACCTGGCCGCCGTGGCAGCCAAGCACGGCGTGGCGCTGCGGCTGTTCCACGGCCGCGGCGGGGCGGTGGGCCGCGGTGGCGGCCCGATGGAGCGGGCGATCATGGCCCAGCCGCGCGGCAGCCTGAACGGCCGCTTCAAAGTGACCGAGCAGGGTGAGGTGATCTTTACCCGCTACGCCAACCCGCGCATCGCCCATCGCCACCTGGAGCAGGTAACCCAGGCAGTGATCCGCGCCAGCCTGGATCCGGCCGTCCTGCCCGGCCGGGCCGAGGCGGAGCCCGGCTGGGAGGCGCTGGTGGAGGAGCTGGCGCGGCGCGCCGAGCAGGCCTACCGCTCGCTGGTGTACGAAACGCCCGAGTTCCTGACGTTCTTCCGCCAGGCGACCCCGATCCAGGAGATCGCCCGGCTGAACGCCGCCTCCCGCCCGGTGAGCCGTGGCGGCGGCCAGCACCTGGAGGATCTGCGCGCCATCCCCTGGGTGTTCTCCTGGACACAGATCCGCTGCAACCTGCCCGGCTGGTACGGGCTGGGCACTGCGCTCGGCTGGGCGGAGCGGGAGGGCCACCTGGAGACGCTGCGGGCGATGTACCAGCGCTGGCCCTTCTTCCGCACGCTCGTCGACAACGCGGACTTCAGCCTGGGCACCGCGAGCCTGGAGGTGACCCGCCTGTATGCCGGCCTGGTCGAAGACGAGGCGATCCGGCGCAAGGTCTTTGGACGGATCGAGCGGGAATACCGCCAGGCGGCCCGGCTGGTGCCGGCGATCAGCGGCCACGAGCGGCTTCTGGGAGGCTCGCCGGTGCTCCAGCGCTCCGTCGCCCTGCGCAACCCCTACGTGGATCCGCTGCACTGCGCCCAGGTGGCGCTGCTGCGCCGCTGGCGCGGTACCTGCAGCCACGAGCAGGGGACGGCGGGGGCGGAGGATACCCGCTGCCAGGAGCTGCTCCGCGGTATCCTGCACACGATCAACGGCATCGCCGCTGGCGTCCAGGTAAGCGGGTGATCCCGCTCGCCCTCCGCCAGCCCGGCGAGCGGATGCGATGACCGGCAATTCAGAGCGCTAACGGGCATGTCCGGGGCTGCCGTGGTATGGCGGTTGCGGTGGTGCGCAGCAGCGCGCTCCATCAGCCGGCTGTGCTCGGCGGAAGTGGAGCGGTATGGAGGAGCGCGGTGCGGGGCGGTCCATGGATCCGAGGGAAGCAGCGCAGCGGCAGATGCTCTTGAGCCGGGGCCGCGCGCTGACGGAGCGACGTGGCGAGCTGGTGCAGGCGCTGCTCCGTGAGCGGGCGCGGGAGCCCAGCGATCGGCAGCGCATTGCGCAACTGGAGGCCGAGATCGCTGCGCTTGATGCGGAGCTACGGGAGGTACGGCGGGCCTGGGGCTAGCCGGTCGGCTCGCCGTAGCCGCCTACCCCCAGCGCCGGATCTCCGGCAGCGAGCCGCAGCGGCTCAGACGAGCGAGGCGTAGCGATCCACCTCCCACTGGGTGACCGTGTTGTGGTACTCGTGCCACTCCTGCAGCTTCAGCGCGATGTAGCGGTCGGTGAACTCCTGCCCAAGCGCTTCGCGGATCACCGGGTCCGCGTCCAGCGCTTCCAGTGCCTCCTTCAGCGTTGACGGCAGCAGCGTGATGCCCCTCTCGCTGAGCTGCCGTGGCCCCAGCGAGTAGATGTTCAGATCGTTGCGCTGGCCGGGGTCGAGCCGCCGGTTGATGCCGTCCAGCCCGGCCGCCAGGATGGCAGCGGTGGCCAGGTAGATGTTGCAGGAGGAATCGACCGTGCGGTTCTCGACGCGCCCCGGCCCCGGCACTCGCAGCATCTGCGTCCGGTTGTTCCCGCCGAAGACCACCGCCACCGGAGCCCAGGTGGCGCCGGACTCGGTCGGCACCGCGATCAGCCGCTTGTAGGAGTTGACCGTCGGCCCGGTCAGGGCGCTGACGGCCCGGGCGTGCGCGAGCAGCCCGCCGATGAAGTGGTAGGCGAGCGGCGAGAGTCCGAGCTCGTCCTGCTCGTCCAGGAAGAGGTTGCGGCGACCGGTCTCGGCGTCCCACAGGCTCAGGTGGGTGTGCGCCCCGTTGCCGGTCTTGTTCGCCCACGGCTTCGGCATGAAGCAGGCCTGGGCGCCGATCTCCTGCGCCAGCGTCTGCGCCATGTACTTGAAGAAGACGTAGCGGTCGCAGGTGGTGAGACACTCGGTGTAGGTGAAGTTGATCTCGAACTGCGCGTTCGAATCCTCGTGGTCGGTGGCGTAGACGTCCCAGCCCAACTCCTGCATATAGCCGATCAGCCGCTGCAGGAAGTCGAGCGAGCGGGTGATCCCGCGCATGTCATAGCAGGGGCGGCTGAGCGTGTCCGCGGCGTCGAACGGCTCGATCCCGTGGTCGGTCCGCCGGACTAGATAGAACTCCGGCTCGACCCCCATGTTCAGGATGTAGCCCTGCTGCCGCGCCTGCTCCCGCACCCGCTTCAGGATCGAGCGACTGCACAGGAACGACGGCCGGCCATCCTGGTACACGTCGGAGGCGAAGCGAGCGGTGTTCGGACGCCAGGGCAGGACGGTGAGCGTGTCCCAGTCGGGAATCGAGGCCATGTCGCCCTCGTGCGGCCCGCTGCCCAGGCCGTATGTGGCGAACCCCTGGAAGAAGGCGCCGCCGTCCGGTGGGACAAGGTCCATGATGTGCTCGACCGGTACCAGCTTGGCGCGCGGCACCCCGAACAGGTCGACACACTGGGCGAAGAGGAACTGAACCCCGCGCTCGCGGAGGGCAGCGGCAGCTTCGTAGACGTCCATCGGGCCTCCCCCAAATACCGCGTCGCGGGCGGGCGCCGCCCGCGGTGGGGCTGATCGTATAGCGGCCCAGGCCGTCCGTCAATCCGCCCAACAGCCCCGGGTGTGCCCCGTTTCTGTAGACCTGGACGGGTGGTGCCGCCAGGATGCGGACCGCCCGCTGGCGGAGCTGGCCTGGCTGGGGCGCATCGCCCCCATTCTGGGAGGGCATTCAGAAATTGAGACTGGATCCTGGGCAACGCGATCCGACCGATGCCGAGTGGCGCTCGTGGAGCCGCTGCCCAAGCGGCGGGGGCCTGGACGGCCGCGGCGGGTCGACTTGCGGCTGGTGCTGAACGCCCTGTTTTACCTGACCCGCACCGGCTGCCAGGGGCGGCTGCTGCCGCGCGACTTCCCGTACTGGGCGACCGTCTGCTACTACTTCGACCGATGGACCGCCGGCACCGGGGAGCGCCTGAACGACGCCTTGCGGGAGCAACTGCGCGTCCAGGTTGGCTGACACGCCCAGCCGAGTGCGGCCATCCTGGACAGCCAGAGCGCCAAGACGACCGAGGTGGAGGCCTGTAGCGCCGCCTACCTGTACCTGGCCTCGATCCGCCTCTTGACAATGCGTCTATCCTGTGCAACTGCATGATTTCTGAACACCCTCTGATAGTCCCTGTGATCGCGGCGATCATCATCGACCTGTTCTTCTTCCCGGGTATGGCCCTGTTCTGCGAGAACTGGAAGCACGAGCTGCCGCCCAGCCCTACTCCGAGTCCCGCTCCGGGCCCCACCCCGACCCCTCCGGCAGGTGTCTGACGTGCCGAGGGCCGGCTGCTGGCAGCCCGCCGCGCAGCTAGGCTCTGCGCGCAAAGCGGGTCGGCCCTCGCCACCTCGATCTGATCACCGATGCCGCGGCACTGGGGGCGCCGAGGTAGCTGGTCAGCCGTGCCCACGACGATTGCAAAAGGTGGTGTCGGAGCCGGCCGTGGTCAGGTATCGATCCCGCTCACCCTGCCCTACATATGGTTCCTGAGCGCCGATAGCACTCTCGCGCCTCGCAACGTCCAGTGAGGGCCTCAACAGCGCCTGGTCACGGCGGGGATGGACCTTATTGTTGGGTAGGGGCAGCGGGGCCTGGCGCTATGCTCCGCTGGCTTCGGCGATGCGGCGGTCCAGGTCGGCCACCCCGGGCTGGTCGCCGGCGGCCAGCTTGTAGCAGCGCTCGACGTACAGGGCGCTGAGCTGGGTGGCGCGCTGGCCCGGCTCGCGGGCGATCCGAAGCAGCTCGTCCACCCTGTACTCAGCGTCCAGCCGGCGGCCCACCCGCTCGATCTCCGCGGCCGTCTCGCGGGCCAGCGCCACGTCGCCCCCTTCCACTGCGTAGCGCAGGGTGCCCAGCGCCCGGGCCAGCCGCTCGACCTTCTCCGTCGGGGTCATCACTTCGAGCAGGATCTCGTCCACGTCCAGGTCGCCGGCCAGCTCGCGGGCGGGCTCCGGCTCAGGAGCCGCCTCCAGGCGGGCTTTGGCCTCGGCGTAGAGCGTGGCGTAGCGCTCGCTCGCTTCCGAGACGGCCAGCATCAGCCGGTGCAGGTCGCTGGTAGGCAGGGCACCACCGTCGAGCAGGTCGTCGCCGCGCTGCTGGGCCAGCCGCCGCAGGTACTCCTGGCTCTCGACCGCCTCGGGGAATGGGGGCAACGGGTAGACGTTCGGGAAGCCGGGCAGCGCGCCACTGGGAAGCTGCGCGGCGAGCACCGGTGGGATGAACTTGGACATGTCCATCAGGATCGGCGGGACCACCAGGTAGGTGGCCCAGACCCGCACTGGGTCGGACGGGTCGCGGAAGTACAGCAGCGCGTGACCGCGCGGGGCGCTGGGATCGCCAAGCTCGAACTGCATGGTGCCGAATTGTACGTCGCCACCACTGGCAGCATCATCCTTAGCGGTCGTCGCGACGGCCGTGGCGGTGCTGGTTCTGTCTCCCTGAACCGCCAGGTGGGGCAACGCGATGCCTGCCGTGCTCGGCGCAATCCGGGATAGTTGTAGCGAGGGCCGCGCCCGGCGCCGGCCCCGATCCTCTCTGGAGGCCGAGATGGCAGACGCGCAGTCCAGCACTGGCAGGCCGCCCGTCCACCCGCGCCAAGCGCGGATCGGCTACGTCCTGTCACACGAACAGTTCCCGCCCCGGCAGATCGTCGCCAACGCCATCGCTGCCGAGCGAGCCGGCTTCGACGAAGTCTGGGCCAGCGATCACTTCCACCCCTGGATGGACAACCAGGGCCATGCCGGGCACGCCTGGGTGACGATGGGCGCCTACGGCCAGCACACCACCATCCGCATGGGCACCGGCGTCACCTGCCCCAGCTTCCGCTACCGCCCGGCCGAGGTGGCGCAGGCGTTCGCCACGCTCGGATCGCTCTACCCCGGGCGGGTGTTCCTGGGCATCGGTGGCGGCGAGGCGGTCAACGAGGTCGCCGCGGGCGGTGGCTGGGGCAGCTACCGCGAGCGCGCCGCCCGGATGGCCGAGGCGGTTCGCCTGATCCGGCGGCTGTGGACCGGCGAGTGGGTGCAGTCGGACGGTCCGTACTACCCGATCCCCAACGCGAAGATCTACGACCTGCCCGAGCAGCCGGTGCCGATCTACCTCGCCGCCAGCGGCCCGAACAGCGCCCGGCTGGCGGGTGAGCTGGGCGACGGCTGGATCACCGTGATGGACTCCGCACTGGACCCGAAGCTGCACGCGGCCTTCGCCGACGGCGCGCGCGCCGCGGGCAAAGATCCCTCCGCCCTGCCGATCCTGGTCGAGCACTACGTCGTCGTCGGTGGCAGGGCAGAAGCGGAGGAGGCGGCGCGCCTCTGGCGCTTCAATCCGATCGGCTTCAGCCTGGCCTCGGAGCCCGATCCGCGCAAAATCCTCCAGGCAGCGGAGGAGCAGGTCACGCTCGAGCAGGCCTACAGCCGCTGGCCGGTGAGCGACGATCCCGAGGTGCACGTGCAGGCGATCCGGCGTTTCCTAGACGCCGGGGTCACGGACGTGTTCATCCACAGCGGCCAGATGGACCAGCAGCGCGTGATCGACTTCTATGGCCGGGAGGTGCTGCCCCGGCTCCGCGCCGTGGCGTAACCGTCTCAGCGGCCGGCTCGGCAGAGGAGAGCGAAGCGGAGGAGGAGCGCCGCCAGCCGTGGCGGGGAGGCGCATGACCGAGTGCTCCGCCAACGCGGGATCATCGGGCAGCGACAATCAGAAAGCACGGGAGGAGAGCATGGAGCTTCGTGACCGGGTGGCGCTGGTTACCGGTGGCGGCACCGGATTGGGGCGGGCGATCTCGCACGAGCTGGCCCGGCGCGGCGCCCACGTGGCCGTGGTCTATTCGCGCTCACAGGCCGAGGCGCTGGCGACCGCGGGGGAGCTGCGCGACCTGGGGGTGCGCGCCGAGGCGCTGCAGGCGGACGTCTCGGACAGCGCGGCGGTGCGGCGAGTGGTGGCGCAGACCCTGGAGCGGTTCGGCCGGCTGGACGTGGTGGTCAACGACGCCGGCACCACCAAGTTCGTCCCCTTTGCCGACCTGGAAGGGATCAGCGACGAGGATTGGGACCGGATCATGGCGGTAAACGCCAAGGGTCCCTGGCTGGTAGCGAAAGCGGCGGCAGCGGCGTTGCGCGAGCGTCAGGGCTCCATCGTCAACATCGCCTCCATCGCCGGCCAGGTCCCTTCCGGCTCCAGTCTGGCCTACGCGGTCTCCAAAGCGGCGCTCATCCACCTCACCACCTGCCTCGCCCGGGCGCTGGCCCCCGACGTCCGGGTCAACTGCATCGCCCCGGGCCTGTTCGTCACCCGCTGGACCGCCGGGTTCTCCGAGGAGCAGATGCAGGCGATGATCCAGCGCTCTCTGTTGAAGCGGACCGTCTCGCTGGAGGATCTGGCCCGGATAACGGTGGAGGTCGCCTGCAACGACGGCATGACCGGCGAAACGGTGGTCGTGGATACAGGGCTGCGCTGGGCCTAGCGCGCACGGAGCTCGCGGCTAGCGGTTCCTCGTCGTCCAGTCGAAGCCGATGCGGGGGTCGTCGAAGGGCAAGCGCTCCTCGTCGGGCGCAGCCGGGTTGTACGGCTCGGTGGTGTGGTAGAACAGTGCCACCGGCTGGGTGCCCAGCACTCGGTAGCCGTGGGCGACGCCGGCAGGGATGGCGAGCAGCGCTCGGTTGTGCTCGCCCAGGTAGAACACGTTCGTCTCCCCATAGGTCGGCGAGTCTTCGCGCAGGTCGTACAGCACCGCCTGCGCCATCCCGCTGGCAACGAACCAGAGGTCGTCCTGGCGGCGGTGCCAGTGGAAGGCCTTGATCACCCCCGGGTAGGTGATGGTGAAGCTGGTCTGGCCGAACTTGCGATAGAACGGATCGTCTGCCCGCAGCACCTCCATGAAGATCCCGCGGTCGTCCGGGTGCACGATCAACTGCTTGAGCGCCACGCCCTCGATCACCGCCGCTCCCTTACCCGGCTCCGAGGCCGGTTCTCCTGCCATGCCCGGCATGGCAGCGTGCCGGCAGCATTCTAGCCTCGCCGCTCCCTCGTCGGCCCAGGCTGTAACCATGCTGGAGGCGAATACGGGGTGGAGCGCAGCCCGCCGGGCGGCCCTGTGGTCGTCCGGAAGTGGCCGCCCAGCGGGCGTTGGATCAGCTCGCTTCGAGCTCGTTCAGGAACGCCGGCTTCTGGTCCCAGCCCAGCGAGTCGAGATCGTCGCACGATTGCGCCAGGAACAGGCACCCCTCCGTGGCGTCCTGGATCGCGCTCAGGGGAATGTAGAGGTGCTTGCCGAGGCCCAGGAAGCCGGTCTTCACCTCGACGATGTCCTCACGCGGCTCGCCCGCCGCGGCATCGCCAACAGTGGCAAACTCGTGTCGATAGACGTGGGCAACCGTGCCGACCTTCTTCCCGTCGCGGTCGCACACGTCCATGTCTGGCTGGATGCGTCCAAGATACCGATCCTGCATGGAATTTTCCCTCCAGAAATCGGATCGGTCGGCGTCCGGACCGCGCCGCCCGGTTCCAGCTCACGGGCGGGTACAGCACGACGCGTACCAGCCCAGCACGGTTGGAGCCAGCCGGACGAGGCGGCTGACGCTGCGCGCCGGCCGGGAGAGCCGATCTCGCCGGGAGATGGCGGGGGCGTGGACCTGCCCTCCCCACGCCCCATGCCGTTAGCGTCCGAGCCGGCGGCTACTTTGGCACCTGCGGCGCGGGCGCCTGGACCGCCGGGCCCGGGGTGGCAGGCAACGGGGCCGTGGGCGCGGCGCTCGCCGCCAGCACCTCGATCCGCCCGACCATGAAGGGATGCGGGGTGCAGTGGTAGGTGTAGACCCCCGGCGTGGTGAAGGTGAACGAGAAGCTCTGGCCGGTCTGCATCACCTTGGAGTCGAAGGTCGTCCCATCGTCAGAGGTGGCGCTGTGCGGGAAGGCGCCGTCCTGCTTCCAGGTGACGGTGGTGCCCACCGGGATCACCACGTTGGAGGGGTCGTACTTGAAGTTCACGATCTCGATGCTGTTCGTCTGCACTGGTGCGCCGATGATCGCCGCCTCTGGCTTGGTGGCTGGCGGCGGCGGCGCCGCGACCGGCCCGAGCGTGCCGGTGAGCGAGAACACCCAGAGCGTGTCGCCGCGCGGGTAATCGAGCTGGAAGTTGCCACCAGAGGCCACGGCGACGTACTCCTGCCCATCTACCTGGTACACCGAAGGCGCGGCGTTGGCGCCCGCGCCGGTCTGGAACTGCCAGAGCAGGTCGCCGGTCCTGGCGTCGTAGGCCTCGAAGTTGCCGTCGCCCTGCCCGGCGAACACCAGCCCGCCGGCGGTCGTGGTGGTGCCGCCGATCATCATGTACTTGCCTGGCTTCTGCCAGGCGATGCGGTTGGTATGAACATCGATCGCCGTGAGCGTACCAGAGGTCTCCTGGTCGGGCGGCGTGGTGAAGCTGCTACCCAGCTTCAGCTTGCCCTGCTCGATCTCCGAGGGGTTGTAGGTGAAGATCATCGGCTGGTTGATGCCATCCACGTAGACGTAGCCGGTGTCCGGGTTGTAGGAGATGGGCGACCACTCGTTGCCACCGTTGGCGCCCGGCAGGATCAGCACCGGCAGTTCCTCGAAGGGGGTGAAGATGGCGCCCTTCGGGTACGGCGATTGGAGGTTCCGGGCGTCCTGCGGAACGAAGGCGTCCCCTTGCGGGAACGGCTGCGTCTCGGCGGTCGCCTGGTGCGGATCCTGCGGCACCGGCTTCTCCACGATGGGCACCAGTGGCTGCCCGGTCACCCGGTCCAGCAGGTACACCCAGCCGGTCTTGCCGGCGTGCGCCAGCCCCTTGACCGGCTTGCCGTTGATGGTGGTGTCGAACAGCACCGCCGGGCTGGTAGCGTCGTAGTCCCAGATATCGTGGTGGACCGTCTGGTAGTGCCAGCGGTAGGCACCGGTGTGGACATCCAGCGCGACGATCGACTCGGTGTACAGGTTGTCGCCAGCGCGCACCGTCCCATCCAGGTCCGGGCCCGGGTTGCCAACAGTGAGGTACAGCAGCCCTAGGTCGGGGTCGATCGCTGGAGTCATCCACATCGAGCCGCCGCCGTGCTTGTAGATGTCGCCGGGCGGCCAGGTCTCGCTGCCAGGCTCTCCCGGGGCCGGGATGGTGTACCAGCGCCAGACCTGGGCCCCGGTATCGGCGTTGTACGCGGTCACGTAGCCGCGATTCTCATACTCCGCGCCGGAGATGCCGATGATGACCATCCCGTCGAAGTACTGCGGCGCCATCGTCTCGCTGTAACCGTCCGCGGTGGAGCCGACCTCGACATCCCACACCTTGGCGCCGGACTGCTGGTCGAGCGCGACGAGGTGGCCGTTGACCTCGCCGACGAACACCTTCCCGCTGCCCACCGCGACACCGCGGTTGACCAGGCCGCAGCAGACGGCGACCTTGTCGGTGTCGATGTTCGGATGGTACTCCCAGAGCACCTGGCCGTTCTTCGCGTCGAGCGCCCACACGTCGTCACGGCCCGAGGTGAGGTACATCACGCCGTTGATGACGACCGGGGTTGACTCAAAGGAGCTACTCTTGTCGCCGAATTTGGCGTGGAACGTCCAGGCGCCCTTGAGGTTCTTGACGTTGCTCGTATTGATCTGGGTAAGCGTGGAGTAGCGCTGGTTGTAGTAGCTACCACCGTAGTTCGGCCAATCGGCGCCCGGCGGGGGTGGGGGCACCTGGCCCGGGCTCGCCGCGGCGGGAACGGCCAGTGCCAGCGCCGCGCACAGCGAGAGTACAACGATCCTGATCGCCATCCGAGGTTGCATACTCGCGCCTCCACATCATGCGTCGCGTCCCTGCGGACACGAAATCAGGTAGGCCGAAACACTTTCCCCCCTTTCGCTCTCAGCCGCTCTATGAGCAGCAATGCACCTCCCGCGCTCCAGCATAGCAGTCTCAGCGGAAGACGGCTTATCCTGCCGCGGCGGTTCCACGCTGGTGCCGAGGAATCGGCGGTTCTGGGCCCCGCTCCCGTTCGGAACCGTTCATAATTGAGCGAGCAGATACTCTGGCGAGCAGAGCCACGAGCGGCTCTGCTCTGGTGCGAGACGCCAAGGAGTACGCCCGATGACGACGGCCAGTCCAGCCGTTACCGTGTACACCACCTCGACTTGACCCTGGTGTGTCCGAGCGAAGGAGTTCCTTCGCCAGCACAACATCCCGTTCGTCGAGCGGAACATCGAGCAGGACCGCGCTGCCCAGATGGAGGTCTATCGCATGACCGGGCAGCTCGGGGTGCCGGTTATTGCCGACGACCAGGAGGCGATCATCGGCTTCAATGTCCCGCGGCTGCAGCAGCTTGCGGCGCGCCATTTCCGGCCGCGGCTGGGGCTGCTCGTTGCCCCGGCAGAGGAGGGCGTGCGTATTGGCGCGGTGCGGCCGGACACCGTGGCCGCCCGGGCCGGGCTCCAGCCGGGCGACATCGTGGTCGAGCTGTCGGGCGCGCCGGTGAAGACACCGGACGACCTGGAGCGCATTGCCAGCAAGATGCGGCCCGGCACGCCGACCAGTATCATGGTGCTCCGCGGCGGAGAACGTCTGACCTTGATCCTCCGTCCCTAGTACAGTAAGCGCCAGGCCTCGAGCCGGACGCAGCTTGAGCACACAGCACACGGGTGGGCAGGTCCAACGTGAGTGTTCATGGCAGCGCTGTCAACCAGGGCTTTCCCCAGCAGTTGGATCTCGCGGCGCGGCTGGACCGCGTTCCGCTGAGCGGCTTCCACCGCCGGCTCGTGCTCCTCAGCGGGCTGGGCTGGATGTTCGACGCGATGGACATCCTGATCCTCGGCTCGGTCCTGGCAGCGGTTGGCCGGCAGTGGGGGCTCGACCCCGGCACCACCGCGCTGATCAACTCGATCAATCTGCTCGGGATGTTCGTCGGCGCCACGGTGGCAGGCACGCTGGCCGACCGCTACGGGCGGCGAGCACTCTTCCAGACCACGCTCCTGGTCTACAGCCTGTTCACCGGGCTGTCGGCGCTGGCCTATAACGCGGTGAGCCTGATGGTGCTGCGCTTCCTGGCCGGGCTGGGGCTGGGGGGCGAGCTGCCGGTCGCCAGCACACTCGTATCGGAGTTTGCCCCGACCAAGAACCGCGGCCGGCTCGTCGTCCTGCTGGAGAGCTTCTGGGCGTTCGGCTCGGTGCTGGCGGCCCTGGTCGGCTATCTGGTGATCCCCAGTCTGGGCTGGCAGGCGGCGTTCCTGATCGGGGCGCTGCCGGCGTTGTACGTGTTCGTTCTGCGCCAGGGTATTCCAGAGTCGCCCCGCTACCTGCTCGCCCGCGGCCGCCGCGCCGAGGCCGAGGCGGTCGTCGCCCGAGTGGAGCGCGACGCCGGCCTGGCCAGGGGATCGAAGAACCGGCGCATCGTCCCGCCCCGGCCGCCGCTGGCCCCTCCGCGCGCGAGCGGCCCCGGCCTCGGGACGCTGTTCAGCCCGCTCTACCTGCGCCGGACGCTGGTGCTCTGGGTGCTCTGGGCGACGATGAACTTCTCCTACTACGGCATCTTCCTCTGGCTGCCCACCCAGTTCGTTCGCAAGGGCTTCTCGCTCGACCAGGCGCTGCTGTTCAACCTGATCGTCGCGGTCGCCCAGATCCCCGGCTACTTCGCCGCCGCCTGGCTGGTAGAGCAGTGGGGCCGGCGGATCACCCTGGTGGTCTTCCTGGCGCTGTGCGCTGTCGGCGCCTGGGGCTTTGGCCAGGTCACCTTGCCGGAACACCTGGGGGCTGAGTCGATCCCGGCCATTCTGGGCTGGGGCTCGGTGATCTCCTTCTTCAATCTGGGCGCCTGGGGGGTGGTGTACAGCTACACCCCGGAGCTGTACCCGACCACGCTACGTGCCGCTGGTGCCGGGGCAGCGACAGCGTTTGGCCGGCTCTGGGCGATCCTGGCGCCGCTGTCGATCCCGCTGCAGCTTGGACTGTTCGGCTCCCAGGCCAATGTCTTCCTCGCCTTCATGGCGATCATGGTGATTGGCGCGGTCGTCGTCCTGCTGTTCGGCATCGAAACCCGCGGCCGCTCGCTGGAGGAGCTCGCCGCCGCGCCCGCGTAAGCCGCACCTCCGCCCGTTGCGCAGCCAGCGCCGGCCGGGCCAGCCGTGCCCCGGGTGCCACCGCCTGGGTACGATGAGGCGTACAGACGCGAGGGCGGGGATGGTGGACGACGAGCGCCCGCGCTTGACCGACGCGCTGCGAGCACTGGCCCGGCTGGGCTCCGGGGCGCGACCGGAGCTGGGGCTGAGCGAGGCGGAGCAGCGGCTGCTGCGGCGGCTGGCGCACTTGGACGAGACGTTTTGGACAGCCGAGGAGCGGCGCGAGGTCTGGCGGCTGGTGCGTCGGTGCGCGGAGCCGCTGGCGGCGCGCGGGATCGACGTCGATCTGATTGCCACCGAGCCGGCGACGCCCAGCCAGCCACCGGGGGTGCTGCGCCGACGGGCCGCTGGCGAGGCCCACGGCGACGAACGCGAGCGCGTGCTGCGCCGAACGGCGCGACCGCCCGCGCCGGTGGCGGCGGAGGCGCTGCCCGTTGCCCCAGCACGCTGGAGCGCCCGGGCGGTGCTCGGGCCAGAGGGCGCCATCGCCCGCCGTCTGCCTGGCTACGAGCTTCGCGAGCAACAGCTTCGGATGGCCGAGCTGGTCGAGCGGGCGATCACCGAGGGGAAGCACGCGGTGATCGAGGCCGGGACGGGCACCGGCAAGAGCCTCGGCTACCTGGTGCCTGGCCTGCTGTCCGGCAGGCGGATGATCGTCAGCACCGCCAACAAGTCGCTCCAGGAGCAGCTCGCCCGCAAGGACGTTCCGTTTCTGCAGGCAGCGCTCCCGCGGCGCTTCAACGCGGTCGTCCTGAAGGGCCGGGGGAACTACCTGTGCCTGCTGCGCCTGGGGGAGCTGCGCGACCGGCTCGCCGGCCGCCTGCGCGACGACGCCGCGTTTCGCACCCAGGAGGCCGCGCGCGCCTGGCCGCGCCTGGAGGACTGGTCGCGCCGCACCGGCAGCGGCGATCTGGAGGAGGCGCCCTTCGGGGTGCCGGACGACCTGAAGGAGCTGGTTACGGTCGACGCCGAGTCCTGCCTGGGCGCCCGCTGCCCGCTGCGGGGCAACTGCTTCGCCGAGCAGGCCAGGACTCAGGCACGAGAGGCCGACCTGGTGATCGTGAACCATTGGCTGCTGCTCAGCGACCTGGCACTGCGCCAGAGCGCGGGTGAGCAGGTCGCGGCGCTCCCCGACGCTCCGCTCCTGGTGGTGGACGAGGCTCAGCACCTGGAGGACTGCGCCACCGACACGCTTGGCACCCAGGTGTCGCTCGGCCGCTGGGAGCGGCTGGCCCGACGGCTGGAGGCGCTGACGCTGCGCCACCCGGCAGTGGTGAAGGCGGCGGAGGAGAGCGAGGAGCGTGAGCGCGCCGAGCAGTGGCGGCTGAGGGCGGCCGCCCTGGGCAGCGTGCTGGCGGGCGTGCTGGATCAGCTCCAGGCTCGACTGGAGCGCAGCCGCGCCAGTAGCCAGCGACTCGGCGACGAGCGCTCCCTGGCGCGTGGCGCGCTGGCGGCGCTGGAGCAGCTTGGAGAGGAGCTGGCGGTGGGGACGCCGTTCTGGCTCAGCGAGGAGCAGCGGGACGACTGGGCGAAGCTCGCCGAGCAGGTGGCCCGCCTGGCGGAGGACCTGGAGCTGCTCGTCACGCCCGGTGACGAGCAGGCGCTGGTCCGCTTCGCCGCCTTCGAGGCCGGCGGCGCGCGCCGCCGGCTGGTGCTGTATGCCCGCCCGATCGACGTGAGCGGGGCGCTCCGCGAGCAGCTCTTCGGGGCGTTCCCCACGGTGATCGCCACTTCGGCGACGCTGGCCACGGAGGGCGGCTTCGGCTACTGGCGCGCGCGCGTCGGGCTGGACCAGGCGTTGGAGCTGGTGCTCGGCTCGCCGTTCGACGTGCAGGCCAACGCGCTGCTCTACCTGCCGCCCGACGGCGCGCGCCTCGACCCCGCCCGCGCCCGCGCCCGGGGCGAGGTGGACTACCTGGAGGCGCTGGCGGACGAGATCGCGCAGCTCCTGGATGCCAGTGATGGCCGCGCCTTCTGCCTGTTCAGCAGCAACCGGGCGCTGGACGAGGTGTACCGCCGGCTGAGGCCCCGGCTGCACTGGCTCACGCTACGCCAGGGGGAGGGCTCGCGGCCAGAGCTGCTCCGCCGCTTCAAGGAGGATGGCCGCGCGGTGCTGTTCGGGCTCAAGAGCTTCTGGGAGGGCGTGGATGTGCAGGGTGAGGCGCTCAGCCTGGTCGTCATCGACAAGCTGCCCTTCCCGCCGCCCGATGACCCGGTCTGGGCGGCCCGCTGCGCCGTAGCCAGGGACTGGTTCAACGAGCTGGCGCTGCCCTACGCCACCCTCCAGCTCAAGCAGGGCTTCGGTCGGCTCCTCCGCACTCGCGGTGACCGGGGCGTCGTCGCGCTGCTCGACGGCCGCCTCACCACCCGGGAGTATGGCGCCCGGATCCTGCGGGCGCTGCCGCCCGCCAGCCGGACCCGCGACATCGCGCAGGTGCGGGCCTTCTTCGGTGGCTAGCCACGGGCGAGCGACGCGGGTCGTCAGCGGGCCTGGGTCCACTCGGTCTCGATCGTCGGCGGGTGGGTGAGCGTCTGCATTACGACGCAGTACTGCTCGGTCTTCTCCCGCAGGGCGGCGAGCTGCTCCGGCGTCGCTTCGGGGGCAGCGACCTCGAAGCGGACCCGGATCTGCTCGAACCCCACCGGCACATCTCTGGCGATGCCGAGCGTCCCGCGCAGGTCCAGCTCGCCGTTTACCACCACCTCGACCCACTCGATCGGGATGCCCATCGCGGCGGCGACCATCTGGCAGGTAATCTGGGCGCAGGCTGCCAGCGCTCCGAGCAGCAGGTCGCCGGAGCAGGCGGCGGTTCCCGCGCCGCCGACCCCGCTATGAGCCTGGGCGGCGTAGATCGCCCGGCCGATATCGACCGAGCAGGCGATCGGGCTATCGGCCTGGCTGCCCCGGGCGGTCAGGGTGATCCGAGCGCTACCCGGAACCTGGCGGTAGCGCTCCTTGAGCGGCCGCTGAAGGGTTCGCAGGTCCATAGAGACTGTCTCCTCATGCACGGAGCGCAGCGTGACGTCAGGTATAGTGAGCAACGCGCCCGCGCTCCAGTGTACGCCCGTTTGCGGTACTATGCAGCGATGTCGTCACGGAGCGCGCTCCGGTAGCGCTCCGCGGAGGAGGCGTGATGATCGCCCCTGAGCCAGCCGCGACGCTCGAGCCAGCCGAGGTGCTCGGCACGGTGGAAGCAATCTATCTGGCGCCTGCGGCCGGCGGGCCGATGCAAGCGGTCGAGCAAGCGCTGGCCGTCGCCGGCCGTGGGCTGGAGGGCGACCGTTACTTCCACGGCGTCGGCACCTATTCGGCCACGCCGGGCACCGGGCGGCATCTGACGATGATCGATGCCACGGTGCTGGAGGCGCTGGCGTCAGAGCTCGGGCTGGCCCTAGGCCCGGGCGAGAGCCGGCGCAATCTGGTGGTGCGCGGGGTCGAGCTGCTCACCCTGGTCGGCCGCCGCGTCTGGGTGGGCGAGGCGCTCTGTGAGGGCGTGCGGGACTGCCCGCCGTGCAGCCACCTGGAGCAGCTTACCCGGCCGGGCGTCTTGAAGGCGCTGGTCGGCCGGGGCGGGCTGCGGCTGCATGTGCTCCGGAGCGGGGTCATTCGGCGTGGGGACCCGATCCGCGCTGCCCTCGCACCGCCGGAGTGTGGCGCAGAGTAGCGCCGGCGGGCGTGTTCCGAACACAGCCATTGGCTACCATACAGCGGGCGACTCAGCAGCGTGGCTGAGCCGCGACGCCGACGACACGGCGCAGCGGTGAAAGAGATGGAGACCAACGCTATTCAGCGGGGCGGCCGGTAGGTCGTGCGCTGCTGGGTCTGCGGAGCGGCGGCTGAAGGGTCTTGTCGCTTCTGTGGCCGAGGCATTTGTAAAGCGCATGCCCGAACGCGCGCCTTCCTGTTTGAGACCTGGGAAGACGAGGGGGCGCTGCGGGGGCTCGCAGTGGAGGATGCGCTCCACTGCGGCGTGTGCAAAGTGCGGCCGGAGCCGATGGACCTCGAATTCCTGCGCGGGCGGCAGATGCAGGACAAGGGCGGCAAAGCGCCGGACCACCCCTGAAGCCTGGCTGAGCGTGGACAAGGTGGGCCTCCGATGATCGAAGCCGCCCGGTCGCCCTGGTGGGAGCAGCTTGCCCGGGCCATCTCGCCCATCGAGGAGCGGCCGCGGGTGGTCGATGGGATCGAGGCGGTCTGCCAGACCAGTCGTGATGGCCGAGCCTATATGGTGGTCCGCAGCCCGGTTGCGAACACGTACCTGAAGCTCGATCCGCGCGAGTTCGAGCTGCTGGCACTCATGGACGGCAGCCGCAGCGTCAAGGCGCTGGTGGTGGCCTATTTCCAGCGCCATGGCGTCCTGGCCTTGCCACGTATCGCCGGCTTGGTCGGGCTGCTGCGCGCGCACCGATTCCTGACCGAGCCGCCGCTGGACGCCCTCGCGGCGCTGGAGTGCCGGCTGCGCCGCTGGAGCGCCGGGGTGCTGTTCGCCCGGCTGGCGCGCGGGCTGGTGCAGACGGAGATCGAAGTGCGCGGCGTCGACCGGGTGCTGGACGGCTGGTATCGGGCCTGGGGCTGGCTTCTGTTCACCCGGTCGATCGCCCTGGCCGGTACCGTGCTAGGATTCCTCGGGCCGCTGCTGTTCCTGCTCGAGCTGAGCCGGGCCCGCTACCCGTTGTTCCGCACGGGCGGCTCGTACGTCGCGGGCCTCGTGCTGCTGCTGCTGCTGGAGCTGCTCGTGCTCACTGTGCACGAGCTTGGCCACGGCCTGGCAGTCAAGCACGCGGGGCGAACCGTCCACCGGGCTGGGTTTCTGCTCTACTACGGCCTGCCGGCCGCCTTCGTGGACACGACCGACGTCTGGATGGCGCCGCGCCGGCTGCGGCTGATCACCTCCTTTGCCGGCCCCTGGACGGGCCTGGTGATCGGCGGACTCGCCGCGCTCGGGGCGTGGGCGCTGCCCGCGGGCTCCCTGGGGGCGTTCCTGTTCGTCTGGTGCTTCGTCTCGCTTATCAACACGCTGGCCAACTTCAACCCGCTGCTCGAGCTCGATGGCTATTACCTCCTGGTGGACCTTATAGAGAAGCCGATGCTGCGGGCCCGAGCGCTGACGTTTGTGCGCGGGCCGCTGTGGACCCGGCTTCGGCAACGCCAGCGGCTCAGCGGTGAGGAGCAGTTCTTCGCCTGGTTCGGTCTCGCCACCCTCGTCTACTCTGGGCTCTCGCTGTTCCTCGCACTCAGCTTCTGGTCGCGCTGGCTGCTGCCGGCCCTGCGTGGGGCGTGGCAGAGCGACCAGCCACTGGCGCGCCTCGTGGTGCTGCTGGTCGGCCTGGCCATCGCCACCCCACTGGCACTCGCCGCCTGGGCCGGCGTCAGGTCCTTGTCCGCGGCTGTCGCGCGACGGCTGATCCTGCTGAACGGGCGCGCCGCCGCCCGTCGCCACCGCGCGATGCTCGACGCCCTGCGCGCGGTGCCGCTCTGGGCAGGGCTTCCCGATGGGCAGGCGCTGGAGGTGGCCCGGGCGATGCGGGCCCAGGACGTCCCACCGGGGACGGAGGTGGTCCGCCAGGGCGAGCCGGGCGACCGCTTCTACCTCATCGACTACGGTCGCTTCGAAGTGCTGGTGGATGGCCAGCCGGTCGCCCGGCTGGGCCGCGGCGACTACTTTGGGGAGCGTGCGCTGCTGAATCGAGCGCCGCGGGCAGCCACGGTGGTGGCGGTGGAGCCCAGCCGCGTGTTCTGGCTGGACCAGGCGCAGTTCCAGGCGCTGCTGGCGCACGACCTGGCAACCCGGGCCCGGCTCGAGGCCGCGGTCGCCTACCGCGCCGAGGTGGCGGCGATGCCGCTGTTCCGCGACCTCCGCCCGGTCGAGCTGGACCTGCTCCTGGCCCGCCTGATCCCCATCCGAGTCGAGGCCGGCGCCGCCATTATCCACCAGGGCGAGCCGGGCGACCGCTTCTACATCATCCGCTCGGGGTCGGTCCAGGTGGAGCGCGACGATCACCTGCTGGCGACGCTCGGACCGGGCGAGACGTTCGGCGAGATCGCGCTGCTGCACAACGTGCCCCGCACGGCAACGGTGCGTGCAGTGGAGCCGACGGAGCTGCTCGCGCTGGAAGCGACCGACTTCCACGATCTGCTGGCCAGCTACTTCGGCCGGGCGGAGGAGCTGGAGCGGCTGAGCCATCTCCGCCTCGCCACGCACCACCGGCTGGACCAGATCGTGGCGCGGTAGCAGCGATCAGCGCCAGCCGCCCGCCCGACGGGGGGCCGTGGCCCCATGGTCGCCTGGTGTCCTGGGCTTGTCCCTCGCCGCCACACGGCTGCGCTCCCTGTGCCAACTGACCATGGGCGGTCGATCGCTTACACCAGGGGCGGCTCGCGCTGGCGCACGTCCTCCCAGCGCAGGCGCTTGATCGTGAACAGGCCGGCCGCGGTGCGCGAGTAGCCGCTGCCGGCAAGCCGCCCCACCGGCTTCAGCAGCGCGGGATCCACCCGACCGTCACGCAGCACCCGCGGCTGGACATGGAATAGCAGCACCTCGCCGATCACGAAGTAGGCGGGCGCGTTGCCCAGCTCCAGGATCTGCAGCAGCCGGCACTCTAGCGCCACCGGCGCCTCCGCCACCCGCGGTGCCCGCACCCGCGCGCTCGGCGCCGGCGTGAGCCCAGCCCAGACAAACTCGCTCTGGTCAGGCGGAAAGTCGGTCGCGGTGACGTTCATCGCCTCCGCCAGCTCCTCGCTGACGACGTTGACGACGAAGTCGCCACTGAAGCGGACGTTGCGCACCGTGTCCTTCAGCCCGGTGCTGGAGAAGCCGACGATCGGCGGGTCGTCGGAGAGCGCGGTGAAGTAGCTGTGCGGGGCGAGGTTGTACACCCCGTTGGCCCCGAGCGTGGAGACCCAGCCGATCGGGCGGGGCACGACCACGCTGGTGACCAGGTAATAGCAGTCTCGCGCGGAGAGCGCGCGCGGGTCGAGCTGGATCGGCTCAGGCGCATCATCTGGCACTGGTCTGCCCTCAAGGGCGGGCGCTCGCTGCTATCGTGGCGGCCAGCGGCGGCAACCGGCAAGCCGGCCGCTCGCGTACCATAGGACGGCGGCTCCGGCGCCGGGGACACCGCGACAAGAGCCGGCACCCTGGGTGAGCGAGGACGGACGATGGCGCTCCCGGTAGCACTGGACGCGATGGGCGGAGACTACGCTCCCGCCGTGCCGGCCGAGGCCGCGGTACAGGCAGCGCGCCGCCACCAGCTCCCGCTGCTGCTGGTCGGCCCGGAGCCAGCGGTGCGCGCGGAGTTAGCGAAGCACGACACCGCGGGGCTGGAGATCGAGGTCGTCCACGCCCCGGAGGTCATCGCCATGGACGAGCACCCGGCGAGCGCGGTGCGGCAGAAGCCGCACAGCTCGATCGCGGTCGGGATGCGCCTGGTGAAGGAAGGGCGGGCGGCGGCGTTCGTCTCGGCGGGCAATACCGGGGCGATGGTCGCCGCCGGGCTGCTAGAGCTCGGGCGAGCGCGGGGGGTGGACCGGCCGGCGCTGGGGATCGTCTTTCCCACCCTGCGGGGCAAGACGTTGCTGCTCGACGTCGGCGCGACCCCGGACGCCAAGCCGGAGCACCTGGCGCAGTTCGGGCTGATGGGCTCGCTGTACCTGGAGCGCGTCTTCCGGGTTGCCAGCCCGCGCGTCGGGCTGATCTCGATCGGCGAGGAGGAAGGCAAGGGGAACCTGCTGGTGCAGCAGGCGGCCCAGCGGCTGCGCGCGCTGCCCCTCAACTACGTCGGCAACGTGGAAGGCAAGGACATCCCGGCCGGGACGGTGGACGTGGCGGTGTGCGACGGCTTTGTCGGCAATGTGCTGCTGAAGTTCGCCGAGGGGCTGGCCGCGGCGATCAGCGGGATCATCCGCGAAGAGCTGCAGCGGAACTGGTGGTCCAAGCTGCTCGCCGCCGGGCTGCTGCCCGCCTTCCGCCGCGCGCGGACACGCATGGATTACGCGGAGTATGGCGGCGCCCCACTGCTGGGGCTGCGCGGGCTGGCCATCGTCGCCCACGGCCGCTCGAGCGCCTACGCCCTCCAGAACGCACTGCGGGTGGCGCGGGAGGCCGCGGGACAGGATGTGCCGCGGCTGATCGCGGAGGGGCTAGCGGAGCGGAGCAGCGAGATGTAGACAGGATAGGGGCCACGAGTGGCTGCCCTCCACTCGTGGCCCCACCGTCGTGGCTCGCTCCGCGTTCGCCCCAGGCGGAGCCGCCTCGGGGCGGCGCGGGCGGCCAGGTCTCCGTCCCGGGGGCCTGAGCGGCAAGATGCTCCTGCTGTTCAGGCCCCCCGCTCAGGCTCCGCCGTGCTGCGGGTTCGGCTCCCACAGCGCGAACACATTGCCCTCGGGATCGGTCAGGTGAGCGAACCAGCCGTAGCTCATCACCTCCGTCTTGGGTACCAGCACGCTCGCGCCTAGCTCCTGCGCCCGGGCCAGGTACTGGTCAATCGACTCGACGCCGATGTAGTTGACGATCTGCTGCCCGGGCGCCAGCCGCCGCATCAGACCGCCGCCAGGCCCACCCTGGTCGCCGCTGTTGGTCCGGATCATCCAATACTCAGCATCCGGCATCGACGCGTCCTTCTCGATCGTCCAGCCGAAGAGCTTGCTGTAGAAGGCGCTGGCGCGCTCCGGGTCATCGGCCGGGATCTCGAAGTGGACAATGCTGTGAGCCATGCCGTTCCTCCAAAAAGCTCGGATGTCCCCAGTATCCCCTATCCGAAACCTGTAGAACATATGTCCTACATCACAAGCGCGTCACGGTGAGCGCGCTGGGGCGATCTTGGGGTAGTCTTGCAGCAACACGCCCGTGGGTTCGGACGCCACGGGCGCGGCGGTCCGAGGCCGCCGACACCACCGCTGAGGAGGCTGCTCATGCCGCGCGCACAGGTCGGAGCGATCAGCCTGAACTACGAGACGGCCGGGAGCGGTTTCCCGCTCGTGCTCATCCACGCCTGGCCCACGGATCACGCCATCTGGCAGCTTCAGATGCCTGTCTTCTCCCGCGACTACCACACCATCGCGGTGGACCTGCGGGGGCTGGGCCAGTCCGACAAGCCGCCGGCTCCGAACACCCCGGAGATCATGGCACGCGATCTGGTCGGGCTGCTCGACGCGCTGGGGATCGAGCGCGCGGCCGTCTGCGGCATCTCGCTGGGTGGGGTCGTCGCGGCACAGATGACGCTGGATGCGCCGCAGCGCGTCGCGAGCGCTGTCTGGGTCGGCGCACCCTCGTATGTGGACCGGTTCATGATCACGGTCGGGGGCGAGACGATCCCGCTGGCGGAGGTGTACCTGCGGGTGCTGGAGCCGGAAGGGTATCTCGGCTTCTGGCACAAGGTGTGGAAGGCCAATATCGAGCTGTTGTTCAATGAGGAGTTCGTCCAGTCGCGCCTCGGCACCTATCTCATCGAATCACTGTTCGAGGACCGCTACGCGCGCTGGAACGCCGACGCCCGCCCGATCATCGACATCCTGCACGGGCTCAGCACCTGGAACATTCTCGACCGGCTGCCCACGGTGACCCGGCCGGTGCAGGTAGTGGTGGGCGACCACGACCCGACCTTCGTGTACTGCGAGGAGCAGGGCCGGCTCACCGCGAACGCCGAGTACGTGGTCATCGACAACAGCGGCCACTTCTGCAACCTGGACAACCCGGCGCGCTTCAACCAGGTGGTGCTCGACTTCCTGCACCGCACCGCGCGCTAGGTCGAGCCGCTGGCACAGAGTGCCACAGCTCCGCGCCAGTGCGGGGGAGGCGAACTGGGCGTCTTGTGGGCAGCGCGCTACTCGAGCACCCGCAGGGCATAGCGCGGATCGCAGTGCCACTCCCAGTAGCGCTCGGCGATCCGGCGGGTGATCGGCCCGGGGCGGCCGTCGCCCACCTGGCGGCGGTCGACCTCAACGATGGGGGCGATGCCACCGGCGGTGGTGCAGAAGAACGCCTCGTCAGCGTTGTACAGGTCATAGGGGGTCAGCCAGGCATACTCCGCCCGCAGCCTCAGCTCGGCGGCGATCTCGAAGACCGTCTCGCGGGTAATCCCCCAGAGCACGTCTTCGGAGGGGGTGTAGAGCATTCCGCTGCGCACCAGGAACACGTTTGCCCCCCGCCCCTCGGTCAAGAAGCCGCGGGTGTCGAGCAGCACCACTTCGTCCACGCCGGCATCGATCGCCTCCAGCTTGGCCAGGTAGCCGTTGAGGCGGTTGAAGGTCTTGATCTTCGGGTCCAGCACCTCCACCGGCAGGTTGCGGGTGCGGGGGATCAGCACCCGCATGCCACGCTCCAGGCCGTCCGGCCCGCCCACTGCCCACAGGTAGGGGATGGCGTAGACCATCACGGTGGGTGGCCAGGTCTCCGGCGGGGTGTTGGCGCGCAGGCCACGGGTGGCGACACACTGGACGTAGGCCTCGCGCAGTCCTGCCCGCCGCACCGTCTCGACAACAATCTGCCGGAGCTGGTCCTTCGTGTACGGCAGTTCCAGCCGGATGGCGTGCGCCGAGCGGTAGAAGCGGTCGAGGTGAGCGTCGAGCTTGAACAGCCAGCCCTTCCAGACGGCCATCGTGTCGAAGACGTTGGCACCCATCAGGAAGCCGCTGTCGAAGATCGAGAGCGTGGCGTCGCGGGTGGGCAGAAACTCGCCATTGATCCAGGCCATCCCCTGCACCCCGACGTGCTCGGTCGTCATGTCATCCCTCCCGTAAGCCGCACCAGGCAGTGTAGTCCGCCTGGCGGCTGGGAGCCACCAGCGGGCCGCTAGCTCTTCACCGCTCCGAGCGTCAGGCCGCGGGCGAAGTGCTTGTGCACCAGCAGCCCGAGCACGACGATCGGCAGCGTCGCGATCGCCGAGAGCGCCGCCGCCTGGCCCACCAGCGCCCCTTGGCCGCCGAGGTAGCCGGCGATGATGACCGGCAGGGTGTAGGTGGTGCTGCGGGTGAGGATCAGCGCGAACAGGAACTCGGTCCAGCTAAAGATAAAGGCGAAGGTGGCGGTGGCGATCAGCCCCGGCAGCGTGAGCGGGAGTGTCACCCAGCGCAGCACCCCCAGGCGAGTGCAGCCGTCCACCAGCGCGCTCTCCTCGATCTCCACCGGCACCTCGGCAAAGTAGCTGCGCAGCATCCAGATGACGTAGGGCAGGTTGAAGAAGGCGTACAGGACGATCAGCCCGACGTACGTGTCCAGCAGACCGAAGACGCGGAACACCAGGAAGATCGGGATGACGACTACGATCGGCGGCATCAGACGCTGGGAGAAGATCCAGAACGCGAGGTGCCGACCGCCGGTGTTGAAGCGGGCCAGGCTGTACGCGGCCAGCCCACCGAGGAGTAGCGCCAGCAGGGTGGCGCTACTGGCGATGACCAGGCTGTTCCTGAGCGCGGCCCCCCCTTTGAGCTGCATCACGGTGGCGAAGTGGATCAGGGTGGGATGCGCCGGGAACCAGACCGGCGGGATGTGCAGGATATCGGCCGGCAGCTTGATCGAGGCGATGAGCATCCAGTAGATCGGGAACAGGAAGAAGGTGAGCGCCAGCAGGACGACCAGGTAACGCAGGCTTCGCAGCGCCATCAGCTTTCAGCCATCAGCACAACCGCGGGAGCAGCGCGGCCGCGCTGCTCCCGCGCCTGGCCGTTGCCGACTCCGCACTAGCTCTTGACCGCGCCAAGTGTCAGCCCCCGGACGAAGTGCTTCTGCACCAGCACCCCGATCACGAACAGTGGGATAGTCGCGACCACGGCCAGCGCCGCGGCCTGGCCCCAGATCGCTCCCTGCGTCCCGTAGTAGCCGGCGATGGTGACCGGCAAGGTGAAGGCATTGTTGCGGGTGAGGATCAGCGCGAACAGGAACTCGGTCCAGCTAAAGATAAAGGCGAAGGTGGCGGTGGCGATCAGCCCCGGCAGCGAGAGCGGCAGGGTGATCCGTCGCAGCACCCCCAGGCGAGTGCAGCCGTCCACCAGTGCGCTCTCCTCGATCTCCACCGGCACCTCGGCAAAGTAGCTGCGCAGCATCCAGATGACGTAGGGCAGATTGAACAGCGTGTACAGGATGATGAGCGCCAGGTGAGTATCCAGCAGCCCGAGGGTGCGGAACACCAGGAACAGCGGGATGATGAGCACCACCGGGGGCATGAGCCGCTGGGAGAGAATCCAGAAGGAGAAATGATGCCCGCCGGTGTTGAAGCGGGCCAGGCTGTACGCGGCCAGCCCGCCGATCAGCAGCGAGAGCGCGGTGGTGGCGAACGAGATGATGAGGCTGTTCTTGAGCGCGGTGTAGCCCTTGAGCGGCATCACCGCGCCGAAGTGGATCAGCGTCGGCTCGGAGGGGATCCACAGCGGCGGGTTGCGCAGGTAGTCGCCCGGCAGCTTGAACGCGGTGCTGATGACCCAGAAGATCGGGAACAGGAAGAAGGCGAGCGCGACCAGCACCACCAGATAGCGCAGTGCCAGGAGCAGCGGCTTGCGGCGGCTGGCGCGGTGGACCGGCCGCGGGGCGGCGAGCGCGGGCGAGGTGGCGCTCATAGTCGCTCCTCCCGCAGAAAACGGCTCACGTACAGCGTTGCCGCCACGCTGAGCAGAATGACGACCAGGTAGGAGATGGAGGCGGCGTAGCCCATGCGGAAGAACTTGAAGCCCAGATCGTACAGGTAATAGGAGATCGTCTGGGTGGAAAAGCCCGGGCCGCCGCCAGTAGTGCCAAAGATGACGTCGAATGCCTTGAAGGCGTCCAGCGAGCGGAACAGGATGGCGACCGCGATGACGCGCGACAGCGACGGCAGGGTGATGTTCCAGAAAGACTGCCACCAGTTCGCGCCATCAATCGCCGCCGCCTCGTACAGCTCCGGGCTCACCCCGGCCAGCCCGGCCAGCAGCACCAGGAACATGAACGGGGTCCATTGCCAGACCTCGGTGACGATGATCGCCAGCAGCGCGGTGTCCGTCTTGGCCAGCCAGGCGACCAGCACCGGGTGGCCGGTGATGATTCCGAGAATCTGGTTGATGGCGCCATACTGCGCATCCCAGAGCATCTTCCAGGTGAAGGCGACGACGATCGGGACCATCATCACCGGCAGCATCAGCAGCGGGATGATGAAGCGCTTACCCCGCAGCTCGTCCACCAGCACCAGCGCCAGACCAAGCCCGAGCAGGAACTCTAGCGCCACCCCGGCCACCAGGATGACCAGCGTGACCCCGAGCGAGCCCCAGACGCGGGGGTCGGTCACCGCCGCGGCGTAATTGCCCAGCCCAACAAACGGATGCTCCTGGACCTGGAGGTCCCAGCGAACGAAGCTGAGCCAGAGCGAATAGAGCAGCGGGAAGATGCTGAGCAGCACGATGGTGACGACCGCCGGGGCGACCATCAGCCAGCCCTCGCGCCGCTGGCGGGCAGCCAGACTGCCACGGCGCGCGGCCAGTCTGGCTGCTGCCGTCGGAGTGGACGTGGATGCGCTCACAAATGCTGCCTCCTGGACGGCGGGGCTGAGCCAGCGCCGCCCATTCTACTGCGCCGAGTGCGGCCAGGATTCGCGCCCTGTGCAACATTGCAGGCTCTCAGAGAGGCGAGGGGCATACACTCCGCCCCTTCGCCCCGCCCCCACTGCTTCCCACGGGGCGGGCCGAGGGGAGGCGGCTCAGCCGCGCTCCCCTCGGCCCTGCTGAAGCGACCCGCTACATCCCCTGGTAGGCGCCGGGCAGCGCAGCGAACTCGGCGTACGCCTGCTTCTGCTTGTCGCGTCCAATGCGGTCGGTGGTCGCGTTCCAGGCCTGGGCCGCCGTGTTCAGCGCATCCTCCACAGAGGTGCCTGCCTGCGCCGCCGTCACCGCCTTGTCGACCGCGTCGTTGTACTCGGCCGCGCCGGGGATGGTGAGGTCCAGCAGCGCACTGTCCGCCGCCGCCTTGAGCGTGTCCAGGTAATCGCCGGCGTACGGCCACAGGCTGCGATATTTGGGCGAGCTGTAGTGGCTCAGCCGGAACGGGTCGCGCAGCGCGTAGGGGAGCATGCAGCGCTCCAGGCTGATGGTCGGGCTGTTGGCCCACTGGCAGAACAGGTAGGCCAGCTCCTTGTTCTTGCTGTCGGCCGAGACGCCCAGCTCCCAGCCGGCGAAGTGCGCGCTGTGGCCGCCGGGCATGATCGCGTAGCCGACGTTCCCGGCCACCTTGGAGGGCGGGACGAACTTGAGCTGCACCGTGCCGGCGCCATAGCCTTCCGACCAGCGCCCGATGGGTGGCCAGGTGCCGCCGATCATGGCGAGCTGCCCGGCCATCCAGGCGGTGAGCACCTCCAGGAAGCCCCACTTCTCGACGCCCGGCGGCATGGTCTTGTTCGAGTTCAGCATCCGGGTGAGCGTCTTTATGCCCGCGTCGCTGTTGATCTGGGCGTCCATGGTGTCCGGGTTGAAGAACTTGCCGTGGTTCACCCGGAACTCGGCCATGAACCAGAAGAACACCTGGCCCTCGGCGCGCTGGCTGGCCCCACCCCAGAACTGGCCGTTGCCCTTCTCTGTCAGAAAGCCCTGGATGTCGTCGTACTGCTGATAGGTGGTCGGTGGGGCGAGGTCATAGCCGAAGCGGGACTTGAACTCGCTCTGGTAATCGGGGTTCCCGAACAGGTCCTTCCGGTAGTACAGCAGGATCATGTCGCCGTCGTCGAACAGCCCGTAGGTCTTGCCGCCGATGCTCATGAACTGCTTGTACAGCGGGTGATAGTCGTTCAGGTCGTCCTTGTTCATCCACTGGTCGATGTACCCGTCCAGCGGCTCCAGCATCCCTTGCAGCAGGTAATCTGGCTTGTACGAGGGCTGCACCTGCAGCACGTCGTAGGCGCCGGAGCCGGCGACGTGCTCGGCGACCTGCTTGGAGAAGATGTCTGGATATGGCACTTCGATCGTGTTGATCTTGACCCCGGTCAGCTCTTCCCACTTCGGCCCGGAGTAGTTCAGCGGGTCCTGCGCCTGGAGCCCGGCCTCCCAGAGCACGTTCAGGGTCTGGCCGCGGAAGCGCTGCGCCTGCTGCACGGCCTGGTCCGCCGAGTCCAGTCCCGGGATCGTCCGCCAGAAGCGGCCCGGCGCGATGCTCCCCGCCGGCGCGGCCGCGGCGATTGTCGCCGAGCCGAGCAGCGAGACCGCCCCGGCCGCCGCACCGAGTGCGAGCGAGCGGCGCAGGAATTGCCTGCGGGTGGTCTTCGCTCCGAACAGTCCATCCCCGCTAGCCTTCAGCTCTTGGTTCATCGCTTCTCCCCTTCACGCTCCGTGCTGAAGCGCGGACACCGCGCTCTGCCTATTCCCGATGGGCACCACTGGTAGACATGCCTGCCCAGATCGCCGGCCGCTCCCCTGCGGCGGCGCTCCTGTTGGACTTCGCGTCACAGCGGTTCGCGATTGCTCTCTCCGCGCTCGCCTCCTTCCACGTCGTCGATCCGGGCCACGGCGTAGGGCAGTAGCTCCAGCTCCAGCTCGCCCCCGCTGGTGTTCCGCGCCGCGCTCGAGGCGGCGCGGAACACCTCCGGCGTGCGCATCGCCGCCTCGGCGTTCATCTCGTCGAGCAGGCGCACCGCCACCCGTGGCCCCAGGCCGCGGACGTGCACCCGCTGGGTGTCGGGCGACAGGTTGGCGAGCAGGACGCGGGTCGCGCCGTTGCTCCGTAGCGCCAGGCCGTCTACTGCGAGCCGGTCGGTGGACAGCGAGGGGATCACCTCCGCGCCGGCGAAGTCGCCGACGTCGGCGAAGACGTGGTACAGCGGGAACACTGCGCCGGGCAGAGAGCGGAACCGCTCCGGCAGAGGCGAGCCCGCCTCCGTCTCCATCACCCCGCGCCAGCCGCTCGTCTCGTAGTAGGTGACGCTGGCGACGCCGCTCTCGGCCAGGTACTTCAGGCTCCCGAGCGTCCAGGCGGCGCCGAACAGCGCCATCTGGCGCGGATCCACCTGGGGCGGCAGCTCGCCCGGCCCCGGCTCGGGCTCCGGGCCAGTAGCGACCGGGTTGAAGCGCTGCTTGAGCGTGACCGGCGTCACCACGATCGGCGTGCCGTCCACAAATGCCCGCGCGCTCTCCACCGTGTACCGCTGGGCCTGCACGGTCTCCATCACCGAGGCGTTGTCCACTGCGTGGACCTGCGGGTTGATCGGGTAGAAGACGAAGTCGGCCACGTCCAGCGGTGGTCGCACCCGGTTCAGCTCGGTGAAGTTCGAGTTCGGTCCGGACCCGAACGGTGCGCTCGGGTCGTAGCTACCAAGCGCCGCCCGCGCCAGCTCCAGCCAGCGCCGCGAGGTCGACCCCTTGCCGTGCTCGGCCAGGTGTAGCACCAGCCAGCGCGCCACCCGCGGCTTGGCCGCCTCCAGCTCCGCCCGCAGCGCCCGCAGCTCCGCCTCCGCGTTGTCCGTCAGCAGCAGCGCGACCTCCAGCGCTGCCCCGAGCGCCGCTGCCTCGCGCGTTGCGCGTCGGAGCGCCTCGGCCCACCCGGCCTCGGCGAGCGGCAGGTCCACCCGCAGGTGCGCCAGGCGCAGCGCCCGCAGTCGCTCGATCTCGCGCGCGGACAGCGGCTGGCCGTGGCTGGCGCTGCCCAGCCCGATGGGCGGGAGCGTCCCGGCCGGCTGGTCGCCCACCGTGAAGGCGAGCGGCGACACCTCGCCGGCCTGCGCGGGAAGCTGGCCCAGCAGCGTCAGCGTGGCTGACTGGAAGACTTTCGTCCCCTTCGGGACCTCGACCGGGTAGGGCAGCCGCAGCGGGGTGCTGTACGTCTTGAACGAGTCGTCGGTCCAGTTGCGCTGGTCCTCCATCTCGAAGACGTCGCCCTCGAAGCGCACCTCGGCCCATAGCCCGGGCAGCACCTCGTGCAGCAGCGCGTGAATGTCCAGCACCGGCTGGTGCGGCGAGATGTGCTCCGGCAACACCCCCTCTTCAAGCGTTCCGTCCGGCTTCAGCACCCGGAAGCGCGCCCCGGCGCACTCCTTGGGCGGGTGGA
This sequence comes from Pseudomonadota bacterium, assembly GCA_021325655.1. Classification (GTDB taxonomy): domain Bacteria; phylum Chloroflexota; class UBA6077; order UBA6077; family JAJPGT01; genus JAJPGT01. The sequence goes on from JAJPGT010000054.1 coordinate 60,221, forward strand.
GCACGCAGATGCCGATGCGGTTCCGCAGGAAGGTGGAGCGCGCCTCGCCATCCATCACGTACACGATGGTCCCCTTCTCGTCGCCGCTGATCGTGCCCCGCCAGACGAAGTCGATGTCGCCCTCGATGTGCTCCGAGGTGAAGCTGATCTCGAACTGGGCCTCGCCCCGGTCGATCCGCAGGTCCGACAGGCGCGGCGGGACGGTGCCCCAGTTGCGATCGCGGATCGCGACGTAGACCCGGCGCAGCAGCTCGCGATCGCCCAGGCGGACGTAGCGCAGGTCGCCCTGCTCGAAGACGAGCGAGAGCGGACCGGCGCGCAGCGGGACCCTCTCCGGCAGCGGCTCGTCCCGACCGTAGCGAATGACGTTGGTCGGAAGCTGGCTGGTGGCCACCATCGCGCGTCTCCTCCCTGTTAGCGGCCGCGCGCACCCACGTGCGCGCGGAGTGCCTCGATCCCCTCGCGGAGTCCCTGCTGGTAGATCCAGAGATCACCCCAGTAGGCGATCGCCCGAAAGCCCTGGTCGAGCAGCGCCTTGCCGTTGTCGATCCCGCCGGCCATGAACCCCGCCGCCTTGCCGTGGCGCCGGCACGCCTCCAGTACCCGGTCCACGGCGCGCAGATACTCCGGGTGCGTGAACTGAGCCGGGATGCCCATCGAGTTGGTCAGATCGAAGTGGCCGATCCAGACAACGTCGATACCCTCCAGCGCGGCGATCCGGTCGACGTTCTCCAGCCCCTGCACCGTCTCGATCTGGGCAATCAGCAGCACCTCGTCGTTGGCACGCTGCATCTTCTCGAAGACGTCTCCGCCCCGGTAGTCGTCGTGGGCGAGGCCGAAGCCGGCGCCCCGCCGGCCCGCCGGCGGGTACTTGGCCGAGCTGACGATCAGCCGCGCCTGCTCCTCGCTCTCGACCATCGGGACCATGATCCCCATCGCGCCGACGTCGAGCACCCGGGCGATGAAGTGGTACTGCGTCGCTGGCACCCGCACCATCGGGATGAGGTCGGCGCCGCGGGCGGTGGAGAACAGCATCCGGATGGTGTCGGTGCTCCAGCCGGTGTGCTCCATGTCGAAGATCACGAACTCCGCCCCGGCTGCCGCAGCGGCGCGGGCGATGCCCGTGCTGTTGAACTCGAAGACCATCGTCCCGAGCGCGACGCCGCCCTGGGCCAGGGTGCGCTTGACCGTGTTGGCTCTCACCGTGCCTCCGTCGGGGCGCTGTAGCGCCGCAGCTTCGCCTGAAGCTTCGGGCTCTGCAGTACCGCGCGATTCACCACGTAGCGAGGGATGCGCCCGGCCGCGACGTCGAGAATCGCCTCGCAGCAGCTCACCCCGTTGCCACGGAAGCACTCGTCCGTCCAGCAGATGCCGTGCGGGGTGACGATCACGTTGTCCAGTTTCAGGATCGGATCGTCCGGGTCTGGCGGCTCCTGCTCGAAAACGTCCAGCGCCGCGCCCGCGATCCGCCGCTCTTGCAGCGCCCGGGTGAGCGCCTGCTGGTCGACGATCGGGCCGCGGGCGGCGTTGATCAGGTAGGCCGTCGGCTTCATCAGCGCCAGCCGCTCTGCGTTGATCAGATGGTGGGTCTCCGGGGTGAGGGCGCAGTTGATCGAGACGAAGTCGGCCTGCCGGAGCAGCGTCTCCAGGTCATCGACCAGCTCCACCCCGATGGCGGCCGCCTGCTCCTTGCTCACATACGGGTCGTAGGCGATGTGGCGCATGCCGAGCGGCTGAGCGAGCAGGAACGTCTCGCGGCCGATGTTGCCCAGCCCTATCAGGCCGAGCGTCTTGCCGGTGACGCCCTCGCCCATGTAGTTCAGCTTCTCCGCCCAGCGTCCCTCCCGAGTCAGGCGATCCTTGGCGAGCAGCTTGTAGCTGAGCGCCAGGATGAACAGGAGGATCGAGGCGGCGACGGGGCGGCGGACGCCGTCCGGGGTGATCGTCAGCATCACCCCGTTGGCGGTGCAGGCGTCTACGTCTACGCTGTCGTAGCCGACGCCGAAGCGGGCGAGCAGTGTCAATCGATCCGCGCCCTCCAGCGTCTTCGCGGTGATCCGCGGCGCCAGGACGATGATCGCGTCGTAGTCCGCAACCTGGTCCGGGCGCAGCTCAGTGGTGTTTTCCGCCAGGAACTCCCAGGTTAGTCCAGGCGCCTGGTCGAGCAGGCTAAGGCCGATGTCGCCGAAGCCGAGGGTGCCGTCCGGGCGCAGGAAGTCGCGGGTGAGGCCGACGCGAAAGGTTCCGCTCATGCTCTCCTCGTGTCCTCAGAACGAGCCGTCTGCTGGCAGGGCAACGTCCAACAGCCGCGCCCCGGCGCTGTCCAGGTGGGCGCGCATCGCCGCCCGCGCCGCCTGTACGTCGCGGGCGCGGATCGCCTCATAGATGGGGACATGCTGGTTGAATGACTCAGTCTTGTCCTCATAGCTCAGCAGCACCTCGACGATCCAGACTCGTAGGATCTGCCGCAGTGTGTCCACTACGTGATGCAGGACCTGGTTGTGACCAGCGCGAGCGACGGCGAGGTGGAACTCCACGTCGCAGCGGCTATACGTATCGACGTCTGTCAGACTGGCCCGCATCGCCTCCAGCCGCTCGGCGATGGTGGCAATCTCCTCCTCAGTGGCCCGCTCGGCGGCCATGCCGGCCAGCTCCACCTCCACCACGCGGCGCGCCTCGATCAGCTCGCGAGTGCTGCGCTCGCCCATCAGCAGCGCCCAGGACAGCGGTTTGGTGAGGATGGAGCTCTGGCCGCGGCCGACGAACATCCCTTCGCCCACCGCGACCTCGACCACGCCGAGCGCGGTCATCGTCTTGATCGCCTCGCGCAGCGAGGAGCGGCCAACAGACAGGCGGGCGCACAGCTCTCGCTCGGAGGGCAGCTTGTCGCCCGGCTTCAGCCCCTGGTCGAGGATCAGCCCAACCAGACGTTTGACGATCTCGTCGGTCAGGGTGGTACGGGCGATGGGGGCCAGGTGGGGCGACTCGATCACATGCCGCTCGCGTTGGTCTGCTGGTCTGATAGGTGACCAGCACAGTACTCTTCCTGCGCCCATCTGTCAAGAGGGTCGGGAAGCGGGACGCTCCCGCCAGCGCCGCGGGCTCGTGCCTCCTGGACGGACAAGGCGGAGCGGCGGTCCGGACGACGTGCCCGGGTCGCTTGCGGCAGCTCTACTGGCCAATCTGCCTACAATCCTCCAGACGCTGCTCCCGGAGGAGAATGGTGAAACTCGGGGTAGGACTGCCCAACACGCTGGCGCCATATGTCGACCGGGCGCTGCTGCTGGACTGGGCCCGTGCCGCGGACCAAGCCGGGCTGCACTCGCTCGGGGTGATCGATAAGCCCAATTATGACTCGTGGGACCCGCTGATCTCGCTGGCCGCCGCCGCGGCGGTCACCGAGCGGATCCGCCTGGCGACGACAATTCTCCAACTGCCGAACCGGAACGAGATGCTGGTCGCCAAGCAGCTCGCCGTGATCGACCGCCTGTCCAATGGCCGGCTCGACTTCGGGACGGCCGTCGGGGGCCGCCCTGACGACTTCGAGGTGCTAGGCGCCTCGATACACGGGCGGGGGCAGCGGTTCGAGGCCCAGCTCGCCCGTATCCTGCAGGTCTGGAGCGAGGCGCGCCAGGCCACCGAGGAGCGCGGGGTGCTCGGGCCGGCGCCGCTGCAGCAGCCGCACCCGCCGATCTGGATCGGCGGAATGACCGAGGCGACCATCCGCCGCGCGGTTCGGCTGGGCGATGGCTTCATCTTCGGCACCGCCGGGCCGGAGCAGATGGCCAAGCTCACCCCCATGATCCGCGAGTGGGCCCGGGCCGAGGGGAAGGAGCGCTTCTACGTGGCTGCGCTCGCCTACGCCGGCATCGGGGACAACCCGCGCGAAGCGCTGGAGGCGGCCACGCGGCAGGTGATCCGTTACTACGGACAGCTCTGGACCGCGCCGGAGAACCTGATCCACCACGGGCCGCCCGCGAAGATCGCCGAGGACCTGCAGCGCTACCGGCAGGCCGGTATCGACGAGCTGATCGTCTTCCTGGAGATTCCTGATCGGCGACAGCTCGATCTATTCGTCCAGGCGCGGGATCAGGCGCAGCTTCAGGGCTGAGGCGGACACGCCCTTGCCCCAACGCCCGCCCACCCCTCTGTGAAAGGGTGCGGGCGGGAAGTCGCTCGGCTCCGTGGCACCAGTCCCAGGAGGGATCGCTCCACCAGCGGGGCGTGGCCGGGGTGATGGCGGCGAGCAACGCCGCTGGCTGGCCTGCTCGCGCCTGATAAGGGATTCGGGATTCGGGATTCGAACTCCGCATCCCCAATCCCCAACCCCGAAGCGGCGGCATATGACCACGGTCACCCGCGCGCGGTGAAGTGGTGACTGGGGCCAATTCCCCTCTGCTGGCCTGCCAGGCTAGGCTGGTCTCGGAATGACCGCACCCGCGTGGCAGGAACGGTCAGGGAGGGTGAACAGCATGCTGGGAGAGACGGTGAGTCTGGCGACGGCGCTGCGCGCGCTGGTCGCGTTGGTCGTTGTCCTGATCGCGGCGATCGTGATCGCGATGGTTCTGGGCAGCGGGCTGGCGTTCCTCGGGTTCGCGCTCTGGGTGACGGCGCTCGGCGTCGCCGCGGTTGGCGTCTTCCTGATCGCTCGCGGCGGCCGACCGCTGGCCGGGGCTGGCGCCAGCGCCACGGCGATCTCGGTCCTGCTCGCCTTCTTCTGGCTGCCCCAGCCAGCGCCAATCGTCTGGACTATTCTGTTCTTCGTTGGGATCGCCCTCGTCGTCGCCGGCACAGCCCGCGACACGCCCTCGCGCGCCGGCTGGGTGCTGCTGCTGCCGCGTGTCGCCATCGGCTGGTCCCTGGTGGACAACGCCCAGGATCACTTTCGCTCTGGCTGGCTCCCGGGCGGCGGGCAGTTCGCGAAGATCGCCAGCGACGCGGCGAGCCGCCCGTCGCTGTACTTCCTCGATCCGGCGTACCAGGGGTTCCTGAAGGGCGCGGTGGTGCCCCAGGCGGACCTGTGGGCCGCGCTCACGATCTGCGGGGAGATGGTGTTCGGGCTGCTGCTCGCGCTCGGGCTGTGCACCGCGGTCGCTTCGCTCGGGGCGATGTGGCAGAACGGCAACTACATGCTGATGAAGGGGTTCGTGGCACACGGCGCCTACACGGACAAGGCGTTCTTCGCCGTGGAGCTGTTCAGCCTGGTGACCGCGGCCGGCCTCGCCTACGGGCTGGACGCGGCACTGCACCGCCAGGTGCCCGGCTGGGTTGCCAGCACTCTCATGGGCGCAGCTGCGCCCGAAGCGCCGCCTGCCTCGGCGCCACAGCGGCAGCCCGGCCTCGTCTAAGCTGCCACGTCACCCCGGCCGGGCTGGGAGCATCCCGCCTCTCCCAGTCCGGCCCGTCCGCGCGAGTGGGGACGTCGCGGCCCTTCCACCTCCTCGGCCTTCACTTCCCGCCGCATGGAAAAGACCCGCGCCCGCGGTGGGCCGCGTTGACAGCGTGGGCGCAATGGGGTGCAATGGGGCGCGGGGAGCAGATGCGCGACCGCTTCCGCCGTGGCGAGACCACGGACGATCCCTTTCTGCTGCGGCTGGGCGGGCTGGCGCTGCCGGCCGCGATCTGGCTGCTGGGCATCGTCGCCTCCTACCCAGGCGGCCCCAGCCAGGCGCCGCTCGGGGTGCGCACGGCGCTGGTGCTCGGCCTGGTCGTGGTGGATCAGACGCTGCCGTCGGCCCGGGCTCCGTGCTGGCGGCGGCTGCTGTGGCTGGCGGCGGAGATACTCCTCTCGCTGCTGGTCGTCCAGGCGCACGGCAGCGTCGTCCGCCCGGCGCTGATCTACCTGCTGCCGGCCAGCCGGGCGCTGCTGCTGTTCGGAGAGCGCCCCGGCCTGGTGCTCAGTCTCGCCGTCTGGCTTGCCTACGGGGTGAACGTCGGGCTGTTTCTCTGGCCGGATCGGCTCGGCGAGTTCGTCAGCTACTTCTCCTTCCTGCTCGCCCCGTACATCGCCGCGGTCGTGCTGACCCTGGCGACGCTGCGCCAGGCGGCCGACCGCCATCGGCTCCAGCGGCTGTACGACGAGCTGCACCTGGCGCACACCCACCTCCAGGCACTGCACCAGCAGGCGCGCGAGGCGGCGGTGGCGGAGGAGCGCAACCGCCTGGCGCGGGAGATCCACGACTCGCTGGCGCACTATCTCACTGTGATCAGCGTGCAGCTCGAAGCGGCGGAGAAGCTGGGCGCCGAGCAGGTGGACCGAGCGCTGGAGCAGGTGCGTCGGGCCCGGCGGCTCACCCTGGAGTGTCTGCAAGAGGTCCGCCGCTCCGTCGCCGCGCTGCGCGCCTCCACCCTGGAGGAGCTCTCCTGGTCGAACGCGCTCGAGAAGCTCGCCGCCGAGTTCGGCGACACCACCGGGCTCCAGGTCGAGCTGCGGATCTCCGCCCCGGAGGACATCCGCCTCGCCCCGGAGATCGCGCTCGCTCTGTACCGCATCGCCCAGGAGGGGCTGACGAACGTCCACCGCCACGCCCACGCCACGCGGGTGCTGCTCGCGGTGACGGTGAGCAACGGGGCCGTGGAACTGGTGGTGCAGGACGACGGCCACGGCCCGCCCGCGGAGCCGCCCAGCGGCCAGGGCGGCTTCGGCCTGCTGGGATTGCGCGAGCGGGTCGAGCTGCTCGGCGGCCGGCTCGGCTTCGGCCGCGCCCCCAGCGGCGGCAGCCGGCTGGAGGTCGTGCTTCCGGTACAGGTGGCCCATGACGCCGTCCCCGTCTGATACCCCGAGGGGCGACGCGCTGTCGCCTCCCGCTCCGCCGGTGACGGTGCTCCTGGTGGACGACCAGCGGCTGCTGCGCGAGGGCCTGCGCACCTTGCTGGAGCTGCACCCGGACATCCGCGTCGTCGGCGAAGCCGGCAACGGGGTCCAGGCCGAGGCGCTGGTCGAGCAGCTCCGGCCACGCGTGGTGCTGATGGACCTGCGCATGCCCCAGCGCGACGGGGTGGTCGCCACCAGCCGAATCAAGGCGCGCTGGCCGGAGATTCAGGTGCTCGTCCTGACCACCTTCGACGACGACGAGCTGGTGTTCCGCTCCGTCGAGGCCGGCGCCTCCGGCTACCTGCTCAAGGACGTCGGCTCGGACGCGCTGGCCGAGGCGGTGCGCGCCGCGGCGCGCGGCGACTCCCCACTTCAGCCGAGCATCGCCCGCAAGATCCTCAAGAAGCTACGCCAGGGTGGCGCCCCGGACCCCACCCCATCCCTGCCACCCTTCCCGGAGCCGCTCACCAGCCGCGAGCTGGACATCCTGCGGCTACTGGGGACCGGGGCGACCAACCGCGAGATCGCAGAGCGGCTCGCGCTGACCGAGGGCACGGTGAAGAACTACATCTCCACCATTCTGGCCAAGACCGGCCTGCACGACCGCACCCAGGCGGCGCTATTTGCTGTCCGCCACGGCCTCACCTGAACGCAGAGCATCCAGCAGCCAGCCCGCGCAGGGAAGGCGGGACCAGGGCGCCGCCGGCTCCCGAGGTCCGCGCGGGGAGCCCGGCTCCCGGGCTCCCCGCGCCCCCTGCCTAGCGCATCAGGTGCCGCTTGAACCACTCGACCGCGGGTGGGGCGGAGTACGACAGGCCGGGCTCGGTGTAGGCGTCGAAGTGCGTCCCGGGCATGATCACCAGCGACTTCGGCTCGCGAGCGCGCTCGTAGGCGGCGATCGCCAGGTCCGTCGGGGTGAGCGTGTCGTTCTCCGCGACGACCATCAGCAGTGGTGTCGGTGAGATGCGATGGATGTTCGCCGCCGGGTTGTACTCCAGGAACTTCTCCAGCGACTCCATGGTCACCTGGTTGCGCCAGTTGGGGGCGATCGTCTCCGCCGTCCGGGTGAACCAGGCGTAGGAATCGGGGGTGGGGAGCACCGAGGGCTGCCCCTCGGGCGCTACCACCGGGACGTAGGTAATCTGCCCCTCCGTGTAGCGTCGCACCCGGTCCTGGGCCACCGCCTGGACGAACTCCGCGAAGCGGTCGGCCCGCAGCAGCCGCTGCGCGTTGGCCCAGCCATCCACCAGCGGCACCTGCGCCACCGCAGCCTTGATGCGCCGCTCGAACGCGGCCAGGTGCAGCACGTGCGCCCCACTGTAGGAGCTGCCCCAGACACCGATCCGCTCCGGGTCGACCTCCGGCTGGAGGGAGACCCAGGTGATCGCATTGCGGTAATCCTCGTGCTGCTCCGCCGGGAAGAGCTGGCTGCGCGGCTCGCCCTCGGAGTCGCCGAAGTAGCGGTAGTCGAACACCAGGGTGATGAAGCCCGCGGCCGTGAAGCGCTCGGCGAAGTTCGGCAGATGCATCTCCTTGACCGCGCTGAAGCCGTGGGCCATCACAATCGCCGGGCGCCGCTCCCCGGGGCGCAGGTCGTCCGGTACATACAGCCAGCCGGCGCAGGTCAACCCCTGGCTGCGAAACGTCACGTCGCGCCGCATAGCATGCCCTCCCAGGCCGAGATGCACCACTGGTAACACGCCCCGCCCCGGCCGTCAACAGCAGCGCGGCCGTCGGGCGAGCGTCAGGATTCGGCACCGAGGTAAACACACGCAGCTACCCCGTTCTCCCCGCCGGCCAATCGCGGACAGACTCCGACCGATCACCCACTTGTCTCGCGGGCGGCAGGACACATCTGGGCAACAAGCAGATGACCTTTTCGATGCCGTTACAGCCGTTGTAGGGCGCGTCACAAACTGATAACATCGGTCCGCTCCCGGCACGACACGGGCAGCTCAGCCGAGCGCGATGCGCCAGCAACCTGTCCGTGCACCGCCGCCGGCAATCGCGGGGTGACCGGCTGCGATGGACACACAACTTCCGAGCATCTTCGCCTCTATGGACACCGTTGACGACATCCGGAGTCAGATCAATACCCGCGCGCCGGTGGGCACGTCCGCTACCACTGATCGTGAGCGGATCCAGGGGAAACTCCAGGTCTGGCGCGAGCGGCTTGTCGACCTAACCGGTCGCAACCCGCTGCTGGGCATCAACCGGTCGCGCACCTCAAAGCTCCGTATTAGCGCGCCCGAGGTAGGGGAGCTCTTCGATAGCCTGGTAGTGCACGAGATGACGCTGCGGCTCCCGCTTGTACGGAGGCGCCCCGCGGCGGACAAAGGAGCGCTTCCGCTCGAGGCAGGAGAAGATGGCGCGGCCGAGCGCAATGCCCGGGATCTCGAGGTTTCACAGTGGGTCGTCCAAGAGGGCGACATTCGCTTTGACGCCGAGGCCCCTGAACTGAGGCGGCGTCTACGTCGCATTCGAGACAACGCCCGCGCGACTGTGGAAGAGCGCGGCGTGACCACGCTGCACCTGACCATCGGCGCCGTATGCTGGGACGACGCACAGCTCGGCCCGTCAGTCGCCCCGCTCTGGCTGATCCCCTGCGAGCTGGAGAGCGATGGGCCGGACGAGCCGCTCCGGCTCCGCGCGAGCGACGAGGATCCGCAGCTCAACCCGGCCCTCGCCATCTACCTGCGCGAGCGTCACGGAAAGCAGCTCCCCTCGCTGCCTGAGGAGCCAGCGGCTGGTGTGGTCGGCGAGCTGCTTCAGCAGGCGCAGTGCGCCCTGGGCGACGACTTCCAGGTTAGCGATGAATCCTGGCTGAGCACGTTCTCATTTGAGACGCTGACCATGTATCAAGACCTGGATACGCTCGCTGAGGAGGCGGTAGGGCACGACGTCATCCGGGCATTCTGCAATGTCTCAGTGCGCCAGGACCCCGGCGCCTCAGAGCGGCTTGGCGACGATCTTGATGCCCCTGAACTGGCTCCGGTCCTGCCCATTCCCGTGCTGCCGGCTGACTCCAGCCAACTGGAGGCGTTGGGGTATGCCCGACAAGGGCGTCACCTGCTGATTTATGGACCTCCTGGAACCGGCAAGTCGCAGACGATTACCAATCTGATCGCCGACAGCCTCGGTCAGGGCAAGACCGTGCTGTTCGTCAGCGCCAAGAAGGCCGCCCTGGACGTGGTGCATGACCGTCTGTCAAAACTCGGGTTCGGCCGCTTTTGCCTTGAGGCGCACAGCACAAAGGCGGGCAAGAGGCGCGTTATCGACGAGCTACGCCGGGCCCTGGATGCCGCCGGGCAGATGAACGGTGCCGATGACGGGGCCGCGCTGGCCCGTCACGTGGAGCTCCGGGCCCGGCTCAACGAGGCGGTGCGGGAGCTGCATCGCCGGCGTGATCCGCTCGGACGCTCGGTGTATGAGGGCCTTGGGCAGTTCGCCCGGTACCAGCAGTTACCGGCGCTGTGGGCATCCCTGCCCTGGCCTGATCCGACGACCGTGGATGGCGACAGCTTCCAAAAGGCTCTGGATCTCCTGGGAGACTTGCAGGCCGAGGCGTCGACATTCGCGGAGCGAGAGACCCACCCGTGGCGGGGCTGCATTGTCGAAGACGCCGGATATGCCACCACGCAGACGCTGCTAGATGCGTTGCAGACAGTGCGGGTGGCTGCTACATCAGCGCTGGATGCATCCAAGTCACTGGCCCCGTTCGTCGGGATGCTCGACCAACGATCCTTCGCTGATCTCGAACAGGGGGCAGATGCCTTCCGCGCGCTGGTGAAGGCGACCTGGCTGCCGCCGGGCTGGACGACGGCGACGGTCGCGGAGCTGGAGGCTGCGGCGGGGAAGCTGGGCGCGGCGGCGGAGCAGGTTCGCTCGCTTGCCGATCTGCGGTCGGCATTCGCCGCGCAGACCGATGGCGCGGATCCGGTCGGCGCCCGAGAAGTGCTGGCCCCCGCCCTCGACCGCTTCGCCGCCTGGTACAAGCGTGTGCTGCCTTCCTACCTCTTCTGGAAGAGAGAGGTCCGCGAGCGCGTCCGTCCCAAGACAGAGGACTACCGCGCGCTGGCCGAACTGGCACGGCTGGCAGGCAGAATTGCTGAGGCGGAGGCCGCGCTCGAGGCTCAGCGCCCGGCGCTCACACCGCTGCTCCACGACGCAGCGGGGCCGTGGCCGGATGTCCGGAGCCTCGACGAGGCCGCCGCCGCCTTCCAGCATGCCGCAACGATCCGACAGGGCCGCGCGCGTTTGGGCAGCAACGAACCGAACGGCGAGACGGTCGACGTCGATGAGCTTGCACGGGCGGCCGCCGAGAGGGTCCTAGCCCAGCTCCCATCCGCCAATGCCAATCTGGTCGATGCCTTGGACCGGCTACGAGCCGCCTGGGGCGGGGCATTCGTGGCCAAGGCCGCGCCCCTAGACGTGCCCCTCGCCAGTCTTATTGCCCGCTGTAGCGAGGTGGAAGCGGCGCCGAAGCGGCTCACCCAGTGGGTAACGCTCCGCCAAGCCCTGGATCGCTGCGAAGAGGCTGGCCTGGGGCCGTTCATTGCGGCGCTGCAACCGCATGGGAGTGGCCAAGCGGTCGATCTGTTCCTGCGTCTCTTTTGGCTGCTGTGGGTCGATGCCCACATTGCGAAGACGCCAGTGCTCACGCAGTTCAGCGGCCAGAAGCGTGGGGCGGTGGTTCAGGAGTTCGCGGCGCTGGACGAGCAGCTCCGCAAGCTGGCCATCTCCGCGGCGATCGACGGGGCGGCTCGGCGGGCGGCACAGATCAGTCAGACATCGTTCGCCAACCGAAGCTCGCAGCTCGGTATCCTGCAGCGGGAGCTGCAGAAGAAGCGGCCCCGCCCGCTCCGCAAGCTCTTCACGGCTATTCCTCAGGTATTGCAGGCGATTAAACCCTGCATGCTAATGAGCCCGGTTTCGGTCTCCACTTACTTGGCACCGGGCGCTATCAAGTTCGACACTGTAGTGTTCGACGAAGCCTCGCAGCTCCCGCCCGCCGAGGCGATCCCCGCCATCCTACGCGCCCGGCAGGTCATCGTCGCCGGCGACGACAAACAGCTCCCGCCAACCTCGTTCTTCTCGTCGGCGCTCTTCGCCGACGACGAAGCAGACGACGAGGCGGAGGATACTGCTCCGTTGGAGTCGCTTCTGCACGAGTGCCAGGCCGTGGCTCCGTTCTTCCAGCCGACCTCGCTGCGCTGGCACTACCGCTCCCGCGACGAGCGGCTGATCGCGTTCTCGAACCACACCTTCTACGAAGGGTCGCTCATTACATTTCCCTCGCCCAGCAGCCCGCCGGATCGAGGGGTGCAGCTCCGCTACGTGAGCAACGGCGTGTGGGATCGTGGCAAGAGCCGCACGAACCGCGCCGAGGCGCGCGTGGTAGCCGATCTCGTAGTGCAGCACTTGGACGAGCACCCGGACCGGACAATCGGGGTAGCAACCCTCAACGTCAGCCAGAAGGAGGCCGTCGAGGACGCGCTGGAAGAGGTGCTGCTCGACCGCGCCGATCTGCGTGCCCGGCTCTATGACGAAAAAGAGGCCGAGCCGTTCTTTGTCAAGAGCCTGGAGAATGTCCAGGGCGATGAGCGCGATACGATTATCATCAGCACTGGGTATGGTCCGGATCCAAGCGGAATCATCAGCCTCAACTTCGGACCGCTCAACCAGGACGGTGGTTGGCGGCGACTCAACGTGCTCGTCACCCGCGCCCGGTATCTGACCATCCTGGTCACCAGCCTCCGCAGCGCCGATCTGCGCGCCGTCTCGCCCGATAACCGCGGTGCGACCGCCCTCCGACAGTTCATCGAGTACGTAGAGCGTGGAGACCGCCTCACGCCTGAAGCTGCGCGCCTTACCGGCGCGGAGACGAACGACTTTGAAGACGCAATCGCCCAGGGCCTGCGCGCCCGCGGTCTGCAGGTGGACGAGCAGGTAGGCGCCTCCAACTTCCGCATCGACTTGGCGATCCGCGACCCGCGTGATCCAGACCGGTACCTGCTCGGCGTCGAGTGCGATGGAGCCACCTACCACAGCTCCCGCACTGCGCGCGATCGGGACGTGCTGCGCGCCGAGATGCTCCGCAAGATGGGTTGGCGGCTGCATCGCATCTGGTCGGTCGACTGGTTCCGCAATCCAGAGCAGGAACTCGATGCTGCGGTGCGGGCTGTCCAACGGGCGATGGCGCCTGCTGCTCCAGAGGCCGGCGTACCCGCGCCGCCAGTCTATAGCCCACCAGTATCCCCGCCACCTACCGTTTCTCGCCCGGCCGTCGCCCCGCCGACGGCTAGTACGTTCCCCGCGGGCGTTCCCTATCGCGAGGCCTCGCGCTTCCATCCCAACCGTGACCTTCTGCTAGCTGATTGGAACGAGCAGGCGCTGGCCGATGAGATTGCACGCGTGGTCGCCGAAGAGGGGCCCATCCATGTCGAGCTCGCACTACGGCGCGTGCGAGAGCTGAACGGCGTCGGGCGAGCGGGCAAGCATGTGCGGGCCAATTTCGAGCGAGCGCTCAAGGTAGCAGTGCGACGCAAAGGGCTGCGCCGGGACCAGTCTGGATTCCTCTGGGCGCGGAACCAGACGCTCACCCGATTCCGATCCGCTAGCTCCGAAGATGAACCGCGCGCCATCGAGCACATCCCGGTAGAGGAGATCCGCCTGGCTGTGCTGCACGTCGTGGAGAGCCAGTTCGGGCTTCCGCGCGAGGACCTGGTGCGTCAAGCAGCTTCCGAACTAGGCTTCCAGCGAACGAGTACAGACATCGCTAAAGCGGTCGGCACAGTAGTAGATGAGCTCATCCGGAAGGGCGAGCTGCGCCGGAGTGGGTTCCAGATAAGGCTGCCATGAGCGGCATCCAGGAGCCAGCGAACCGCGCATCTCGTCTGCTCGGGCACGTTGGTACTGTTGTGATGGGGATCCCCGCTTTGAAACAGGAGCCAGGTCCGAGCAGCAAAACCGCCTACGCGAGCGGGATTCAGACGAAGCTCAGCAGCGGGTGGCAGGACCGATCCGTTTCAGCAGTGACCTTCGGGACCGCAGCAGCCCGGGCTCGTTGACCCGCTGAATAATCTCTCGCAGCGCCGGCGGGGTGCTTGTGTCGCTCCGCGGCCGGCGCTACCCTGGTGGCAGATGGAGGTGAGGACGATGACCTCTGTGCTGCCCAGCTATGTTCATGGCGCTTCGGAGACTCCGCTCATCGGGGAGACGATTGGCCAGGCGTTCCGCAAGACGGTGGAGCGGTACGGCGACAATGAGGCGCTGGTGTCGCGCCACCAGGGGCTGCGCTACACCTACGCGCAGCTCGCGGAGCTGGTGGACCGCGCCGCGCGCGGCCTGCTGGCGCTGGGGATCGAGAAGGGCGACCGCGTCGGGATCTGGTCGCCGAACAATGCCGAGTGGGTGGTTACCCAGTTCGCGACCGCCCGGATGGGCGCGATCCTGGTGAACATCAACCCGGCCTATCGGCAGCACGAGCTGGAGTACGCGCTGCAACAGTCCGGGGTGAAGCTGCTCATCACCGCACCCGGCTTCCGAACCCATGACTACCGTGCCACCATCGCCAGCATCGTCCCGGAGCTGGAGCGCAGCCGCCGGGGTGCGCTCCAGGCCCAGCGGCTGCCGGAGCTGCGCGGGGTGGTGCTGCTGGGCGGCGAGAGCGCGCCGGGGATGATGGCCTGGGACGAGCTGCTGGAGCGGGCGAGCGCGGTGCGGCAGGAGGAGCTGGAGGCGCGCACCGCGCACCTGCAGTTCGACGACCCGATCAACATCCAGTACACCTCCGGCACCACGGGCTATCCGAAGGGCGCCACGCTCAGCCACCACAACATCCTGAACAACGGGTTCTTCATTGGGGAGTGGATGCGGCTGACCCCCAAGGATCGGCTCTGCATCCCGGTGCCGCTGTACCATTGCTTCGGGATGGTGCTCGGCAATCTCGCCTGCGTCACCCATGGCTCGACGATGGTCTACCCGGCGGAGTCGTTCGACGCGCTGTCGGTGCTCCAGACAGTGCAGGAGGAGCGCTGCACCGCGCTGCACGGAGTGCCGACGATGTTCATCGCCGAGCTGGGCCACCCGGACTTCGCCAGGTTCGACCTGTCCACGCTGCGCACCGGGATCATGGCCGGCTCGCCCTGCCCGGTCGAGGTGATGAAGCAGGTCAACACCAAGATGCACATGACCGAGGTGACGATCTGCTACGGGATGACCGAGACCTCCCCGGTCAGCTTCCAGACCCGCCCGGACGACGACACCGAGCGGCGGGTCTCCACGGTGGGGGCGGTCCACCCGCACGTGGAGGCGAAGGTGGTGGACCCGGCCACGGGCGAGGTGGTGCCGCGCGGGACGCCGGGAGAGCTGCTCACCCGCGGCTACCTGGTGATGCTCGGCTACTGGGGCAACGAGGCGGCGACGCGCGAGGCGATCGACCGCGCCCGCTGGATGCACACCGGCGACATGGCGGTGATGCGCGAGGACGGCTACCTGAACATCGTCGGCCGTATCAAGGACATGATCATCCGCGGCGGGGAGAACGTGTACCCGCGCGAGGTGGAGGAGTTCCTGTACACCCACCCGAAGATCGCCGACGTGCAGGTGATCGGGGTGCCGGATCCGAAGTACGGCGAAGAAGTAATGGCCTGGGTGCGGCTGAAGGAGGGCGAGACGGCGACGGAGGAGGAGATCCGCGACTTCTGCCGTGGGAAAATCGCCAGCTACAAGATCCCACGCTACGTGAAGTTCGTGGACAGCTTCCCGATGACGGTGACCGGAAAGATCCAGAAGTTCAAGATGCGGGAGCAGTCGATCCAGGAGCTGGGGCTGGAGCAGGCGGCGCGCATGGCCACCGCGTAGCGCAGTGGCCCCCTCGCCCTTCCGTGCTCTCCGCGGGGCGGGGGGGCCGCGTTACTCGGCGCGCTCCACCTGGACGCGCTTGACGCCCTCGCGCCGAATCCGCCGGCACACCTGGTAGAAGGCGGTCGCGTCGCCCAGGATGCGCCCAAAGATGGTCATCTGGACCGGCCCGTCCGGCATGCTCGGCACCGCATCACGGTCGTAGAACCAGGCGATCTCCGAGAGGTCGTCGGGGAAGCCGAAACGCTCTCCGCCCTTCTGGAACCAGTAGCCGACGTCGCCCACCGCGACCCGCGCGGTGGCGTTCTCCGGCGGGAGGGCGATCTCGCTCGGGATCAGCAGGACGATCTCGCTGCCGGAGTAGATCGCGTGCTGCGCCTCGCCGGCGAGTGGAAGCGCTTCCCAGATCGCGCGGCAGGTGCGCGGCGCCGCCTCATCCAGCAGCTCCACCAGCGCGGAGACGCCGTCGTCGACGAAGGTGAGCCGAATCTGGCGGGCCATCGATGCTGCCCTCCGAGCGAGGTTAGGACTCCAGCCGCCGCGCCACGTCCTGCGCCGCGTCGTCCAGGTGGGCGCGCACGACCTGCGCGATCCGGTGCGGGTCGGCGGAGGCGATCGCGTCCACGATGTGCTGGTGGCGCTCCGGGTAGTCGCGGTGCTGGGTGATCGGCAGGCCGGCGACGTGGTAGAGCAGGCGGATGCGGTCGATGAGCCCGCGATGGGTCCGGGCGAGCAGGCTGTTGCCGCTCAGCTCGCACAGGCGGGCGTGGAACTGGAGGTCCAGTTCGACCAGATCGCGGGCCTCCCCCGCGGCCCGCGCCGCCGCCATCGCGTCGACCAGCGCTTGCAGCTCGGCCAGGGAGCCACCACGGGCGGCGAGCTGTTCGGCAGCGTAGGATTCGAGCGCGGCGCGCAGGCCGTACAGCTCCTGAGCGTCGCGCCGGGTGAGCCGGGCCACCATCGCCCCACGGTGGGGGACGGCGACGACGAGGCCCTCCTGCTCGAGCTGGCGCAGCGCCTCTCGAAAGGGGGAGCGGCTGACACCGAGCTGGCGGCAGAACTCCTCCTCGTTGAGCCACTCGCCGGCCTTGACCCGCCCCTCCAGAATCGCCGCGCGGATGGCGGCGACGACCTGGTCGCGCAGAAGGTTCGGCCGGGCGGGAGTGAGCACCAGGGGTTGCTTGCCGTCTTCCACGGGCGCCTCGCGTATTGCGGGTATTGTATACAAGATGTAATCTATCGTCTACAGCCCGAACGGCGAGCGCGGAGCGGCGGGCGCCGCCTCAGGGCTCCTACACCGGGACACCGAGCGTGCAGCGGTATCTGGTCCGGCGGCTGCTCTCTATCCCGCCTGCGCTGGTCGGGGTATCCATCCTCGTCTTCCTGCTGCTGCGCCTCATCCCCGGCGACGTCGTGGATCAGATGCTCGGGGCGCAGAACACCATCACCGAGGCGCAGCGCCAGAGCCTGCGCGCCTTCTTCGGGCTGGACCGGCCGCTGTACGTCCAGTACTGGGACTGGGCACGCCGGGTGCTGGTCGGCGACCTGGGCGCCTCCTTCCGCACCTCCACCCCGGTCCTAGAGCTGATCCTGTCCCGCCTGCCCGTCACCGCGGAGCTGACCCTGCTGAGCATGCTGGCCGGGCTGGCGATCGGGATTCCGACTGGGGTGATCGCGGCAGCCTACCGCGCTACCCGCGTCGACGCCGCCGCCCGCGTCGTCTCCCTGCTCGGGCTATCGATCCCCGAGTTCTGGCAGGGGACGATGCTGCTGCTGCTCACCTCGCTCGCCTTCCGCTGGGTGCCGCCGGCCTACGTCCCACCCTGGCAGGACCCGCTCAGCAACCTGCTGACGATGCTCCTGCCGGCGCTCTCGCTGGGGACGGTGCTGGCCTCGAACGTGACCCGCATGACCCGCTCGGCGATGCTCGACGTGCTCAACCGCGACTACATCCGTACCGCCCGGGCCAAGGGGCTGGCGGAGCGGAGCGTGGTGCTGCGCCACGCTTTCAAGAACGCGCTCATCCCGGTCGTCACCGTCAGTGGGCTCCAGGTCGGCTACCTGCTGGGCGGGGCGCTCATCGTGGAGGAGGTGTTCACCCTGCCGGGCATTGGCCGGCTGCTGCTCTGGGGCATCTACGGCCGCGACTACCCGGTGGTCCAGGGCACGGTGCTGTTCGTGGCGGTAGCGTTCATCTTCGTCAACGTCGTCGTCGACCTGCTGTACGCGGCGCTCGACCCGCGCATCAAGTATGGCTGAGAGCCGGACGCTCCCCCCGGTCGTCGCAGCTCCGGCGCCGCCCGCGCCGGGGCTGCGTGAGCGCCAGCCGCCGCGCTGGCCGCGGCTGCTGCTGGCCAACCGGCTGGTGCTGTTCGGGCTGCTGCTGGCGCTGCTGCTGGTGCTGCTGGCGCTGCTGGCCGACGTCGTGTCGCCCCACGACCCGATCGCGCTGGACGTGCGCCACCGCCAGGAGGCGCCCAGCGCGCTGCACCCCTTCGGGACGGACCGCCTCGGCCGCGACATCCTCAGCCGGGTGATCCACGGCGCGCGCAATTCGCTCCGCGTCGCGGCGGTCTCCGTCGCCGCGGCGCTGCTCCTCGGCAGCGCCCTCGGGCTCGTCTCAGGTTACTTCGGCGGGCTGGTGGACCTGGCGATCGGCCGGGTCATGGACATCTTCTTCAGCTTCCCGGTGCTGCTGCTCGCGATCGCGATCGCCGCAATGCTCGGCCCGGGGGTGGGCAACGCCTCACTGGCGATCGCGATCGTCTACACCCCCCTGTTCGCCCGGGTGGTACGCGGGCCGGTGATTGCGGAGCGCCACCGCGACTACGTGGAGGCAGCGCGCGTGCTGGGCGCCTCGCACCCACGGGTCATCGTCCGTCACATCCTGCCCAACGTCGTCTCACCCATGATCGTCCAAGCCTCCGCCAGCCTCTCCCACGCGATCCTGATCGAGGCGGCGCTGAGCTACATCGGGCTGGGCACCCAGCCGCCCGCCCCTTCCTGGGGGACGATGCTGAGCGAGGGCCGGACGTTCCTGGAGACTGCTCCCTGGATGTCGATCTTCCCGGGCGCCGCGATCGCGCTGGCGGTGCTCGCGTTCAACCTGCTGGGGGACGG
Source organism: Pseudomonadota bacterium (assembly GCA_021325655.1). Lineage (GTDB taxonomy): Bacteria > Chloroflexota > UBA6077 > UBA6077 > JAJPGT01 > JAJPGT01. The sequence continues at coordinate 79,020 of JAJPGT010000054.1, forward strand.
CATCCGCGACCTGCTCGACCCGACGCTGCGCGGACACGGGCTGCCTGGCGTCGCCCAGCGCTAGTACTCGGGTACCCGTGCATTACCCAGCAGAACACCGGTCACAAGGCGCTAGCCGGTGCGAAAGGAGGGAGAGGCGAGGTCGGAGAGCTGACGGAGCCCGCGCGACTGTTCGGAGGACGCTGTGGCTGAGGAGGAGAAGAAGATGCTCCAGGACAGGAAGCTGACCCGGCGCCAGGCCCTCAAGGGGCTGGCCGGGCTCGCCGTCTCGATCCCCCTATCGTTCGCGCTCACCGTCCCGGCTGGCGCCGCGGCGCCGCTGCCCGCGCCACGGGCCGCGCCGGCGTTCATTCCCCGCCGGGCCGGCGCCGGGGTCGTCATCGACGCCCGCACCACCGAAGCCGCCGGGCTGGATCCGCATAACGTCCCGGCGCTCGCCAACTTCCGCATCACCCACCTGCTGTACGACCGGCTGGTCTGGCTGGACCGCGACCTGGTGGTCCAGCCCCGGCTGGCGGATAGCTGGGAGATTCCGAACCTCACCACCTACATCTTCCACCTGCACCCGGGCGTCAAGTTCCACGACGGGACGGAGCTGACCGCCGAGGATGTGAAGGCGACCGTGGAGCGCGTCCTGGACGAGAAGACCGGCTCGCAGGTGCGCGGCGACCTGCTCCCGGTCGACAGCGTCGAGGTGGTGGACAAGTACATCGCCAAGTTCAACCTCAAGACCCCCTATTCCGGGCTGCTGGCGGCGCTGTTCAACGTCGCCATCACCCCCAAGTCGGTCAACAGCCAGCCGCTCGACTTCCTGAAGAGCAAGGAGATCGGGACCGGCCCCTGGATGCTCGACTCCTGGACCCCGGATGTCGAGATGAAGCTGGTGCGCAACCCGAACTACTGGCGCCCCGGGGTGCCGAAGCTGGACGGGATCACTATCCGGGTCATGCCGGACGAGTCGTCGATCATCGCGGCGCTGCGCTCCGGCGACGTCCACCACGCGGTGCTGGAGGACAACAAGAACTACGCGCTGGTGAAGGACGACCCGAACCTCCAGACCTGGCGCACCCCGGCGCTGGGGACGAACGTCATCAACATCAACCACCGCAAGCAGCCGCTGCAGAACGTGATGGTGCGCCAGGCGATGGCGATGGCGATGAACCGTGACGAGATCCTCCAGGCCGCCGGCTCCGGCCTGGGGGTGGTGAGCGGGCCGATCCCGCCGGTCCATAAGCTCTGGTCGGTGCCCATCAGCGACCTGCCGTTCTATCAGCAGGACGTGGCTGGCGCGAAGGCGCTGCTGGCCCAGGCCGGTTTCCCCAACGGCTTCGACATGGACATCATCTACATCCCGCAGTTCCCGCTGATGGACATCTCCGCCCAGGTACTGGCCGGGCAGTGGCAGGCGATCGGGATCAATGCCCAGCCCCGGGCGACCGAGTACGGCGTCTGGCTGGACCTGCGGGTAAAGACGTTCGACTACTGGATCAGCACCAACCTGGACTTCCCGACCATCGACCCGGACCAGTACCTGTACAACACCTTCCATACCGGCAGCTCCCCGGCCGGCTGGGACAACTGGAGCGACCCGGAGATCGACGGCCTGCTCGACGCCGGCCGGGCGACGACGGACACGCCCACCCGCCAGCAGATCTACACGCTCGTCCAGAAGCAGCTCTGCCAGAAGGTGGCCGCCTTCTGGAGCTACGCCGCGGAGCACGTGGAGGTGGCCAGCCAGCGCCTCCAGAACTACACTCCGCATCCCACTACCTACGTGTTCGGGATGGAGGAGGCAACACTGAGCGGGTAGCATAGCCTCGGCCCCGCCCCTCGCCCTCGTCGTCGATCATGAGGGCGAGGGGCGGGGACAGCGAGACAGGCGAGGTAGGCATGCTGGTGGTCATCAGGGCGGGCCGGCTGGTGGATGGCACCGGCGCGGCGGCGCGCAGCGACGTGGATATCTACATCCGCGACGGACTCATCGTAGACGTCGAGCCGGCTGGCGAGGTTCCAGCGGAGGCACCGCTGCTCGACTTTTCCGCGCAGACGGTGCTGCCCGGGCTGATCGACTGCCATACCCACCTGGTGTTCAGCGCTGGCTCGGACCCGCTGCGCGATGTGCTCGCGGAAGACGACCACACGCTGCTGCTGCGGGCGACCGCGGCGGCGCGGAGCGCGCTGGCGGCTGGGATCACCACAGTCCGCGATCTGGGCGGCCGGGGCGGGGTGGTTCTGGCCTTGCGCGAGGCGATCGCCCGGGGTATCGTCCCCGGGCCGCGCATCCTCTCCGCCGGCTCGCCGATCACCATCACCGGCGGCCATTGCTACTACCTGGGGCTGGAGGCGGACGGGGAGCTCGCGGTGCGGCTGGCGGTCCGCCGCCAGGTGAAGCAGGGGGTCAACTGCCTGAAGATCATGGCCACCGGGGGACGGATGACGCCCGGGACGAACGTGAGCGTGGCACAATACATCCTGGCCGAGCTCCAGGCCGCGGTCGAGGAGACGCGCCGGGCGCGGCTGACCATCGCCGCCCACGCGCTCGGCACCGCCGGCATCCGCCTGGCCGTCGAGGCGGGCGTCGACACCATCGAGCACTGTAGCTGGATCGGGCCGAACGCCACCGTCGAGTACGACGAGCGGGTCGCGGCCCAGATGCCGGAGCGCGGCGTGTACGTCACCCCGACGCTCATCCCGGTCCGCAACGCGTCGGTCCTGGGCGACAGCGGGCTCACCCAGGGGATGCGGGAGCAGGTGGCGATGCGCCAGGAGCTGCTCCGTTATCACCGCCGCTCGCGCGAGCTGGGGGTGCAGTTCCTGGCCGGCACCGACGCCGGGGTGCGGCAGACTCCACACAACAGCCTGGCCGGGGAGATCGAGCTGCTCGCCCGCGAGGTCGGCCTACCGGCCGTCGAGGCGATCCACGCCGCCACAGGCCGCGCCGCGGCGGCGATCGGCCTCGACGGCCAGGTGGGCACTATCCAGCGCGGGCGTCGGGCCGACCTGATCGCGGTGGACGGCGACCCGACGCGCGATCTCGGCGCGCTGCGCCAGGTCCGCGCCGTGCTCCAGGACGGCCGGGTGGTAGTCGAGCACGGGCGGCTGCTCGCGTAGCCGCCGCTGAACAGGGGGCTGGACATGCGCTTTACCGACAAAGTCGTCATCGTCACCGGCGCCGGCCAGGGGATCGGCCGCGCCATCGCCCGCCGCTTCGCCGACGAGGGGGCGCGAGTGGTGATTGCGGAGCGTAACGCTGCCAACGGCGAGCGCGTCGCCGCGGAGATCGCCGGGGCGGGCGGGCAGGCGCTCGCCATCCAGACCGACGTCACCAGCCCCGAGCAGGTCGCGGCGATGGTCGAGCGCGCCCTGGCCACCTATGGCCGACTCGACGTCCTGGTCAACAACGCCGGCCTCACCTTCATGAGCGGCATCGGCTCCGCCCGCTTCGACCAGATGCCGGTGGAGGAGTGGCAGCGGGTGCTCGACGTCAACCTCAGCGGCGTCTTCCTCGCCGCCCGCGCTGTCGCGCCGCACCTCATCGCCCAGCGCTCCGGCCGCATCATCAACCTCGCCTCGGTCCACTCCTACGCCGCCAACGTGCAGACCCCGCACTACGACGCGGCCAAGGCAGCGGTGGTCCACCTCACTCGCAACATGGCGGTCGCCCTCGCCCCCTACAACGTCCTGGTCAACGCCATCGCCCCCGGGCCGATCCTCACCGAAGTGGGCCGCGAGGTGCTGGCCCCCGAGATGATCCAGCAGTTCGAGCGAATGACCCCGCTGCGCCGCCCCGGCCGCCCGGAGGAGATCGCCGCCGTCGCCGCCTTCCTCGCCTCCGACGACGCCAGCTACATCACCGGCGTCACCATCCCCGTGGATGGCGGCTTCCTGGCCGACCACTGGGGCATGCGCTAACGCGGCCGGGCACCAGCCCGCGCCACTGCTGATCCCGCTCGCCTCGGCCCGCGTTCCCGACCGTCCCCTGCGCGCGCCCGCGTCAGTCCCTGCCGAGTCACGTCCCCCAGACCCGGACGCCGCTTTGACGGTAGAGCGCCCAGAATTTGATCGATTTAATCCCTATTGATTGACAGATTACGGGAGTACTTCAAGGATCGGCTCTATTGATCTGGCAGTCAGCTACGCTACGGTACGGAGGAATATGATCCGTCTGGGAACGAGGCTCATCCATGCCAGTGCCGTGCTGGGCCTGCTGGCCGGGCTGCTGGGCGTTCCAGAGGCCACGGCAGCAGAGGGGCCGGTTGTCGCCCCAGGCGACAACCGGCGGGGCCAACTGGGAGACGGGTTGACGACGGACCGGCTTGTGCCGGTGCGAGTGCAGGGCTCCCATGGCGCGGATGCCATTGCCCGCTGCTGGTGGCGGCCATAGTCTGGCACTGAAGAGCGACGGCACTGTGTGGGTGTGGGGGGACGACTTCTCCGGCGAGCTGGGCGATGGGACGAGGGGAGAGGGGACCTGTCACTGCTGCACCACGCCCGGGCAAGTGATCGGCCTGAGCGGGGTGATCGCGATCAGCGCAGGCACCGGGGCACACAGCCTGGCGCTCAGGAACGATGGCACCGTCTGGGGCTGGGGCTACGACAACCATGGGCAACTGGGCGATGGGACGAGGGGGGATCCCTCCTGCGCCTGCCGGACGACACCGGTGCAGACGGAACGGCTGGCGGACGTGACCGCGATTAGCGCGGGCGTCGGGCACAGCCTGGCGCTGCGGGCCGGGAGCTGACCCTTCACGCGGTGTGCGGGGTGAAGGCTGCTGCCAGCGGCCTGTGCCCCCCCCGCCACGCTCCCTCGGCCTGCTGGGGAGAAGGAGCGTGGCGGGGGGGTGCGTCCGCCCTGCGAAGGCTCCGGGTTAGTGGCAGCCGTCACCGTCGGCGCGGCCGGGGGTGCAGTGCCGGCGCGGTGGCGGGACGTCCAGCGCGGGGTTGCGGTCGAAGAAGTTCAGCGGCTTGAGGGTGAACCCGATGGTGGAGACGGGCATCACCGGCCAGTCCTCGGTCCGCACCACGTGGTGCGCCCCAAAGGTGTACCAGAGCACCACGTCGGTATTCTCTAGCTCGCGGTCCGCCTGGACGTACTTCGGCAGCCCGGCGCCGCCCGGGTGCTGGTTCGGATAGTCGCCCGCGGCGGACTTCTCCGCCGGGTCGTAGCGCGTCACCCACAGGTGCTTGGTCATGAACCCGGCCCGCTGGATGACGCTGGCGTCGGGAGCGGCGAAGGGGAGCACGTTCTCGCCGGGCACCAGCTTGTAGGCGACCGGCTGGCCAAGCCGATTAGTCTTGTTCGGGTTGACCACCTTCCAGTAACGGGCGGAGAACGGGTTGATCACCCGCTGCGCCTCCGACTCACGCGCCAGCAGGGTGGATACGGCCCGGAAGGCATTGCGGTGGGGGTTGTCCGGCCCGGGTGGATCGGCGACGGTGTTGACCTCGTACACCGAGTTGTTCAGCCCATCCACCATCATGTCCAGCCGGGCGTTGAAGAAGTGCTGGTGGATCGGGGCATACAGCCCCGGGGCGATCATCGAGCCCCAGGGAGGGCTGGCACCGAGCGGCTCCGCGCCGTTCGACACCACCCCGGTCAGCTTGACCTCGAGTTGGATCGTGCCGTCCTGGTAGAAGTACCAGTAGAAGCCGTACTCGTAGTTGCCCACCGTGGCGATGAACGAGATCACCAGCCGCCGCGACCGCCGTACCTCGGCGTGGTTCAAGCGCCAGTCGTAGTGCTTCCAGAGAATGCCGTAGTCCTCCTCGTGGATACAGATGGCGTTCTTGATCGTCAGTGGGTCGCCCGAGGCTCGTGGCACCACCGCGTCCAGGTAGCGGATCTCGCCCAGGCAGTCGCAGCCCAGCTCCAGCGAGTTCGCCATCAGCCCGATCCCGAACTCGCCGATGTCGAAGGCGTTGCGGAAGAAGTACATCGGCCGGGGGTCGCCGTAGGGGACTACCATGTCACAGATGGAGGCGCGGTATAGGATCGGCCGCTCCTGCCCCTGGTCGTTGTAGCTGACGGTGTACAGCACCAGCCCCTCGCGTGGGGTGAAGCCGATCCGCAGCCGCCACTTCTGCCAACGCAGTTCATGGCCCTCGAGCTGGAAGCTCGGCCCCTCCGGCTGGTAGATCTCGAGCGGCTTTAGGTCCGTGCGCAGCGGGCCGACGGTCTCCGGCAGGTAGTTGCCGTCCTCGGGCGGGAGCGGGACGACGCCGTAGTCGTCCACCCGCAGCACCTGCAGGGTGTTGAGGTCCACGAACGCGATGACGCCGTCGACCGGGCGGGCGTAGCCGTTGTCCGTCGGATGGCGGCGCACCCAGGTGAGCGCTCGGGTGAGCCGTACCCCCTTCGGGTCATCGGCTAGGCCGTACTCACCGGCGGACCAGGGCTCGATCATCACCAGGCTGAAGTCGGTAATCCCCCGCTTCCGCATCGCCTCCTGCCACTCGGGGTTCGCCTTCACCGCCTCGCCGCAGTCGATGAACTCCTCCACCAGCATCGGCGGCTGGACCCCGGGCAGGTGCTTCCAGGAGGTGATCTCACCGCGGCTGAGCGAGACCACCGCCTCATATGTTTGGCCGGAGGCGTTGTCGAGCACCGCGACGAACGCTTCGCGCTCCAGCGTCTCGCCAGGCGCCAGGGCAAGCACCCGCTCCTTTGGCGGTTCGTGCAAGCTGACGTTGAAGAAGCGCAGACGCTGGCTCAGCTCGGGCCGCTGACGGACGAGCCGTACTGCCTGGGCAATCTCGTCGGCGGACAGCGGCTCCAGCGGATGGGCCAGGCGGGGGAGGTCGCGCGGAATGGTGGCCATTCGTCTCTTCCTTTCGCACAGTCCCGCGCGGCCCGGCGTCGCCGCGCGGGAGCGGGACGCGGGAGGATGGTAGGGCCGGCGGCCGCGCCCGTCAACTCGCGGAGCGGAGGGATCGTCGCTGCTGCGTGCCCGCGGGACGCAGATTAGCCGCTCACGCCTCCCCGGCGGCGAGCGCGCGGGCATGGGCGCTGATGGCGCGGTACGCCTGCTCCATCACGGTGGCGAAGTCGCGCTTGCTTTGCCAGAAGCTCGGCCGGCCGCGGCACTTGACCGGCAGAGCGTCCAGCGCGGGCGGCTCGAAGGAGAACGTCACCGCGTCCAGGTCCGCCGAGGTGGTCCAGAATGTGGCCGGAGCCAGCGGGAGCGAGGGCGCCTCAGCGGGTGGCGACACGGCCTCGGCAGTTCGCTCTACGGCTTCCGGTGCGGGCTCGGCCACCGCCACGCCCGCTCGCCGCACCCGCAGCGCCGCCGCGATCTGCTCCTTGGTCCGGCCGCGCAGGGTGAACAGGAGGAAGGGGTCGGCATTGAAGCGCTCGCCTAGCAGCTCGTGCACCGCCGCGACGTGCTTGCAGGGGTTGGCCCAGTCGGGGCAGGAGCAGGCGCTGCCGAGCTCGGCGCCCACGGCGGGGAAGAGGCTGGCGCCCGCCGCGGTGAAGCGCGGCTCGATGTCCTGGGGCATCTCCCCACTGAGCAGCCGGGCGGCGGAGATCGCCTGGGCGGCCAGCGCCTCGATCACCCGCTCCCACGCGGCGTCGCTGAGCTGCTGAAAGCGGATCGTCACCTTGTAGGGCGTGGGCCGGCTCCCCTGCACCAGCGCCTCGACGCCGCTTGGCCCCACCTCCAGCTTCAGCACCTGGCCCGAGCGGGCATAGCTGCGGCCGCGCGACAGGCGCCCGGGATCGACCAGCCGCTCCAGCGCCGCCACCCAGCGGCTCGCCCACCATGTCTGGCCGAACGTGCCGCGCTGCGTCTGCGCCTTGATCCCGTTCGTCGGGCGGCGGGGCGTCCGGCGCAGCGCGAACAGCGCCCGCAGCTCCTCCGTGCCCAGCTCGGTGATCCAGGCTTCGCTGGTACCGACGATGCTCTCCGCCAGTGCTCGCTTCCGCTGGATGCGCGGGTCCAGTGCATCCTCGAACGTCCCGACGCAGAGGAGCGTGTGGACCTGCACGTCGCGCCACTGGCCGATGCGGAAGGCGCGGTCGGTCGCCTGGTTCTCCACCGCCGGGTTCCACCAGCGGTCGAAGTGGAACACGGAGTTGGCGCGGGTGAGTTCAGCCCGGTGCTGCCCGCCTTGAGCGAGAGGAGGAACAGCCGCGGGCCGCGCGGGTCGTCCTGGAAGCGAACCACCATTCGGTCGCGCTCTCTGGCCGGGGTGCCGCCGTGGAGAAACCGCACCTCCTGACCCAGACGATCCTCCAGGTGCGCCTTCAGCAGTCGCCCCATCTCGGCGTACTGGGTGAAGATCAGTGCCCGGTCTCCCTCGGCGATCACCGCTTCCAGCATCTCGCTCAGCCGCTCCAGCGTGCCGCTGCGGCCGGCCAGGGCGCTGCCGTCGTGCAGGAACAGGGCTGGATGGTCGCACACCGGCTTGAGCGTGGTGAGGGTCGCCAGGATCAGGCCGCGGCGCTGGATCCCCTCCGCCGCTTCGATCTCTGCCAGCGATGCCTGCACCAACGCCTGCTCGAGCGTCGCCTGCTCCCGAGTGAGCGTGCACAAGACGGTCATCTCGTTCTTCTCGGGCAGGTCGGCGATGATCGAGCGGTCGGTCTTCACCCGGCGCAGGATGAACGGGCGACGAGCGCCGTGAGCCGCTCAGTCGCCCCGTCGTCGCGCACCCGCTCGATCGGCAGGGCGAAGCGGCGGCGGAACTCCTCGGCCGAGCCGAGAGAGCCGGGAGTGAGGAACGGGAAGATGCTCCACAGGTCGGCCAGGCGATTCTCGACCGGGGTGCCGGTGAGCGCCGCGCCAGTCCGCCGGCAGCGTGCGCGCCGTCTGCGCCGCCTTGGTCGCGGCGTTCTTGATGTTCTGCGCCTCGTCCAGCACCAGCGCGCTCCACGGGACGCGGCTCAGCTCCGCCTCGTCGCGGTGTAGCAGCGCGTAGGTGCTGATCACCACGTCGTACTCTCGGGCCAGCGCGGCGAACTCCTGGCGCGCCCGCCCGGCGCCATGGTGGACCAGCACCCGCAGCTCCGGCGCGAAGCGGGCCAGCTCGCGCCGCCAGTTGCCGACCACCGAGGTGGGGCAGACCAGCGGCGCCGGCGCGCGGACGCCGCCCGTAGCGCGCTGGTGGAGCAGCAGCGCGATGAGCTGCGGCGTCCTTGCCGAGCCCCATGTCGTCCGCCAGGTAGGCGCCCAGCCCGTAGCGGCGCAGGGTGGCCAGCCAGGCCAGGCCCACCTTCTGCTCGCCGCGCAACTGGCCGGCGAAGCCCGGCGGCTCCTGGGCCGGCTCGCGCGTCCCGCCGTCGCGCGGCTGCGCGAGCAGCTCGTCGATCCAGCCTTCGGCACTGACCTCCAGCACGGGCAGCCCCTGCGCCTCGTCCGGGCTCAGCACCAGCTTGAGCGCGTCCTGCAGCGACATCTCGCCGCCGCCCTCCTGCTGCCGGAACAGCGCCAGCGCCTGCTCGACCTGCTCCGGCTGGAGCTCGATCCACTGGCCGCGCACCTGCACCCGCGGCTGCTTCAGCCGCGCCAGCGCCGCGAACTCCTCCGGGGTCAGCGTCTGGTCACCGAGCGCTCCCTGCCAGTCATCCTGCACCAGCGACTCCCAGCCGAACGCGGCCGGCCCGCCCGCCTGCCCGGGAGCGCTCACGCTCCGCCCCAGCCGAATCCGAATCCCGACCTTCGACTCGATCGCCGGAACCAGTACCCCGAAGCCGTTCGCTTGCAGCAGCAGCGCCGCCTCTCGCAGGAACTGGTACGCCTCGTCCACGGTCAGCCGGCAGCCTCGCGGCGCCGGCTCGCTCAGGCTGCGCTCGAACGGCACAAACAGCCGCGCCGCCCGGCCCAGACCCGCCAGCAGCCGCTCCTGGGGCTGGTCGAAGCGGCGATTGAGGAAGCGCGCGGTGGCGCCGCGCTGCTGCCAGATCTCCGCGGCCGGCACCAGCAGGCTGGGATCGTCCGCCGCCTGCAACAGGTACTGCACCGTCCAGTCCGGGCCGGCCTCGGGCGGCTCCAGGCGGAAGCAGACCCGAAATGTCTCCTCCGCCGTGCCGTCGCCCGCCGCCTGCATCCAGATGCGGTACTGCTCCTGGAACGCGGCCAGCTCGCCGCTGGCAAGCTCCAGGCAGGGGTTCGGCGCACACAGCGCCGCGATCCAGGCGTCGGCGGGAGCGGCGCGGCGGGAGGGGCGCCGGGCGAGGCCAAGCACCCACGCCAGGTCGGTCCTGAGCGCGGCGCGCGCCACCCGTCGGCCAGCGCGTCGAGGTAGTCCTTCAGCAGCGCCCGCGGATGCGGCAGCGGCACTTCGGGACTGTCGGCGAGCGCCCGGGCGGCGGGCGGCATCGTGTCCGCCAGCGCGGCCAGCGGCTGCGCGTCCGCCGGCTCGTCCAGCACCACGCGCCAGCGCGCCGCCAGTGTCACCCCACACGACCCGTCGTGTGGGGACCCCGCCAGCCCTGCCCGCTCCTCTGCCAGCGTCGGCATCAGCCGCTGCCGGGCCAGCAGATCCAGCCCGAAGCGCGTGGCGACGACCCAGAAGCGCAGATCATCCCCGAGGGCGACCTGGGTCGTATCGGCCTGGTCGCCCAGCGTTAGCAGCAGCTCCGCCGCGTCCGCCGCCTCGAACCGCAGCCCGGGCAGCACCCAGGACAGCAGGCTGGGCGGCGCGCCCTCGGGAGGCGCGTCGCCACCGAGCGGCGGGGATGCCAGCGGCCGGCTCGCGCTGTTGGGGAGCTGCGCCTATGCCTGGTGGGCCTGGCCGGCGGGGCAGATCGCCGGGCGGCACAGGGTGGCGAGCAGGTCGGCCAGCGGGTCTGGCCCGGCCGCGAAGGGGTGACGCTGGGCCCGGCCTCCCGTGGCACCTGGCCGGCGCCGGAAGCCTCGGGGCGATTCGCCCACCTCAGCCCAGACAAACAGCCCCCGGGTCGAGGGGAGCCAGGCGGCGTGCACAGCAGATCTCATAGTCCCACGGTGCGCTCGGCACAGGTCAGCACTCGCTGGGCGAGCGGGGCAGCGAGGGGTGCCCGCGTCCGGGAGCATACACCCAGGTAGAGTAGACGCTCCACACAGGGGGCGCGCGCTCGCGGGGCGAGGCTGACCGCCTACAATTGGCGCCAGAGCCTTACGACAGGAGCAGAGGATGGGATCGCTGAAGGGCACGGTCGCGATCGTCACCGGGGCGACCAGCGGCATCGGCGCCGCGACCGCGGTGGCGCTGGCCCAGGCCGGGGCGCACCTGACGCTGGTGGGGCGACGCGCGCAGTTGCTGGACGAGGCGGCGGAGAAGGCCCGGACCTACGGGGTGCAGGTCCTGACGCAGCCACTGGATGTGACCGACCTGGCGGCGGTCGAGCGCTGCGTCGCGCAGACGCGCGAGCGCTTCGGCCGGCTCGATCTGCTCGCCCACGTCGCGGGGATCAACACCCCCAAGCGCAACCTGCGCGACATCTCCCCGGAAGACTGGCGGCGCGTGCTGGACGTGAACCTGACCGGGGTCTTCTACTTCGTCCGCGCTGTGCTGCCGATCTTCCGCGAGGCGAAACGGGGGAGCATCGTCATCGTCGGCTCGGACTCCGGCCTGACGACCAGCGAGCTGGCCGGGGTGGCCTACTGTGCCTCCAAGTTCGGCGTGACCTCGCTGGTGCATTCGATCAACCTGGAGGAGCGGCGCAACGGCGTGCGGGCCTGCGCGATCCAGGCCGGCGAGGTGGAGACGCCGATCATGGAGTTCCGTCCCGAGCCGCCCCCGGCCGAGCGCCGCGCCCTGATGCTGCGGGCGGAGGATGTGGCCGCCGCCATCGTGTATGCTGCCAGCCAGCCGCCCCACGTCAACGTCGAGCAGATTATCATCCGCCCCACCCTCGACAAGCCGTATCCGGAGGCGCAGGAACTGCTCGCCCGCTGGCGCCAGGGGTAGCCTCCACGGCAGAGGCTGGCCGATTCACCTGCGCGCTGGCGCGTGGCGAAGGGCGCGCCGCCAGCGCGCAGCCGTCCGCGGGAGCTTCAGCCCGGGGGCGCGGGCGAAGTGCCTGGTGGCGCGGGGCGAAGCAATCCTGGAGAATCCCTGTTGCGCCACATCCATGCGGCCGAGGGGCAGGGCAGGGTGGGCGCCCTTGCCCCTGCCCCTCACTCACCCGAACGGAGGAGTCTAGTGCGCCGCGACCGTCTCCGGCTCGCCGGTCAGGTCGCGGAGCTGGGGCATGACCTTGGTGGCGAGCAGCTCCATCGAGTGCCGCCAGCGGGGGCCATTCTCGCCCTCCCAATCGTAGCACAGCATCAGCACTCCGCCGAAGCCACCCACCGCCTCGTACAGCTCCCGGAGCTGCTGCGCGACGCTGTCCGGGCTGCCGACGATCGCGCGCGTCTTGAGGATGTGCTCGACCGTCACGTCCTCGTCCCGCATGTCCGGGCTGTCTTTCCAGAGGCCGGCCTGGCCGAAGGACTTCACCAGCGGGAAGAAGTAGTGTTCGTAGGCGTAGGCCAGCGAGCTCTCGCGCACCTCGCGCTGCGCCTGCTCGTCCGTGTCCGCCACGTAGATGTCGCGGCAGATCCGCCAATCGGAGCGGCGGGGCTTCTGGGCGTTGGCCAGCGCCTCCTCCTCGTAGGCGTTCCAGTGGCCGCGCAGGTCCTGCACGTTGACGAAGTGGATCGACATCGGGATCCAGCCGTGCTCCCCGGCCCAGCGCAGCGTGGTGCTCGACCGCGAGAGCCCGGCCACCGCGATCGGTGGATGCGGCCGCTGGTAGGGCTTCATGTGCA
>JAJPGT010000107.1 GCA_021325655.1 Pseudomonadota bacterium
AGCCTGGGCCACCACGATCAGCACGCTCAGCCCCAGCAGCAGCACCACCATCGGCAGCAGCCACCACAGCTTGCGCGCCCAGAAAAACCCCAGCACCTCCCCCAGCATCCCGGCGCGTCGCCCCGCCTTGCGTAGCACCCCGGCCTTCTGCCGCCGCCGGGCTACGCTCTTGTCTGTCACCATCCCGCGTTCTCCTTTCCCTGGACGTCGCTTCCTGCGAGCTGAAGGGCGCGCCGACCTGTGCGGCGCGCCACCCACGCCCTGTGGCGCGATTCTAGCCGGGTCGCGCGATACCTCGGTGAAACCAGGGGCCAGCGCCGCTCTAAAGCACGCGGGCATCCCTCCCTACGGCGCAGGCGGCAGCCCACGGCACGATCGGGGCGAGATACTCCCATTGCCGAAGAGCGGCAATGGCCCGCCTCCCGCTCCCAGGGGCCGCGGCTCTCGAAGCGGCGCGCTCGCGGGCTGGGCTCGGGTACCCGCACTCCCGCGCGCGGGAAGCCCGAAGCCGCTGGCTCTTGACAGGCGGCCTGAGCCGACAGAAACTGGCAGGCGAGGCGGGTGCGAGCCTGCAACGAGAACGAGGAGGTTCGCTGTGCGACGCATTGTGGCAGCGCTTGTCTCCGCGGTCACCGCGCTTAGCACCCTCGGGCTCCTGGTTGCGACGGCCGGTGGCCTGATTGTGGCCCCAGTGACGGTGGTCCCCGACCACCCCTTCGCCAGTTGCGATATCTCGAGCCAGGACACCGAGGGGGGCACTAACTACCTGAACGCCGAGGTGGAGCCCTGGGTCGCCGTGAATCCGACCAACCCGCGGAACATCATTGCGGTCTTCCAGCAGGACCGCTGGTCCAACGGCGGGGCGCGCGGGCTCGTGGCGGCCGCTACCCACAACGGAGGCGCCAGTTGGAGCACCTCGTGGGCGCACTTCACCACCTGCTCCGGCGGCACGGTGGCCAACGGGGGCAACTACGATCGTGCCTCCGACCCCTGGGTGACGTTCTCACCAAACGGCGATGCCTACCAGATCGCGATCAACTTTGATCTCGGCCCGGTGGGCTTTGGGTCGGTCAGCGCAGTCACGGTGAGCAAGTCGACCAACGGCGGGGACAGTTGGAGTGAGCCGGTCACGCTCATCAAGGACACCTCGCCCAACGCGCTCAACGACAAGGAGTCCATCACCGCCGACCCGGGCAACGCCAATTACGTCTACGCGGTCTGGGACCGCCTGGTGTCGCCTACCGTGCAGGCCAACCCACACGGGTTCGAGCACGCGTTGGGTTATCGGGGCCCGACCTGGTTCTCCCGGACCACCGACGGCGGCCGGAGCTGGGAGCCGGCCCGGATTATCTACGACCCGGGAGAGATCAACCAGACTATCGCCAACCAGATCGTGGTGCTGCCAGACGGCACCCTGGTAGACGTGATGGATCTGATCTTCAACTTCAAGAACGCCCACCAGGCACGGGGCTTCAACATCGCGGTGATGCGCTCGACCGACAAGGGCCTCACCTGGTCCAAGCCGATCATCATCAGCAAGCAGCAGGATGCTCCGGTGTCGGACCCGACTACCGGAGCGCCGGTCCGAACCGGGGACATCATCCCGAACATCGCGGTTGACCGGACCACCGGCAACCTGTACGTCGTCTGGCAGGACGGTCGCTTCAGCAGCGACGGCCACGCCGGGATCGCTTTCTCGAAGTCGACTGACGGTGGGCTGACCTGGTCCGCCCCGGTGCAGATTAACACGGTCCCCAGCACGCAAGCGTTCACCCCTTCGGTGGCTGTAGCGGCCGACGGCACGATCGGGGTGACGTACTACGACTTCCGCAACGATACCAGCAGCCCGCCGCTCACCACCGACTACTGGATCGTGCATTCCCACGACGGCGGGGCGACCTGGACGGAGGACCACGTCGCCGGCCCGTTCGACATGACCAACGCCCCCGTCGCACGCGGATACTTCGTCGGCGACTACGAGGGGCTGGCGTCGATCGGACGCAGCTTTGTCCCGCTGTTTATCCAGACCACCAGCAGCTCGTCGAATATGACCGACCCGTTCTTCACGATCGCCTCGCCGAGCGCCAGGCGCTAGCCCGCACCGGGTCCCCGCCGCGGGGCCGGGCCACACACCCGGCCCCACTCCCTCGGGCGCACCAGGCGGGCCGGATGAGATGACACACCCTGGGCAGAGCAGGCTGACCAAACACAACGGGACCGAGGGAAACCCCTCGGTCCCGACTCATATCCACCGTTCAACGCGCTTCCAACGTGCTCCTAGTCCCCGCCTGGTCCCACCGGGACCACACCCCCTGCTCACTCGAGCGGGCTCTCCGGGCGGTACAGGAGCGGTTGGCTGCCCCAGCTCCGCACAACGGAGCGGGGCATTACCTGTCCACCTGGAACCTCTCCAGGTCGGCTAGGCTCAGTTTCCGAAGCTGCATGGCACCTCCCCCCTTCTCAGAGGAGTGGAACCCGTACCCATCGGACCTATAGTAAACATAACACGTACACGCCCGACATGCAAGCCCCCTGCTGCGCTCCGCGCAGGGGGCTTTTCGTTGTCCGGAAGTGGCAGTCCGCGCCGCCACCAGGCGGCGCGGACTGCGGGCGGCCGAGCGCCGGTTCGTCCTTGGACTCGGCCTGCCCCAGCCCGCCAACGACGACAAGACCCTGGGCCGCACCGCTCAGGAGCGTGACTTTTGCAGAAAAGAGGAGTAGGATTGCTGGCGACACGGCCTTTCAATTCGTCACAAATGGCCTTCATCCTTGACTTGGCGATTCTGCCCAGCGTAGGGTTCGCGGCGCGTATGGGGCCGCCTGTCCGCGCGGGGCAGGTAGCAGGATGGCTTGGTGGTTGGCTGGCGTGCAGGGCCTGGCGATCGAGCAGGGGGCACAGAGATGCAGGCGACCAGGGCGGAGCTCATCGACTATTCCGGTGGCTACGTTGTGCTGCGACTGCTGGTGCGGCCGCCGTTGAGAGAGAGCAATGCTGACCCGGCTGGCTGGGACACCTCCTCCCCGCTGCTGTTCACCTGGGATGCGGACCGGCTGGAGCGGGGCGAGTGGGTGCTCCATATCCTCGAGGTGCTCAACATTGCCGCGCTTCAGCCCCGGCACCTCGCAGCGCTCGGGCAGCTCAACCTGCCTCGGCTCGACTGTTATGAGCTGGAGCTGTTCGACGTCAGCGTGGCAGACGCACTCCGCTGGGCTCAGCGCCAATACCAGGCGCTCCCGGTCGCCGATTGGCGCGAGGAGTGGCGGCGGCCAGGCCTGCCGACGCAGTGCCCCCGCTGTGACAGCGAGCGAATCGTCCCGATTGTCTACGGGCTGCCGCTGCCCAGGATGTATGCGGCCTCGCTGAAAAACGTCATCCGCCTCGGCGGCTGTGATGTCTCCCCGTCCAGCCCGATCTGGACCTGCCTGCGCTGCGAGCTGAGCGGTGGTGTGCTGGTGCCGGAGGCGGTCTGGGAGCACTGGCTAGAGCAGAACGGGCCGCGGTTCTGTCCCCGCTGTGAATCGCCATGCCTGGTGCGTGTGCTTTACGGCGCGGCCGCGGAGTCGCCCGTCGCCTCCGTCGCGCTGGGACAGGGGATGGCGTTCTGGACCGACGAGGCACCCACGCCCGGCGCGCCAGCCTGGCACTGCCAGGCCTGTGGATTCGAAACCGGCTTGGAGCTGCCCAGGGCAGCGCCCTCCTCCGGCTAGCGCCACCCGGTCCTCCTCACGCCCTGGGCGCGCTTGGCTGCGCCGTGACGGGATGGTGGCCAGGCCGGCTCGCGTGTCCTCTCGTCCAGACGCCCCTCGCCTGTAACGTTCGCCCGCGGCGTGGGACTGGAGCGGTAGGCCAAGGCATGGCAAAGGAGACGCGGGCGATGGACATCCGAATGTACGGAACGGCGTGGTGCTCCGACTGCAAGCGGGCCAAGAAGTTCTTTGGCGAGCACCTCGTGCCCTACGAGTTCGTCGATGTGGACGAGAACCCCGAGGGGCTGCGGATCGTGGAGGAGGCCAATCGGGGCAAGCGGATCATCCCGACCATCTTCTTCCCAGATGGCTCGGTGCTGGTCGAGCCATCCAACGCCGAGCTGGCGGCTCGGCTGGGGCTGCAGACGCGTGCCCGGAACCGCTTCTACGATGTGGTGATCGTCGGTGGCGGGCCGACTGGGCTGACCGCGGCACTGTATGCCGCCCGGGAGGGGATCGAGACGCTGGTGATCGAGCGTGGCGGGCTGGGGGGCCAGGCGGGCATTACCGAGCGGCTGGACAACTACCCAGGTTTTCCGGAAGGGGTGAGCGGCGCGGAGTTCGCTGATCGGCTCGTCGCGCAGTGTCGCCGCTTCGGCGTCGAGCTGCTGTCGGCCTCCGAGGTGCTGGCTGTTGGCACCGCCGGCCAGTACCGAACTGTCCGGCTCGCCAGCGGGGAGGAGGTTCGGGCCCACGCCGTCCTGCTCGCTCCCGGCTCCACCTATCGCCGCCTCAGCGTCCCGGGCGAGGCGGACTTCATCGGCGCAGGCGTCCACTTCTGCGCTACTTGTGACGGGCCGTTCTACCGCGGCCAGGACGTGCTGGTGATCGGCGGTGGCAACAGCGCGACCGAGGAGGCGATCTTTCTGGCTCGGTTCGCCCGCCGGGTCACGATCCTGGCCCGGGGCCCGCGGCTCACCGCGAGCCGGGTGGCGCAGGACAAGGTGCTGAGCCATCCCCAGATCGCCGTGCGCTACCAGACCGCCGTCAAGGAGTTCCGCGGGGACGGGAAGCTGCGCAACGTGCTGCTGCAGGACCTGGCCACTGGCGCCGAGGAGGAGGTGCCCGCGGCGGGCGTATTCGTCTTCATTGGGCTGCGCCCGAACACCGCCTTCCTGGAAGGCGTGGTCGAGCTCAACGCCGCCGGCTTCATCGTCACCGGGCCGACGCTGGAGACCAGCGTGCCGGGCATCTTCGCCGCTGGCGATGCCCGAGCCGGGAGCACCAAGCAGCTCGTGAGCGCCGCGGGGGAAGGGGCAACGGCGGCGCTGATGATTCGGCAGTATCTCCAGGCGATCCACGAAGCGCCGTCTGCCGCGGAGATCGAGCACGAGATGGCGGCCGCGGGGTAGCCCCGCGGCCGCGGGGAGGAGCTCGTTCGCCTCCGCGTGAGCGACAAGCGGAAGGCTCAGGCTCCTCCCTACGGCGATGGCTCCTCTACTGCACGGATGCGCCAGGCAGCCGATGCCGCCTGACTGCGCCTCGCTAGGTGCCGGGCTTGATGGCGGCGGTCCAGATCTCCAGGTCTTGCGGGCAGATGTGGCCCTGCTCGACTCGGGCGTCCTGGTAGCCCCACTGCTCCACGTCGATCAGATACTGTGCCCGGGATAGCAGCGTTCCCTGGCAGATGCGCTCGCGCGGTGGTGAGGTCTGCTGCTCCGCCAGGAGCCGGTTGGTGAGCTCGGCCATCACCTGGAGCGGGATCTTGTTCCGCTCGCTCGGGTAGATCAGGCCGAACAGCACCAGGTGGGCCAGGAGCACACGCCAGTAGGGCCCGTAGCGGCGGAGCAGCCGCTCCCAGTCGAGCTGTTCCGCGTAGGCGTGCAGCAGGTGGGCGACGTCGGCGCCGTCGAACCGCTCGCGCTCCATGATGAAGCCCTTGGACCAGATCATCTCTTCTACCGGACAGAGCTTCACCCGCAACCCCAGCACGTCACCTTCAGTTGCGTGGGCGAACCACTCGTCGTCGACCTCCGCCACCCCGTTGCCCGAGCCGTAGATGACGTCGATATAGCGGTCGCCGCAATGCGCCTTCGCCAGCCAGTGGGGAAACGGCGTCTCCGTCGTGTAGCCGGCGGCTTCCAGCGCCGCCAGGATCGGCTCGCGGTCGCGGCGATGGATGAAGACGTCGAAGTCCTTTGTGTCGCGCTGGATCCCCGTAGCCTGGGCGAACGCGAACGCGCCCCCGACCATGAAGGGGACACCCGTGTCGAGCAGGGTCTGGAGCGCATGCCGATAGAAGGTGAAAGCGTCTGGATCCAAGCTGTCCTGTCCAGAAACGGCCGCGGTTGAGAGCATCCTCGTTCCCCGAACGCCTCCGGCTCGCAAGCCGGGCGAGGGGCGGGGACGGCAGCGCTGCCGTCCCCGCCGCGTGTATCCTCTTTACGGTGTACCGCAAGGCGTAGGGGAAGCATCGCACATCGCGTGCCGCGCCCATTGGGTACGCAGCTTGCCGGGCACCGGGCGAACGCCGCGCGGAGCTCCCGGAGAGCGCGGGACGCGCTCGGCATCGCTGGCTGCGAGAGCGGTGCGCGGCAGGCGCGACTGGCAGGAGGATTGATGGCCATCCAACAGCAGACGGTGCGCGTCGCTGCGGTCGGCGACATTCACTGCACCCGCACCTCGCAAGGAATGCTCCAGCCGCTATTCGCTCATATCGCTCAGCACGCGGACGTGCTGGTGCTCTGTGGCGACCTGACCGATTATGGCCTGCCCGAGGAGGCACAGATCCTGGTGCAGGAGCTGTCGGGAGCAAAGCTGCCCATCTTGGCCGTTCTGGGGAACCACGACCACGAAGCGGGCAAGCCGGCCGAGGTCAAGCAGATTCTGTGCGACGGCGGAGTAACCGTGCTGGACGGCGACAGCACCGAGGTACACGGCATTGGCTTTACTGGCGTCAAGGGGTTCGCCGGCGGCTTCGGCCCGCGCATGCTGGAGCCCTGGGGCGAGCTGACCATCAAGCACTTCGTGCAGGAAGCGCTCAACGAGGCACTGAAGCTGGAATCCGGCCTGGCTCGGCTCCGCCCGGCGCAGCGGATCGTGATCTTACACTATTCACCGATCCAGGCGACTGTCGAGGGTGAGCCGCGGGAGATCTT
The DNA here is from genome assembly GCA_021325655.1 of Pseudomonadota bacterium. Classification (GTDB taxonomy): domain Bacteria; phylum Chloroflexota; class UBA6077; order UBA6077; family JAJPGT01; genus JAJPGT01. The sequence goes on from JAJPGT010000107.1 coordinate 6,846, forward strand.
CCCGTTCCTGGGCTCCAGCCGGCTGGAGGAGCCGCTGACGCGCTACCCGGTGACGGCCGTGCTGCACGGCCACGCCCACCACGGGACGCCGGAGGGGCGCACCAGCAACGGCGTGCCCGTGTACAACGTGGCGCTACCCCTGTTGAAGCGCGCCTACCCTGACCGGCCGCCCTATCGCATACTGGAGATGCCGGTGGAGCCAGCGGAGCCGGGGGCGGCGGTCATGCCGGAGCCGGCGGTCGGCGCCTCCGCGTAGCCCAAGGCACGTCGCGCCCCAGGCCGGCGCGACTCCAAGGAAGCGATGCAGAGCCTCGTCCCGAAGAGTGACTTCCTGAATCTGGACAGTGTCGTCCACCTGGCGGCCGGCGGCCAGACCCCGAGCCTGAAGAGCCACCTGGCGGCGCTGGAGCGCTTCGCCACCGCCAAGGGGACCGGGCTGCGTGGCCAGGCGCAGAACCAGGAGACGCGCGCCCGCGTGGCCCAGCGCGTCGCCCGGCTCATTGGCTGCCAGTGGGATGACGTCGGGTTCCCGTCCAGCGTTGCCCATGGCGTCGCGCTCGTCGCCGAGTCGCTGGACTGGCGCCCGGGCGACAACGTGGTGCTGGAGGCCTGGGAGTTCCCCTCACTGCTGTATCCGTGGCTGCCGCTGCGTGAGCGTGGCGTCGAAGTGCGGCTGCTTCAACCGGAGAACTGGCAGGTGCCGCTGGAGCGGGTGCGCGCCGCGGTCGACGCCCGCACCCGGGTGCTTGCGCTCAGCCATGTGTCGTACCTCACCGGGGAGCGGCGCGACCTGGCGGCCTACGCCGCCATCGCCCGCGCGGCCGGGGCGCTGTTCGTCGTCGACGCCTCGCACTCGCTCGGGGTGGTGCCGGTGTATGCCCCGCACGCCGACTTCCTGTTCTCCTGCTGCTACAAATGGCTGCTCGGAACGCAGGGTGTGGCGGTCGCCTACTGGAATCGCGCCCGCCTGCCGCGCTGGCGCCCGCGCACCGCCGGCTGGCACTCGGCCGAGCCGCGGCCGCCGCTGGACCAGGGCGACCTCCAGCTCGCGGATACCGGGGTGGTGTTCGAGCCCGGCAACCCGAACTTCGTCGGGCTATACGTGCTGGACAACGCGCTCGACTACCTGCTCGCCGTCGGCGACGCGGCGATCGAGCGCCACGTGCTGGCGCTGAGCGGCGAGGTGCGGCGCCGCTTGGCGGCGCTCGGCGTACCGCTGATGACGCCCGAGGCGCCCGAGCGTCGAGCCGGCAATATCGCCTTCAGCGCCGCCAACGCGGCGGAGATCCGCAAGGCGCTGGAGGCCCAGGGCGTGCTGGTCACCGGCGAGGACGGCCGGGTGCGGATCTCCGTCCATCTCTACAACGACCTCGAAGACGTCGAGCGTGGGCTCGCGGCGCTGGCGGGCGTGCTGGGAAGCGGAGCCTGAGCCCTGTTCACCTCTCGACAGGCTGGCGCGCAGGCCCTAGACTGGCCCCGCGATCATCCTCCAGGGACCGGGAGCGGCGATGCGGCTGCGGCAGGGCTCTGGGAGACGGCCTCTGGTTCGCCGGGCGGCGCTGCTCGCGCTGGCCTGCGCAGCGCTGCTCGCCGGCTGCGTCGGTTCGCCGCGTGCGCCGACGCCTCCCGCGCTGGTGCCCAGCCCCACCGCCACCCCAAGTGAGGCAACGGCCCCGGAGCCGATCGGCGCGCCGCAGCCGGCGGCCGGGCTGTTCTTCTCGCTCATCTCGCCCGCCCTGCCGGAGGGGTCGCGGCTGTTCTCCGTCGATTCCGGCCAGCCGGTGGCCGGGCTGATCTCGCTCGCGAACTACTCGCTGTTCGACGAGTTCCAGATCGTCTGCCTGGTGGATTACCAGCAGGCGCCCTGCGTGGACAGCCCGCTGACGCTGCGGCTGGGCGAAGAGCGCCAGGTGCCGTTCCGGCTACCGCCCAGCGCCGACGGGCTGCACCAGGTGCTGTTCCTGGTGTTCTACGCGCCGGGGACGCACTCGGACAGTCCCCAGTTCCGGGTCAACTCCCGCTACCTGTTCGCCCAACAGCGGGACTGGCTGCGTGTTGGCCCGGCGCTGGCCGCGCCGACGCCCGCCCCCACTCCAACCAGGCTGATGAGCCAGCTCTCGCGCGAGGCGCGCCAGGGCTTCGGGCTGTTCCAGCTTGGCGAAGGGCGGCGGCCGCTCAACTTCGACGCGAGCCAGTGGCTGGTCGCGCGCAGCGGTCCACAGGTAGCGCTCACCTACACCGCGCTGCTCACCAACCCACGCGACGCCTCGGAGGATTTCCTGCTGCTGCCGTTCCTGGACTTCGCGCTCCACCCGCCGTCCGGCGACCCCACAGCCTACTTCCGCGTCCGCCCGAGCGCGGGTGCGGCGATCGCCCTGTCGCTCGCGGCCGCGTTGCCGCCCGGCCCGCACGAGCTCCAGGTGCTGGCGGTCCAGAGCCCATACGCCGAGCCGGCGGCGCTGCGCGGGCGGATGGTCGATCTGTCGGTCGTCGCCTCCGCCCGGGTGCTGATCCAGGTCACGGGCTGAGCGGCGGGCTATACTCCCCTCGATGCGCGAGGTCACCTTTGCCGTCCCGGCGCTGCGCGAGCGCCCGGTGCTCGGAACGAGCTGCTGCGCCACCAGCGCGGAAGCGGCGATCAACCAGGAGTTCTGGATGCTCGGCGGCGTGGAGGACTGCGCCGTGGATCTGGAGCGCGGCCGGGTGTGGGTGCGCTACGACCCCGGGCAGACCAGCCCGGAGCGGCTCTCCGCGGCGCTGGCCGAGATCGGCTATCCGGCGACCGGGGTGGCAGTGCCCGACGCCAGCCGCTGAACGCCACGGGGGACGCCGTCCGCGGGCGGCAGGGTGGGCGTCTGCACAGGACGTCTCCGCGCGTGGCCACGCGCGGAGATAACCACGCCGGCGTGCTGGAACGGGGGGAGCAGCCGCGCCGGCAGATGCCCACGCAGGACGACACCATCGTCCAGGTAGCGCTCCTGCACCAGGAAGGCCTCGCGCCGAAACTGTGCCGCGAGCTCCGCCTCACGGTACGGAACGTGAATCTCCACCGGCTGCGCCTTCTGCGCGAGCCGCTCGGCGACGCGGAGCAGGAGCGTCTCCAGCCCGCGGCCATCGAGCCCGGAGACGAGGACGCCATCGCCCACCTCAGGGGCCACACGGCCGTCGAGCAGGTCCGCCTTGTTGAGCACCAGCAGCACCGGCTTGTCGTCCAGCCCCAGCTCCGCGAGCACCTCGTCGACGGCCGCGACCTGTTCGGCGGCGCGCGGGTGCGCCACGTCCACCACGTGCAGCAGCAGATCGGCGTCGGCCAGCTCTTCCAAGGTGGCCCGGAACGCGGCGACGAGCTGCGTCGGCAGCTTCTGGATGAACCCCACGGTGTCGGTGAGCACCGCCGCACCGCCGCCGGGCAGGCTGAGCCGGCGCGCGGTCGGATCGAGCGTGGCGAACAGCTTGTTCTCGGCCAGCACCCCGGCCCCGGTGAGCGCGTTCATCAGGGTGGACTTGCCGGCGTTGGTGTAGCCGACCAGCGCGACGATGGGTGGGCCCTCGCGACGACGCTGGCGAGCGCGCGCGCGCCGGGCGCGCACCTCGTCGAGCTCCCGCCGTACCTGCGCCAGCTCTTGCCGCACCTGGCGGCGGTCCAGCTCGATCTGCGTCTCGCCCGGCCCGCCCCGGCCGCCGATCCCGCCCTGCTGTCGCTCCAGGTGCTTCCAGGCACCGGCGAGGCGGGGCAGCAGGTATTCGAGCCGCGCTGCCTCCACCTGGAGGTGCGCCTCGCGGGTGTGGGCGCGCTGGGCGAAGATGGTCAGGATCAGGTCGGTACGGTCCATCACCGTCCGCCCCAGCGCCTGCTCGAGCGCGCTCTGCTGCGAGGGGCTGAGCGGGTCGTCGCAGATCGCCAGCGTGGCGGCCCGCGCCTCGGCCAGCGCTGCCAGCTCTGCGAGCTTGCCGCGGCCGATGAACGTGGCCGGGTCCGGGTGGGCGCGGCGCTGGACCAGCGTCCCGGCCGTCTCGATGCCGGCCGTATCCGCCAGCCGGGCCAGCTCCTCGAGGGACTCCTCAGCCGCCCAGCCGCTGGCCCCCGGCCACTCTAGCGCGAAGAGGATGGCGCGGCCACCGGCGGGAAGCTGCTCGCCGGGGCTGCGCCGAACGATATTAATCTGGTGTGCGATGTGCTCTGCCATCGGGAGCTTAAGTGTACCAGGCGCAGCGGCCGGTACCGGGAAAGCGCGTATTCAGGGCGCGGCGCAATCACGTACAATGACAATGGGGGTCGGAAGGAGAAGATACGCCTATGCCCAAGGCTCAGGCCGTCGAAGTCGAAGGAACCGTGATGGAGGCGCTCCCGAACGCCAGCTTCCGGGTGCAGATGGACAATGGACACACGGTGCTGGCGCACGTCAGCGGGAAAATGCGCAAGTACTTCATCCGCATCCTGCCCGGCGATCGCGTCAAAATGGAGCTCTCACCCTACGATCTGACGCGCGGCCGGATCACCTATCGCTACCGATAGCGCGGTGCCGCTCTCTACCGCTCGCTCGTCCAGGATTCCTCGCCCTCCCGCCGCCGGCCGGCCCTCGCCGGCCGAGCCCGCTCCAAGTAGCCAGGTCCTGCCCCAGATCGGCCGCTGGAACGATAACGAGCTGATCCTGTTCTTCGAAGAATGGCAGGAGAGCTGGATCGTCTACCCGCCGCGCTCGGCGTATGACTTCCTCCGTCGGCCGACCCGCGACGCTGCGGTGGTCGAGTTCCACTCCTGGATCCCGCTGGTGCCGCCCGACCAGCACCCGGTACGCCCACGCGAAGGCTGCCTGCTGCACGGGATGGACTGCCGCGCCCACGAGGCGATCCAGGCAGCGGTCGATACCGGCTTCGACCCGTTCCGCTAGCTCCGAACTCCACGCTGCCAGGAGGTGGCTGTGCGCGTGCTCGCGGTCGCTGCCCACCCGGACGATGAGACGATGTTCGCCGGCGGCCGGCTCGCCGGCTACGCTTGGGAAGGGCACGAGCTGTTCATCCTCTGCACCACTCGCGGCGAGGGCGGCGAGGTGGGCGATCCACCGGTTGGCCCGAAGGAGCGACTGGGCGAGATCCGCGAGCAGGAGATGCGCTGCGCGGGCGCTGCGCTGGGCGCGCGCGAGGTCCGCTTTCTGGACTACGTCGATCCGCCCATGGAGATCGGCGGCACGCCCCGGGCGATCGACGCGACGCTGGACGAGTTCGCCGCGGCGATCGCGGTGCACCTGGAGGACCTCCGTCCGGATCTGGTGATCACCCACGGGAGCAACGGCGAGTACGGGCATCCGCAGCACGTGTTTACCCACCAGGCGGTGTTCGAGGCGGCGCGCCGGCTGGGCCAGCGTGGCCCGAACACGATTCATACCTGGATGGCCTGCTATCCCGGCAACGCCGAGGAGCGGCTGACGAACAAGGACGACCCGGCCGACGAGGTGGTCGATATCTCCCCCTGGTTCGACGCCAAGCTGGCGGCGGTACGCTGCCATCGCAGCCAGCACACGATGTTCCTGCGGAACAACCCGGGCAAGGACCTGCTGGAGATCGTCCGTCGGATCGAGACGTATCGCCACTGGACGATCCGCTGACCAGGCGCGAGACGCGTGGCGCGCCCGGGCTGTGACAAGGCCGTGTCGCCTGGCGCTTCCCTCGGCCCCTGCCTGTGCGGTAGCCTGGTAGCCCACAGGAGGGGCGCGAATGAGAGGAGATGTCGCGAGCACGACACTGGCTCCGCACGGCGCGCCGATTCCGTGCGCGGTCTGTACCATTCTGATCGGCGATGGGTATTACGAGGATCGGGTGTACCGCGACCCGGCCACCGGCTGGCGCGTCTGCGGCGCCTGCCTGGCGTCGCTCAAGCGGCAGCGAGAGCGCGGCATCGACAGGCCGCGCCCGGCCGAGCGGTGAGCAGCCGCCTCCGGCAGACCCCGACCGCGCGCTGCCCCTGGTGCCGCGGTCGCTTCACCGTCCCCGCCCTGCCGGCGCCGCCGCCTCAGGCACAGATGCTGCTGTGCCCGTATTGCGGCACCAGCGCGAGCGTGAGCGGCCGCCCGGGCTGGGGCCGACGGGCCGCCCAGGCGCTCGCGCTGCGGCTGTCTCGACTCAACCTGCGGCTGCGGCGCCGGCTGTGGACGCTCGGGACGCGCCACCTCATCTGACTGGCGGCTCCCAGGGGAGGCAGACATGGACGTGCAGCAGCGGAAGGCTGCCCTGCGCCAGGAGCTGATCGACGCTCAGGCGGAGCTGCTGGCGGTGCTGGATCGTGTGGGTCCGAACGACTGGTCGCGCCCGAGCCCGGCCGAGGGCTGGGCGCTGCGTGACGTGCTCACCCACCTGGCCACCGCGGAGAGCGGCTTCGTCGGCGTCCTGAAGAAGATGGCCAGCGGCGGCGGCGGGGTGAGCCAGGACTTCGATCCGAACCGCTGGAACGCCGGCCAGCTCCGACGCCGCGGCGACGCCAGCGTGGAGCAGCTTCGCGCCGAGCTAGTGGCCGCGCACCAGGAGATGCTCGCGGTGCTGGAGGGACTGGACGAGGCGGCCCTGAACCAGCGCGGCAGGCTGAGCACCGGTGGCGAAGGGAACGTCGATGACCTGCTGAACCTAGTGGCGCGGCACAAGCGGAGCCACACCGACGACCTGGCCGCCGCCCTCGCCTAGCGTGCCGCTTCCGCTTCTCCCCCGGCGCGCCAGCGAGTTTCCACGGCCGTTCCCCTCCACCATGCCACAATAGTCGTGGCGGCCGCGCGAACGGGCGGCGCCGAGGCGAAGGATGGATACGATCATGACCGAGCCGCGCGGGCGGCTCCAGGACCTCTCCCCGGACGGGATGGCCGAGGCTGACGGCGTTGCGGTGGTGCGGGTGGAGCGGCTGGTGAAGCGCTACGGCCAGGGAGCGCAGGCGTTCGAGGCGGTGCGGGGTATCAGCTTCGCGGTGCGCCCCGGCGAGGTGTTCGGCTTTCTCGGCCCCAACGGCGCGGGCAAGACCACAACCATCTCCATCCTCTGCACCCTGCTGCGCCCCAGCGCCGGCTCCGCCTTCGTCGCCGGCTACAACGTGGTCCGCCAGCCGCACCAGGTGCGCCGCTCGATCGGGGTGATCTTCCAGGACCCCACCCTCGACAATCAGCTCACCGCCTGGGAGAACCTCGCCTTCCACGCCTTCGCCTACGGCGTTCCCCGCGCCGAGGCGCGCCAGCGCGGCGAGGCGCTGTTGCGGCTGCTGGAGCTGTGGGACCGCCGCGATGACCAGGTGAAGACGTTCTCCGGCGGAATGAAGCGGCGGCTGGAGATCGCCCGCGGGCTGCTGCACCAGCCCCAGGTGCTGTTCCTGGACGAGCCGACGCTCGGGCTGGACCCACAGACCCGGGCGCTCATCTGGGGCTACCTGCTGGACCTGCGCCGCTCGACCGGGCTGACGCTGTTCCTGACGACCCATTACATGGACGAAGCCGAGCACTGCGACCGGATCGCGATTATCGACCACGGCCAGATCGTCGCGCTAGATACCCCGACCGGGCTGAAGGCGCGAGTCGGTGGCGACGTGGTCACGCTGCGCACGGAGGACAATGCCCGCGCCGCCGAGGAGATCGCCGCGCGCTGGCCGGCGCTGCACCCGAGCCTCGCCGACGGTGAGCTCCGGCTGGAGGTCGAGCGCGGGGATCAGTTCGTCCCCGAGCTGGTGCGGGGCATCAGCGCCCGCATCGACGCCATCCAGGTCCATCGTCCCACGCTTGACGACGTGTTCGTCAAGCTCACCGGGCGCCAGATTCGCGACCAGGAGGCTGGCAGCGTCGAGCAGTTGCGCCAGCGGGCGCGGCTGTGGGGACGGCGCTGATGCCCGAAGCGGCGAAAATCTCCGTCGCGGTCGCCCCGCCCCAGCAGCGGCGGGCGCTGGTCGAGCTGCGCGGGCTGTACATCATCTGGTACCGCGATCTGCTGCGCTGGTGGCGGGATCGCCAGCGCATCCTGCCGTCCCTGGTGCAGCCGCTGCTATACCTGTTCGTCTTCGGGGTGGGCCTGGGCGCTTCCCTGGCCGGGCCGCGCACCGCTGGCGCCACTGCCTCCGCCGGGGCGCTGGGGGTCAGCTACACCACGTTCATGTACCCCGGAGTGCTGGCGATGAGTGTGCTGTTCACCAGCATCTTCTCGGCGGTGAGCATCGTCTGGGATCGCGAGTTCGGCTTCCTCAAAGAAATCCAGGTCGCCCCACTCAGCCGGGTCTCTGTCGCCCTCGGTAAGACCCTGGGCGGCAGCTCCGTCGCGGTGCTCCAGGCCAGCCTGTTGCTGCTGGTCTCCCCACTGGTCGGCGTCTGGTTCACCCCCGGCACTATCCTGGCCGCCCTGGGGCTGCTGCTGCTGCTCGCCTTCACCCTGTCGGCCATCGGAGTCGCGGTCGCCTCGCGGATGAAGACCATGGAGGGCTTCCAGCTCATCATGAACTTCGTCCTGCTGCCGCTGCTGTTCCTCAGCGGCGCCTTCTTCCCGCTGGCCAACCTGCCGCTCTGGCTGGCCGTGCTCACCCACCTGGACCCCGCCGCCTACGCGGTGGACGCCCTGCGCCGGGTGGTGCTCGCCTCGGCCGGGGTGCCGCCGGAAACGCTGGCCCGCCTGGCGCTCACGGCCCCCAGCGGCGAGCCGCTGCCGCTGGGGGCCGACGTCGCGGTGCTGCTCGGCTTCAGCCTGCCGGCGCTCGCCCTGGCTGTCCGCTGGTTCGGGCGCGCGGAGTGAGCCATTCCAGATCCGCTTCATCGCCGGGAGGCGTTCCCGCAGCACCGCCCAGCGTTGGTCGAAGGGAGTCCCGTGGTGCTCCATCTCCTCGCGGCTGGAGCCGCCGCCCACCCCGAACAGGACGCGCCTACCGGAGAGGTGGTCTAGCGAGGCCACCTCTTTCGCGGTCATGATCGGGTCGCGCTCGACCACCAGGTAGATGCGGGTGCCGATCTTGAGACAGGTGGTCACTGCGGCCACAGCTCCAAGCGTGACGAAGGGGTCGAGCGAATGCCACTCCTCGGGCGGGAGCGGCTCGCCACTCGGCCAGGACGTCCACCGGCTGGCGGGAATGTGGGTGTGCTCGGGAAACAGCAGCGACTCGAACCCGCGCGCCCCCAGCGCCCAGGCCAGGTCGGTGGCCAGGATCGCATAGTGGGCCAGGAAGATCTAGGCTCCGAACTCCATCGCGCTCCTTCGGCGGGGTCTGGAAGGCCAAGTGCACAGGCGGAACCGTACGCGGCGCTACAGGATCACGTTCTCCTGGACGATGACGCCGTGGCTGTGCGCCTCGTCCAGGAACTTCCAGGCGTCCTCGAAGGTGGCCACGCCCGCGGGCGACGCCACCGACGCCTTGAACGACTCTACGTCGTCCCACCACAGCTCGGCGATGCCGTCGAACGGGATGCCCTGCCTGGGCTGATCGGGCAGGATTGGGTTGACGGTGTACTTGCGCAGCCCCGGCATCTTCGCGGCGATGGGGGCGTGGCTGTTGACCCAGTAGTTGCGGAACTCGTCCCAGTTCTGGAACTCCGGCCGCTTGGTGACGAAGAACACGACCTTGATCATAGGTGCTCCTCTCGCTGGATCAGGGTGCGCGCGCTGCTCTGAGCGCGCCACCCGCCACGCTACGCCGCACGCACGACACTGTCAACACCGCCAGGCCGGGGGCGGGCCCGGAAGCGCCCGGGCGACGCAGCCGAGCCACTACCCCTCCTGGTGCTCTGGTATCGGCACCCCGTAGCGCTGGGCGACGGCCGCCAGCTCGTGCCAGATGGCCTCCGGCAGGGGGATGCCCTCGCGGCTCCGCTGCTCGCGCGTGCGCACCTCTGGCTCGCCGGGGATCAGGATCTCGTCCACCCCCGGGGCGCGGGGCGTCTGCTTCAGCGTCTCCAGCGCCTCAGCGACCAGCGCCTGGTAGCGCTGTCCGTCTCCGAAGGGGGCGGGATTGACGACGAGCAGGAACACCCCGGCGACGCGCCCGCGCGATTCGGTGGTCCCCTCCTGCACGCTGCCGGCCAGCGTCGGGTCAGGATCGTCGATCATCGCCAGCGCGCCCAGCAGCGCCGAGACGATGGCGAGGCCGAAGCCTTTGTGCGCCGCCACCTCCCCGCCGAACGGGAGCAGCGCCCCACCGGCGTAGTAGTCGTTCGGATCGGTGCTCGGGTGCCCCTCGCGGTCGATCAGGCAGCCGGGCGGCACCGGCACGCCCTTGGCGCGGGCGACGCGGAGCTTGCCCTCGGCAACGGTAGAGGTGGAGATGTCCACCAGCATCGTCGGCCGGCCATCGGCCGGGATACCGAACGACCAGGGATTGGCGCCCAGGCCGCGGCGGGTGCCGCCGAGGGGCGCCACCGGGGCGACGCCGGGGCCGGCCATGCCCACGGTCACGATTCCGATCAGCCCCTGCTCGGCGGCCCGCTCGGCGTAGTCGCCCAGGCGGCCGATATGGCTGGAGTGGCGGACCGCCGCCGCGGCCAGGCCGTGCTCGCGCGCTCGCTCCATGGCCCAGTTCAGCGCGTAGCGGGTGGAGAAGTGCCCGAAGCTGCGCCGGGCGTCCACGAGCGCAGTCACGGCGGTCTGGCGCAGGATCTCGGGCCGGGCGGAGGGGACGATCTCGCCGTTGTCGGCGCTGGCGACGTATTGCGGGAGGCGCAGCACACCATGAGAGTCGTGGCCCGACAGGTTGGCGGTGACCAAGTGGCGCGCCACCTCGGCGGCCACCTCCTGGTCCGCTCCCATCGCCTGGAGCACCTGGGCGACGAAGCGCTGCAACGCGTGTGGCTGCACGAGACGGACGGTAGCCATGAGACCCTCCCTATGCCGTAGCGAGGGCGCGTGAGGGTGCGCCCTCGCGCTCCACCCGCGTGATGGGCGGAAGCCCTGCTGTGACCCTGGCGCGAGCAGCCATCCGGCCGCCAGTGGCTTCCGAGGGACAGTCTATCCTCCCGGCGGCGAGCGAGGCTCCCGGTCGTCCGACCGCGCTATTCCTGCAGGACCGAGACGGTGTCGCCGCCGCTGTTCACGATGAAAACCTGGTTCTTGGCGGTGTTCACGCTTCCGTCGCGGGGGCCACTGCCGACGCTCAGCGTCTGAATGACCGTGTTCGTCGCGCCGTCGATCATCGAGATGCTGTCGCTGCCGGTGTTGGAGACGAAGGCGTGGTTGGTGCGTGGGTTGACGATGATCCGCCGTGGATCAGTCCCCACGGCGATGCTCACCCCGGTGAACTGCTCCGTCGCCAGGTCCATCACCCACACCGTGTTGTCCCCGGCGTTGGAGACGTACAGGCAGTTGACGACCGGGTTGATCGCGAGGCCACGCGGGTTGTGGCCGGTTGGCAGGGTGGCGACCACCCGGTGGCGCTTGCCATCGATGATCGAGAGGGTGTCGCTGTCGTAGTTTGCCACGTAGATCCGGTTTGTCTTCGGGTTCACCGCGATGCCGAGCGGACTCTGCCCGACCGAGACGCTCCCGAGGAGCGCGTAGCTGGACCCGTCGATCACGTCCACCTGGTTGGCGGAGTAGACGGTCACGAACACCCGGTTGGTCTTCGGGTCGAAGGCGACGTCGCCGCCGTTGCCGCCCAGGTCGACGGTCGCGACGACGGTGTCGCTCGCGCCGTCGAGCACGGACAGGCTCCTGCCGGCGTCGTTGGCGATGTAGACGAGGTTGGCCCGAGTGTTGACGTCCGCGTCCGCTGGCTCGCGGCCGACGCCACTGCTGATGGTATCCCTCACCCGATAGGTGGCGGCGTCGATGACAGAGATGGTGTCGTCGGCCCAGTTGGGCACGTAGAGCCGCCTGGTCGTCGGGTTGAGCGCGGCGGCGGAGGGCCACTGGCCGACGGTGATGCTCCCGGCCAGGCTCGCTGCCTGGGCCACGGCAATAGACAGCGCCAGGACGACCAGCACGAGCACGGCGGCGAGACGAAGCTGTGCGTCAATCAGCCAGGCGCTGCCCGCGCCGCCGTTGAGAGGAGCAGGCGGCGACGTGATCTCTGGCGGCCGGGTCCAGGCGAAGCTCCACGGCATGAGCGGTCCCCCTCCGGCGAGATTAACGCGACCAGCGGCCCGCGTGCGTCAGCAAACCGCCCCGCGGCCGGCCAATGAGCCCGGGTTCTACCACTTGCGGACCCGCGGGGCAATCCCGCCGGCCAGCCAGGTCGGCGTTGCGCCCGAGCATTGAGCGGGGCGCCGCGAGCGGGATGGGTTCGGGGAGTGGTGGGTCAGAAGGTGCCCGAGTAGACCGAGCAGGAGCGGCAGACCTCCGGCGGCTCGTCGGACGAGAGCTGCGCCCGGAAGCGCTCAAACGCGGGGCTGTTCCAGACCGCCTCCACTCCACGCTCGGCCATGCTCCCAAAGTTGATCCGGTCCGGCGTCGCCACCATGCAGCAGGGCATGGCGAGCCCCTGGTAGCTCACGTAGGCGCCGCGCCAGGGCCAGTCGCAGCGCTCGGGCCCGGGCGTGCCGGGAGGATGGACGCGGGGCCGGGTGCGTGGGAGCCGCAGCTCGATCCCCAGCTCCCGCGCCACGGTGCGCGCCTCGCTAAAGAAGTGTTCGATGCGCGCCGGGTCCTCGTGCAGCAGCGTCTGCGCGTCGACGTAGTCGCGCATCGGCCGGTAGTGCGCCGGCAGGCTGGACTCGCCGAAATCGTGGCAGAGGTGCTGGACGAAGATGGACTCGAACTGCCACTGGTGCGCCAGGCGCACGATCGCCGGTAGCTCGTGCAGGTTCTGCCGCATCGCCACCATCACCAGGCGCAGGTGGGGCAGGGCGCTGCCGGCGCGCTCGCGGGCGGCCAGGAGTAGCTCCAGGCCGCGGAGCACACGCTCGAAGCGTGAGCGGACGCGGATGCGCTCGTACGTCTCGGCGCTGGCGCCGTCGATCGAGACGCACACGGTATCCAGGCCACAGGAGACGGCGCGGGCGGCGCGGGCCGGGTTGAGCAGGGTCAGGTTGGAGTTGGTGCTCACCCGAACGCCGCGACCGGCAGCATACTCGACCATGTCGAAGAAGCGAGGGTGCATCATCGGCTCGCCCAGCCCTTGCAGGTGCAGCTCCTGAAGCGTGGGGAACTGGTCGATGAGCCGGCGGAAGGTATCGAACGCCATGAAGGCGGGCGGGCCGTAGGGCGGACCGTCCTGGCGGAACTGGATCGGGCACATCGTGCAGCGCAGGTTGCACTGGCCGACCGGCTCGATTTGGACGTAGGTGGGAAGCTCCATCGGGCTCCTCCGTCAGGTCCCATTACAGGAAGACGACACGGAACGTCACCGCCCCGCGCAGCCGCCAGTAGATCGACAGCGGCGGGATCAGCGCTGAGGTGACGAGCATCTCCGCGACGTGCCGGGGATCGCGCGAGGTGTCGCGCAGGCGCTGGGCGCAGAAGCGCCCGGTGAGCCAGAGCCAGAGGCTCGCGCCAGCCAGCGCCCCACGCCGGGAGCCGCTGAGCAGGGCCAGTAGCGCCAGCAGCAGCGCCGCGACGCTGGCGTAGTAGCGCCAGGGCGGCGCGGGCTGGATGCGCTCGCGGTACAGGCGCGGGTGCTTCTTGTAGAGCAGCGCGTTGAACATGCTCTTGCGCTGCTGGCTCAGGCTCACCCCCCAGGGCGCGGGGCGCACCGGGTGCACCACCACCGCATCCAGGGCCTGGACGAAGGGGCCCGGCTTATCGTTTGGCGCCACCCGCTCCAGCAGACTGAAGAACAGGTCGCTGTCCTCGCGCCAGGGGGCGGTGAAGCGCTCGTCGAATCCGCCCACCACGTCCAGCGCGTCGCGGCGGTAGAAGCAGTTGGCGGTGAGGAAGACGCCGTCTTCCAGCCCGGCTGCGTCACGCTCGTAGTCGGTGGGATGATCCGGCAGGGGGACGATGGTGCGACCCCAGGCGCCGATCACGCCGTCGGATAGCGCCGCCAGCCCGGCGCGGAGCCAGCCGGGCTGGGGAACGCAGTCGTCGTCCGTAAAGGCGACGATCGGGGCGCGGGCCAAACGCCAGCCGGCGTTGCGCGCCGCGGCGGGTCCGTGGCGGTCGCGCACCGCGACGTACCGAATCGCGGGCCCGCCGCGCCCGGTCTGGCAGGGGCAGAGCGCTTCGGCCAGCGCCTCCACCTGCCGACGTGTCTGGTCGCTGGCGGCGTCGTCGGCGACCAGGATCTCATAGCGCTCCGGATCGATGTCCTGCCGCAGGAGCGCCGCCAGGCAGCGCCGCAGGAGCGCCGGACGGTGGTAGGTCGGCACCACGACGGAGACCTGGAGCGTGGCAGTCTCCGCGTCCCGCTGGTCCCGGTGGCGCCAGGCGGGACGCGCCGCAGCCGGGTCGCTGTCCACGCCGAGCGCCGGGCGCGTGCCGTCCGGCGAGACACGCTGGGGAAGCGGCGCGCGGTCGGCGACGGGCGCGCTCACGCGCCGCCTCCGGGCTTCTCGAGCAGGAAGGAGCCGATCACCAGCGCGTCGAGCGGAGCGGTCCAGAAGCATTCCAGCGCATCGCGCGGGGTGCAGACGATCGGCTCCCCGCGGGTGTTGAACGAGGTGTTCACCAGCACCGGGACGCCGGTGCGGCGCTGGAACGCCTTCAGCACGTTGTAATAGCGCGGGTGCTGCGCCCGGTTGATCGTCTGCACTCGAGCGGTGCCATCCACATGGCGCACTGCCGGGATGAGCGCCGCCTTGTCGGGCCGGATGTTGTAGACGAACAGCATGAACGGCGAGGCCGCGGCACCGACGAACCAGCTCGCCGCCTCCTCTTCCAGCACCACCGGCGCCACCGGGCGAAAGTCCTCGCGGTCCTTGATCTCGTTCAGCCGCGTTTGCATCTCGGCGTGCAGCGGGGAGGCGAGGATGGAACGGCCGCCCAGCGCCCGGGGGCCGAACTCCATCCGCCCCTGGAACCAGCCGACGACCTTGTCCTGGACCAGCAGTGCGGCAGTCTCGTCGGCCACGTCGTGGAGCCGCCGGTAGGGCAGCTTGGCCCAGCGCAGGAACGTCTCGATCTCCGCGTCGTCGAAGGCCGGGCCGAGGAAGGCGTGGTCCATCTGGTAGCGCCGCTCCTGCCCCTCGCGCTCACAGGCGTCGACCCAGAGGGCAGCGCCAAGCGCGGTGCCGGCGTCGCCGGCGGCCGGCTGCACCCACACCCGCTTGAACGGCCCCTCGTCGCGCAGCCGCGCGTTCATCACGCAGTTCAGCGCCACGCCGCCGGCCAGACACAGGTTCTGGACGCGCGTCCGCTCGTACAGCCAGCCGGCCAGCGCCAGCGCGGTCTCTTCGAGGGCGACCTGGAGCGAGCGGGCGAGGTCGAAGTGGCGTGGCTCGTAGGGGCCGCCCCGGCGACGCGGGGGCCCGAAGCGCTCCTCCAGGCGCGGCGGCTGCACGGTGTACTGGCCGTTCGGGCCGAGGCGGATAATCTCCCGGAAGTCGTCCAGGTAGCGCGGCTGCCCGAACGAGGCGAGCGCCATCACCTTGTACTCGTCGGACGAGTGCAGGAAGCCGAGGTAGCCCGTGACCTGCTCGTAGAGCAGCCCGAGCGAGTGGGGGAAGTTCACCTGCCCCAGCCGCTCCAGGCAGGTCCCGACCCCGAGGTTGTAGCTGGTGGTGGCGCGCTCGCCCCGCCCATCCAGGGTGAGCACCGCCGCCTGCTCGAACGGCGAGGCGTGAAACGCGCTCGCGGCGTGCGCCAGGTGGTGCTCCACGAAGTGCCACTGGTAGGGGCCATCCGGCCGCGCCCCACGGAACCGCTCCTGGAGATGATGCGGCGCGCCGCTGGCCAGGTGGCGCGGGGCGTTGACGATGTAGGACAGGAACAGCGGGTCCCAGACGGATTCCCACTCGGCCGGGCAGGGGTGCGCGCTCGGCTCCAACGGCAGCGTGATCGTCGCGTCGTCCCGCCGTGGGCCGAGCAGCAGATACGGGTCGAAGGAATAGGCGACGTGGTCGACGTCCACCAGCCGAATGCCCGCTTCACGCAGGCAGTAGTCGATCGCGTGGTAGGGCAGCTCATAGGCGGAGAAGGGGACCGGGCGCTTCCCGTGCTTGACGCGGGTGAAGCGCTCCTCCTCGGCGGCGGCGACGACCTGGCCATCCTGCACCAGACACGCGGCCGGGTCGTGGAACGCCGCGTTGATCCCGAGCGTGTACATTCAGCTCCTTTCGTTCCAGGCGAGTTCGAGCGCGCCGGTGTGGCGCGCGGCCCCGGCCGGGCGGACGGGCCGCGTTGCGGCTAGCAGCTCGCGCGCCGCCTGCACCACGGCATCGGGTGGCACCAGCGCCAGGCAGGCGTGATGGCCCAGGGGGCAGACGCTCTTGTAGCAGTACTTGCAGGGCACGTCGCAGTTGAGCACCCGGCTGGGTACCTGCCAGGGGGTGTGCTGCGGGTTGGTGAGCGCGTACAGGTCCACCACGGGGGTGCCGACCGCCGCGGCGACGTGGGCCGGGCCGCTGTTGTTGCAGATGAGTAGGGGCGCCAGCGCGATCAGCGCCGCAAGCTCCGCCAGGTCGCCTGGCTCGACGGGCGGCGGGCAGGGCGTCGCCATGGCGGCGCGGACTTGCTCTACCAGCGGCCGCTCGCTCGGGCCGCCGGCGAGCACCACCTGGTAGCCGTCGTCCAGCGCCAGCCGGCGCGCGACGGCGGCGAAGCGCTCCGGCGGGTAGCGCCGCGACGGCGCGGAGGCGCCGGGGTGGAGCAGCACCCAGGGGCGTGCCAGGTCCACCCCGCGCTCGGCCAGCAGCGCCCGGGCGCGCGCCCGGGCGGCGTCCGGAACCCGCAGCGAGAGCCGTTCATCCGTCGTCCGCGCCCCGATGCTCGCCACCAGGTCGAGCTGGCGTCGCACCTCGTGGCGGATGCCCTCCCGCGGCTCCGGGTCGGGCACCCAGTCGGTCAAGAGCTGGTACGGGTTCTCGTGGCAATGGGCCAGCCGCAGCGGGATGTCGGCCAGGGAGCACAGGAACGCCGCGGGCAGCGGGTTCTGGCTGTAGACGGTGAAGATCACCGCCGCGTCGAAGCGCCCGGCCCGGAGCTGCTCGATCATCTCGAAGTCCGGGGCGCTGCTGACGCGCGGCGCGGTCGCCTTCATCCAAGGGGCAGCGTAGACGATGGCGTCGTCGACTTCCGGGATGAGCCGGGCCGCGGCGGCGCCGGCCGGCGAGGTGAGCAGCGTAATCCGCCGCCCG
Source organism: Pseudomonadota bacterium (assembly GCA_021325655.1). Taxonomy (GTDB): domain Bacteria; phylum Chloroflexota; class UBA6077; order UBA6077; family JAJPGT01; genus JAJPGT01. Next base: position 24,011 of record JAJPGT010000107.1, read on the forward strand.
GGCGCGCTCTCCCGCAGCGCCCGCAGCGCCGGGATGGTCATCAGCACGTCCCCGAGCGCGTCCAGCCTAACGCAGAGCAGACTCCGCGCGGCGCTCCAGCGACTCACGGCGGTCGTCCTCCTGTTCTCGCTCGCGCAGTGCCCGGTCGTCGCCGGCCTGGCGGATCCGCTCGATGATCCCGCTCGTGGAGCGGTCTAGCAGGTAGGGCAGGATCTTCACGACTCCGCCCTGCGCCTCCACCAGGGGCGCTTCGGGCAGGGTCTCGCGGCGATAGTCGCCGCCCTTCACGAACACGTCGGGCCGCAGCAGCCGGATCAGCCGCTCCGGGGTGTCCTCCTCGAACGGGATGATGTAGTCGACGCAGCTCAGCGCGCTCAGCACCTGCATCCGGTCTTCCAGCGGCAGGATCGGCCGCCGCGGCCCCTTGAGGCGGCGGACGCTGGTATCGGAGTTGACGGCCACGACGAGCACCTCGCCCAGCGTCTTCGCCTGGTTCAGATAAGTGATATGGCCACGGTGCAGCAGGTCGAAGCAGCCGTTGGTAAACACCACCCGCCGCCCCTGTGCCCGATGGAGCGCCAGCCGGGCGGCCAGCCGCTCAGCGTCTGCCACCACTTTCGCCTCGGCCACCAGCGACTCGCGCAGCTCGGCCGCGCTGCAGACCGCGGTGCCCTCCTTCGCCACCACGACTCCAGCCGCGGCCGAGGCGAGCTCGGCGGCCGCGGGGGTGTGGGCGCCGGCCGCCAGAGCCAGGGTAAAGGCGGCGACGAACGTATCGCCGGCCCCGTTCACCCGCGCGTTGGGGACCGCCCGGGCATAGGCGCGGTGGGCCGGCCGGCCACGCTCGAGGACGAGGACGCCGTCGGCGTCGAGCGTCACCGCGGCGATCTGGGCGCCGGTGAGATCCAGCAGCCGCTGTGCGTGCTCGGCGATCTGGCCGGCGCGGGGCTGCTCGGTTTTGGCCAGCCCGAGCAGCCCCGCTGCCTGGCTGTAGTTCGGCTTGACCGCGGTCGGCCCGAGCGCGCGGAAGGCACCGAGGTTCTTGGAGTCGACGACGAGCAGGCGCGGCGCGCACGCCTGGAGCGCCGCGATCACCCGCGGCGTCAGCACTCCGTAGGCGTAGTCGGATACGATCACTGCGTCGTGGTGGGGGAACAGGCGGCGCAGCCGGCCGAGCAGCGCCTGCTCGGCTACGGCGTCAAGCGGCTCGGTGCTGCCCTGGTCAACGCGGAGCAGGATCTGGCCCGAGGCGACAACGCGCTGCTTGGCCAGGGTGCGCCGCCGAGCGTGGGCCAGCACACTGTCCTGGCCGAGGCCGGCCCGTTGGAGCGCCTGGCGCAGCAGCGCCCCTTCGGCGTCGTCGCCGATCACGCTCAGCAGGGTTACCTGGGCACCCAGGGCGCGGGCGTTCGCGGCGGTGTTCGCGGCGCCGCCCGGCGCCTCGCACCGGCTGCGCACGGTGACCACGGGAACCGGCGCCTCCGGGCAGATGCGGTCGCTCGTCCCTTCCAGATAGCAGTCCAGGATCGCGTCGCCGAGCACCAGGAGGCGCAGCCTGGCGAACGCGTCGAGCAGAGTGGGCAGGCTGAGGCTCATCCCCGTCCTCCACGGGTGGGGAGGTCCTGAGAGGCGTTGCCCCACGGGCTCGTGCGCGCCGCGGCGTCGAGGTGCAGGATGAGCCGGGCCGCCTCTGCCAGGTCGCGGGCGCGTGCGTCGGGGACGCGGCGCGGGGTAAGCTCCCACTCCGTCTCGTGGCCGTTGTCGAGCAGGATCGCCCGGCAGCCGGCGCGGTGCCCGGCCTCCACGTCATGCAGAATGTCGCCCACCAGCCAGGAGCGCGCCAGGTCCAGCCCCAGCGCCTGGGCGGCGCGGACGATCAGCCCCGGAGCCGGCTTGCGGCAGATGCAGGCGCGGGCGTAGCGGGGAACGCGACCCTGGGGGTGATGCGGGCAGTAGTAGAAGCCGGCGAGCGGGATGCCGGCTCCGGCCAACAGCTCCCGTAGGCGACGCGCCACCCGGCGCAGCGCTCGTTCGGAAAAGTAGCCGCGCGCCACCCCGGACTGATTGGAGACGACGACCAGCCGGTAGCCGGCCGCGTGCAGGAGCTGCAGCCCCTCCACCGCGCCCGGCGCCAGCCGGATACGGGCCGGGTCTACGTTGTAGGGCACATCCTCCACGAGGGTGCCGTCTTTGTCCAGGAACACCGCTGGTCGCGCCATGGTCTACGGCCAGGAGGTCTCGCGCATCGGCAGCACCAGCACCTCCGGAATGACGCTCTCCGCGGGCAGGCTCAGCACGAAGCGGATGGTTTCGGCGACGGTGCGCGGGTCCTGCAAGACGCCGGGGTCGGTGTCCGGGAAACGCTCCAGGATGAACGGTGTGCGCATCCCGCCGCTCACCACCGCGGTCACCTTGATCCCGAAGGGCCGCCCCTCCACGTGTAGTGCGTGGCTCAGCCCGAGCAGCCCCCACTTGCTGGCGTGATACGCGCTGGCGTTCGCCCAGGCGCGCTTGCCAGCGGTGGAGATGATATTGACGATGTGGCCACCGCCCTGGCGGCGCAGCAGCGGGAAGACCGCCCTGGACAGCACGAACGGGGCGCGCAAATTCACCCGCAGGATGCAGTCCCAGTCAGCGATCGAGAGCTCCTCGACGGGCACCGTCCGATCGATGCCGGCGTTGTTGACCAGCACGTCGAGCCGGCCGTACGCGTCGAGCGCCCGCCGCAGCCCCGCCTCGACCTGCTGCTCGTCACCGACGTCGAGCGGCAGCGCCAGCGCCTGCCCGCCCGTCTCGACGATCGAGTGTGCGACCTGCTCGGCGCCCTCGGCGCGGATATCGGCGACGACGACGATGGCGCCGGCCTCGGCCAGCGTCCGGCTCGTCGCCTCGCCCAGCCCCTGGCCGCCGCCCGTGACCAGAACCACCCTGTTGCGGAGCGTCCGTGCCTCGCCTGCCGCCATCTCAGCGCCTCACTCGCTGCGCTCGGGCTTCGCTGGCGACGGTACGGTGCTCGCGATCGGCCGAGGGGCTGGCGGGGTCCCCACGCGACTGGTCGCGTGGGGTGCCGCTGGCGGCGTAGCGGGGCCACCCCCACACCGCTCGGAGCTCGCGCACCCGGGGCTGGGCCGCGTTGGCGGCGAGCTGCTCCTCGACCAGCTCGCACAGCAGGTGGATCGCGACGATCTGCACTTCCTGGATGTGCTGGGTGTCGCTGGAAGGCACGAGCACGCAGACATCGGCCAACTGGCGCAGGTCACCGCCGTCGCCGCCAACCAGGGCGATACAGCGGAGGCCCCGTGCTCGCGCCGCCTCGAAGGCATGCACCACGTTGCGCGAGCGGCCGCTGGTGCTGATGCCGACCAGCACGTCGCCCGGGCGGCCGAACGCCTCCACCTGGCGGGCGAAGACGTGCTCGAAGCTGTCGTCGTTGGCCCAGGCGGTGAGCACAGCGGTGTCCGCGGTGAGCGCCAGCGCCGGCAGGCCCGGCCGGTTCGGCAGCTTGAAGCGGCCGATGAACTCGGCGGCGAAGTGCTGCGCCTCCGCCGCGCTGCCACCGTTGCCGCAGATCAGCAGCGTTCCCCCCTGGGCGAAGCAGTCGCTGGCGACCGTGGCCGCCTCCAGCAGCGTCGCGCGCAGGCAGCGCCGGGATTCCTGAAGCGTCTGCACCACCGCCTCGAAGCCGCGGTCGACGATGGCGAGCTGTGCCGCGTCCTGCTGCCGCTCGGGCTCGTACTCCACCAGCACGTTCTCGTACAGCGCGGCGACCGCGCTGGCGACGCGCTGCCAGGTGAAGAGCGCGTTGGCGCGCTCGATCGCCTGTCGACGCAGGACGGCCAGCAGCTTGGGGTTGCGGTACAGGTGGGCGAGCCGCTCCGCCAGCGCGTCCGGATCGTTCGGCGGAACGAGGTAGCCGGTCTCGCCGTCGCGGACGGTGAACTTGATTCCGCCGACATTGGAGCCGACCACCGGCGTCCCGCAGGCCATCGCTTCCACCGGGGTGATCCCGAACGGCTCGTACCAGGGCACGGTGACGAACATGTCGGCGGCGCTGTAGTAGTACTTCAGCGCCTCGCGCCCCCGTCGCCCGACGAACGTGACCTGCGCCTCCACCCCTTCGGCGCGGGCGATCGCCTGGAGCCGGCCGATCTCCGGGGTGATGGCCGGATCCGGCTCGTCCGACTCGCCGCCAACAACCAGCAGCCGGGCGGAGACGTGGTGCTGATCGCGCAAGCGGGCGAAGGCGCGGATCGCGGTGTCCACCCCTTTGCGCGGGACCATGCGGCCGAGCTGGAGCACGATCCGCTCGTCCGGGTCCAGCCCGAGCGCGGCGCGAGCAAGCGGCTTGCTGATCGGCCAGAGCTCGGTCGGATCGAAGCCACAGGGGATAATCGTGATCCGGGCCGGGTCGGCGTTGTACAGGCGGATCAGGTCTTCCTCGTCCTGCGGACACTCGGCGATGATGTGGTCCGCCTCGGCGACGATGCGATCTTCGATGGCGAACCGCTCATCCGGGAACTGGTCCGCCGCGCCCTGATACTGGCGGCGCACCCGGCCGAGCGCATGGAAGGTGATGACGAACGGAATCCCGAGCGCCCGCTTGAGCTCCGCCGCGACCAGGCCAGACATCCAGAAGTTGGCGTGGATCAGGTCGTAGCTGGCCACCTCGCGCTTGCAGTGGCGGAGCATGAACTGGGTGAACCGCTCCATGTAGGGGAGCAGGTCCTCCTTGCGGACGCGGGTTGGTGGCCCGGCCGGCACGTGGATGATCCGCACCCCGCTGACCCACTCCGCAATGGTCGGCAACCGATCGCTGTCGCGCCGGGTGAAGACGTCCACCTGGTAGCCCAGCGCCGCCAGGTGGCGGGCGAGCTGGCCGGCGTAGACGTTCTGGCCACCGCTGTCCACCCCGCCGGGCATCACCAGCGGCGAGGCGTGCTCGCTGATCAGCGCAATCCTGCGGCTCATGTGACCCCCTCTCGGCCCGCGCTGACGAGCTCGCCGCGTGGAGCAGCGATGCCGGTAACCGTGGCGAAGGCGTCGTTCCAGTCACGGACGAAGCGGGCGATGGCGAACCGCTCCAGCGCCCGCCGTCGCGCCCCTTCGCCCAGCCGCCGGGCCTCGGCCGGGTCGGCCAGCAGCTCCTGCATCCGTGGGATGAGCCGCTCGACGTCAGTATCGACATAGCCGGAGACGCCGTTCTCGATCACCGTCGCCATCTCGGTCGTCGCCAGCCCGACGATCGGCATCCCGAGCAGCATCGCCTCGCACACCGCCAGCCCCAGGCTGGTGTAGCGGATGGGGTTGAAGAAGAAACGGTAGTGGACCTCGAAAGCGGCCAGGCGGTCCGGCGGCACCTCGCCGAGCCCACCGAGCGCCTCGGAGCCCATCCCTACCAGATCCAGCGGCACCCGCTGGCGGACATACTCGAACACGTCCAGGCCCAGCCGCCGGCCGCGCGACCTCAGGTTGTTGATGACCACCAGGCCGCGGTCCAGATCGCCCTGATAGCGCGCGCCCGCTGGGACCACCACGCCGTGCTCGATGACCCGCGTCGGGGTGCGGCCGTTGTCCCACATGAGCGCGTTGAACGGGGTGACATGGACCAGCAGGACGTCGGGATCGTCGACGGGGTGGCGCGTGTCCGTGGGATGCTCGCGCGGCGGATCGTGCTCCAGGTAGATACGGGGAAGCCGGCGCTGCTGCTCCGACAGCAGCTCGTACTGGTCCTGCTCGTAGTGGACGCGCGCCTGAAACAGGATGCAGTCGAAGGGCCGCCGCCGGACCTCAGCGGCCGGCACTTCGTATACGTTGTCTGGCCAGGGGAAGCTGCCGGCCCGGCCGCCGTAACCGGGCGGCCGGCCGGGCTTAACGGGGAGGTACAGCTCGTGGGGCACGTGCGACAGGGAGTACAGGTAGCTCCCGTGGACGTGCCAGGTGAAGACTCGCAATGGGCGGCGAGCTGCCAATGAGACTTCCCCTCCTGCACCGGCATTCGGCCGGGTGCGCCCGTCCCCCGGGCGCACCCGAGGCGTCGCGCCCGTCCCGCACGCCGGGTTGGGCCGACACACCAGCGGCCGACTGGAGCTCCGCGCAGGGCACCGTTGACCTGTCGCGGGCCTCTCCCTCTATGCTGACCGATGGACGGGAGCGAATGCTTCGGGCGTTTGCCCAACGATTGCTGGCCGGGCGCCCCCAATGCTTGGGCAATTGCCCAGGCTCCCCGCCTGGCTGGGGAGCACGCGGAGGAGCAGCGCGAGGCGGATCTGCACTGCGTCGTCGAAGCGACGCGGGTCCAGGCCAGTGAGCGAGGCGATCTTGTCGAGCCGGTAGCTGAGCGTGTTGCGGTGGATCGAGAGACGATTGGCGGCGGCGGTGGCGGAGCAGTTCTCCTCGAAGAACAGTGCCAGCGTTTCGAGCAGCTCGAGCTCCTGGTCCAGCGGGCTGAGCAGCCGCCGCGCCAGGTCGATCTTGGTCTGCTCGTCGGAGATACCCACGAACGCGGCGATGCCAAGCGAGTCCAGGCAGTACACCTGGTTCAGGCCATGGAAGCGCCGGCCGAGCGACAGCGCCGCCCGCGCGTCCTGATAGGAGCGGGCGAGCTGCTGAATCCCCGGGTGGTAGCGCCCAATCCCGATGCTGATCGCGCTCTTGGTGTCCCGGCGCAGGCGGGCCAGCAGCGCCAGGCCGGCGCGCTTCAGCGCCGCCAGGTCCGCCCACGACGGGTCCCGCTCGTCGCTCCCGCCCGAGGTCCAGGCGGCCAGGTCCTGCGTGCTGCTCGCCTTCAGCACCGCCACCTCGCCTTCTCCCAGATAGGCGCAGATGGTGTCGTCGGGCAGGTGGAAGAAGCTGACGATGCTGTTGATCACGCAGCGGGCGCGGAGCACACTGGGGCGGATCAGCGAGTCGGCGCCACGTAACAGCGGCTCCTCCGCCTCGGACAGAATGAAGTCGGCGGCATCGATCAAGATGACGGAGCGGGGCCGGGTCAGGTCCATCCCCAGGATCTGCCCTTCGCGGACGATGTCCGCCTCGTCCCGCACTGGCCCGCGGAGCAGGTCGAAGATGAACTTGTTCTTCAGCTCGTGCGGGTTGGGGAGCCGGTCGACGACCGCGAGCTGGGTAATGGTGAGCTCGACGATCACCCTGGCCAGCCGGGGCGCGATCACCTCATCCGCCGCCGACGGGCCGACGGCGACCTCGGCGTCCTGCCCGCCCAGCTTCACCGGGACGCGCACCGCGTCGCACGGCACCTCGTCACCTCGCGCCGGGGGTGCCTGGCTCGCGCCGCTCGCAGCGAACGCGATCACGTTGCCCCGCCCATCCAGCACCCAGATCGGGGCGCAGAGCAGGTCAGACGCCCGCCGCGCAACCGCGCCAGCTACCTGCTCCAACCGCTCGATCACCGCTGCTGCCTCACGTCCACAGGACGATCAGCCCGCCGTGCGGGCGGCCGTCGCGTTAGCCGCATGGGGCGACACGCTCCATGGCGAGAAGCTCATCTACCGCGCGCAGCACTGCCGCCTCTGTCACGCCGGTCCCGCAGGGGAACCCGATCGGGCAGGTGTCGAACCGGCACGGCCGACAGGCAACGGGGTGAGCGACTACGCGGTGCCGCTGGCGGTCCTCGGGCGCCCAGCGCTCGGGGCTGGAGGCGGTGACCACAATGACACTCGGCACACGCAGCGCCGCCGCGATGTGCGAGATGCCAGTGTCGTTGCACACCACCAGGCGCGCGTCGCGCACCAGCGCCGCGAGTGCGCCAAAACTGGTTCGGCCGACCAGATCGATCGGTCGGATGCGCATCGCCTGGGAGACCGCCGCGGCGAGTGGCCGCTCGGCTGCCGAGCCGGTGAGCACCACGGGATAGCCGCGCTCGGCCAGTCCATCGGCGACGGCGGCGAACCGCTCCGGGAGCCAGCGCCGAGTGGTGGCCCGGGCGCCCGGGTGCAGACAGACGTACCCGCCAGGGACCAGCCGGCGCGCCGCCTCGATCGCCTGGAGGTCCGCCACGTCTTGCTCCTCAATGGGCAGCTCCAGCGCGGCATCCTGGATCGGCGCTCCCAGGAATTCCACCAGGCGCAGGCAGCGCCAAACCTCGCTCTCCGCCTCGGGATAGGGCAGGAACCAGGCTGCATCAGGACAGAACTGGCCCGGGACGTGCCAGCCGGCGGTGCAGCGCGCCCCGAACAGCGCCACCAGCGGATTGGTGAGCGCTCCGCTGCCGTGCATCTGGATCGCCAGGTCGAACCGCCGCGCTTGCACCTCCGCCAGGAAGGCCGGCAGGCGTTCTGGCCGGGGCGGCTGCTCCGGCAGGCCGGGGTATCCGGGGAATTCCAGGAAGCCATCCAGGTAGTGGCGGAAGCGCTGGACGAAGCGGCTGGCCCACGACAGGCCCACCAGCACGATCTCAGCATCGGGAAGTGCCGCGCGTAGCGCCCGCAAGGCGGGCACCGCGCAGAGCAGATCCCCGAGCTGAAGGGCGCGGAAGACGGCAACCCGGCGCGGGGAGAGCGCACGCAGCCGGTTGGCCCGAGCAGATCCGTTCGCAGCCAGGGGTGTCCCTCCGCCGCTCGGCAAGAATCTGGCAAGTGGATAACCGCGAATTCCCCTGCCCCCGCCGCGGTTCGCGCACGAAGCGTGCCATCCTTAGGCGCTTGCCTAGGCGACCAGGCGATAGGGCGGGCGCCAGTCCACGAGAAAGACATGGCGCAGCAGGCCATGCTGGCGTGTCGTTCGTGGCTGGCCGCGTCCGACGCTACCACTCGAACTGGCGGGCGAGGAACTGCTCGCTGAAATGCAGAATGAGCGGGCTGCCGTGAGGGCAGGCGGCCGGGATATCGGTGCCTGCCAGGTCCCGCAGCAGCTCGGCCATCTCCGCTGGTAGCAGGGGACGATTGCGGCGGACCGCGGCCCGGCAGGCGAGGGAGGCCAGGAGACGCTCCCGCCAGGCGTCGTCCGGCAGCGCTGCTTCTTCGAGCAGCTCCTGCAAGTAGGGTGCCACGTTCTCGCTGGTTGGCAGCCAGGGGACCGCGCGGACCAGGAAGCTGCGGCCGCCGAAGCGCTCGCAGCTCAGGCCGAGTCCCTCCAGGAATGGCAGCCGCTCCTCCAGGCTGGCCGCCTGGTGCGGCTTCAGCTCCAGGACGAGCGGTTCCAGCAGGCTTTGCCCCGGCGGCTGGCCACCGGCCGTGCCGCGGAGCAGTCGTTCGTAGAGGATGCGCTCGTGGGCCCGGTGCTGGTCGATCAGGTAGAAGCCCTGCATCCCCTCCGCCAGGATCAGCGAGCGGCGCACCTGGCTCACGATCCGCATCAGCGGCAGGGCGGCGCGCAGGGGCGGAGCCTCGGTGTCAGCGGCCTCCCAGCCCGGCCCGCCCGCTTCGCCGAGCCGGGAGCGCGAGGCCGGAAGGTGGTACTGCACTGGCCAGAGGGAGAAGTCGTCGGAAGGAGCCGGCCGTACCGGAGTCGAGCCAAGCGCCTCGCGCACCGCTCGCGCCAGCGCCTCCGCGATCTCCGTCTCGCGCAGCAGCTTGATCTCGCTCTTGGCCGGGTGGACGTTCGGGTCCAGCTCGCTCGGGGGAACGTGCAGAACCACGACCGCGATCGGGTGGCGCCCGCGCGGCAGGAAGGGACGGTAGGCACGTTCGAGCGCCGCGGCCAGTGCGCGATTGGCGACCGGGCGGCCGTTGACGATCAGCGTCTGATGCTGCCGATTGGCGCGGCTGACGGCGCGTCCGCTGATGACCCCGCTGAGCGAAGCGCCCTCGGAGCACGGAGCATCCAGCCGCAGCAGCGCGGCCGCGACGGCAGGGCCGTAGATCTCGGCCAGCACGCCGTCGAGGGTGCCGCTGCCGCTCGATTGGAACGCGAGGTGGCCATCGAGGAGCAGGCTGAGCCGCAGTCGCGGGTGCGCCAGCGCGTAGCGGCGCACGAGCTGGCCGGCCAGGAGCGATTCGGCCCGGCCCGCCGAGAGGAACTTCAGCCGCGCTGGCACGGGGTGGAACAGGTGCCGCACGGTCACCGTGGTCCCCCGCTGGCGCGCGGCCCGGCCCCGGCGCACCACCTCGCCCGCCCGCAGCGCCAGCAGCGTCCCGCTGCTGGCGTCGTCGGTCCGCGTCAGCATCGTCACCTCGGCGACGGCGGCGAGGCTGGGGAGCGCCTCGCCCCGGAAGCCGAGGGTGTGCAGTCGGAACAGGTCGTCCACCACCCGCAGCTTGCTGGTGGCGTGGCGCTCGAACGCCAGCTCGACCTGGTCGGCCGGGATGCCGTGACCATCGTCGCTCACCCGGATCAGCTCCAGCCCACCGCCCCGCACCTCCACGCGGATCTCGGTGGCTCCGGCGTCGATGGCGTTGTCGATCAGCTCGCGCACGACCGAGGCCGGCCGCTCGATCACCTCGCCGGCGGCGATGCGCTCCGCCACTTCGGGCGGGAGCCGCAGAATCGGGGCTAACGGCGCTACTTCCATGGCGACTCCTCCGTCCAGCGCCCGCCGAGGCGCTGCTGGAGCTCCGCGAGCCGATTGAGCGCCTCCAGCGGGGTCAGGCTCGCCAGGTCCAGTGTGCGCAGGGTGCGCAGCACCTCCGCGGTGGGGTCAGGCGGGGCGCCGAAGCCGTCCAGCGGGAGCTGGAGCGGGTAGGGTGGCAGGCCGTCGTGGGAGGGGGGCGGGGTGGCGCCGTTCGGCGACTGGCGCTCCAGCGTCTGGAGGATCTCCTCCGCGCGGCGGGTGACGTCTGGCGGGAGTCCAGCCAGCCGAGCCACCTGGATGCCATAGCTGCGATCCGCCGCGCCGGGCACCACCTTCCGCAGGAAGACCACCTCGTCCCCGTCGTCGGCGACCGCGGCGTTGAACACCCGCACCCGCGGCAGCGCGCGCGCCAGCTCGGCCAGCTCGTGGAAGTGAGTGGCGAACAGCGTCCGCGCGCCCAGCTCGTGCAGCGCCTCGACGACCGCGCGGGCGATGGACAGGCCGTCGAAGGTGCTGGTGCCGCGTCCGACCTCGTCCAGCACCACCAGGCTGCGCGGTGTGGCGTGGCGCAGGATGCTCGCCGCCTCCATCATCTCCACCATAAAGGTGCTGGCGCCGGCGGCGATGTCGTCGTGCGCACCGATGCGAGTGAAGACACGGTCGACCAGCCCAATGCGAGCCGAGCGGGCCGGGACGAAGCTGCCGATCTGGGCAAGCAGGACGATGAGCGCCACCTGGCGCAGGTAGGTGGACTTGCCGGCCATGTTCGGCCCGGTTACCACCATCACCTGGCAGTCAGCCCCGTCCAGCCGGGTGTCGTTCGGAATGAAGCTGCCCGGGTCCAGGCTGACCTCCACCACCGGGTGCCGCCCGTCGACGATCTCCAGCTCCTGGCTGTCGTCCAGCAGCGGGCGGCAGTAACCGCGCTCCCGGGCCACCTCAGCCAGGGCGGTGAAGACGTCGAGCTGGGCGACGGCTCGTGCCAGGCGGCGCAGCCGGTCCCCCTGGCTGGCCACCTGGCTGAGCAGCCGGTCGAACTCCTCGCGCTCCAGCGCCTCGATCCGCTCCTCCAGGTGTAGGATCTGGCTCTCACGGTCCTTCAGCTCCGGAGTGATGAAGCGCTCGGCCGAGACGAGCGTCTGCTTGCGCTGGTAGTCGGCCGGCACCAGCGCCAGGTTGGGCTTGGTGACCTCCAGGTAGTAGCCGAAGACCTGGTTGAATCCGACCTTGAGCGACCGGATGCCGGTGCGCTGTCGCTCGGCCTGCTCCAGCCGGGCGATCCAGTGGCGCGCCTGCTCGACCTCGGCGATCAGCCGATCCAGCTCCTCGCTGTAGCCGGGCTGGACCAGCCGCCCGCTGCCCGGACGGGCCACCGCGCGGGCGATGAGCCCGGCCACATCCGTGCAGGGGTCCAGCGGCGCCGCTGCGCTCGCGGGCGCGTCCGTGTCGACGAGCGCGCCAAGGAGCGCCGGCGGCGCGCCACGCTCCAGCAGGTCGCACAGCCGCGCCAGCGCCCCCAGCGAGTCGGCCAGGGCCCGCAGCTCGCGGGGCGTGGCCACCCCCTGCGCGACCCGGCCGACCTGCCGCTCCAGGTCGCCCACGGATTCGAGCAGGGCGCGAGCCTGGCTGCGCAGGCGGTCCGCTCGCACTGCGGCCTCCACCGCGTCGAGCCGGCGCTCCAGCCGCTGGCGATCGAGCAGCGGTTGGCTCAGCCAGCGTCGGAGCAGCCGGCCCCCCATCGGGGTGCGGGTGCGGTCGAGCACGCCGAGCAGGCTTCCCTCGACTCGGCCGCTGCGCCCGTTACGGAGCAGCTCCAGGTTGCGGCGGGTGTGCGCGTCGAGCGGCATGCCAGCGGTGGTCGAGTAGGTGCGCAGGCTGGCCAGATTCGGCAGCAGCCGCCGGTTGTGCTCCTCCACGTAGGAGAGGATCGCCCCGGCGGCGCCGACGGCCAGCTCCCGCTCGGCCAGCCCGAAGCCCGCGAGCTGAAGCACGCCGAAGTGGGCGCAGAGCGCCTCGCGCGCCGCTGTCTCCGCAAACCGCCAGGGCTGGCAGACCGTCAGGTGGGCGCCCCGCACTCCCTCCAGCGTCTGCCCTTCTGGCAGCAGCAGCTCCGCCGGCCCGAGCCGGTCCAGCTCCGCGCGCAGCCGCGCCTCGGTGTCCTCGCCCTCGATCTGTGTCGCGGCGAACTCGCCCGTGCTCACATCGACGTACGCCAGCCCGAAGCCGGCCCGGCCGCGGACAACGGCGGCCAGATAAATGTTCTCTTTCTCACGCAGCAGGCCCGGCTCGACCAGGGTCCCCGGGGTGACGACCCGGGTGATGACCCGCTCGACGAGCCCGCTGCCGGGCGGGCTGACCTGCTCGGCGACGGCGACGTGGTAGCCAGCCTCGATCAGGCGGGCCAGGTAATGCTCCAGCCGGCCCAGCGGGACGCCGGCCAGGGCAACCCGGTCGCCCTTGCCGAACTCGCGTGAAGTCAAGGTGATCCCGCACACGCGGGATACCACCTTCGCATCCTCTTCGAAGCTCTCGTAGAAATCGCCGAGCTGGAACAGCAGCAGGCAGTCGGGATGCTGCGCCCGGAGCGCCTCGTACTGGCGCCGGATCGGCGTCTCGCGCTGTGGTGATCCGGAGACGGACGGGCGTGGACGCGCGCTCATTCCAGGAATCCAGCCGGCACCGCGCCGCTGGCGGCTCGGGCGGACGCCGCAGCGTTCGGGTGTCGCCGCGGCGCCGGGCGAGCGAGACCAGCGTTCGGACTGGTGCACGAGGGGATACCATAGCACGCGCTGCCCGGGGAGGGTGGCCCCGGCTCGGGCTGGGCGCGGTCACCACTGGGGCCCGACAGGCGGGAACAGTCTGCGTCCCGGCAGCCCGGCGAGCTGCGCAAGCCGGTCCGCCATCTCCTCCGGGGTTGCGGCCTCGGCGACGGCCAGCGCCCGCGCCCGCAGCGTCGGGTCGCTGGCGCTGGACAGCACCTGGGGCGGGCGACCCGCGGGAAGCCAGGTCATCACCTCAACGGGCGGCTGGTCCGGCCGCTGCGCCCACGCCCGGATCGTCTGCCGTGTCTGAGCGGCCCACTCATCCCGCGGGCAGCACCACACGTCCGGCGTGGCGACCAGGAAGACACGCTGGGCGAGGTCTGTATCTGTAAAGGGGGGCTGGAGCGCGAACGGCAGCGCCCGGACCCAGAGGTCGGTATTGAATGGGGAGATGCCCGACGCCTCGACGACGACCAGGCTCCCGTCCGGGACCCGGCGCACCTGCTCGTGGAGTGTGCGCAGCATCCCCTGAGAGCGCAGCCCGGTCAGGATCCAGGGCTGGAGCACAGCAGGGAGCAGCATGGCGGTGAGCACAACCAGCCAGCCGCCACTGATGATGCCACCCTGGTTGATGTAGCACGAGCGGGATCGCCGCAGGGCGTCGACCAGCACCCCGACCGCGATCGCCAGTCCAACCGAGGCGAGATAGACGCGGCGTGGCGACTCGCTGACGGCCAGCAATGGGGCGATCGCGGCGAGCCACCAGGCCAGCCCGAAGAACACCAGCCGCGGCCCGATTCCAGGCACTCCCGGCGCCATCCGGCTCCTGATCGCGGCGAAGGCGGCGATCACCAGGATGAGCAGCTCCAGCAGCGGCAGGCGATGTGCCGGCCAGCGCAGCCAGCCCGGCAGAAAGGCGACCCACCACATCCGCCCCGTGACGAGCATGTACAGCGACACGAACTGCAGCGAGCCGAACTTTGCCACTGTGGCCAGGCTCAGGCTCTGCGCGAGCGCGGCGAGATTGAACGGCGGCTGGCCGAGCGCGGCCCAATGGACCGCGAGGGACAGCAGGACGAGCGCGGCGAACGGGGCATACTGGAGCAGCGTGGCTCGGAAACGGCGCTGGAGGGCACGGCTCAGCAGCAAGTCGTAGGCGACGAATGTCGCCAGCAGGAACACTGCCGAGACGTCGTTGAGCAGCGCCAGCAGGAACAGTCCCAGGGCGAGCCCGGAGCGCCAGCGGCCGCCACGTTGCCGCCACAGGGCAAAAGCCAGGAACGCGGCCAGGGCGCACAGCGCGGTGATCGATTCGATTCGGCCAGCGGTCCAGGCGGCGACGGTGGCCTGGGAGGGGAAGACCGCAAACAGCATCGCGCTGATCGCCGCCGCCGGCTCGCTCAGCCGGCCGGCCCAATGGGCGATCGCGAGCACCAGCAGCCCGCAGAGCAGGTGCGCGGCGATGGTCATCGCGTGGGAGAGCGCCGGCTGCCCGGCTCCGAGCCAGGCATCGAGCTGGTAGGAGAGCGCGACGAGCGGGCGGAGCTCAAGCACCGGGACGCCGAACACGCTGGCGTCCAGCCAGGGGCGGGCAAACAGCGTTAGCCAGTACCACGCGGGGCGGCCCGCGAAGCTGTGCCCGAGCGCGAAGTCTTCGTTGAGAAAGAAGACGCTGGACGTTGAACGGTAGGGCCAGACGCTGGCGAAGGCGACGCCAAGCGCCGCGAGCAGGAGTGGATGCCGCAGCGGGATCGGCAGGGAGCCAAGGCGCTGGAGCAGGGCAGGCTGTTCGGGTCCGCCCGGAGCGGCTCCGGTGGTTGGCGCCGCGGCGGCGCTCGGCCGCGCTGCCCCTGGCTCCGCTGGCTGCCCGATCACGTGTCTCCCCCAACCCCGTGGGAAGCGGCCTGGACGGCTATGCTCACCCAGACCCCGGCATGGAACACCGAGACGCGCTCGCAGCGCGCGACGGCCCGGCGCCGTGGGCCGCACGCTCCCGCTCAACCGTCGCTCGCTCGCTGGGCGAGCGAGGACAGTGTGACACATCGACGCGCGCCCCGGCCGCGGATTCCGGCCTGGCGGCGGCTCCACCCGGGCCAGCCTGCCATCCCCGCGCTCCCCTCTTGCCCGCGGCTGCGGCTGGCGGCGGGGTGGAGCGGGCAGGGCGGAGCTGGCCAGTGCCCGCTACTCGCGACGCGGTCGGGCTGCTACCATCTGGCGACGGCCAGGCCGCGCCCGCGCCTGAGCCTTGGCGGAGTGAGCACGAGACACGCACTTCCCTGCCCCCCTCCGGCTCGCAGGCGGCTCGTAGCGCTGCTCCAGTCGCCCCTGGTAGCGCTGGCGGCGTTTGTCGCCGCACTGGCCCTGCTCGCGCTGCCGGGCCCGGCCGGAGCCTGGCTGGACGGTCTGCCGTTCTCGGGCCTGGAGCTGGCCGCGGCGCTTGTGGTCTGCCTCCTGCTCGCCGTCTGGTGGCCGGCACGCCCCGATCCCTGGCTCGCCGGCGCGGCCCTGGGGCTCGCGGCGCTGGCGCTGCTCAAGCTGGCGCTGGCCTGGACGGTCCCAAGCACCGGAGCGGTCGCGGTGTACCGGGGCGAACTGGGCGAGGAGCGGCCGGTGGAGCGCTCCACCGAGTTCGGCTGGGTTGACGCCACCCGGCTCGATCAGCGGCTGGCGTTTACACCCGACGATTTTCCGCTGCACTTCTTCAACAACAGCGAGCGCTACAACTGTTATCTGCGGGGCGAGAAGAACCGGCTCAGGGGCAACGAATGCCAGGACGACCGCGCGGCGCTACCGTTCAGCGTCGTCTGGTCCGGCGTAGTGCAGGTGCCGGCCGCGGGCGACTATCGCTTCTGGCTCGAAAGCGGGGGCGTGGCTCAGCTCGCGGTCGACGGCGAGCCACACCTCGCGGTCAATGGCGCGGCGGGACATCGGACGGATCGCGGCGCGGTGTCGCTGGCGCCGGGCTGGCACGCGCTGACCCTGCGCTTCCGGGCGGAAACGCCGGCCGAGCGCCAGGTTGCGCTCTGGTGGGATAGCAGCGGCCGGCGCGAGGTGGTGGCCGCGCCCGCGCTGCTGCCGGCGCCTGTGGTGGCGTGGCGGCTGCAGGCCCTCGCGCTCACCCCGGCCGCGTCGACCGCGCTGGCGGCCCTGGCCGGGCTGCTCGGGCTCCTGCTCGCCTTCCGCGTCGGCCGGGCGCTGGTGGCCCGGCTGGCCTCCGCCCGCTCCTGGCCCGCTCGGCTGGCGGTGCTGGGGCGTCCGGGGCTCGTGCTCTGGCTCGCCCTGGGGCTGATCGCCGCGTTCCAGCGCTACCAGGGGCTCGAAGGGCGGACGGTGATTCTTCCGGGCGGCGAAGATCCGCTGGCCTACGAGACGTTCGCCCGCGACATCGTGCTGAACGGCCCGCTCATGACGCTGGGGCATCCCCTCGGCCAGGGCTTCCCCTACCACTTCCAGCCCTTCTATCCCTACGCGCTGGCGCTCTGGCACCTGCTGGCCGGCGAGGGGCTCTACGGGCCGTTCGTGCTCCAGTTCTTCCTGCTCGGCGCCAGCGGCGCGCTGCTCTGCCTGCTCGCCCGGCGCCTGTTCGGCATCGGTGCGGCGCTGGCAACACTGGCGCTGTTCCAACTGCTCTGGATCGTGGAGCTGACCGACATGGCCGACGACCTGCTGTCGGAGAATTTCTACGTCGTCGCCCTGCCGCTTGCGCTCCTGCTCCTGGCGAGATATAGCCAGACGGGCGCCTGGGGTGCCCTGGCCGCGGGCGGGCTCAGCTTCGGCCTGGCCGCGATCACCCGCGCCACGGCGCTGTCTGCCCTCCCGTTCGTCGTACTCTCCATTGCGCTGGCCCGCCGCCGTCCGGACGGCGCTCGCCGCGCTGCCCTGGCGTGCGCGCTCCTGCTGCTGGGCGTGCTTCTCCCGGTGAGCCTGGTGCCGCTGCGCAACGCGATCGTCTCCGGCCGCCCGGTGCTGTTCGCCACCAATGCGGGCGTCACCATGCAGATGGCGCACCGGCCGACCAAGAAGGTGAACCTGAAGGAGGGCGACAACAACCCGCTCTACCGCGCGCTGCACCTCGACCCGGGAGTGCGGAAGATGCTGGAGTTCATGCGCCAGGACCCGCTCGGGTACCTGGAGGCGAGCCGCCCGCTCGCGGTCTATACGCTCGGCTTCGCCCGAGCAATGAACAAGCGCGACAGCACCCACTGGCTGCTCGTCGCGCTCAATCTCCTGTACCTGGGCGGCATCGCGCTGGAGCGCCGGGCGCGCGGCGCGCTCGCCCTGCCGCTGCACGGGTTCATTCTGACCCACTTCCTGGCGATGGTCGTGTTCGTCCCGAACGCCTACGGTTATCGCCAGGTGCTGCCAATGTACCTGGTGATGCTGCCGGTCGCGGCACTGCCGCTGGTATGCGCGGCGCGGTCGCTCGCTGGCGCCCTGCTCCGGCGCGCGCAACCGGCCGGCGGAGCAGGGGCAGAGGGGTTCGCCGGGGTGGCGCTGGCCCCGCCCGGGCGCGGCCAGGCCCCACCGCTGCCAGACTAGCGGCCTGCCGCGTCGAGAGCGCCGATTCGCACTGCCTGCTCCCGCGCGGGAGCAGGCTCGCCAGGCGGGGCTGCGAGCCTCTGGTACACCTCTTGCGTTCCTAGCAGGATAGACTTCGTAGCAAAATCGTTACCAAGCTCTCTATTCAATGCCGCGTTCATGACGGTTGGAGAGAAACAGAAGATACATGGGGAGATCATTTCGGGACAGGCAGTGGTAAGGAGGGAGCCGAGTGACGGTCAGCCCGGAGAACGCTGAATCCAGCACGGGCCAGCCTGTCGGCTCAGGCGCGGAGCCGACTGGTGGCCGGGAGGCCAGCGGCGGCAGCGACGTGAGCGCTCGCGCGGGCCAGTTCGCCCGCGGCGCGGACCTTGGCGCAGTCGCCAGCACCCTCCAGGCGCAGCGGGAGGAGGTGCTCGACCGCTGGCTCCGTGCTGCCGCCGAGCAGCCCTTCCATCAGGGGCGGCTACCCGAGGCGGTGGCGGACCATATCCCCGCCCTGTTCGACGCTATTGTGGACCTGCTGCGGCGGAGCGCGCCGCGCAGCCGCGACGCTCGCCCGCCCCTCAATGACCCAGCGGTGCTCGCCGCGGCCCAGAGCCACGCGGCGATTCGCTTTGCCCAGGGGCTGACGCCGACCGAGGTGGCGACCGAGTTCCGCCTGCTGCGCCAGGAGATCTGGTGGACCCTGCGCAAGCACCTGGACGACGCGACTCCCACGAGCGACGTGCTGGCGGCAGAGCTGCTCATCAACGACGGGCTGGACGGGGCGATCGCCACCGCGCTCGCCTCCCTGGGTGCCCACGAGGCCGAGCGCCAGCGCCTGGCAGCCGAGCTGGCGACGCAGCGGGCGCAGCTCGCCGCCATCGTAGAGTCCTCCGAGGACGCCATCCTCAGCAAGACGCTGGATGGGATCATCACGAGCTGGAACCGGGCAGCCGAGCGGCTGTATGGGTACACCGCCGCTGAGGTGATCGGGCGATCAGTAGCGCTGCTCGTGCCGCCCGACCGCCCGGACGAGCTGGCTACCATCCTGACCCGGCTCCGGCGGGGCGAGCGCCTCGAATCGTACGAGACAGTCCGCGTCTGCAAGGACGGCACGCGTCTGGACGTGTCGGTAACCATCTCGCCGGTCCGAGACGCCAGCGGGGTGATCGTGGGCGCGTCCGCGATCGCCCGCGATATCACCGAGCGCAAGGCGCTCGAACAGGAGCGCGAGATGTTTCTCGCGGCGGTCACGCACGATCTCAAGAATCCGCTGGCCGTCATCCGCGGCACGGCACAAACGCTTCAACGCCAGCTCACCCGCGGGCCAATCGCCCAGGAGGCGCTGCTCGCCCGGCTCCAGAGCATCGACGCTGCCGCGCAGCGCCTGGAGACGCAGCTCAATGACCTGCAAGACGTTGCGCACCTGCGCGAGGGCCGGCCGCTGGCGCTGAACCGGCGGCCTACGGATCTGGTTCTGCTCGTCCAGCAGGTGGCCGCTCAGCGCCAGGCGGCCACCACGGAGCATGAAATTGTCGTCGCTCCGACCGTGTCCGAGCTGGTCGGCAACTGGGACCGGGCACGGCTGGAGCGGGTTGTGGACAACTTGCTGACTAACGCGGTCAAGTTCAGCCCGCGGGGTGGGCGGATCACGCTCAGCATTTCGCATGATGGCGACAGCGCGGTGCTGCGTGTCCAGGACGAAGGGATCGGCATTCCGGCCGCCGACCTGCCGTACGTGTTCGAGTGGTTCCGCCGGGGGAGTAACGTGAGCGGGAGCATCGCCGGCAGCGGAATCGGGCTGGCGACCGCGCGGCAGATCGCGCAGCAGCACGGCGGCAGCCTGAGCGCGGAAAGCCAGGAGGGCCAGGGCAGCACCTTTACCCTGCGGCTCCCGCTCTAGCCGCCAACCTCCGAGCACCGGGGGATGGATACCGGTGCCACCCGCCCCGTGAGCCACGGGGTGGAGTCGGCCCTCACACGTCCCACCGCGCCTGGGCATCGCGGGGGGCCGGAACAACGTCCGAGAGACGAACCACACACGTCCCACCGCGCCTGGGCATCGCAGTGCCCTGGCTGCGGCGCCGCTGAGCGGCTTCGCGCGCCCGGGCCGGTGCGCGGGACGGGCCGCCCGGGGCTGGTACGAATCTCGCAGCAAGACTGCTGGCCACTTGACACCCGGGATCAAGGCTGCTCCCGTGAGGCGGCGCCATCCACCCGTCTCCGCCGCCGGCCGAAAAACGTGATGCAAATTCGTGACGGGAATTTCTAACGAAACGGAGGGGTTTCTCGTCTAAGGAAGTGGATCGACGCAAACGACCCCGACGCCTGAGCTCGGAGGACACATGGCGATATCGGACGTGACCCGGCCCTGGGGTGAGAGCGCGGCGGAGGCCGACACAGAGACCGACCTGGCCGCCCGGTGGGAGGCGCTGGTCGAGCCTATCGAGACCGAGCGCGACGAGAGCGACGACCTGGCCGACTCGTCGATGGCGCTGTACCTGCGGGACATCTCGCGTGTCCCACTGCTCACCGCTGAGGAGGAGGTCATGCTCGCCAAGGCCCTGGAGGCCGGCGAGGCAGCGCGCGCAATCCTGATCGGCCCGGCGGAGATCACCGCGGACGAGCGCAAGCAGCTAGAAGACACCCTGCGGCGTGGCGACGAGGCGCGCCGCCGGCTGACCGAGAGCAACCTGCGGCTGGTGGTCTCGGTCGCCCGCAAGTACATGGGGCGGGGGCTGCCGCTGCTGGACCTGGTGCAGGA
>JAJPGT010000053.1 GCA_021325655.1 Pseudomonadota bacterium
AGCCTGGGCCACCACGATCAGCACGCTCAGCCCCAGCAGCAGCACCACCATCGGCAGCAGCCACCACAGCTTGCGCGCCCAGAAAAACCCCAGCACCTCCCCCAGCACCCCGGCGCGTCGCCCCGCCTTGCGTAGCACCCCGGCCTTCTGCCGCCGCCGGGCTACGCTCTTGTCTGTCACCATCCCGCGTTCTCCTCGGCTCGCCGCGGGCGCCGCATCGGGCGGCGGCCCAGCGGCGTCACTGCCGTGTGCCAGGGAGCATACGCCCGTCCCGCGATACGTACGTGAAACGGTGTGCAGCGCGCTGGGGGCGGCGCGATCAGTCGAACGCGACCGTCGACAGCGGAGTAGATGGCGCGGGAGTGGGAACAGGATCCCCGTTGGGGTCCGACTCCTGGCCGGGCGCCGCGGCGGGTGGCCGGCCAGTCAGGCGGCCCCGGCACAGTCGAAGGACGATCTGGGCGAGCAGCAGGGCGATGGCAGCGGCGACGCTCGCCGCCGCCCCGGATTCAAGAAACGCCTTGGGCAGTGAGGGGCGGAGCTCCGAGATTGGCAGGAAGTAGACATAGCCGAGGGGGGCCCAGACCAAGCCGAAGACCAGCGCGGCGCCCAGCACCTGGGGCCAGCCGCGGCGGCCGCGGTGCCACGGCAGCAGGAGCCACAGATCCACCGCCAGCCCGGCCAGGAGCAGTGGCTCCAGTGGCCGCGCTGCCCCACGATAGCCGCTGTCTAGCAGCACCCCGTAGACCGCCGCGCGGAACACGAGGTACGGCCCGAGCACCGTCAGCGCCGCAAACCGCCAGGGGAGCAACTGAATCGCCAGCAGCAGCCCAATCCCGACGTCCAGCCCGGCCCAGGCGGCCACCAGGTGAGCCGGCCAGAGGCGGGGCTCGAAGGGGAACACGATCGTCAGGGTTCCCAGCAGCCAGACCAGCGCGAGCACCAGCCCACCCCAGGCCAGCCAGCGCGCCTCCAGGGACGCGGGAGGCGCTGTCACCGCCAGGTCGTACAGCAGCGCCACCAGACTGACGGCGAACAGGCTATTGGCGACAAAGCCGACCAGGTGGGCGGGAGCCAGCAGCGGCTCGTCCGGGCCGTGCAGCCAGTGGAACAGGCCGTCGATGCCCAGCCCGAGCACGAACAGCCCGAGGGCGATGAGCACCAGCAGCGCTCCCAGCGGTCCCCGCCGCCCGAGCACGGTGGCCATGGCCAGCCCACTCGGCTCCGGGCCCCGTCGCCGGGCCGGCTCCAGCAGCGTGGCCATCAGCAGCGCGACCAGCGGCAGGCCGATGAGGATGCCGAAGTGGGGCAGAATCCAGGGATGAGGCAGTCCGAGGAAGGGAATCCGCATCTCCGGCGTGGCGTGCCACGCCTCGTCCCAGAGCATGCTCGCCTGGGTACCGGTGAGTACGATGGCCGCCAGGAGCGCGGAGCGCAGCGTCCGTTTTCGAAGGGGCGAACCATCCGAGGGCGCGCGCCCTCGCGCGGCGGGATGGGCCACGACCACCACCACATGCCAGCGGGATCTCTGGCAGCCCGAGTGTATCACAGCCGCGTGAACAGCCAGGAGAGGGCGAGCGGCAACCGGGCTTAAAGCGAGGTGAAAGCCTGGTTAAGGGTGTGCTGTGGCGAGCGAATCGGACTACCGAGTGGAGCTCGGGCTGCCCCGCCCGGGCGCTGTTAGCCCGGAAGGCGCTGCATGGCGCGGGCGGCCGCTTCAGCTCGGTTGCGCGCTTGTAGCTTGCGCAGGATGTTCTGCACGTGCTTCTTCACCGTGCCCTCGGACAGCACTAGCGCCTCGGCGATGTCGCGATCGCGCGCCCCCCGGGCGATGTACTGCAGAATCTCGTTCTCGCGGGCGGTGAGCGAGGTTTCGGGCTGGGAGGGGTCCAGCGTGGTGAACCCTCCGCCCTGGCGGAAGTAGGCCAGCGCCCGGGCCGCCATCTGTCCGGAGATCAGCACCTCGCCCTGATGCAGCCCGCGGACGGAGCGGACCAGCGCGTCGGGGCCGAGGCCCTTGGTCAGGTAGCCGACCGCACCGGCGGCGAGCGCCTCGAACAGGTCGCGGTGGGCGCTGGAGACGGAGAGCATCGCCACCTGCGTGGCGGGCAGCGCGCGGGTGATCGCGGCAGTGCCCAGGATTCCTCCCTGGCCAGGCATGTCGATGTCCATGAGCACCAGGTCGGGGCGCAGCGCCAGCGCCAGCTTCACCCCTTCCTCCGCGCTTCCCGCTTCGCCCACGACCTCGATGTCGTCCGTTTCGGAGAGCACCTCGCGCAGCTTGGTGCGGAAGCTCAGGTGGTCGTCCACCAGCAACACGCGAATCCGTTTCATCTCGCCTCCACACGGGGAATGCGCGCCTCCACGCACGTCCCGCGGCCAGGCTCCGAGGCGACCCGTACCCGGCCGCCATGCTGCTGGGCACGCTCCTGCATAAAGGTGAGGCCACGGCCGCGCCCGGGCCGGCGCCGCACCTGGTGAGGAGTGAACCCCCGCCCGTCGTCTTGGATCCGCAGCACCAGCTCGCCCGCCTCCACGCCGAGCGCCACATGGACGTGGATCGCCTGGCCGTGCTCGTAGGCGTTGTAGAGCGCCTCCTGGGCGATGCGGAGCAGCTCGTGCCCGAGCGCCGGCTGGACCGGCCCGAGGTCTTCCGACACCTCGACCTGTACCTCTAGGCCATGGTTCTGCCCGAACTCGTCGGCAAACGCGGCCAGCACCCCAGCCAGATCCTCCACCCCGCCGGGGCCGGCACGGAGCTCGGCGATCACCTGGCGCGCCTCCAGCAGCGCGCTCTCGGCGGCCCGCTTGGCGTCCCGAAGCTGTCGCCGTAGCCGCTCGTCCTCGGGCGCGCGCGCCAGCAGGTGGGCGAGCTGGAGGTTCACCGATCCGATCTCCTGGGCGAGCCGATCATGCACCTCGCGCGACAGGCGTGTCCGTTCCAGTTCGATCGCTGCCTCGGCGACCTGCTGCTGGAGACGGGCGTTCTGGACCAATGTTGCTGCTTGCGCCGCGAGCACCTGGAGGAAGCGCAGGT
This sequence comes from Pseudomonadota bacterium, assembly GCA_021325655.1. Lineage (GTDB taxonomy): Bacteria > Chloroflexota > UBA6077 > UBA6077 > JAJPGT01 > JAJPGT01. The sequence goes on from JAJPGT010000053.1 coordinate 3,038, forward strand.
CATGGTGCGAAAAGGCCCCTTGGTCGCGGTAGGCGGCAACGACGCCGATGGCCCCGTGCTCACCGCTGAGTGGCGCGGCGACGCCACTGGTCAGCCCCAACTCCGCCTCGGGATGCTCGGACACTGCCAGGCGGCGCACCAGGGTGGGGATACCACTGGCCAGCGCCCGATCACCGATCGTGCCGGCTGGGGGCAGCGACAGCAGCCGCTCGCCGAGCGTGTCGTCGCGCGGGGCCCAGGCCCGCGGCCCTGGCCCGGGCTCGTCAGCGCCGGGGAGCAACATCACCGTGGCGGTGCGCGCCTCGGTGGCGTCGCACACCGCCTCGGCCAGGCCGGCGAGCAGTGACCACAGATCGCCGTGAGGCATCCAGAGCGTGGTCACTCGGTACAGCCCGGCCAGCCCGCGGTTGAGTGCCGCCTCGGCACGCTGCACCCGGACGTAGTCGTCGACCAGGCCCAGCAGCACCACGCTGTAGGAAACCAGCCGCAGGTAGTCGCCAGTGCTGACCAGCGGGCTGAACGTAGTGGGGTAGGCCACGTAATGGAACTGGCTCGCGGCCGCGACACCGAGGCCGATCGCCAGCCAGCCGAAGAGCCGAGCACGCCCGCGGCAGTAGTACAGCAGGTATCCCCAGGAGACGACAACGAACAGGATGCCGAGCAGCGCCTGGGCGATGAGCAGCTGCGGCGCCTGCCCGGGCAGGACTTCTTTGACGACCCGGTGGGCGTCGACAACGGCCCAGCCCTCCGGGCCGACGAGCTGCGGCAGATGGCGCCGCCCAAGGGCGAGTAGGTACAGGAACGCGCAGGTTCCGACCAGGGTTCCTGCCGCCAGCACGATCGCTTCGCGCCAGGCGCGTGCCCGCTGGGCCTGGCGGGTGGTGACGAGCAGTCCACCGGCCAGCAGAAGCCCGCCTGCCAGACGGGTGAGCAGCCAGGCGTAGAACGGATAGGGGGCGTGGGCCCAGGCGGGATAGTAGCGGGCGGGCATCCAGACCCCGACGATCCCGCTGGTGGCGGCGAAGATCAGGAACGCCAGCGCTATCAGCAGGTCGGTGTAGCGCCGCCAGAGCAGGAAGCGCCAGACGCCAAGGTAGAAGATCGCCAGTGCGAAGACGGTGGCAAACGAGTCTACCGCCATCTTGTAGACGATATTCTTGGCGGCGAAGCTGATCCAGGGAATCAGCACGGCGATGGCGGTGAATGCGGTCAACGCCGCCCAGGCGAGCGCGAACAGCACCAGCATCCCGTCCACGCTCGGAAGGCGGGCGAGCGGCAGGGCCGCTCGTCGGGTGGGGTGTGGCTGTTCGAGCGCTCGGCTGTGCACGTGCGCTAGTGTACCTGGTCATCGTGGTGAACCGGTGATCGTGGCGTGGAAAATACTGCGTTCGACCCTTCCACCGGGGTGGTGGCGCGGCGGTACCCTTGCCGCATCAGGACAAGTGGCTCCAGCGCGCGCTCCCTCGCACGAGCAGCGTGGTTGTCCTGCGCAGTCACGCCCGTGAAGCCGCGCTTTCACGCGGAGAACGCGCTCGCCGCCTACCCTTGCCCCCCGGAGACCCGAGTGGAACAGGCGATCGACACCGGAACCCGTCGGATCACGCGCGCGCAGCGCGCCCAGGCTGAGCGACGCCGCCGCTGGCTCGTCATCGCAGCGGTTGGCGCGCTGATCTGCCTGGCGTTCTACGCCGTCCTGTCACGCATCTGGTCGCCCGCCCAGGGCGCCTGGGGCGTGTTCGCCCTGGGCGGCGTCGCGGTGGCGCTGATGCTGGCCGCCACCACCTACACGCTTCGCAAGCGGGTGCGAATCTTCGCCAGCGTTCGGCTGGACGAGTGGCTGCTGGCGCACAACTACCTCGCTGCGCTGGCGCTCTTCGTCGCGGCGCTGCACGCGCTGCTCACCTATCAGGGCGACTGGCTCACCTGGCTGGGCGCCCTCTGGAACGACATCACCTACCCGGACGACCCCAATACGTCGCTTTCTGGAACCGTGTCCTCCTGGACCTTCGCGATCATGGCGGTCACGGTGCTCACCGGTCTGCTCGGCCGGGTCCTGCAGAGCGTGCTGCCGAGGCAACGGTTGGTGCAGACCGTCCGGCTGGTGGTCCACGTCGCGCTCGCGGCCACGGTGTTCGGGATGGTGGTCGGCCACGTCGCGCTGGTGCTCCAGGAGGACGCGGAGGCGAACGCCGCCGTGGCAGACCTGCAGCCGACGCTGCCCAGTCTGGAAAACGAGCTGTTCAAGTCGAGCTGTGCCCAGCGCTCCTGCCACTCCAGCTTCAGTGAGAAGGGCGGGCTGGTGCTCGAGCCGGGCAAGGCCTACGAGAACCTGGTCAACGTCCAGGCGGACAACAAGGTGGCCAAGGCCGCTGGCAAGGTTCGCGTCGTCCCGGGCGATCCCGACGCCAGCTTCTTGATCCAGAAGCTGACCCGGCCCGGCCCGGGCGAGGGCGACCTGATGCCCAAGCGGTCGCATGCGCTGCCCCCGCAAGCAGTTGAGATCATCCGCGAGTGGATCAAGGCGGGCGCCCCGCCCAAGTAGCCCCTCCCCACCCGCTGGAGATCGGAATGGGGCGCGCAAGCCGCGGCGCCAGGGATCGGCCGACTCGGGAGACGACCGACCAGGCGCGGATCGCCGCGCCTGGTCGGTCGTGCCGTACCCACAGGCGAGCGCAGTTCGGGGTCTTGGACGCAGCGCCCCGGCCAACGGCCACGGCTCGCCTCGTGTAGTATTCCGGTGCGGAGGCCGACCGTGCAGATGGACTTGCGGCTTGGCGCCGGGGTGCAGACGACCCGCGGCGAGCCGGTCGGGACGCTGACGCGTGTCCTGGTCGACCAGGTGGGCGAGGTCGAGGAGATCGTCGTCCGGCTGGACGCCGGCCTTGGCGTGGACGAGGTGCTCTCCGACGCCTCGGAGGTGCGTGTCCCGACCGAGCTGGTGGTCGAGGCGACGGAGCGTGGGGTGACGCTGAACGCCACGGCGGATGAGCTCCAGGCGTACCCCGAGTACGTCGAGGAACGACCGCCCCGCCGCGGGGAACGCTGGTCGCCACCCCCTGGCTACACGGTGAGCGACCTGCTCGGCCGGCTGGCGCTGCTGCTCGGTGGCGGGGCGAACATCCCGCTGCTCCAGACCGAGTACAACAAGCCGGAGGGCGAGCACCAGATCAGCCCGCACGCCCCGGCGCTCGTCGGCGATACCCGCGTGGGCGAGATCACCCGGGTGCTGTACGACAGCGCCAGCGGCCGGGTCCAGGCGCTGGTGCTGCGTGGCACCAACACGGACGCGGAGTATCTGCTGCCGGCCGAGCTGCTGGAGGCGGTTGCCGACGACGCGGTGCTGCTCCGGGCCGACGCGGAGCGCATCGCCCAGCTCCCGAGGTTCCAGCCATGAGCGGCGTCCCGGACCAGCCCACCATCGGCCTGATCCACGCGGTCCAGCCCGCCATCCCGCCGCTCCGCGAGCAGCTCGCCCGCGACCTGCCCCAGGTACGTGTACTGCACCTGCTGGACGAGGCGCTCATCGCCGAGATGGAGCGGCTGGGAGGGATTACGCCAGCGCTGGTCCGGCGGATGACCACCCTGGTCTCCTTGCAGCAGCAGGCAGGGGCGCGGCTGGTGCTGCTCTCCTGCACGGTGTATTCCCCCTACGTCGAGCAGGTGCAGGCGCAGTCGGACGTCCCGGTGCTGGCGATCGACGCGGTCATGGTGGAGCAGGCGGTTCGAGCCGGGCAGCGGCTCGGGGTGCTGGCGACGAACCCCAACGGACTGCGGATGCAGCGCGAGATGCTCGCCCGCGCCAGCCAGCGGCTGGGCAAGCCGGTGGAGATCGACGCGGTGCTGCGCCAGGACGCCTGGGAGGCGTTGAGCAACGGCCAGGCCGAGCGCCACGATGCCATCCTGGTGGACGAGGTGGCCAAGCTGGCCGAGCGCAACGACCTGGTGATTCTGGCGCAGGCGTCGATGGCGCGGGTTGCGCCACGGCTTCCGTCGAACCTGCCTGTCCCGGTGCTGTCCAGCCCGTCCCTGGCGGTGGAGAAAGTGAAGGAGGTGCTGGGGCTATGAAGCTGGCCTATATGGCGGCCACCCCCGAAGTCCGGAGCATGCCGCTGTGCTGGGTGGGCGACCTGGACCGCATCCTCCCCCGGGTCGCGGAGATTGGCTACGAGGGGATCGAGTTCCAGATCAAGGACCCGTCCAGGATCGACCGGGCGAAGCTGGAGCGACAGGTGCGTGACGCCGGGCTGGTCTGCACCGCGATCAGCACCGGCCAGGTGGGCGCCGAGGACGGCCTGTACCTGGTCCACCCGGACGAGGAGGTCCGCCGCCGGGCGGTGGAGCGCTTCAAGGCGATTCTCGACTTCGCCGCCGACTTTGGCGTCGATGCCTCTATTGGGCGCGCCCGGGGAACGCTGAGGTCCGCCCCCTCCAGGGAGCAGGGCTGGGCCTGGTTCCGGGCGGCGATCGAGCAGCTCGTCGAGCACGCCGCCAGACGAGGCAACCGGGTGGTGCTGGAGCCGCAGATGCGCTTCAACACCGACTTCCTGAACACGTTCGACGAGACGATCCAGTTCATCGACGCGCTCGGCCGGCCAGCGCAACTCGTGTTCGAGGCGGACTTCTTTCACCAGGCGCTGGAGGAGAAGAGCATCGCGGCAGCGCTGGTGAAGGGGCAGCTCTCCGGCCTGATGACGTACGTCCAGCTTGGCGACAGCAACCGCCTGGCGCCCGGTTGGGGCCATCTACCCTGGGTGGACCTGATCGAGTGCCTGCGCGCCGCCGGCTACGATGGCTGGCTGGCGATGGAGTTTACCCAGGCGCCCGACTCGGACCGCGCCGCCAGGCAGGCGCACGACTTCGTCCGGGCGCTGCTGTAGCCGCCACCTGGCACAACGCCCGCGTGCTACCCTGGCGCAGGGCAGGTGCCCGGGGAGTGCGAGGCGATGGAGTCATACAGCCAGCCTGGTAACGCTGGCGGGCAGGAGCCTGGCCGCGCCGAGCTGCCGCCACAGATGGTTGAAGCGCTGCTTGAGCTGCGGCAGGTGGTGGAGCAGCTCCGCGACGCGCTGGAGCGGTTTGCCGCGCTCAATGTCGCACGCCTGGAGCTGCGGGAGCGGCTGCTGCGTGAGGAGGGGCTGCTGGAGTGGCCCGGGTGAGGCTCAGCCCAGCAGTGGCGAGTGTTCGGGGCGCGACTCGGGTGGGGTTGGCAGGCGGAAGGTCTTCGTCAGCCGCAGCGCGCTGCGCACCGCCCGGGCGATGCGGCGGGCGTGGCCCGGCTCGACGGCGGCGAGCGCGGCGGCGAGCGCGGCCGCCTCGGCGGGCTCCAGCGCTGAGATCAGGCAGACCAGTCGGCGGATCGTCTCGTCCGGGAGCGCGCTGAGCAGCTCCACCGTGCGGGCGAACGCGCCCGGCTCGGTCTCCGCCACCAGGGTGACCAGCCGCTGAAAGCGGCGGACGAACTCGAGGAACTCGCTCAGCCATAGATGCACCTGGCGCACCTCGTCGTCAGTGCCGCTGGACTCGGCGAGTAACGTTTCGAGCGCGGCGACCACCGGGTCACCCTCCCGCCGCTTGCGCTCGCGGATGACCTTGGGGAACCAGGTCCAGGGATCTCCCCGGGCCACCCAGGTGCGTGCCCGCGGCCCGCGCCGCCCGGTGCGCGGCGCCTCCGGCCCGGGGACGATCAGATCCCACTCCTGGAGCTGCTTGACCGCCTGGACCACCGCGGCGTGGCTCAGCCCGAGCGCGGCCCGCACATCCTGCACGCTGACCGGGCGGCCAGCGATAAGGATGTAGCCATGTGTAGCTGTCACCGCGGGGACGACGCCCCAGTGACGCCCCATCTCTCCCCAGATCTGGGCGAAGCGCTGCCGAAGCTGCTCCGCTGTGGAGATCGCTGGTGCCGGCCCGCCGCGTGGCAGCCGTACCCGAGATGCCTGGCGCACCCTTGGACCTGCTCCGCCAGGGCGTGCACCACGCCGAGCGCTCGTTCCCCTCGCGTCCACCGAATGCCCTTTCTCCCGCTGGTGGCGCTACTATAGCGGCCGGCCGCGACGGATCGGTGAGCAACCGCGCCATGGCTAGAGCGGTACCTGGGCGCGGAGCTCGGCCAGCGTGCTCACCGCGGACCGCTCCTCGGGCAGCGGGGGGAAGGTGGCAGGCCAGCGCAGGCCACTGCCGGTGAGCACGCACACGGCCGACAGGTCGCGGCTGAGCAGCCCCTCGCGCCGGGCGCGCAGCAGCCCGGCCAGGCTGGCGCACGAGGCCGGCTCGATGCACAGCCCGTGGCGCGCCAGCAGCGCCCCGGCTGCGCGGAGCTCGGCGTCGCTCACGGCCACTGCCTCCCCGCCCGACTCCTGCACCGCCGTCGCCGCGTGGTCGCTGGCACGCGAGTCTAGGATCGACGCAGCGATGGAAGACCCGAGCTGGACGCGCTCGGCCAGCACCTGCCCGCGGCGTCGTGCCCGCGCCAGCGAGTCGGCCGCCTCAGACTCGCAGGCGAGCATCTTCGGCAGCGCCACCTCGATCCCCGCCGCGCGCAGCTCCCGAAAGCCCTTCCAGGCTCCGGCCAGCCCGTCTCCGCCGCCGGTCGGATGCGCCATTACGTCCGGCGCCCGCCCACCAAGCTGGCGATACACCTCGAAGGCGATCGTCTTCGTCCCTTCCGTCAGATACGGGTTCGTCGCTCGCACCAGCCCCGGATCCGGCGCACCGCGCAGCGAGGGGTAGAACCCGAACTCCCGCACCAACGTGTCGACCAGCGGCAGCGCCGCCTCGCCCGCCAGACGCACCACCTCCGCCCCGTATAGCGCGAGCTGCTGCCGGGCGAGCGGAGCGATCGGAAAGACGTGGACGATCAGGCAGCGCATCCCGGCCGCGGCGGCGTAGGCGGCGAGCGAAACGCCATGGTTGCCGGTGGTGTACGCCAGCACGCGCTCGTAGCCGAACTGCCTGGCGGTGGAGACGACCACGGAGTTGAGCCGGTCCTTGAACGAGGAGGTGGGGTTGCAGCTCTCGAGCTTGAGCCAGATCGGTGCCCCTGGCTCGGGCGCGTCGCGCAGCTCGATGAGCGGGGTACCCCCTTCACCGATGCTGATGATGTTCGCCTCGTCCTGAACCGGGAGCACCGCACGGTAGTCCCAGATCCGGCCCGTCGGCCCGCCCCGCCGCAGCGTCTCGCGGGCCTCGGGATCCAGGTTCGCCAGGTCGTACTGCGTCTCTAGCCAGCTCAGCTCGCCGCGCTCGGCACAGGCGGGACAGCCGAACACCAGCGGCCCCAGGGGGAAGGTAGCGGCGCAGCGGGGACAGCGCAGCGAGGGGTTCATTCGGCCATCAGCTCCTTTGCCATCTTGTAGCTGCCCGCCATCAGCCCGCCATCCACCAGCATCACCTCGCCGGTGACGAACGAGGCCTCATCTGAGGCGAGGAACAGCGCCGCGTTGGCCACGTCCTCCGGCTCCGCCACGCGGCCCAGCGGGTACCAGGCGGCGAGCTTCTCGAAGATGTGCGGATCCTGGGCAACCCGGTCCGCCCAGATCGGGGTGCGGACCGTGCCCGGGCAGATCGCGTTGGCCCGCACTCCGCGCGGACCGTAGGTGATCGCCAGGTTCTTGGTCAGGTTGATCACCCCAGCTTTGGCGGCACTGTACGGCTCGTCGCCCAGCCCGGTCAGCCCGTTGACAGAGGAGATGTTGACGATCACACCGCTGCGGCGCTCGAGCATATTCGGCAGAACGGCCTTGGAGCAGAGGAAGACGCTTTTCAGCACGACTGCCAGGACGTGATCCCAGAACTCTGGGCCATAGGTGAGGATGTCGTTCTGGGAGCCGATAGCGGCGTTGTTGACCAGGATATCCACTCGCCCATAGGCGGCGAGTGTCTCCTGGACCATCGCCTGCACCTCGTCCCAGTTGGAGACGTCGGCGCGGACTGCCCGGGCGTTGCCGCCAGCCTGCTGGATCAGCGCCATCGTCTCCTGGGCACGCGCCTCGACGATGTCCGCCGCGACGACCTGTGCCCCCTCGCGGGCAAACCGCTGGCAGATCGCCCGGCCGATCCCGGAGCCGCCACCGGTCACCAACGCCACCTTGTTCGCCAGCCGCATTCGAGCCTCCCTGCCCGCGCCTCGCGCCACGGGTGTGGCCAGAGTCTAGCCGCGCCCGCGCCGCCCGGCAACAGGCGGCGCGGGCCTCGGCCGACCTTTCCCGCGCCGCGAAGCGGGAGCGGGGCCGAGTCGGGCATCCGTGGCTGCGCGGGGCGCTGGTTTGGCCGAGCCGCGGCCCCAGCGCCCGCAACGCTAGCCCGGTATAGAACATTTGTTCTAAAACGAAGGTGAGGATGCGGCGTGCGCCACGACTTCCTCGAGGCCGGGCTGCGCCGGGCGCTGCAGGAGCCCGAGCTGTTCTCTGCCCGCGTGCTCGGCCGGCCACTGCGCCCGTATCAGGCCGAGGTTGCCCGGGCGGTACTCGACTCCGTCTGCCACCGGCGCGGCCTGACGTTCACCGTCATGATGGCCCGCCAGTGCCTGGATGGCGATACCGTGATTCTCCAGCGCCATGGTGGCGCCTGTCGGCTGCGGCAGCATCCGGGCGCCTGGCGCACCGGGGTGCAGCCAGTGCTGCGGCTGGAGCTGCGCGACGGCCTGTCCCTGGTCGGCACGCTCAACCACCCGGTCCGGACCCGGCGAGGCTGGGTGCCACTGGCTGACTTGACGCTTACCGACGAGGTGGCGGTGCTGCGTGGATGGGCACGGGGGGAGCCGAGCGGCGCCGCCCGGCGGGATGAGTCGTTTGGCGCGGGGCAGGCCCGGCTGCTCGGCTGGCTGGCGGCGGGTGGGCGCCTGGCGACGGCGTTCGATCCGGAGCGTCCGCCACAGAGTGTCATCGTGCGCGCGGCCGACCCGGCCGCGCTCGACCAGGTGGAAGCGCTGGCCCGGGCACTATTTCCCAGCCTCACCCCGCGCCGGCGACAGCGCGGTCGCGCCTGGGAGCTGTTCCTGGTCGAGCGCGGCACCCCGGGCCAGCGGCCACTGCGCGCCTTTCTCCGCGGCTGCGATCTGGACCACGGCTTCCCCCGGCGAGCGTTCACGCTGCCAGAGGATCTAGCGGCGATCTTCGCCGAAGCGGTCCAGACGCCAGCGCTTGGCGGGGACCGCGTCCGCGACGAGCCGTTCGCCCGCTACCTGCAGGTGCTGCTGGCCCGCCTGGGCCGCGCCAGCCGGGTGATCCGCCGCGGCGCCGCCTGGCGGCTGCGCCCGGCCCGGCGCTCCCGGCTGGCGCGGACCCGCTGCCGGGCTCCGACGGCGAGCAGCTCGGCTGGAGCCGGGTGCGCGGCCTGGCCGCTGCGGGCGAGCGCGAGGTGTGGGACCTGGCGGTGCCAGGCAAGGGCTGGTTCATTGCCAACGGCGTCGTCGTCCACAACAGCGGCAAGAACGAGCTATCTGCCCACTTGGAGGCGCTGCTGCTCAACCGCACCCAGCGCCAGGGCGGGCAGCTCGTCAAGGCGGCGCCCACCATGAATCCCCAGGTGCTGGTCTCCATGCGCCGGCTGGAGGGCGTCCTGAACAACCCGCTCAACCGCGGCCGCTGGGCACGCGAACAGGGCCGGATTATCCGCCTGGGGAACGCGCGCGCCCTGTTCTTCTCTGCCGACGAGAGCGCCCAGGTGGTGGGCGCCACCGCCGACCTGCTGCTGGAGATCGACGAAGCGCAGGACGTGAACCCCGACAAGTACGAGCGGGATTTCCGGCCGATGGCCGCGGTTGCCAATGCCACCACTGTGCTGTACGGCACCGCCTGGAGCGCCGACACGCTGCTGGCTCGGCAGAAGCGGCTGAACCGGGAGCTGGAGGCGCGCGACGGGATCACCCGCCACTTCGAGGTATCCTGGACCGAGGCGGCGCGGCACAACCCAGCCTATGGCGCGTTCGTGCAGGCCGAGATCGCCCGTCTGGGCGAGGATCACCCGACCATCCGCACCCAGTACCGGCTGCTGGATCTCGACCGCGCCGCCGGGCTGTTCTCCCCTCAGCAGCTCGCCCTGCTCCAGGGGGACCACACACGCCAGCACCTGCCCACTCCCGGCCGACGCTACGTCGCCGGGGTGGACCTGGCCGGCGAGGACGAGGCGGCGCAGGACGCCGCGCTGCGGGCGCTGAAGCCGCGCCGCGACAGCACGGTGGTGACGCTCTGCGAGGTGGAGTGGAGCGCAGTCGCGGAGCTGGTCCGCGAGCCACGGCTGCGGGTGGTGGAGCACTACTACTGGACCGGCCGCGGCCACCGGGCGGTCTACGAGCAGCTCCTGGGGCTGCTGCGCGACCGCTGGCACTGCCAGCGCATCGTCGTGGACGCCACCGGAGTCGGCGCTGGCGTGGCCAGCTTCCTGCTGGCCGCCCTTGGCCCCCGAATCGTCCAGCCGTTCGTCTTCACCGCTCCTTCCAAGTCCGCCCTTGCCTACCGGCTGCTGGACGCGGTCAACGCTGGCCGCCTGACGCTCTACCGCGACGACGGCTCGGCCGAGTGGCGCGAGTGCTGGCACCAGCTCCGCCACGCCCAATACGAGCCTGGCGCCTACCAGCGGCTCAGCTTCTTCGTCCCCGAGCGCGATGGCCACGACGACTTCCTCATGTCGCTGGCCCTGGCCGCCGAAGCGGCAGCGCTGAGCGAAGTGCGCCGCGCCAGTGGGCGCGTCCTAGGATAGCGAGGGCGAAGGAGCGGAGCCACGGTGCCCTGGCGGCCCGCCACTGGCTCGCGGGGCGAAGCTGGCACTCAGCCACGGGACTGCACACGGATGGCTCACACCCCATTGCTAGAGTGGGTGCAGTTCGGCCGGCGCGCCGCGCGCTGCGCCAGCACACTGGAGATGCCATGAAGGTTCCCTGGGCCGAGCCCGTTCTCGACGAGCAGGAGATCAACGCGGTCGTCGAGACAATGCGCTCCGGCTGGGTAGGTCCTGGTCCAAACGTCAAGCAGTTCGAGCAGCGGCTGGCCGAGTACGTCGGCGTCGCCCACGCGGTCGCGGTCAGCAGCGACACCGCCGCGCTAGATACCGCCCTTAAGGCACTGGGGGTGGGCAAGGACGACGAGGTCATCCTCCCGGCGATGAGCTACATCGCCGGGGCATTCGCCGTCGCCTACCAGGGCGCCCGCGCCGTCCTGGCCGACATCGACCCGCGGACGTACTGCATCGACCCGGCGGACGTCGAGCGGCGGATCACCCCCCGCACCCGGGCGATCGTCGCGGTGGACTACGCCGGCCAGGTGGCCGACTACGACGCGCTGATGGAGATCGCCCGGCGGCACAACCTGTTCGTGGTCGAGAACGCCGCCCAGTCGCTCGGCGGCTCCTGGCGCGGCCAGCAGGCCGGCGCGTTCGGCCACGTGGCAGTCACGGACTTCCATACCGCCAAGCTCATCACCACTGTCGATGGCGGGATGCTGTTCACCAACGACGCGGAGGTGGCCCGCCGGGCGCGGATCGTCCGCAGCCAGGGCGAGGACCCGACGCAGAAGTACCTGCACACGCTGGTGGGCAACAACTACAAGATGAACGACATCCAGGCGGCGATCGGGCTGGTGCAGCTCCGCCGCCTGCCGGAGCTGCACGCCGGCCGGGTGCGGGTCGCCGAGCGCTACAATCGCCTGCTGGCTGACCTGGCCGACCGGATCCGGCTCCCCTACGTCCAGCCGGACGCGGTCCACGGCTGGTTCTCCTACGCCATCCTGGTGGAGAATCGGGACGAGGTGCAGCGCCAGCTCAAGGAGCAGGGGGTGGATACCCGCGCCTCCTGGGCGATCCCGGTCTACAAGCAGCCAGCCTTCGCGGCGAGCTTCCCCGGCGATACCCGCTATCCGGTGGCAGACTTCGTCTGCGCCCGGGTACTGAATATCCCCCTGTTCCCGACGATGGCGGAGGCGCAGCAAGACTACGTGGTGGAGTGCCTTCGCCAGGCGGTAGCCGCCGCCCCGCCGGTCGCTGCGCTCAGTCGCTGACTTGGGCCAACGGCGCCCCGGCGAGCCTCACGCGAGCGGGCCGGTCCTCGTTGGCCGGCCCGCTCCTGTTTTCTCTGTCCCGCTTGGGGGCGGTCGCGGGGTGGGCAAGCGGCTCTACGGGCTAGCCTCGGTGCGCCGCGGCGTAGTGGGCCGCCAGTAGATCCTCCCCCCAGTCGTTGCGGAAGTCGCGCCAGACCGTGTGGATGTGATTGGCGTTGTTCTGAGTGTTGTCGTATTCGATTGCGAACGTCGGGCCAACCACCGCGTAGTAGTGGCCGTTGCCGTAGGCGCGCTCCTCCGGTCCGGCCCAGGCGAAGGTGATCGGCTCCAGCCCGGCGCGCTCGATCCTGGCCCACTCGTTGCTCGCCAGCTCCTCAGCAGCGCGTTCCACGTAATGGCGAATCAACCGCACGAGCCGCTCGCGCTGCTCGCCGGTCATCGCTGCGAACGATAGCCCGCGCAGCGGCGCTGCGGGATCGGCGTAGCGATAGTTCCTGGTCAGGATGTCGTCCGGCGCCACCGGATCGACGATCGCCACCGCCTTCTGGGCCGGGTCCAGGCTGCGCAGCAGCTCGCGCGCCAGTTCCTCCTCGGCCGCCAGGGTGCGCAGGCCCGCGTGTGGCCCGTGGCGCACCGTGGCCGGATTGGCCCCCAGGAACAGCGGGGTGCAGGCGACCAGCTCGCGGTCGACCACGGTGAAGTGCAGCCCGATGTGGTGCCCGCCGACCCGCCAGGCCCAGGGGTCCGCGCCGCCCGGTGTGCCGAACACACTGAACCAGTACATCTCCTCGTCGCGCGGCCAGGGCCGGGGAAGCTGCTCCACGATCTCCGCCAGGTCCAGGATCGGCTCCAGCGCGATGATCTGGCGCACCTCCTGGCGGGCCCGCGGGCCCAGCCCCGTGTCGAGCAAGGCGAAGGCGCGCTCTCGCTGGGGCGGGCGCATGTGCTTGAGCAGCAGCCCGTTGCGCGGCACTGGGGTGTAGTGCCAGAAATAGCGCTCGTCGCCGGCGAAGGGAAACGCGGCGACGGCTCGCTGCCGGTCGCTCAGGCAGTCGAGAAAGCGATTCGCCGCCTCCGCCATGCGCTGAGCAGTGGTCGGGGCGCGAGAAATCTGGGTCAGATCGGCAAGCATCGTCGCGCTCCCCAGGACAGAATGGGCATGCTGAGCACACGATAGCACGTCCCGCCCCGCCCGTCAGCCACGGCCAGAGGCACAGCGGGCTGTCTTCAACGGATCGGAGGACCACCAGAACCTCCTCCCACCCCCCGTGGCAGTTTTGGCACTTTTTGGCCGATATTCGCCCATGTCCGGGCGGGGCCACGGGTGTATGCTGGCCGCGCCGTGGCCGCAGCGCGCGGAGCAGGCCGCGACAGGAGGGGCCATGGCTGGCTGGAGACACATACCACGGTGGGGAGCAAGCCCAGGGAGAGTACGCCTGGGCGGGCCAGGCGCGGGGAGATGGCGACTGGCGGGCGCTGTGCTGCCAGCGCTGCTGCTCCTGCTGCCCCTCGGGGCGCTGGGCGCGGCGGCGCCGCCGGGTGGGCACTGGGACCTGACGGGGAGCATGCACCAGGGCCGTGATGACCACACCGCGACGCTATTGGCCGACGGGCGGGTGCTGGTCGCGGGGGGCTGCTGCTTCCTCGCCACGGCGGAGCTCTACGACCCTGCCAGCGGGACCTGGACCGAGACGGGCAGCCTGCATAGCGTCCGCTACTACCACACCGCGACACTACTGGCCGACGGGCGGGTGCTCGTCGCCGGGGGCTCCAACGGCGGCTTCCTCGCCACAGCGGAGCTGTACGATCCCGCGACAGGCACCTGGAGCGAGACGGGCGCCATGCACGACGCCCGCGGGCACCACACCGCGACGCTACTGCCCGACGGGCGGGTGCTCGTCGCCGGGGGCGAAGGCAGCACCTTCACCGTCCTCGCCTCGGCAGAGCTGTACGATCCCCAGACGGGCACCTGGGCCGAGACGGGCAGCCTGCATGGTATCCGCGACTACCACACCGCGACGCTACTCGCCGACGGCCGGGTGCTCGTTGCGGGGGGCGAGGATGCCAACCCCGTCGCCACGGCGGAGCTGTACAACCCTGCCAGCGGCACCTGGAGCCCGACGGGCAGCTTGCACCAGCGCCGCTACCTGCACACCGCGACGCTGCTGCTGGACGGCCGGGTGCTCGTCGCCGGGGGCTGCTGCGACGAGGTCAACTACCTCGCCTCGGCAGAGCTATACGATCCCGCGACAGGCACCTGGAGCGAGACGGGCGCCATGCACGACGCCCGCTTGTACCACACCGCGACGCTGCTCGCCGATGGGCGGGCCCTGGCTGCGGGGGGCGAAGACAACCACTTCAACGACCTCGCCAGGGGGGAGCTGTACGACCCGCAGATGGGCACCTGGAGCCCGACGGGCAGCTTGCACCAGGCCCGCTACCTGCACACCGCGACACTGCTGCTGGACGGCCGGGTGCTGGCTGCGGGGGGCTTCGGGCCCTGCAACCCCTACTGCACAGACCTCGCCTCGGCGGAGCTGTTCATCGAGACGCCGTGTACCGGTCGCGCCGAGGAGACCGAGCAGCCCTACGTCGCGTTCGGGCGCGGCTGGCGGCACGCGACGGACGCCCAGGCATCGGGTGGCGGCGTGGCGCTGGCGAGCACCCCAGGCGCCCAGGCCAGCTTCACCTTCCCCGGGCGCGGCACCCGCCTGATCGCGACCGTCGGGCCGAAGATGGGCAAGCTGGACGTGGCGGTGGATGGCCGCTACTACACCACGGTCGATCTCTACGCCCCTGTGGTGCGCCACCAGGTGGTTGTCGCCTTCGTGCACGGGCTGGCCCAGGGCAGCCACACCGTGACCTATACGGTCAGGAGCGACAAGAACACCTTGTCCAGCGGCTACTGGTGCCCGCTGGACCGCTTCGACCACCACGTCCAGGAGTAGACCGGACGCGCGCGCAGCAGCGGGGCTGGAGCCCGGGATGCCCAGGCGGCCCCGCTGCTGCGTCTGGGGAGGACGCCCCCGCGCCCTGGCGCCCGGTAGGGCAGTGCCGCGGGAGCCCGCGGACTGTGAGAGTTTGACAGGCGCGCGGCCGGAGGCGCACGCTAGGTGCAGGGACGCGCGCTCGGGCGCCCGAGCGCGTCTGCCTGCCGCCGCGCTGCGCCGAGGTCTACCCCGATGCCCGGACCGGTCTGGTGGTTTGCCTGCTCCCTGTCCGCGATGGCGACGCTGGTCGTCTTCGTGCTGTCGGCGCTGGCGCCGCTGGTCGCCTCGCCTGATGGGGAGCGGCAGTGGGCCAGCGGCCAGCTCCCGCCCGGGGTGGTGTGGGCGTGGGGCTCGAACATCGCCGACCAGCTCGGCAACGTCACGACGACCTATGGCGGCAATCCCACGCCGTTGCGCGCCGGTGAGCTGAGCGACGTGGTGGCGGTCGCGGCCGGCAGCGACTTTGGCCTGGCGCTGAAGAAAGATGGCAGCGTCTGGGCCTGGGGCGACAACCGCTACGGGGAGCTGGGCGGGGGAAGCGGCCCACGCGGCGCGGCGGTGCGGGTGCGCGGCCTATCGAGGATCCGCGCCATCGCCGCCGGAGGTGGCCACAGCCTGGCGCTGCGGGACGACGGCACGGTGTGGGCCTGGGGCAACAACTGCTGCGGCCAGATCGGCGCGGACGGCGGGAACAGCCCGACGCCGCTACGGGTGAATGGCCTGGCCGACGTCGTCGCGGTCGCCGCGGGCAGCCTGTTCAGTCTGGCGCTACGTGCGGATGGCACCGTGTGGGCCTGGGGCGCGAATGAGTCCGGCCAGCTCGGCCGGGGCGTGTTCGACACGTACCCGAGCCCGGGGCGTCCGACGCCCGCACCGGTGCAGGGGCTGAGCGGTGTCACCGCGATCGCCGCGGGCACCACTCATGCTCTGGCGCTGAAGCCCGACGGCACCGCCTGGGCCTGGGGGAACAATCGCTTCGGGCAGCTTGGCGACGGGTCGACGGCCACCAGCGCGCTGCCAGTGCAGGTTCAGGGGCTGGCGAGCGTGGTGGCCCTTGCGGGAGGCAGCTCGCACAGTCTGGCGCTGCGAGCGGATGGCACGGTGTGGGCCTGGGGCTGGAACAGCTATGGCCAGCTTGGCAACGGCTCCGTCGCCAGCAGTCCCTACCCGGCGCAGGTGCGCGGGCTGCGCGACGTCGTCGCGATCAGCGCTGGCGGCTTCCTGGATACCCTGTACGTGTCGGCTGGGCACAGCCTGGCCCTGCGGCGGGACGGCACACTCTGGAGCTGGGGGGCCAATCGGAGTGGCCAGCTCGGCAGCGGCGTGACGAACCGTATCCCGAACATGCTCCCAACGGAGGTGCGCGGGCTGCGCGGGGTGACGGCGATGGCGGCGGGCGGCTCGTTCTCGCTTGCCATGACCCCGCTGACGGTCCGGGTGGCCAATGGTGCGTTCCAGCCCCCCGAGCTGTCGGTTCAGGCTGGCGATACGGTCACCTGGGTCAACGCCGACACCATGGCCTACGCCACGGTGGCCGAGCAGGGCGCCTGGGATTCTGGCACGCTGCTGCCGGGCCAGTCGTTCTCCCGCGCCTTCCCCCTTGCCGGCAGCTACAGCTACTCTTGCCCGCTGCACCCGGGGCTGCGGGGGCGCGTCGCGGTCTCCAAGGCCCCGTATACCCGGGTGGAAGACGATTCCGAGCAGATCACCTACGCCGGGCAGTGGAAGCAGCAGCGACAGAACCAGGCCAGCCACGGCGGGATCTCCTTCTCCAATGATCCTGAGGGGAGCTCCGCCAGCTTCACCTGGACCGGCACCGACCTGGCCGTGCTGATGGTCACCGGGCCGGAGATGGGGATGGCGTCTATCGTGGTCGACGGCGACCAGGCGGGCCAGCTTGTCGACCTGTACAGCCCGGCTGTCCAGTTCGAGCAGCGCGTGTTCGTCCTCCAGGACCTCCCGCTGGGGGCCCACCAGGTCACTATCGCCCCGGTCCACCAGCACAACACCCGCTCGCGTGGCTACACCGTCGCCCTGGACGCTCTCGAGGCACGCTGAGGCCGCTCTGGTCAGCGCCGGAGCGGGGGACTATCATCGGAAGCTCAGCCGACACCGCGCAGGAGGCCCGGATGCCGAACTTCCCGATCGTCGATTCCCACGTCCACCTGTACGATCCGACGCGCTTCCGCATGCCCTGGCTGGATGGCAACGACCTGCTGAACCGGCCCTATGGCCCCAAGGAGTACCGCGAGCACACGGCGGGCATCGACATCGGCCAGATCGTCTTCGCCCAGGTAGAGGTGGCGCCGCCCTACGCTCTGTTGGAGGCGCAGTGGGTAGACGACCTGGCCAACACCGAGGAGCCCCGCATCACCGGCATCTTCCCCTGGGCGCCCGTTGAGTACGGCGAGCGCGCTCGGGCGTTCTACCAGGCGCTGACCGAGATCAGCCCGCGCATCAAGGGCGTCCGCCAGATCACCCAGTTCGAGCCCGACCCGGAGTTCTGCCTGCGCCCCGACTTCGTCCGCGGCTGCCAGATCCTGCCCGAGTACGGGCTCACCATGGACCTGTGCATCTACCACCCACAGATGGGGCCGACCACCGAGCTGATCCGCCGCTGCCCGCAGACGCTGTTCGTGCTGGACCACATCGGCAAGCCGGACATCAAGAACCATGTCCGCGATCCCTGGTGGCAGCAGATCAAGGAGATGGCCGACCTGCCCAACGTCTACTGCAAGATCAGCGGCGTTGTCACCGAAGCGGACCACAAGCGCTGGACGCTGGATGATGTCCGTCCCTACATCGAGCGCGTGCTGGAGGTGTTCCCCGAGGACCGGGTGATGTACGGGGGCGACTGGTCCGTGGTCTTGATGGCCGCGCCCTACCGCCGCTGGTACGAGACGGTGGAGACGATCACCGAGGGGCTGTCCGACGCCGCCAAGCGGAAGTTCTGGGCCGACAACGCCCGGCGCTTCTACCGCCTGCCGTAGCGAGGCCGGCGCCACCAGCGGGTTCGCCCGCAGGATCTGGCGCTCGGCGGATCTGGCCTGAAGCAGGCACGCTTATCGCGGGCGCCCGCGGGCGTGCCGCCAGAGCAGTCCGGCCCCGAGCAGCCCGAGGCCGAGCCCGGCCGGCCAGAACGCCAACCCTGCCGGGCCGTCCGCCTCGCCGTTGCGTGGGAGCGTCCGCGGGGTGGCGGTCACCGGGAGCGGGCTGGGCAGCGGCGCGCGCGTGGCGCTCGGCGGGGCTGCGGCGCTGAGGGCGATGGCACTGAGGGTGACCTGCTCGCCGGCGACGTTGACGGTGACGTTGTACACCCCGTCGGGTAAGTACACATTGGTTCCGAAGTGGCGGCCCGCGGGCCCACCCTGGAGCGGGATGAGTGGGGGGCTGAAGCGCTGGCTGTCCGGCAGGTGCACCAGCTCGATCGTCGGCGGCGGGTTGGTGACAATCGCTCCG
>JAJPGT010000050.1 GCA_021325655.1 Pseudomonadota bacterium
CGCCTGGGACGCTTGCAGCAGGGCATCGGCGGCCTGCCAGTCGTACTGGCCCTTGCCAGCGCTCTCGACGTCCCGCCAGCGAATCAGCGACTTCTGCCAGGTGAAGCGCAGGCTACTGACGAGCCGCAGCGTGGTCGCCGCGTCGGGCCGGCCCCAGACGAAGACTCCCAGGCCGTACTCTGGCGATGCCAGGCGGTACGGTGGAGAGGTGGCGAGGCCCAGCGCTACGCCGTTCCAGACAGTGTCGGGCATGGATCCGGTGCTCGCCGGAGCCAGCGCCGCGGCCGGGGCCGTGCCAGTGCTCGTGCTACTGCCCCCACCCCCAGCCCCGGCCGCGCCTCCGCCCCGGCCAGGATTCACCGCGCGAGTGCTCAGGGCTGCGGCGCTCTCCGTGTCTTTCACAAAGGCGTTGGTGAGATCCGTCCCCGGCAGCTCGGCCGGCCGCGCCAGGCTGAGCGGCTTGCTCGGGTCGTACTGCCGCAGGAACGGCGACTGCGCCGCCTCGGTAGCGAGGTCAGGCGGGAGGTTCTCGCCGATGATGAGCGATTTGAAGTAATCGGCCAGCAGAATGCCCTGGGTGCAGCGGCAGCCGGCATCATAGTGCATGATTCCGCGCTGAAAGCGCTGGTAGATGAAGTTCCGGTTATTGGGATCGTACGCGGGCTGGGAGGTGGGCGCGCCCCAGATCTCGAGGTCCATCAGCAGCAGGAGATCCGGCGAGCCCCCACCGTTCGGGAATGCGTCGCTCATCCGCACCGTGTTGGAGAATGTCTGAAAGAAGTTGACGTCCTGGCCATCGAAGAGATCTGGCACGGTCGCTCGGATGAACTCCAGCATGCGCGTCCCATAGTCAGGCGTGTCCGGCAGCGGCGTGAGCGACGTGATCCGTGGATCTGGCGCTGGATACACCGAACCGTTGATCTCGGTGTATGGCATCAGCCCCTGGTCGAGCAGGTTGAGTGTTCCCACCGAGCCATCGGGCTTGCGTTGCAGCACCTCGCGTTGGAAGAACTGGACCGGGAAGCCGAGCAGGGTGAATTCGCGGGAGATCGGATATCCGAACGTGGTTAGCCCGCCGCGGTGGGTGAAGTAGTCCCAAAAGGCGTCGTCGCTCACCCGGAAGCCGGTTTCAACGAACAGCCGATTGTCGCCTTCGGGCTGTTGCTGCGCCAGCGTCGGGGCCACGGAGGCGAGCTGACTGGACAGGATGAGCAGCACGAGCAGCCAGCGAGCGGCGCAAAGCCGCGGGGAGCGCGTAGCCAAGGGACCCTCCTGGGGCCGGGGGCAACGGAACAGACCGGATGCCGTGGGAGTGTAGAGCACGCTCCTTACGGAAACGCGGCGAGATTATGGCGGCCAGGTTACGATCGAGGCAAAAAGCGACACAGCCTCGGTATGCACCGCCAGCAGCATCCCACCCTGGGCCGCTGGGACGACGGACGCTGAATAAGGCCAGCTCTCGCAGCCCCCTGCTGCTAGGGGCCGCTTGGAACTGTCGGGCTAGAGCCGAGCCGTCGCGCCCTGGCCGGCCCCAGCCGGCGGCGCCTGGCAGCGGCGCGGACTCCACGCTCCCAGGGCAACGAACGGCCCTGCTCCGCCGGGGGGAACGTATTGACCGCCCGCACATAGCGCAGTAGAGTCGGCGTATCGAATGGCTGGAGGGGATAGATGAGCGGGTTCAAGAAGTTCCTCCTGCGCGGCAACGTGGTAGACCTGGCAGTCGCGGTCGTTGTCGGGGCAGCGTTTGGCGCGGTAGTGACCGCGCTGGTAAAGGACATCATTACCCCGATCATCGCCGCCATTGGCGGCACGCCCGATTTTTCGAGCATCTACTTCACCATCAACGGCAGCAGGTTCCTGATTGGCGACTTTATCAACGCGGTCGTAGCGTTCGTACTGATCGCCGTGGTAGTGTACTACCTGGTGGTGCTGCCGATGAACCGGCTGATGGAGCTGGCGAAGCCCGAGCCGCCGCCCGCGGCGCCAACGACGCGCGAGTGCCCCGAATGTCTGAGCAAGATCCCGCTCAAGGCGCGCCGCTGCGCCTTCTGCACCGCGGAGGTCGGGGCCCTTGCCTGAGCTCTGGCGGCTACTCCCGGGCCTGCTCCAGGAGCGGCGCCAGAGTTGAAGCAAATCGGCGGATCGGATATGATGCGAGAGCCGTGGGCAGGTAGCTCAGCCGGTTAGAGCGCCACGTTGACATCGTGGAGGTCGGAGGTTCGAGTCCTCTCCTGCCCACCGAATAGCTGTGGCGATGACCGGGACGAGTAGTCGTCTGCCCGGCCTTCAGAGAGCGGAGCCCTGGCTGCAAGCTCCGCGGCAGTGGCGACGGCGAAAACCCCCCGCGAGCTTTGCCCCGAACGCGCAGCGCCAGTAGGGGACAACGGCGGCCCCGTTAGCGGCCACAAGAGCCCGCGCCATAGGCGCGGGGAACATGGGTGGAACCACGAAGGCCCTCTCGTCCCAGTGCGAGAGGGCCTTTTGCACGTTGGAGGAGAAGGGATGTCTCACGTCGCCGGCCACAACGCCGTCGTCCATGCTACCGACCTGGATACGCTCCGCCACAGCACCGCGCACCTGATGGCTAAGGCGGTGCAGCGCCTGGTGCCGGGCACGAAGCTGGGCATCGGCCCGACCATCGAAAACGGGTTCTACTACGACCTGGATGTTCCGCGCCCGCTCTCCATTGATGACCTGGGCCAGATCGAGGCCGAGATGCGCCGTCTGATCGAGCAGGACGAGCCGTATGTCCGGCAGGAGATGCTGCGCGAGCAGGCGATCGAGTTCTTCCGCAACCTGGGCGAGCACTACAAGGTCGAGATCCTGGAGGGGATCGACGACGAGGTGGTCTCGCTCTACCGCACTGGCGACGATTGGATCGACCTCTGCCGGGGGCCACATGTTCCCTCGACCCGCTACATCACCGCATTCAAGCTGCTGAACGTAGCCGGGGCCTACTGGCGCGGCGATGAGAAGCGGCCGATGCTGCAGCGGATTTACGGCACCGCCTGGCACGAGCAAGAGCAGCTCGACCACTACCTGTGGCAGCTCGAAGAGGCGCGCCGGCGCGACCACCGCAAGCTCGGCCGTGAGCTAGACCTGTTCAGCTTCAGCGAGTTCGCTCCGGGCGAGGTGTTCTGGCACCCCAAGGGGATGCGCCTGGTCCGCGTTCTGGAGCAGTTGTCGCGTGCCGAGCACGACCGGCGCGGCTACCAGGAGATCAGCACCCCGCTGCTGGTCAAGAAAGCGCTGTGGGAGCAGTCGGGCCACTGGGGCTACTACCGGGACAACATGTTCCGCACGGTGGTGGAGGACGAAGAGTACGCCTTCAAGCCGATGAACTGCCCCGAGTCGACGCTGGTATACCGCCAGCGCACCCGCAGCTACCGCGACCTGCCGATCCGCCTGGCCGAGATCGGACGGCTGCTGCGGTTCGAGAAGTCGGGCACGCTGAGCGGGCTGCTGCGCGTCCGCCAGCTCACGATGGACGACGCGCACATCTTCTGCCGGCCGGACCAGATTCTGGGCGAGATCAGCGGCGTGCTGGAGCTGGGCCGCTGGTTCTACGACCTGTTCGGCTTCGAGCGCCGCTACTACTTGAGCACCCGGCCGGACAAGGCGCTGGGCGATCCAGCGCTGTGGCAGCACGCCGAGGCCATGCTGGCCCAGGCCCTGGAGCAGAACGGCATTCCCTACGAGCTCAAGCCGGGCGAGGGGGCGTTCTACGGACCGAAGATCGACATCGATATCAACGACGCGCTCGGCCGTGCCTGGCAGCTCACAACGATTCAGCTCGACTTCAATCTCCCGGAGCGCTTCGGGCTGGAGTACATCGGCGAGGACAGCCAGCCGCACCGGCCAGTGATGATCCACCGCGCTATCTACGGGACCTACGAGCGGTTCATCGCCATCCTGATCGAGCACTACGCCGGCGCTTTCCCGCTCTGGCTCGCGCCGGTGCAGGCGGTGGTGATCCCCATCGCCGATCGCCATGTGCCCTACGCGGAGTCGGTGGCGAGCCAGCTTCAGCAGGCCGGCTTCCGGGTCGAGGTGGATGCTCGGCGGGAGCGGATGAACTACAAGATCCACGAGGCGCAGGAACAAAAGGTACCCTACATGCTCGTGGTGGGGGACAAGGAGGCGGCCACCCAGAGTGCTGCCCTGCGCGAGCGGAGCGAGGGCGACCTGGGCCCGATGCCCGTGGCGGAGATCATCCAGCGGATGGCCGAGCGCGTCGCCGCCTGGCAGTAGCCCGCGCGGCGGGGCGGGCTTCCCCGTCTCCGTCGGCCCGGCTGTCCTGAAACCGGGTTGGGTACACTTCTGGCAGGTATGCCAGAAGCCGACCTCGCCGCCGTCCGCCGGCTCGACCTCACCGCGCTCCCGCTCGTCGCCCGCCTGGGCCAGTTCTTCGCTCGGCGCGGCTACCCGCTGTACCTGGTGGGCGGGTCGGTGCGCAACGCCCTGCTCGGCGCGCCGCCCGGCGACCTCGACTTCACCACTCCGGCGCGCCCCCCGGAGGTAAAGCGGCTGCTGCGACAGGCGGGCGCGGAGGCCACATTCGACGTCGGGGAGCGCTTCGGGACGGTGGGCGGCGTGTTCGAGGGCGTCACCGTCGAGATCACCACCTACCGCTCCGAGACCTACCGCCGCGGCTCGCGCAAGCCAGAGGTGGAGTTCGGCGAGAGTCTGCTGGGCGACCTGTCCCGGCGCGACTTCACCATCAACGCCATGGCCGCCGACGCGGTGACTGGCGAAGTGGTTGATCCATTCGGCGGGGAGCAGGACTTACAGGCAGGGGTGATCCGCGCGGTAGGAGAGCCGGAGAGCCGCTTCGCCGAGGACCCGTTACGGCTCCTGCGCGCGGTGCGCTTCGCGGCGCAGTACGGCTTCCGCATCGAGCCAGCTACCCGCGCCGCCATCCGCCGCCAGGCCGGTCTGCTGCCCACGGTCAGCTGGGAGCGGATCCAGGTGGAGCTGAGCAAAATTCTGGTCAGCCCGCACCCGGCCAGCGGCATCCGCCTGCTGTGCGACCTGGGGCTGATGGCGCACATCATCCCCGAGGTGCTCGAGCTCCGTGGAATGCACCAGGAGGGGTATCGCCATAAGGACGTCTACGAGCACACGCTGCAGGTGCTGGAGAACGTCCCGCCCACGCTCGTGCTCCGGCTCGCGGCGCTCCTGCACGACATCGCCAAACCGCGGACCCGCTCAGTGGACGACGGCGAAGTGCATTTCTTCGGGCACGACCGCAAGGGGGCGCAGATGGCGCGCGAGATCCTGGCACGCCTGCGCTACAGCACCGAGATTATCGAGCGCGTCTGCCAGCTCGTCGAGCTCCACCTGCGGGCTAACGCCTATGAGCCGGACTGGACCGACGGCGCGGTGCGGCGGCTGATGCGCGAGGTGGGGCCCGCGCTGGATGACCTGCTCGTGCTCTCCCACGCCGATGTCACCAGCCGCAGCGCCGAGCGCCGGGCGGCCGCCCGACGCCGCGTCGACGAGCTGCGCGCCCGGGTGGAGGCGATCCGCGCCCGCGAGGATGTGGCGCAGCTCAAGAGTCCGCTGGACGGGCACGACCTGATGGCGCTATTCAGCCGCGGTCCAGGCCCCTGGATCAAGCCGATCAAGGAGCACCTGCTGAACCTAGTGCTGGAGGGCCAGCTCAGGCCGGACGACCGCGCGGCGGCCGAGGCGGAGGCGCGCCGCCTGATGGAGGCGATGGAGGCGGACAGCCGCTCATGAGCGCTGTGCAAGGAGTGTTGTTGGACCTCGGCCACACGCTGGTCCAGTACGACGTCGAAGACGGAGCCCTGCTGACGAGCTACCAGCAGGTCCACGACTACCTGGAGCAGCTCAACCTCGGCACCCAGCCGGTCGCCCAAGACCTGCTGCTCCGCGTCTCGAAGCGGGCGCTGGACACCGTAATCGCCTCGTATGAACGGGGGGAGATCGAAGAGCTGGACATGCTCACCATCTTCGACGAGGCGCTCCGCCACCACGGCTGGCACCTGGAGCCGGAGCTGGTGCACGAGCTGCTGCGGCGCGAGCACGCCGCCTACGCCAGCCACCTGCTCCTGCAAGATGCCACCCGTGCCACGCTCGAGGAGCTGCGCCGCCGCGGCTACCGCCTGGGCATCGTCTCCAACGCGACGATTCCGGGACCGCTGATGCGCGATGACCTGGACCTGCTCGGCCTGAGCGAGCTGGTCGACGTGGCGGTCTTCTCCTCCGAGATCGGGGTGCGCAAGCCCGATCCGCGCATCTTCGCAAGCG
Source organism: Pseudomonadota bacterium (assembly GCA_021325655.1). Lineage (GTDB taxonomy): Bacteria > Chloroflexota > UBA6077 > UBA6077 > JAJPGT01 > JAJPGT01. Next base: position 6,274 of record JAJPGT010000050.1, read on the forward strand.
TGCTGGAGGCGCTCGAACTCGACCCGCGCCAGTGCCTGTTCGTCGGCGACCGCCTCAAGGAGGACGTGGGCGGCTCGCGCGCGCTCGGGATGCGCCCGGTGCTGACACACGAGTTCCGACAGGAGGTCCCGCCAGCGGGCGATCCGGTGCCGATCATCCAGCGCTTCCCCGAGCTGCTCACGCTGCTGGACCAGGCCAGCTAAGCCGCGGGCTGGCGGCTCCCGCGCCCCTCGGAGAACCGGAGAAACGCAAACAGAACGCGATCACATGCGTCCTGCTTGCATGGGTGAGTCTTGAAGGGGGGTAGGGGCTACACAATCGCGACCGATTTTACCTCGCCACTCCGTGTTGCCACGGGATCCCATCCGGCGTCAGGCGACGCCCAGCCTCGCCGCCTACCCCCTTCACTGCCCACTCTAGCAGCGGGCTCGGCTCCCGTCAATGCCCCCCGGGACGTACCTCGATTTCGGGACTCGAGGTTCGGAATTGGGGATTCGAATCCCGAGTCCCGAATGCCGACACGGAACAGACTCTGCTTCATTCTTCTCGTCCCTATAGACAGCCGGGAGGGAGGGGCGTATAGTGGAGCTACGCGGACCCGCGTGCCGCGATGTCGTGTTGCCCGGAGAGGGAGACATGAGACGGATTCGCCGAAGCTGGTTGCTCGTGGCTGTCGGAGCCGCGGCGGTGCTCGTGGCTGCCGGCTGCGCGCCGGGTGTCCTGAAGACGAGCGGGGCGACGCTGCCGGGCGGGGTTCGATTGCACTTCTTCGGCGCCGCGCCGCAGGTGAGCGTGCCCGCGCCCAGCCCATTCACCGAGCAGCAGCCAGTGGCCGCGCCATCTGCCACCGACGTCGGCCAGACCGAGGCGCCCGTGCCCCCGGCGACGACTGGGACGACCCGCGTCTCGCTGGACAGCGCCGCTCCCAGCAAGACGACGAGCCAGATGACCTCGCCGGAGCGCGCCAGAGCGCTGACCACGGAGACTGTGGGGCATCATTGCCCCTTCTCGGGCGGCTAGTCGTCCGCCTGGCCCTCTCCCAGGCCCGTGAGGTGGGCGCCCACCCCACGGGCCTTTCGATTTCAGGGGTCCCAGCGGGCCGAGGGACCCGCTGGGGTGCCCTTTCAGCCTGTCCGCTTGGCGCCGCCGCGCTCCTGGTGCTCCACCGCCGCCCTGAGAAGCACCTCAGCGGCGATGGGCAGGCTCGCCTCGTCCACCCCGAACTGCGGGCTGTGGTGCGGCCCGCTCGGGACGTAGGGCGGGTTGGCTCCGCCGACGAAGAAGTAGCAGCCCGGCCGCGCCTCCAGAAACAGCGCCATGTCGTCCGCGCCCATCTGGGGCTCCCGCTCCACCGTGCCCGCTTCGCCTACTACCGCCAACGCCGCCCGGCGCACCAGCGCCGCCATCGCCGGGTCGTTCACTACCGGCGGGCAGCCGACGTCGAACGCCACCTCGGCCTGGGCGCGCAGCGAGGCGGCAATGCCCGATGCCAGCTCGCCAATGCGCTGCTGGAGCCGCGCCCGGAGCTCCTGGTCGAGCGTCCGCAGCGTTCCGGCCAGCCGCGCCTCGGGCGGGATGATGTTGAATGCGGTGCCGGCATGGAACATCCCGATAGTGACCACCGCGGGGTCGATCGGGTTTACCTCCCGCGACACAAGCAACTGGAGCGCGACCACGATCTCGGACCCGACCAGGATCGGGTCGACCGAGCGGTGGGGATAGGCGCCGTGGCCGCCCGTGCCGCGGACGACGATCTCGAACCGATCCGCGCTCGCCATGATCGCCCCGGCCCGGGCAGAGACCTGGCCAACTGGCAGCTCGGTAGTCACGTGGAAGGCGAGGGTGGCCTGGACCGGCGGATTGTCGAGCGCCCCCTGCTCGATCATCGGCCGGGCTCCGGAGATGATCTCCTCGGCCGGCTGGAAGGCGAAGGTGATCGTACCTGGCAGGGCGTCGCGGTGCCGGGCGAGCGTCTGCGCGACCGCCAGCGCAACCGCAACATGGGTGTCGTGGCCACAGGCGTGCATCACCCCCGGCGTCTGGGAGCGAAACGGCAGGTCGTTCTCCTCCTGGACTGGCAGCGCGTCCATGTCGGCCCGCAGCAGCAGCCCTGGCCCCGGCTGCCCGCCGCGCAACACGCCAAGCACGCCGGTGTGCGCCACCCCGGTTCGCACCTCCAGCCCGGCCGCGCTCAGCCGTGCGGCAATGATTCCGGCGGTGCGCCGCTCCTGGAAGCCGAGCTCGGGGTGCTGGTGCAGATCGCGCCGGGTGCGGATCATCTCGTCGCGCAGCGCCTCCAGATCAGCCAGCAGGCTTGACAGGTCCATCTCGTCTCTCCTTCCCATGTCGGCGGCGGGCACAGTCCCTGTTGCCATGGTACCCCGTCGGCGCGCGCCGTTCGCGCTCCCTGGCGCTTGTCGCTCGCTCCGGCCGGAGACTACCATGCCGAGCGCGGAGGGGCGAATGCAGACGATTCGACAGACTCGGCCGATGAGGAGCGCGTGGTGAGGCCGGACACGGGGCGCTGGCCGACGCCGGACCAGCCCGGCCGCTACGCCGAGGCGTTGCGGCTCGCGATCGAGGCGGCCCGGGCAGCGGGGGCGCGGCTGCGGGCGGAGTTCCACCGGCCGGGTGGGCCACGCGGCGATGGGCACGACCACGCGGACATCGACGCCGAGGTGGAGGCAGAGGACATCCGCCCCCGGCTGACCGCGGCATTCCCCACCTGGGGCTATCGGGGCGAAGAGACAGAGCCACCCTTGCCTCCGCGTGACCAGGAGGGACACGTCTGGCTGGTGGATCCGAACGATGGCACCCGGGCCTACCTGCGCGGCTTCCGCGGCCCGGCGACCTCGATCGGGCTGCTGCGCGACGGCCTGCCGGTGCTCGGGGTGCTATACGCGTACGCCGCGCCCGACGACCGGGGCGACCTGTTCGCCTGGGCGGAAGGCGAGCCGCTGACCCGCAACGGGGTCGCGATCGAGCGGCGCGCCGAGGAGCGGCCGCTGGGCGCGGACGACTTCGTCCTGGTCTCTGAAGCGGCGGATCGCAACCCGGCCGCGAACGCGCGCTGCGCGGCGCCGGCCCGCTTTCTGGCGGTGCCGAGCATCGCCTACCGGCTCGCACTGGTCGCGGCTGGCGAGGGCCGCGCCGCGGTGACGATCAGCGGCCCGGGCGACTGGGATTACGGCGCCGGCCATGCGCTGCTGCGGGCGGTGGGAGGCGAGCTGCTCGGGGGCGACGGCCGGCCGGTCTGGTATACCCGCGAGGGCAAGAGCCGGGCCTTCGGCGGCCACTGCTTCGGCGGCGACCCGGCCGTCGTGCGGGTGCTCTGGCAGCGCGACTGGACTGGAGTGCTGGAGCGCCTCTCCTACGACTGCCCGTATCGCCCGGTCCGACCGCGCCCCGGGCAGGCGGCGCGCGACTCGGCGGTGCTGGCCCGAGCGCAGGGCTGCCTGCTGGGCCAGTTCGCGGGCGATGCGCTCGGGAGCCAGGTGGAGTTCCGCCGCGCGGCGGAGATCCGGGCCCAGTTCCCGGAGGGCGTGCGCGAGCTGACCGGCGGCGGGCCCTTTGGAACGCTGGCCGGGCAGCCGACCGACGATTCGGAGCTAGCGCTGATGCTGCTGCACAGCATCCTGCAGGCGGGCGGCTACGATCCCGAAGCGGCGGCCAGCGCCTACGCCTACTGGTACCGCTCGGACCCGTTCGACGTCGGCGGCACCATCGGCCAGGCGCTCGCGGCGATCCGGCCTGGGGCAAGCGCGGCCGAAGCGGCGCGGGCGGCGGCGAGTCGGAGCAGCCAGGCCAACGGCTCGTTGATGCGGATCGCCCCGCTGCCGATCTGGGGCCACCGACTGCCGGTGGAGCGGCTGGTGGAGCACGCCCGGCAGGACAGCCAGCTCACCCACCCGCACCCGGTTTGCCAGGACTCCGTCGCGGCGTTCTGCATCGCCGTCGCGCAGGCGCTGCGTGGCGGGACGACCGAGCAGGTGTACCGCGCCGCGCTCGATTGGGCGGAGGCACACGGTGAGCCCACGGTCGCCGAGGCGCTCCGCGCGGCGGCTGAGCCGCCGAAGCGCCAGCCGCCAGTGGATGGCAGCACCCAGGGCTGGGTGCTGCACGCGCTGCGCACCGCCTTCCACCAGCTCCTGCACGCCCCATCCCTGGAGGAGGGGATTGTGAGAACGATCTCGCTCGGCGGCGACACGGACACCAACGCCGCCATCGCCGGGGCGCTGCTCGGCGCGCGTCACGGCCGCGCCGCGGTGCCCGACCGCTGGCGGCGGGTGATCTTGAGCTGCCGCCCGATGGCCGCCTCCGGCGCCCGCCGGCCACGGCCGTACCCGTTCTGGCCGGTCGACGCGCTCTACCAGGCCGAGGCACTGGTCGCGCTCGGCGAGCGGCTCGACTGAGCCGGGCGCTCGTCAGCGCGAGGCGGCCGACGCCGCCTCATGGAGCGCCGCCTCCGCCTGCTCGACCAGGAGACGAACGATCTGCCCCGCGGGCAGCACGTCGTGGATCAGCCCCGCGCTCTGGCCGGCAAACGGCAGATACTCGTGGAAGCGGCCACTGCGCAGCGCGGCGAACACCTCGTCCCGCAGCTCCGCCGACCGCTCCGCCGCCTCCGTGCGCCGCTCCGCCCACCAGTCGCTAAAGGGGGTGCGGACCGCGCGCGGCACCGCGCCGTATCCACGCGTCCCTGGTCCAGGCAGGATGTCGTTCGCGACGTCCACCTTCACGACGTCCTCTGACCGCGCGGCGATAATCGCCTGCTTCCAGCCGTCGCCGATCGGGGCTTCGACCGAGGCGAGAAAGCGGGTGCCGACGTTCACCCCGACCGCGCCAAGCACGAGCGCGGCCGCTACTCCGCGCCCGTCGGCGATGCCGCCCGCCGCGACGACGGGCAGCGGCCGGACCGCGTCCACCACTTGCGGGATGAGCGGCAGCGCCGCGACGTACTGCCCGAAGCCGCCCGCCTCCTCGCCCTGGGCGATGATCACGTCTACCCCGCGCTCCGCTGCCTGTGCGGCCTGCGCAACGGTGTGCACCTGGTGCATCACCAGCGCGCCCGCGTCGTGCGCCCGCTTCACGTACTCACCCGGGTCGCCCAGCGCCAGCGAGAGAATCGGCACCCGGGCGTCCAGCGCCGCCGCGAAGCTCTCCTCGTTCATGTCGCTGACAAGGAAGTTCACCGCGAAGGGACGGTCGGTTGCGGCACGAATCCGAGCCACTTGCTCGCGCAGGTCGGCCGTGGGCCGGCTCGCGCCGCCAAGGCTGCCCAGCCCGCCAGCCCGGGAGACTGCGACGACGAGGTCCGCTGCGGTGAAGGGGCCCATCCCGGCCTGAATGATCGGATACTCGATGCCGAACAGATCGCAGAGTCTGGTACGCACGTTTCCCTCCTGGTCGCGCGGGCCGACGCGTCTCCCCGCGCCATTGTCTGTCTCGTCTCGCCGGCGCGCAAAACGTTTCACGCACTCCGGGAGAGGTGCAGGCTGTGGGGCTCCCGCGCGACCCGTCACGTGGTGTACGCTGCGCCAGCGGGGCGCCTCTTGCGATACTGTGAGCAGCGGCAGCGCCGCGCAGGCGTGTAGCACGGAGCGGACTGGATGACGGATCTGCTGGATGAATTGAAAGAGCGCGGGTTTGTTGCCCTGATTTCCGATGAAGAGGGGCTGCACGAGGCGCTCCGAGCGCCGATCACCCTCTACTGCGGCTTCGATCCGTCCAATCGGAGCCTCACCGTTGGCAACCTGCTCCAGGTGATGCTCCTGGCGCACTTCCAGCGGGCCGGCCATCGCCCGATCGCGGTGATGGGCGGCGGCACCGGTATGATCGGCGATCCCTCCGGCAAGACCAGCCAGCGGCCGCTGCTGTCGGAAGAGGAGATCCGCACCAACCTGGCCTGCCTGAAGACCCAGTTCCAGCGCTTCCTGGACTTCTCGGACCGCCGAGCGCTCCAGCTCGACAACGCCGCCTGGCTGCTTCAGCTTCGCTACATCAGCTTCCTGCGCGAGATCGGCCGCCACTTCACCGTCAACCAGCTCCTGCAGCACGAGACCTACCGCCAGCGGCTGGAGGGCGAGGGGCTGAGCCTGATCGAGTTCAGCTACGCCCTGCTGCAGGCGTACGACTTTTTGCACCTGTATCGCGCCTACGACTGCATCCTGCAGGTCGGCGGCAAGGATCAGTGGTTCAACATCCTGACCGGCACCGAGCTGATCCGGCGCGCGGCCGGAGGGCGGGCGTTCGCGCTCGTCACCCCGCTGCTGATGACCGCTTCCGGCGAAAAGATGGGCAAGACCGAGGCCGGGGCGGTCTGGCTGGACGCGGACCGTACCAGCCCCTACGAGTACTACCAGTTCTGGGTGAACACCGAGGACGCCGACGTGGAGCGCTTTCTGGCGCTGTTCACGTTCCTGCCGCTGGACGAGGTGCGCGCGCTCGGACGGCTGCGGGGCGCTGATCTGCGCCAGGCCAAGGAGGTGCTCGCGTTCGAGGCGACCCGGCTGGCCCACGGCGTCCAGGCGGCGGCTGCCGCGCAGGCAACCTCGCGGGCGCTGTTCGGCGGTAAGACCTCGGCGACGATCGAGGCCGAAGCGACGATTAAGGGCGAGGCACGGCTCGTCGCGCAGGCGACAGCGATGCCGACGACAGTGGTCGCCGAGGCGCAGCTCGCCCAGGGGCTGAGCATCGTCGACGCGCTCGTGCAGACCGGCCTGGCCGCGTCCAACCGCGCCGCCCGCGATTTGATCGCCCAGGGCGGTGCCTACCTCAACGGCGCCCGGGTCGAGCGGGCCGACGTTCGGCTCACCCTGGCGGATTTCAAGGACGGCGCCGCGCTGCTGCGCGCCGGCAAGAAACGGTACCACCGCCTGGTGCTGGAGCGCTGAGCGCGGCGCGATCGCGCCCGGAGCGCTGCCGCCGGGCAGGCGCGAGGCGCGGAGCCGAAGCCCCGCACCCCGCGCCCCACTGCGCCGGGCCGCTCCGCTGCCACGGTGAGCAGCGGGAGGCGGTCAGATCTCGGCGGTGAACCCGCAGCCGGGACACACCCCGACGACGCGGTAGTCTGGCGAGCTGGGCCGATACATCGGCCGTGTCTCCAGACCGGCCCGGCGGCAGCGAGGACAACGCATCGTTGCCCCCACCACGCGCTCGAGCCGCTCCAGCGTGTCGTCCAGCAGCAGGTTGCCTACCCAGGCCGGGCGGCCTGGCTGGAAGGACTGGCTAGCCGCCGTCTCCTGGACGGTGACAATGGTTTGCATGGATGCTCCCCTCCCTTACCCTGGGAGGCGCAGAGCATCACGAACCGCGCGCAGTGCGTGCGCCATGATCACTCTTCTCCTGGTTGGTGCTCCGTGGGCGTCGCCCCGGACGGGCGAGACGCCGCGCGGAGAGCAGGTCGTCTCGCGTTGGGAGCGTGGGACGCCACGCTCCGGTGGGGACGAGACCGGGTGGTCTCGGGACGACCGTCAGCCAGGAGGGGTGGCAGGCGCGAAGGCGAGGCTGGAGGGGCAAAGCAGCGGCGAGCCCCACAGGCGCCGCCAGCCGACGAGCAGCAGCCATCCCCACAGGGAGAGCGCCGCCGACGGCGCGTCGAACGATCCAGCGCTCGCCGAGCCGCCCCCGAAGCTCCCACCGGGCAGCTCCGAGCTGCCCAGCGGCTCCACCGGGCTGGCGCCGGGTACGGGTAGAGGCGGCGCGGGCGGGCTGAGCGGCCGCGCCGGCGCCGGCGCGGCCGAGAGCGGGAGAGCGACCGCCAGAGGCGAACCGGCGTCACTGTCGGCCTGGTCCGGTGGGCCAGCTATCGGTGGGCTAGCCATCACGGCTGGGAAGACGGGCGCGGCGGGCAGCGAGGCCCAATGCGGGCGTCTGGGCGGAGCAAGCGCGCGCCTGGCGGACGGCGCCACGGCATTCGGGGGTCGGGGTTCGGAATGGGGGATTCGAATGCCGAATCCCGAATCCCGAACGGCGTGGCGGGGCAGGGGCCCAGGCGCGGGCTGGTGCCAGGCAGCCGCCCGGGGCGCCCGCGCTGGGCGCTGCGCCAGAGGAGCCGGCGCCTGCTGCCGCTCACTCCGATCATGGCTGGCGCGGGCGGGCGCGGTCGCTGCACCGGAAGCCCACGTTGGCGTGGGATTCGCCGCGCTCGGAGAGGGCGCGGGCGCGGCCGGCCGCGGGGCCAGAGGCACCCCAGGCGACCCGTCGCCTGGGGACCCCGCCAGAGGGCGCGTCGGCAGGGTGGACTCGGGAGACAGGACCGGCCAGAGGGCGCGGTACAGGCCGCTGCTGGGTGCTTGCGGCTGGCTCGCCCGGCCACCCGGTGGATCCGATGGCGCGCCCGGCTGGTCGCCAGAGCGCGGCCACGGGCCGCTCGACGGCCGTGCGGATGGCCGCGTCACCCGCGAGCGCGGTGCCGGGGCAGGCGGCGCAGGGCTGTGCTTGTGCGCCTCGGACGGCCCGCGCCCCGGCTGGTCATCGCTTGCGGCCGGCTGGGTGGGCTGCTGGGGCGCCCAGGAACGGGCTGGCTGGGCGCTGCGGGGCATCGGAGCCGGGTCCTCCGCGGCGGGCGCCCGGGGCTCGGATACCCCGGGGGCGGGAGCAGGGCGTTCGTCAGTGGCATGATCGCTCTTTGCCGGCGTGTCCGTAGCAGGGCGGGCGGCAGGGGCAGGCTCCGAGGCGGGCGCCGGCCCAAGGTCGCCTGGCCGCTCGGGCGGGCGGGGCACCCCAGGCGACCGGTCGCCTGGGGTGCCCGGGCGCTCCGGGGCGCTGCTGGGCTGGGACGGCGCGGGCTGCGTCCCGGCCGCCGGGTGGTCGGTCTTCGCTCCCGGCGCCTGGTCCGCGGCCGGCCCCTTGCGGTCGTTCCCGGCCGGCGCTTTGCTGGTGTCAGGCCGTTGCTTTCCGCCCGATGCTTTGCTCGCGCCAGGCCGCTGCTTTCCGTCCGATGCGCTCGGCGCGGCCCTGGCGGGGGAGGATGATGCCGACCTGCCGGCGTACGCTGGCGCGGACTTCGCGCCGTGCTCGCCGGCTGCAGCGACGCTCGCCACGGTCGCCAACAGCGCGATCAGCGCGCAGACAAGGGCCAGGATCCCACGCCGGGACATCGTTCTCCGCACGTTCGCCACCCGCGGCTGGCCTCGGTGCGAGGCCGCGCTCCGGCGGCTCCGCTCTGCCCGCTCGGCTCTGGTTGGAGCCAGCCGACCCTGGAGAGCGAGGCCACTGTAGCACGGGGGGAGGCTCCCGGAACCGCCCGACGCCTGGCCACTGGTCCCGGAGTGGCGGGCTGGAGGTACCGTCGCGACGCAGGGCGGTACTAGCCCAGGAGTAGCCGCAGCAGGTTGCGGGTGAGGGCCTGGATGCGCGGGTCCACTGCTGTCGGATGCCCCTGCTCGTCGACGTGCTGGCCGATCTCGTCCAGCGCCCAGCTCCACTGAATGGAGCCGACCGCCACGACAGGGCCCGCGCCGGGGGCGCGGATCAGGACAGTATGGGCCTCGTAGCCGGGCTGCTGGTCCGTGGTCGCCAGCGCCAACTGGCCCCCTGGGCCGACTGGGAGTACCTCGAGCACGCCCTTCCCTTCAAGGAGCTGCCACCCGGCGCCGCCGGAGCGCGCGTCGCCGGGCTCGACCGTCGTCACCCCCCCATCCGGGTCGGCCAGGCGCACCGGCGCCAGCGCCAGACTGCCCCGCACCTCCAGTCCTACCACCCGCAGCTCCGGCGGTGCTGGGGCGCCGAACGCTGCGGCGTAGTCGCGGCGCAGGTCGCGCTCAACCGCCACCCAGGCAACGCGGTCGGGATCGGCGTCCAGCGGGACCACGGCGTACTCAACGTCGCCTCGCCACCCGCGCAGCGCCGTGCCGCCGGGGGCGTACTCGAGCAGGCGGTGGCCCGCGGAGGAGACGAGCCGAACCCCGAACGTCCCGGGCTGACCCGGGCGCAGCCAGGTTGCCAGCCGGTCAGCGCGCGGCTGGGCCTCCGGGGCGAAGAAGCGCCCGACGCGGAAGTGCAGCATCCCGGTCAGCGGACGGGTGGGCTCGACCCGAGCGCGCCCGAGCAGCCGCGCTCCAGGCGGTGGCTCCTGCTCCGCCCCCGGCGCCCAGAGGCTGTCGTACTCATAACCGACCAGGTTCGGGACGACGTCGCCATCGCGCAATCCGGTGCCCGCGAACACCTCTGGATTGTCGCTGGCGCCGACGACCTCCCAGTCGGCGCTTCGCTTGACCGCCGCGTTGGAGCCGAGGCCGAGCAGCGCCTGGGTGGGCCGGTTCAGCGGCGGCTCCGCCCACCTCGTCGTCACGCGCGGCGGGTCGGTCGCCGCGAGCGGGTCCAGGTCCACCGACTTGTAGCAGACCAGGACGCGGTCCCGGCCGAGCCGCGAGGGCTCGAAGCGGATCGCCCAGGCGCCGGTATCGCCGGTGAAGAAGCCCAGGCCGGTGCCGCGCGCCCGGGCCGCCTCCAGGTGGTCGCGCATCTCCTTCGACCAGTATTCGTTGTGCCCGGCCTGCACAATGGCGCGCGCCCGGGCGTCAAGGGCGGGCTCTCGGTGCAGGTCGAGGTCAGACACGTAGCCCACGTCGAAGCCGCTGGCTTCCAGCCAGCGCACCATGTTCAGCTCCCAGCGGAGCAGGTTCTGGCCGGAGCCGTCGCCATCATACGGGCGGTCGAATGACACCTTCACCGCGCGTGTTCCGGCCAGCGTGGGCTGGGGGGAGCTGTTGTACTCGTACAGGCTCTTGCCACCCCAGTTGTTATAGGCCTGGTCCGTCGTTGCGGCGTGTTCGAATAGGAGGTCGTGGGGCAGCTCGTCGCGCACTACCAGCGGGATGTAGCTCTGGTCGCCGTCGCTCGCGGTCAGCTTGAGCAGGTACAGCCCGCTGCGCCAGCCATCGACCGCGAGCACCCCGCTAGTCGACCAGTTCGCCGCGGAGACAAGCCCCAGCGACTGGTCGACCAGCGGCGCCGGCTGGACCCGCCCCGGAAACTGCTGGGTGGTTACCAGCTCCGCCGCCCGGGCGCCGTTGTCGTACCAGCCGAGGCGGAACACCTGCACCGAAAAGAAGGGGGCAGGCGTGGTGACGAACAGGGCGATGGATTCGCCGTTGCTGGCGCTGACCCGATCGGCAAAGCCGGCGATCGTCCCCCGGTGCGTCTTGAGCCGCCACCCCTCCGGATCGTTGCCGCTCGGCGCTGCCAGCGTGGCAGCCGCGAGCGGCCGGGGCATGTGCTCCGGGGACGGGCCACGACCGGAGAGGAGGGCCAGCGCCGCCGGCAGCGCGAGCGCCAGCAGCAGGACGCTGGCGACGACGAGCACCGTGATCCTGGACATGCAGCCTCCCGAGGCGATCAGGACGGACAACGGCGGGCGGTGCGGTCGGCGCCCGCCCGCCGCCTCCCGCCACGTTTCAGGCCGCGCCCGCCCGGCGCGGGCGGCATCGCTGCCCCGATGCGCGCGTCCAGCGCTCACCGTCCTCGCCTCTGCCCGTGCGGGCTGATTGCCCGTCGAGGGCAGGTCGATTATCCGCCGCATAGTGCCAGCCCGCGCCCCGGCCGGCAAGCCGGGGCGCTCGCTCCGCGCCTGGCCACTGCCCTTTCGTTCCCCGCTGGCCCGATAGCGGTCCCGAATCTGCGCCTCTGGCTATCCAGCCGCTCGAGCGCGGGGCAGCGCTGCCCAACGCTTGGAGCGAGCGGCCGAGTCCCACCCGGGGACTCGGCCGCGGGCAGGGAGGGCCAGGGCCGATGGAGCAGCGGGAGGATCTGGCTCGGCGCGTGACGCGGCGCCGCTTGCTCGCCACGGCGCTGAGCGCGACGCTCGGCTCGCTCCTGGCGCCTGCCACTGCCTCCCTGGCGCGCGCCAGCGCCGGCGACCCGGCGGCGGATCTGCCGCTCGCGGCGGTCATGCCGCTGGAGGCCCCGCTTATGGCACCCCGGACGTTCCCCGCCGCCAGCTACGGGGCGGTCGGCGACGGCCGGAGCAACGACGCGCCGGCGATCCAGGCAGCGCTCGACGCCGCGGCGGCGGCCGGCGGGGGGCGGGTGGCGCTCGCCCCGGGAACCTTCCTGATCGGGGCGACGCTGCGCGTCCCGAGCAACGTCCAGCTCGTCGGCGCTGGCAGCGCCACCGTGCTCTCCGCCGCCGACCAGCTCAACACTCACGTGCTCCGCAACGCCGACGAGGACCGGGGGAACGCCGGCGTGCTGCTGGCGAGCTTCGTTGTCGAGGGGAACAAGCAGCGGCAGACGGCGCTGCCCGACCTGGACCTGCAAACGCTGATTCGGATGCGTCGCCTCTCCAACAGCCGCATTCAGGGCGTCTGGGTGCGGAACGGGATCGCCCATGGGATCGGCCTGGCGACGGCGGCAGGGGTGGCCGTGGAGTCCTGCACCGCGGAGCGCTGCAATGGCATTGGCATCGCCTGCGTCGCCCTGGCCGGGACCTCCTCGCACGATGTCCGCATTCGCACCAATATCTGCCGCGACAACGGGCTGGACGGCATTATCGTGGACGCCGGCTACAGTGGCGACGGGACGGTCCACCACATCACTGTCCAGGGCAACCTGTGTGAGGGGAACGACCAGGGAATCACCGTGGAGGAGGGCTGCCTCCAGGTAAGCGTGCTCGGCAACACCTGCCAGAACAACCGCTCCGACGGCATCGCCGTCCAGAAGGGACAGACCGATCTCCCGGTACGGAACAGCACCGTGGCCGGCAACACCTGTCGGAACAACGGCAACCGGGGCCTCTACGTCGAGCGGGCGAGCGGCTGTACCTTCACCAACAACACCCTGGTCGGGAACCAGGCCGGCGTGTACGCGCTGAACGCCGCCGGCTGCGCGTTCCTCAGTAACACCGCCAGCCGCAATGCCGGCTACGGGATCGCGCTGAACCAGTCGGCCAACTGCACAGTGGGCGGGAACACCTGCACAAACAACGGCCAGGTCCAGTCAGGCACCTCACAGGACGGCATCCGGATCGAGGGAAGCAGCCCGGCGCCGACCGGCAACCAGGTGTCGGGCAACCTCTGCACCGACGACCAGCCGCGCAAGACCCAGCAGTACGGCATTCACCTGAGCGAGCAGGCCGACTACACGCTGATCGCGGACAACGACCTGCGCGGCAACGCCGTCGCCGGGCTCCTGCTCGTCGGCAGCCACAACGTCGTTCAGAACAACCTCGGCGCCTGAGCCGCTCGCCCTGGGAGCCGCTCCCGCCGGCACCGTCTCGCCAGCGGCCAGCAGCGCCGTGGCGCCTGAGCCGCCCGGGCGTTCTCAGGTCAGGCGGACTTGCCCCGCTCGCCCGCCAGGGGCACCCCAGGCGACCGGTCGCCTGGGGACCCCGCCAGGGCACGGCGCAGCCAGTTCCGCGCGGGTGCTTCGACGTATCGCTGCAGCAGCAGCGCCAGCGCAATCAGCCCCACCCCGTAGGCGGCCAGGAAGCCCACATCTCCGCTGAGCAGGTGCGCATCACGCGCCAGCCCTCGGCCGCTCACCACTCCCACCACCACCCGGGCGTAGGTCATCAGCGGCGCTTGCAGCAGGTAGACCGCGTAGCTGGCCTCGCCCAGCCGCACCAGCCAGGCGCCGGACAGCGCCGCCGCCAGGCCGGTGCGGCTGGCGGCCAGGCCGTAGATCAGCGCGGCGAACAGCGGCGCCAGCAGTCCGTTGTGCAGCAGCAGGTACGGGAGCGCGCTCCCGCTGGCCAGGATGAGCAGGATCGCCAGCGCGACCAGCGCCGTCGCCACCACCGCGCCCGCGGGCCGTGGTCTGGCATGCCCAACGGGTGCGCGGAGGCGGGCGCTCAGGAAGACGCGGCCGGCGGCGATGCCGAGCACGAACTCGTGCAGGTGCAGCAGCGGGTGGTACTTGACCGCCGCGAGCCAGAAGCCCTCCTCCGCGACCGACAGCGGGCCGGTGACGTGAACGCCGTCGGGCTCCAGCAGCAGGTACGCCAGCGGGGCAACGAGCCCGGCGCCCCAGGCGGCCAGCGCCACGCCTGCGAGCTGGCGCGGGCGGAGCCGCAGCAGCGGGCGGATCAGGAAGGGAAACAGCGCGTAGAAGCAGGCTTCGACTGACAGCGACCAGGCAGGGATGTTCCAGGCGGTTGCGGTCGCCGGGTGCCAGGCCTGCACCATGAGCAGGACGGGGAGCCCCGATAGGAGACTGCCGGGCGTGGTCGACGCCGACGCACCGCCCACTAGCCCCCTGGCGACGACGGGCGGGGCCGCCGCCGCCAGCGAGACCAGGTACAGTGGGTAGACCCGCGCCAGGCGAGCGGTCCAGAAGCGCGCCCGGCTGAGCTCCGCGGTGGGGCCGGCGCCCGTGTAGATGTAGGTCAGGATGAACCCGGACAGGACGAAGAACAGCCCGACGCCGACGTAACCATGCTGGACGATGCTGAGTAGCCAGGCCGGCTGGTGGGCCGCCAGCGGCTGCCCGAAGTGGTAGACCACAACCAGCCACGCAGCCACAAAGCGCAGCCCGGTCAGAGGTAGGAGCTGCGCTTTGGCTGAGCCGCTCATCCTCCCCCCCTCCAGGGCCGTGGCAGCAGACGCCGCTGGGCGCGCGGCAATGCTGCCAGTGTCGAGCTGGGACGCAGGAAACCACGGGCGGCGGCCTGCCCAGCCGCCCACCTGCCCGCGTCCGCGCAGTCTACGCCACAGGCCCGCGGCGGGCAAGCGCCAGCCGCCACCGCTCCTGCTGTGGGCCAGCGAGCCCGTCATTGCGCTCGAGCCGTTGTCCCGGGCAGGATTTCCCCAGGCCGCGGCAACGGAGGTGTCGAGGTGCTCATCTCCTGCTGGTGACGGGCGATCGTCGCGGCAAACACCGCGCTTCGGCAGCCCTGCGCTGGCCAGCGGGTCACCGCCCCGCGGCGCGCCTCCTCGCCGCAGGGTGCTGGCCGCTACGCCGCCCGACCGGTGATCTCCTGGCGGGCCAGGGCCGCGCCCTGGCTCATCGCCCGCAGCTTCGACCGGGCGACATCCGGCGGCAGGTGGCGCAGGCCGCAGTCGGGGTTCAGGATGATCCGCTCCGGTGGCAGCACCTGCAAGGCGCGGCGGACTCGGCTGGCGATCAGCTCGGGCGTTTCCAGCTCCCGGCTCTTGACGTCCACCACGCCCAGGCCAAGCCGGAACGGCGGGGACCAGCGCCGGAACAGCTCCAGGTCGTCGTAGCCCTTGCGGGCGAACTCCAGGACGAGCTGGTCGACCCGTGCCTCCAGGAAGGCGGGGAACAGGAAGTCGTAGTGGCCCTCCCAGATGGGGCGGGCGTAGCGGTTGCCGTAGCAGATATGGACAGCCCAGTGGGCTGGCACACCCTCCACCACGGTGTTGATCGCCCGCACCGCCAGCTCCGCCTGGTGCGGGTAGCCGGCCAGGAACGGCTCGTCGATCTGGAGGACGTCCGCGCCGGCGGCAGCCAGCAGCCGCGCCTCGCGGTTGAGCACCCGAGCGAACGCCAATACCAGGTCCGCCTCGTCCACGTAGGCCTCGTTGCGCACCCGCTTGGCGAGCGACAGCGGCCCGGTGAAGGAGAACTTGATCGGGCGGTCGGTATACTCGCGGGTAAACAGGAAGTCCTCGACCAGCCCCAGCGACGGACTATCGCCGGGGATGGGGTGGCGGACGACGGCGTCGTAATAGTCGTAGTAGAAGGTCTTGGCCAGGTGCGGAATCTCCACCCCGGGGATGCGCACCAGGAAGTAGTCGACGTCGTTGTCGCGCCGCAGCTCGCCATCAGAGACGATGTCCACTCCGGCGCGCTCCTGATCCTTGAGCGCGGCCTTGATCGCCACCTCGTGGATCTGCTGCAGGTAGGCGCTGCTGATGCGGCGCTGGTAGTAGTCGGTCTTCAGCCGCTCCAGCCATTCTGGCACGGAGTAGGAGCCGACGACCGAGGTGGGGAACAGCGGCCAGTCCATCACTCGCGTACCTGGGCAGTGAGGGTAGTGATGTGGGAGCCGGGGCGGTGCGCGAAGGGGGTGAAGCCGATGCTGTAGCCGCGCCGGCCGGCAATCGCCGCCAGGAGCGGGCCGTTGACCCAGTTGACCACCGAGCCGTCGTACTTGCCCGGGCCGCGAAAGCCGCTGGCGTACTGCTGGACGTCGGTGACGAACAGGTCGTGGCAGCGGAGGACGCCCAGCGGGTGCAGCAGCGGCAGCGTGTCGGCGAAGCTGGCGGCGGCGCCGTTGCCGACGTGCATCCGCAGATCGCCGTTCGTTTCCACGATCGGGCGCAGCAGCTCCCCACCGATGCCGGGGGCGACCTCGTAGGCGTCGAGCTCCTCCAGCGGGACGTAGCGCTCCTCCAGCCGCAGCGCTTGCCACACCTGGCGCCAGAAGGCGACCGCGGCGAGAGAGGTGGGGAAGCAGTCCGGCAGCGCGTCGGCCAGCAGCTCCGGTCCGAGCCGGAGCAGGCGGGCAGCCAGCGCCGAGAGGTCCTGCGGGGCACGGCCGAGCGGTTCGGCCAGGTCACGCGCGGCGGCTTCGGGCAGGTAGGCGCGCACCTGCACCTGATACAGGTGGCCGCCGATGCGGACCACCTCGTCGGTGGGCAGGTTGTCGTAGACGTTGGAGATGTACACCAGGAACGCTTTGCCGCGCAGGAAGCCGAGCGTCTCGCTCGGGCGGGTGGCGTCGAGCACCAGGCAGCTCAGCCGCTCCAGGTGGTCGCGGACGTGCTCACGGGCGCGCTCCAGCACCGTGGGGGAGTAGTCGCCCATCAGGTAGTGCAGCCGGCGGTAGTAGTCGCGCCCCAGCTCGCGGTCGAGCCGCCGGAACTCATCCAGCCAGGCGCGCGCCTGGCCGCCGTTGCCCACCCCCAGCTCCAGTACGTACAGCTCGTCCGGCAGCGCCCGCCGGGCCGCCAGGTCATCCCAGATGGCGAACAGCTCCAGGATCAGCTCCCGGGCAGCGGCGAGGTTGCGGGCGTCACTCTCCCCGCCGGGGAGCGCCTGCTCGTAGCTCCGCCCGACCCCCTGCTCCCAGAGGGGGAGCGCCTTCCAGAACAGCGCGTTGAACTTCCAGATGCAGCTCACCGACCCGCGTGTCCACGGCTCCAGGTACACCCGCCCGAGGCTATGATCGGGGCACAGGGCCCGCCCCAGCGCCTGGGGGAGGTCGATTGCCCCGCTCCGGCGCAGGTCGAGCGCCAGCTCGTAGGCGGCGGGATCGTCCGCGCTCCCGTTGCGCGTCGCCCGGGCGGCGTCGAACGCGGAGGGGATGATCGGACGCAGCAGCACCGGCTCGCGGAAGTTCTCGCGGTACTGCACCCAGTCGCAGACGACGCGCAGCCGAGCCGGATCGACCGCTCCGTCCTTCACCGCCTGGACGACGGCGGCGAGCACCGGGGTGAGGTCGAGCGCCTTCGGCCCCCGCAGCCGCTCCGTGGCGCGCACCTCGATCAGCATCCGCCCACCTCCGACGCGGCCGGCCGGCGGCCCAGCCCGGCTCGCTCGAGGAGCTCGGGGACAGCATCCTCCCAGCCGAACGCCATGACGTGGACGCCGGCAACGCCCGGCATCGCCCGCACCTGCTGGATAATCTCCGCGCAGAGCGCCAGCCCCTCGGCGGCTACCCGCTCCTCCGGCACCCCGCGCAGCCGGCGAGCGACCTCCTCGGGCACGTACAGCCCGGGCACCTCGCTCCGCATGAACTCCAACGCCCGCAGCGACCTGATCGGGCCGATCCCGGCCAGAATCGCGCAGCGGCGGTCGAGCCCCAGGTCGCGCACGTCGGCCAGCCACTGGCGGAAGATGCCCAGGTCGAAGACGACCTGGGTCTGGACAAACTGCGCCCCGGCGGCAACCTTCTTGCCGAGCCGCTCGGCCCGGTAGCGCTGCGGGGCGGCGCAGGGGTTCTCCACCGCCCCGATCAGCCAGGCGGGCGGTGGCTGCAGCGGCCGGCCGGAGAGGAGCTGGCGCTGGTCGCGCAGCGTCCGAGCCGTCCAGATGAGCTGAATCGAGTCCAGGTCGAAGACACCCCTGGCGTCCGGGTGGTCGCCGAAGCGCTGGTGGTCGCCGGTGAGCAGCAGCACGTTGGGGATGCCGAGCGCCGCGGCGCCGAGCAGGTCGGACTGCAGGGCGATCCGGTTGCGGTCGCGGCACTGGAGCTGCATGATCGGCTCGACGCCTTCCTGGAGACAGGCGAGGCTGCCAGCCCAGCTCGCCAGCCGGACGACCGCGCTCTGATTGTCGGTGACGTTCACGGCGTCCACCCAGTCCCGCAGCCGCCGCGCCTTGCGGCGGATCGGCTCCACGGTGGCCCCGCGCGGCGGTCCGATCTCGGCGGTGACGACGAAGCGCCCCTGAAGGAGCGCCTGGTGCAGGCGGCTCAGTGGCGCGGAGGCGGGGCGGAGGCCGTCCGAGACGCTCACGCGGCGTCGACCCGCCGGGCCCCGGCGGGGTCGACGCGGAGCACCGGCAGCTCCAGCAGGCCGTCGTCCGAGGTCCAGAGCGCCTCGTCGCGGCCGAGCCAGTAGTTCACCCAGGCGCTCTCGCCCCAGCGGCGCTGGTCGATCGGCCGCTGGAGCCGGCGCAGGTCGGCAACTCGCCCCTCCTGGCTGGCGCGCTCGTACGCTACCACCCAGACACAGCGGAGCTCGGGGTACACCTCGCAGCGGCCATCGGGGGAGACGCCGCCGCATGGTCCGTTGCGCAACTGCTTCGGACAGGTCATCGGGCAGGCATAGGCGGTGCTGGGCAGGGCGCACTGCCCGCACATGCGACAGCCGAAGAGGCGAGCCTTGACCGCCGTCTCAGCCCGGGTGAAGGCGTGGTAGGCAGCAGGGTGCACCTGGAGCCAGAGGGCGATGCGATACCAGAGGCGGCTCGGCTCCAGCAGCCGCCCCAGGCGGAACAGCGCCCAAGCCGGCAGGCGCGGGACTGTTGGGCGCGGCGCCGCAACGAACGGCGCGGGCGGGGCGGGCTGAGCGACCGTGCTGGCCACGTGAGCCTCGGCAGCGAACAGGGCGTTATCTCCCCGCGGCGCGGGGCCTGTCGTTTTGTTTGATTGTCCCCACCTCCAGCGGCCTGGTCCATTGGTGAATTCGCCAAACCTCGGCGGCCCATCGCTGTGGCCGAGCAACAACACCCCGTCTTCATCTGACGCTCGGGGCTACCGGGCGTGGTCGGCTGCACTCCAGGGAGGCGACCGGAGCGTCTAGCCGCGGCCCGGGGAACGCGCCGGCGGCTGCCGGCCGGCGGTCGGCACTCGACGCCGTTCGGGCCGGCCGGCATCATACGGGGCAGCCGAACCAGCGCGGGAGGGCGATTGCCGTGGCCACGCGGGCGGGGTCGAGCCGGGCGGGAGCTGGCGCCGGGACCCGGATGTTCGGCGCGCTACAGGTGCGCGACTACCGGCTGCTCTGGATCGGGCTGGTCATCTCCAACGTCGGCTCCTGGATGCAGCTCATCGCGCTCGGCTGGCACGTCTACCTGCTCACCAGCTCTCCGTTCTACCTGGGGCTGCTCGGCCTGGCCCGGGCGCTGCCGGTGTTCGTCTTCTCGCTGCTGGGTGGGGTGCTGGCAGACCGGGTGGACCGCCGGCAGGTGATGCTGGCGGCCAACACTGCCTCGCTGGTGTTCGCCGGGCTGCTCGGCCTGCTTACCGCCACCGGGGTGGCGACGGTGTGGCACGTGCTGGCGCTGGCGCTGCTGGCCGCGGCCGCGGCCTCGTTCGAAGTGCCGGCCCGGCAATCGTTGATGCCCGAGCTGGTTCCGAAGGAGCAGGTGGTCAACGCCATCGGGCTGAACTCGGCCGCCTTCAACGGGGCCGG
Organism: Pseudomonadota bacterium; assembly: GCA_021325655.1. GTDB lineage: Bacteria > Chloroflexota > UBA6077 > UBA6077 > JAJPGT01 > JAJPGT01. Next base: position 26,037 of record JAJPGT010000050.1, read on the forward strand.
GATCATCGGCCCAGCGCTGGGGGCACTGGCGATCGACTGGCTGGGGATCGGGGCGGCCTACCTGCTCAACTCCATCTCCTTCCTGGCGGTGATCCTGGGCGTGTGGCTGATGCGCACTCCGCGCTCGGGCGGCGCCGGGGTTGGCGCCGGGATGTTCGGGCCGCTGCTCGAAGGGCTGCGCTACGTGCGGCGGACGACGACGGTTCTGGCGCTGGTGCTGACCGTGGCGGTGGTCAGCCTGCTGTGCCGGCCGTACACCCAGCTCATGCCGGCGTTTGCTCGCGACGTGCTGGGCGGCGACGCCTCCAGCCTGGGGCTGCTGATGGCGGCGTCGGGCGTGGGCGCCTTTGGCGCCTCGCTGCTGGTCGCCTACCTCGGCTCCTTCCGCCGGCGCGGGCTCGTGTTGCTGGCAATGGCGGGGCTGTTCGCACTGGCGCTGCTGGCCTTCGCCGTCTCGCGCTGGATGCTGCTCTCAGCGCTGCTGTCGGGCCTGGCCGGGTTCGCCAGCACCTTCTACCTCTCCACGACGAACACCATGCTGCAGCTCACTGCCCCGCCCGGGTTGCGCGGCCGGGTGATCTCGCTGTACGCGCTGATCGTGATGGGCCTCATGCCGCTGGGCACGCTGGTGCTCGGGTCGCTCGGGGACGCGCTGGGAGTGCCGCTGGCGGTCGCGCTGGGAAGCGCCATCGTGCTGCTCTGGGTGGGCGGGGTCGCGCTCGCCGTTCCAGGCGTGAAGCTGCTGGAGTAGTCTGCCGACGGGCAGCGCCGCCAGGCCAGGGCGTTCCAATTCAGTTACAGCGAGCGCCTTTCAGCGGAAAGGGTGTACATCTGCCCTGGCTCGGGGCGTACAATGCACCCACCCCTACATCCCTCGACAGCCCGCTACGACGGGTTGGGCTGGAATACGCCCTCGCCATGGCTCGTCTGCTCCCCGCGCCCCTGTGCCATCTACCCGTCTGCGCCTCCCCAATACGGCGGGCGAGTAGAGGAGTGTGGCTCGGTCGGCGAGCTCAGCCATGGAGTTCGCTTGCGCTCATTGCCACGGGCAGCGGCAGCGGGATACGCGGCGCGCTGGCGCTCCTGCTGACCGTGTGGCTACTGGCATCGCTGGCGCCACCGGCCCTGGCCATGGGCGGCGCAACCGTGAGCGGCGAGGTGTTCGTCGATCAGAACGGGGATCTTGTCCGCCAGCCACAGGAGCGCGGCCTGCCGGGGGTGGACGTTCATCTGGTCGTCGACAAGGTCGTCAAACGCACGGTCGAGACCGACGACCACGGGACGTACCGATTCGATGGTGTGTCCGCCGGCAGCTATACCGTAACCGTGGATGCTCCCGCGGGCTACGAGCTGGAGCAGCAGCCGGCGGGGCTGACGAACGTGCCGCGCCCGCGCGAGCAGGCTCAACGCGGCCCGCAGGTCCGCGGGCCGTCCTTCGCGCTGCGCACCGTCCCGAACACGCCGACGCCCACCGCTTCGCCCACGGCCACGCCCACTGCCACTCCTAAGGCGACCGCGAAGGCCAGCCCAACGTCCACCCCGACTGCGACGCCCACGGCGCGCTCGAAGCCGTCGCCCACCGCCGCGCAGCAACCGGCCGCGGCCGTGACCGCGACCATCACCCCGACGCCGACCGCGCCGCCCGCGGCGACCGACACGCCGACGCCAGAGCCTTCGCCGACGCCGGAGGAGCCGACCCTATCGCCGGAAGCGCCCCCGGACACCGCTGCCAGCCCGGCTCCCGGCGACGGGGTGCTCAACTCGGACGCCGCGGCGGAGGCGGCACTGCCGCTGACCGAGGCCGACGCCGCGGCGTTCAACCCGGCCCGCTTCGCCCCCCGCGGGGAACTGAAGGCATTGCAGACCTTCCAGAACGAGGACACGCTCTGGCTGGGCATCCCCTTCAAGACACAGATCGACACCAGCACCTACGCGCTGGTCAACTGCGGCCCGGCCTCGCTGGCGATGGTCTTCGCCGCCTACGGGCTAGATGTCTCGCCGGCCGACATTCGCGCGTATGTGAACTACCTCAGCCAGGACTACAACCCCGACGACGGCACCAGCCTGGACGCCCTGTCTACCCTGGCCAGGGTCGTCGGGCTGGTGCCGCTGGATCTGTACGACGAGCACGGCTACCGGGCCTGGACGGTGGACCTGGTACGCGAGCACCTGCTGCGCGGCCAGCCGGTGGTAACGCTGGTCAAGTACCGCGACCTGCCCGGCCACGGTACCTCGCTGTCGGACACGGACCACTACATCGTCATCGGCGGGCTGTACAAGGGCGACTTCATCTACAACGATGCCGCGTACAGCACGACGGATACTGGCTACGGGCTGCTTATCAGCCCGGAGAACCTGGAGCTAGCCTGGGCGGCGAGCAGCATCCCACGCGCTGCGGTAGCAATCGGCTCCGTTGGCAAGGAGCTGCACTTCAGCGCGCCACCCACACCGTCGCCCACCCCGCTGCCGACAGTCGAGCCGACGGCCGTCCCCACCGTCGAGACCGTCCCCGGGCCACCACCGGCGCTGCTGGACAAGGCGTTCGAGCGCCAGGCTGCGCGCCAGGAGGCGGCGACGCGTGCCGCGCCATCCAGCCCGCCCGCTACCCCGATATCAGCGATCCCGATCGCCGGCGCGCTGGCGTCGCCCCCGGAGCCCGCACCCACGGTGCAGCCCGGGCCGGTCGGGGCGGTGCCCTCCTCCCAGCCACTGAACGGGACACCCGCCGGGCTGCTCGGCGCCCCACTTCTGGCGGCGTTCCTGGTCGCGCTCGCCCTTGGCAGCGCCGCCAGGGGTGGGCTCTGGCGCGGCTGGCAGCTCGTCGCCGCTAGCTCCCGCGCATCCCGTGTCTCGTGGGGGCCGTTCCGGCCGCGCTGGCAGTGGCTCGCCCGGCTGCTGGTCGACACCCCGGCCCCCGCCATCGGGCCGAAAGCGGAGTCCGAGCTGGCCGGGAGCGATGACCCGGTCCCTGCCTGCGCGCGCTCCCCGGGCAGCGGCTGACGTGCGGGGTTGCCCCGCGGGCGCGCTGCTTCGCGATAGCTACCCCGGGCGTGTGTTGCATCTGGCCCGGCAGAGGTGTACCGTGACGCTTCGGGGGACCGCGCGCCCTCAGGTCGTGCCTCTCCAGCACGGCCGGGGCGAGAGGCCCGCCGGGGGAACGCGATCGGCGATCTCTGGCCAGGCGCAGCCTCTGGCTGGAGCAGGCCGGCGCCTCCTCGGGGGAGCAGCGGTGTCGGACACAGAGGCCATCGCCCGCTTCTTTCACCAGTACACCGGACTTGTCCCGCAACTGGTGACGGGCATTCGCCGCGGCACTCGGCGCCAGGGGCCGCGGCTATCTGTCTGGTCGATCATGACCGAGCAGGGGCACTTCTACGTTATCCAGGGGAAGACGCGGGAGGTCCTGCGCGCTACAGGCACGCATCGGATCGAGGATCTCTGCCGGCGCTACCTGGAGCTCCACCCCGACGAGGCGGTCTCGCCGCCAGACTGAGCGCCGCGCGAGGGCCGGAGCATGGCGCGCCAGTTCACCAAGGACCACGCCGTAATCACTGCCTGGGCCGTGGAGCGCGGCGCGACGCCAGCGCGGGTGCGGGGCGCTCCCGGGGTGCTCCGCCTCGCCTTCGGGCCGCTGCCGCCCAACTGGCAGGCGATAAGCTGGGAGGAATTCTTCGCGGCGTTCGACGCTGCCGGCCTCGTCTTCATGTACGAATCGAGCCCGGGCAGCCGGATCTGCAAGCTGATCCACGCCGAGCTGGCCGAGCCAGAGGGCAATGCGGGCGCCGGCCGCTAGCACGCGGGCAGCCAGAAATCCCAAGTCGCCAGCGCTATGGGCGTCCCGCTAGAATGGCCAGGAACCTGGCTGGCTGGACGCACGAGCGTGCCGCGCCACGTTACGCGGGGCACAGCGCAAGGAGGTGTGCGTGTCATCACGGGCTCTGGTTCTGGCTCGACTGGGGATCGCGGCAGCGTTTCTCCTGGCCGGGGTGCTGGCCGGGGGAGCGATACGGAACTTCCCAACCCTGCCCCCCGTCGTGTTCGCGTCGGACACGATCACGCTCGAGGGGCTGGTGGCGAAGATCGATGGCAACACCCTGTACCTGGTGCTGAACTACGGGCCGCTGCAGGCGATTGACCTGAGCACCATGGATCCCACCAGCCGCGGGATGCTACAGGTGGGCATGTGGGCGACCATTACCGCGACCCGCAATGGCGACCTCATCCAGGGGCTCTCGGTCGAGTTCTCGGGCGAGTGCCTGGAGGGGCAGAAGAACGGCAACGGCAATGTCAGTAGCGGCGCCTGCCATCCCGGCACGATCCATGGCACGGCCGACGCCTCGGAGGTGATCGCCGCGGCACTCGGGCAGCCGCTGTCGCCGCTTCCGGCCCCCGCGGCGACTGCCGCTCCAGCCGCGCCCGCCCCGACGTCCACCCCAACCTCGAACAACAACAACTCGAACGGCAACAACAACGGCAACGGGAACGGCAACGACAACAACAGCTAACCAGGCGCTGCTCGAACAGGCCCCTGAATCTCCTCCCATCGCCGCGCCAGGCGCCAGGCCGGAGCTTGTGCTCTCCGGTCTGGCCTGGCTGCTGGCCGTCGTCCTGGCGGTTGTTCCCCATCTCTGGGTGCAGCTCGGCGCCAAGGGCATCATCGGGCTGGACGGCTACTACCACATCCGCTATGCCGAGCTGCTCCGCCAGGCCGGGCGGATCGCGATCCCGTTCCCCTGGCTTCCCACCACGATCCTGAACCCGCAGGACTTTACCGACCACCATCTGCTGTTTCACCTGCTGCTTATCCCCTTCACGCTCGGCGATCTGATCGTCGGGGCCAAAGTCGCCGCAGTGCTGTTCGCCACCGCGGCCACCCTGGTCTGGTTCGCGGTCGCCCGCCTCCAGGGGGTGCGCCAGCCGCTGGTCTGGCTGCTGGTACTGATCGCCTCGAGCGAGGCATTCCTGTACCGCCTCTCGATGACGCGGCGGCAGTCGCTGGTGCTGCTGCTGCTGCTGCTGGCGGTGCACCTGGTGCTCACCCGGCGGACGCGGTGGCTGCTGCCGCTCGGCTTCGCCTTCTTCTGGCTGTACGACGGCTGGCCGCTGCTCCTAGCGGTGGGAGGGCTGGCCTGCCTGGGCCGCTGGCTGGAGGACCGGCGCGTCGACCTCCGCCTGTTCGGCGCTCCGCTGCTGGGGGTGCTACTGGGGATGGTGGTCAACCCCTTCTTTCCCAACAGCGTCATCTTCCCGATCAGGCACCTGCTGCCGAAGCTCGCGCTGTCGTCGAGCTATACCACGGTGCGCGTGGGCACCGAGTGGTATGCCTACCCGCTGGACGTGCTGATCCAGACCTCCGCCATCGCCGTCCTGCTCCCGCTGCTCGGGCTCACGCTCACGGCGTACACCTTCTGGTCCCGCCGCGCGGTGCGCGACGCCGTTCTGGTAGCCTGGGGTGGCTGCGCCCTCCTGTTCCTGGCACTGTTCCTGAACTCCCGCCGGTTCGTGGAGTACGAGCCGGCGTTCGCGACGATGTTCGCCGCCGTTGCCTGGAGCGCGGCGCTCGGGACGGCGCGGGCCCAGGCGTGGCTGGAGCGCTTCTCCGTCTGGCTGCGCCCGGCCTGGCTGCCAGCCGCAGCGCTGGTGGTCCCGCTCATGGTCTCCAGCATCGCCGCGGCGCGCCACGACACCAGCGGAACCGAGGCGCCCCAGTATTACGCCGGCGCCGCCGGCTGGCTCGCCCAGAACACGCTGCCCGGGGAACGAGTCTTCGCCACCGACTGGGACGACTTCCCGCGGCTGTTCTACTTCGACACCCGCAACGTCTACCTGGTGGGGCTCGACCCGACCTACATGTACCTGTACGACCCGGAGCTGTACCTGCGCTGGCGGTCGATCAGCCGGGGTGAGGTGCCCCTGCCCGCGCAGGAGATTCGGACCCGCTTCAACTGCCGCTGGGTGTTTACCGACACCCAGCACGCCGCGTTCCTGCGGCAGGCCCGCGCCGACCCGCGCATGCAGCAGGTGTACGCGGACCACGACGCGATCGTGTTCTTCGTCACCCCGTCCTGAGCAGTGCGCCCCGCGGTGACCCGTTCGTTGCTTGTGGCCAGCTACCTGGTCATCTTCCTGCTGGCGCTGCTTCCGCGCCAGTTCGAGGCCCCGGTGCCGATGACGGGCGATGAGCCGCTCTGGATGGGCCGCTCCATTCGCTTCGCCAAGGCGCTCGCCAGCGGCTCCGCCAGCGGCACCTACCAGTCCGGCCACCCTGGCGTCACTACCATGTGGATCGCCACCCTGGGCGCCGGCCTGTCCCAGATGACGCGCTTGAAGTCGGACCAGTTCTCCCTGCTGGATCCGGCCGGCGCCCGCGCCTGGGCCGGCGCGCGTCGGGCCATGATCCTCGCCTCCTCCATCCTGGTCACGCTCATCGCCGCGCTGAGCGGTCGGCTGCTCGGCCACGATGTCGGCCTGGTGGCCGGCGTGCTCCTGGCCGGCGAGCCCTGGCTGGTCGGCCACGGCCGGATCCTCCATCTAGACGGCCTCAGCGCCGGGCTGATCAGTACCTCTCTGCTGGCAGCGCTGGTGTTCTGGGAACGGCGCGGCGGGCTGCCGTTCCTGGTGCTCGCCAGTCTGGCCGCCGGCCTGGCGCCGCTCACCCGCAGCGGCGGGCTCGTCGTCCTCCCGCTGCTGGGCCTGCTGGCGCTGCGCGCTGCGCTCTGCCTGCCCTGGCGCCGACGCTGGGAGCCACTGCTCGGCCTGGCCCTGATCGTCGGCTGCTGCATGGCGCTGCCGCTGCTGCTCTGGCCCGCGTTCCGGGCCGATCCGGTCGGGACCTCCCTGCGCGTCTGGCGCTTCGCTCGCAGCCAGGCGGGTGAGCCGCACGCGCTCGGCAACTTCTTCCTCGGCCAGCCGGTGGCTGTGCCCGGGCTGTCGTTCTACCCGCTGGTGCTCGCGCTGCGGCTGAGCCCGCTCGTCCCGCTCGGACTCCTCGCCTGGCCGATCGCCTGGGCCGTCCCGGGGCCCAGGTCCCGGCTCCGGCGGCTCGGGCCGGTGGCGCTGCTGGCCGGCGGCGCGCTGCTGCTCTTGCTGGCGATCACCCCGGCCGCCAAGAAGCTGGACCGCTACGCCCTGATGGTCGTCCCGCTGCTCGAGCTGTGCGCCGCCGCCGGGCTCGTCCTGCTGGTCCGCCGCCTCGGCTCCGCCCGCGGCCTGGCCGGGCTGCTCGGACTTGTGGGGCTGGTCCAGCTCGCCCTCTGCGCCAGCACTGCCCCTGAGTACTTCACCTTCTACGACCCGCTGCTCGGCGGCCTGCCCACTGCCAGCCGCCTGGTGCTCATTGGCTGGGGCGAGGAGCTGGGTCCCATCGCTCAGTACATCAACCAGCACAGCGCCAGCATCCGACCGAACGTGGCCGTGCCGCTCTCCATCATCGACGCGCTCCGCCCCCAGGTCAGTGCCCGCCTGGTCGTGGTCGGGCACAGGGGCCCGCCCCCGATCGACTACGTGGTGAGCTACATCAACGCCGAGCAGCGCGGCCAGCCCCCGCCGCCACTTCCGGCGCGGCTGGTGGTGGCGGTGCGCCGCGATGGCGTCGACCTGGCACGGCTCTATCAGCTCCAGCCGCCGGACGCGGCGTCCGCCCCGGCAGGCGGGCCGTAACGTCTCAGCGGCCATCCCACCCGCGGGGCGGCACCGGGCCGCTCTGGCCCGGGCGCGGGGCGACGATGGACCCAACCCGGCTGGCCTGTCATCCGTGGCGTTTGACAGCGCCAGCGCCTGGCCCTCTCGCCAGCCTGGCCCGCCCAGTGCCGTCCGGCTCCCGCCCAGGCGCGCTCGCGGGATCCCTCCGCTGCGCGCGTGGCAGCGAGGGCTTCCTGAATCGCCCCGCCCAGCGCTCCAGTGGCAGGGAGTGGCCGGGGGCGACCGTTCTTCTGCACCGCAAACGTGTAGTATCGCCGGCCCGCGGTGCTAGAATGCGCGCAGCACAGGCAGTGAGTCCCAGGGGAGGCCCCGCCCTGATCCCGCCTCGGGTCGCCAGCGCTCGCGTGGGCGGCCCGCCCGTCCCAATCTGGACGGCTCGACCGGGGCCAGGGCGCCCGCCTGGCGCGCCCGGGGAGCGGCAGTGGCGCCAGGCTGCCCCGGCGGGTGTGCTCGCGTACTGGTGTGGATGCGCGCAGCTCGAGGGAAAGGAAGGTATTCGACATGCCCAGAAACCGCATGACGATTATGGTAGGTGGCGAAGCCGGACAGGGGGTGGAGTCTGGCGGCGCCGGGTTCGCGAAGGCACTGGCGCGAGGCGGGTTGCATGTCTTTGGGCTGCCCGACTTCATGTCGCGCATTCGGGGCGGGCATAACTTCTACCTGGTGCGTGTCGCCGAGGAGCCGCTCTGGGCCCACGAAGACGACGTTCACCTGCTGCTGGCATTCAACCGCGACACCGTGGACCTACACCTGCACGAGGTGGTACCGGGTGGGGGGATTATCCACGACAGCGCTGTCAAGGTTGACCCGGCGCTGTTGGCCAAGCGCGGGGTGCAGGACTTCGAGATGCCGCTGGTGAAGATCGCCGAGGAGATCGGCGGGCATCGCATCATGATGAACACTGCCGCGATCGGCGCCACCGCCGGCATTACCGGCTACGAGTTCGAGCGCGTCGCGGATATCATCCTGACCAATTTCAAGCGCAAGGGCCAGGAGATTGCGGAGAACAACCTGAAAGTCGCTCGCCATGCCTACGATCTGGCAGCCGAGCGCTACTCCGGGAGCTTCGACTGGAAGCTAGCGCAGGTGCCCGGAGCGCCCCAGCGGATGCTGATCAATGGCAACCAGGCACTGGCGATGGGCGCCCTCGCCGCCGGCTGCCGCTTCATCTCCACCTACCCGATGACCCCAGCCAGCTCGATCACCGAGTGGCTGGCGGCGCACGCCGCGAAGTTCGGGATCGTCCAGAAGCAGGTCGAGGATGAGACGGCCGCGCTGCTCATGGCGATCGGCGCGGCGCACGCCGGGGTGCGGGCGATGACGGCCACCTCGGGCGGCGGCTTCTGCCTGATGGTCGAGGCGCTCGGCCTGGCCGGAATGACCGAGACCCCGGTGGTGATCGTGGACGCCCAGCGCGGCGGCCCCTCCACGGGGCTGCCCACCCGCACCGAGCAGTCCGACCTGGAGTTCGTCCTGCACGCCTCGCATGGCGAATTCCCGCGCCTGGTGCTGGCGCCCGGGACGATCGAGCAGTGCTTCTCTAGCGGGTTCCGAGCATTCAACCTGGCCGAAAAGTACCAGACGCCGGTGATCATGCTGACCGACCTGCACCTGGCGTTCGCCACCCGGACCATCGACAAAGACGCCCTGGACTTCCGCAGCCTGAAGATCGACCGCGGCGAGCTGGTGCCGTGGGAGGCGCTCAACGGCCAGGCAGATGGCTACCAGCGGCACCGGGTGACGGAGTCCGGCATCTCGCCGCGGGTCCTCCCGGGCAGCGAGCAGGCCATCTACATCACCACCGGGGACGAGCACACCAGCTACGGCTTCATTACCGAAGACGCGAACGAGCGCGTCCAGCAGATGGACAAGCGAATGCGCAAGCTGGAAGTGGCGAAGCGCGACATGGAGCCACCAATCTGGTACGGCCCGGAGGAGGCCGAGGTGACGCTGGTGGGCTGGGGCTCTTCTTACGGGGCGCTCCGTGAAGCGACCGACCTGCTCAACGCCGCCGGGGTGAAGACGAACTTCCTGCAGTTCCTGGACATCTTCCCGCTGGACGAGGCGCTGGTCACCGCGGAGCTCGGGCGCATCCGGCGCATGGTGGTGGTGGAGCAGAACTATACTGGACAGCTTGCCAACGTGCTGCGCGTCTACAGCGGCCGCAAGGCCGACGCGCTACTAACCAAGTACGACGGCCGGGCGTTCTCGGCCCGCTGGGTGGCCGAGCGCGTGAAAGCTACGGTAGGGGTAACGGTCCATGCCTGAGGTACAAGCTCCCGTGGCAAAGCTCGATCTGAAGATCTTCAACGGCGGCGACAAGTCCACCTGGTGCCCGGGCTGCGGCGACTTCGGAATCCTGGCCGCCATCAAGCAGGCGCTGCCGGGGATTGGGGTAGCCCCGCACCAGGTGATGCTGGTCTCGGGGATCGGCTGCGGCTCGAAGCTGCCCCATTACATGCGCGCCAATGGCTTCAACTCGCTGCACGGGCGGGCGCTGCCGGTGGCCCAGGGTATCAAGCTGGCGAACCACGCCCTGAAAGTCATCGCGGTAACCGGCGATGGCGACGGCTACGGGATCGGGATGGGCCACTTCATGCACCTGGCCCGCCGCAACGTGGACATCACCCACATCGTCGAGAACAACCAGGTATACGGGCTCACCAAGGGCCAGTACTCGCCGACGAGCGAGCGCGGCTACATCTCCTCGTTCTCCCCGGAAGGGGCGCTGGAGTACGCGGTGAACCCAATCCTGCTGGCAGTCGCCGGCGGAGCCACCTTCGTGGCGCGTGGATTTGCTGGCGACGTCAAACAGCTCGTCTGGCTGATCCAGCAGGCGGTCCAGCACCCGGGCTACGCCCTGATCGACGTGCTGCAGCCGTGCGTTACCTACAACAAGATCAACACCTACGAGTGGTATCGCGCGCGCGTCTACAAGGTGGACGAGGAGCCGGGCTACGACGCCTCGCGGCGGGACCTGGCGTTCGCCAAGGCGCAGGAGTGGGGTGACAAGATCCCGACCGGGATTATCTACCGCGAGGTGGGCCGGCCCACGTATGAAGAGCAGGTCACCGCGCTCAAAGCCGGCCCGCTGGTCTCCCAGCCACTGGACGGCCGCCTGGCCGACTACGAGGCGCTCAAGAACGAGTTCATCTAGCCTTCTGGAGGGCAGAGCAGCCGGGGGCGGGCAGCGAGCCAGACTGGCCCGCCCCCTTTGGCTGTTCCGGCGGGCCTCGCCGCGTCTGAGCGCCAGCCTGCTCCGCCAAACCGCGATGCCGTCTTGACGCATTTTCGGGTCGCGGGGCGCGCCCCTCGCGTTACAGTAACCGGGAGGGAGGTGAGCGTCATGTCGCTCGAGCTGACGGAGGAGGAACAGGCGCTTCTGGCCCAGTTGCTAGAGAACGCCTGGCGCGACCTCAAGGAGGAGATCTACAAGGCCGAGGACTATGCCTACAAGCGCGGCTTGAAAGACGACGAGCGGATCATCACCGGCCTGCTGGCCAAGGTGAAGCAGCTCCGGACCGAGGAGCCGCCAGCCGTGGTCGGCGAGCAGCGGTCGGCGAGCAGCCATCAGCCGTGAGTGCTTCTGCCTCGGGCGTGGCGCCGGTCGTCCCGCTGGCCGCTCAACCCGCTTCTGCCCCGAGGGCCTGGCCCTCACCTCCTTGCTCCGCTCGCCTCCCGGGGGAGGAGAGGGGAACGGGGTAAGGGCGTTCCGGAGCCAGCCAGGTTAGCGCTGCTCCAGTGGAACGTAGGTCAGGCCGTATGGACCGATGTACTCCGATTGCGGCCGGATCAGCCGCCCGGTTGCCTGCTGCTCCAGCACGTGCGCCGTCCAGCCGGCAGTGCGGCCGACGGCGAAGGTGGGCGAGAACAGGTCCCGCGGCAGCCCCAGCTCGCGCAGCAGGAGCGCGGTGTAGAACTCCACGTTCGTATTCAGATTGCGGCCGGGCTTCGCCTCTGCCAACACCTGCACCCCGACCCGCTCCACCTCGTGGGCCAGCTCCAGCGCCTGGCGTTCGCCGGTCTCGTCGGCCAGCGCCGCCGCGGCCCGGTAGAGCACCTCGGCCCGCGGGTCACGCACTTTGTAGACGCGGTGGCCGAAACCCATCAGCCGCTTGCCTTTGGCCAGCTCGGCGCGCATCCAGGCCTCGGCACGCTCCGGGGTCCCGATCGCCTCGATCATGTCCAGCGCCGGGCCGGGCGCCCCGCCGTGGAGGGGGCCCTTCAGTGCCCCGATCGCCCCGGTAATGGCGGACACCATGTCCGAGGCGGTGGAGGCGATCACCCGGGCGGTGAAGGTGGAGGCGTTCATCCCGTGGTCGGAGACGGTCACCAGGTAGGTGTTCAGCCCCTTTACTCTGGCCGGGCTCGGCTCTTCGCCAGAGAGCTGGTACAGGAAGTTGGCCGCCAGGCCGAGCTCCGGGCGTGGCAGAACCAGCGGCTGCTGGCGGCGCAGCCGATGATAGGTAGCGACAATGACCGGCACCCGCGCCAGCAGCCGCTCGGCCCGGGCCAGGTTCGCCTCGCGCGACTCGTCGGCCGGGTTCGGGTCGTCGGCAGTAAGGGAGGCCACGGCGAAGCGGAGCGCGTCCATCGGCTCCATCCGACGCGCGGCCGCCTGGATCGCCCCCCGCGCTTCCTCTGGTAGCTCTCGGTAGCCCATCAGCCGCTGCTGAAGCTGCCAGAGCTCCGCCTCCCGGGGCAGCGCCCCGTGCCAGAGCAGGTAGGCGACCTCCTCGAAGCTGGCGCGGCCGGCAAGCTCCTCGATGTCGTACCCGCGGATAGTGAGCCGGCCGAGCTGGCCGTTGACGTCGCTGAGCGCGGTCCGGGCGACAACGATCCCTTCGAGCCCACTCGTCGCCGGATCAACCGTCGGCTTCGCGTTCGCACTGGATGGCTGCGTTGCCATGCGTGTCCTCTCTGCTGGCGCGGCGGAGGTCGCCCCGGCCCACGCCCGGTGCTGTCACTGAGTTATAGGCCGGGACCGCCCCGGCCGTCCCCTCATACCGGTTGTTCCGCCCACACCGCGGCGCTCCCGCTTACACCGCCAGCGCCCGGATGGTGGGCAGCTCGCTGGCAAGCAGACGCCAGGTGGCGCCGCCATCCTCGCTGCCGTACAGCTCGCCGCCGGCGGCGAGGTAGACACCGTCGGCCGCATCCACCGCCAGGGCGCTGACCATCTGGTCGAAATGGTCCGGCAGGCCACCACGCACCTGCGTCCAGCGGCTGCCGCCGTCGTCGCTGCGGTACAACGCGGCGTTGGCACCCCGCCACCAGCTCGGTGGCGGGCCAGCCGCGGCGGCCAGGAACAGGCGATCTGGCTGGCGGGGTGAGAGGGCGAAGGAGACGGTGTAGCCGCGGTCGATCCCCGCGGTGATGCGCTGCCAGGACTGGCCGCCGTCGTCGCTACGGTGGAAGCCGGCGCCGGTCGTGGCGTAGAGGCGCCGGCCGCCCGGGGCCGGGGTGATGGTGTGGAGGTCCCAGTACAGCCCCTGGTTCAGGCTCGCCCAGGTTTCGCCGCCGTCGGTGCTGCGGTAGACCCCTCCCTCCTCCGCCCCGATGTACACCCCGCCGAGCGTCTCCGGGTCCGGGGCGATCGAGCGGATGTGCGGGATGTGTGGCGGCGGGGGGAAGGTCCAGCGCTCGTAGCCGGGGATGCGCCGGATCGACTCGCAGGCCAGCCACTGCTGGCCACCGTCGTCGCTGCGGTACAGCAGCGCCGGGGCGACGCCCAGGTACAGCCGCCCCGGCAGACGGGGGTCGGCGGCGAACGACCAGACCTCCTCGTCCACGGGGCGCGGGTGCACCTCACGCCAGCCGCCGTCTTCAGCCTGGCGCCAGAGCGCGCGATCGCCGCTGAGAGCATACAGACCCGCCGGGCCGCGGGCGAGGAACGCCACCGAGGGCGGGCCGTCGATCCGCCGGGGCTGTGGCTCGCCCGGGGCGAGCTGAAGCAGGCCGGCGTCGGTGCCGAGATAGAGCGGTGCCATGCTGTCCTCCCTATGCTGACGCGGCGCGGACGAGCCGGCGGCTCGTTGCCACAAACCAGAGCGCGAGCAGAAGCAGTGCCACCGCCGCCAGTGCGAAGGCGGGTCGGTAGCCCGGGCCGTCGACTACCGCGCCGAACAGGGCCGCTCCGATCCCCTGGCCCAGGAACAGCCCGAAGGCGAACAGCGACACCGCCGTGCCGCGCGCTCCGGGCGCCAGCTCCGTCGCCTTCGTTTGCAGCGTGCTGTGCAGCAGGTAGTAGCCGGCGCCGAGCGCGACGATAACCGGGATGAGTGCCACCCAGGCGCGCAGGAGCGCGAACGCCAGGTAGCAGAGGCAATCCACGCCGCCGCCGAGCAGGATCAGCCCCTCCTCCCCGAAGCGGTGGACCAGCCAGCCGGCGGAGCGACTGTAGATGAGGTTGCCGATCCCGAAGCCGCTGAGCAGGATGCCGATCAGCACGTACAGTAGCCCGAACTCGTCCCGCAGGAACGCCCCCAGGTAGGCAAAGGCACCGAAGAAGAAGATGCCCTCCAGGCAGACGGCGACGATCACCAGCCGCGAGGCCGGGCGCAGGAGCAGGTCGCGGTAGGCCCCAAACGCGCGCAGTCCCAGCGGGGCGTCGGGACGGCCCTGCCGAACGCGCCCGCGGCTGGCGTGCCAGAGCGCGAACCAGACGCCGATCGAGACCAGCCCGAACACCAGGAAGATGGCGCGCCAGGTGAGCACGTCGGCGACGATCCCGCCCATGCTCGTGCTGAGGATCGCCCCGAGCGCGATTGCGCCCAGGAAGCGCCCGATCGCCGCCTGCCGCTGCGCGTAGGGGAAGCTGTCGCCAATGGTCCCGAGCGACAGGGGAATCAGCGCCGCCGCGGCGACCCCGGTCAGGAAGCGCAGCAGAATGAGCAGCGACAGGCTGGGGGCCAGCGCGCAAGCGGCAGTGCCGACCGCGAACAGCGCCATGGCGAAGCTCATCACCCGGAGCTTGCCCAGGCGGTCGCCCAGCGGGCCGTAGACGAGCTGGAACAGTCCGTAGGGCAGGGTATAGGCGGTGACGATGATCCCGGTGCTGCCGACATCCGCTCCGAACTCAGTGGCGATGACGTGCAGCAGCGGGTTGACCACCCGCACGTCGGCGGTGACGATGAATCCCGCCGCGCCGAGCAGGGTGATGGGGACCGGGGCTGGCGCCTCGGCCGCTGCCTCCAGCCGCGCTCCAAGCTCCGCCATCGCCCGCGTCGTCCGCCGGTGGTCTTAGGGATGCCGGTGGCTCCGTCTCTAACGATACCCGTTGCGGCCGCGGGCAGGTGGCACGATATCGTGCCACTCCGCCGGGCCAGGGCGCTCCTACGCCCGCACGCTCGCCCAGCCCTGCGCTCCATCTACCGGGATGTGTGCCCCGTTGACCCAGCTCGCCCGGGGCGACAGCAGGAAGACCACCACCGCGGCCACCTCTTCGGGCGTGCCCAGCCGCCCCCAGGGGAACTCGCGCCGCTCGAACGCCGCGAACGCCTCCGGGTGCTGGGTACGGTACGCCTCCCAGCCGCCACCGGCGAACAGGATCGAGCCGGGGCTGACAGTGTTGACCCGGATGCGATCCTGCCGCAGCTCCCAGGCCAGCGTGCTGGCGAGGAAGATCTCGGCCGCCTTGGCGGTGGCGTACTGCGGCGCGGAGCCCGGGCGCCAGCCGGAGATCGAGGCGATCGTCACCACGCTCCCGCCACCCCGCTGGCGCATCGCCGGCACTGCCGCCCGGATGCAGCGCACCGCGTGGAACAGATTCAGGTCGAAGGTGCGCTGCCAGTCCTCCAGCGTCGCTTCCGGGAAGCGGCCACCAGCGCTGCCGCCGACGTTGGTGACCAGCAGGTCCACCCCGCCCAGCGCCCGGGCGCTCTCGTCGACGAAGCGCTCCGCCTCGCCCGGCGCCGCCACGTCCGCCACCACTCCGTGGGCGCGCACCCCGCGCGCCTGCACCGCCGCTACAGCTTGCTCCACCGTCGCCGCGGTTCGGCCGCACAGCGCCACGTGGCAGCCCTCGTCGGCCAGCGCCAGCGCGACGCGCAGCCCGATCCCGCGGCTGCCCCCGGTCACCAGCGCCAGCTTGTCGCGCAGCCCCAGGTCCATCGCCGCCTCCCATCCAGGTGTAGCGTCATCGAGCGCGTCGTGGCACCGCAGCAGGCCAACGAGAGAGCGGGCGGGCGATCCGATACTCGCCTGCTCGATGTTGGGCTTCCCTCCCCACCACTCGCACCAGATCTGTTCTGCCTCGGCCTCAGAGCCACCACCCGGCCGCCGGGGCGCTACCGTGCCGGCGGCCCGCTTTCGCTCGGGGCGAGGTAGCCGCTCAGAGTGGCGAAGAACGACGGCGGCCAGCTCAGCGGGTCATCCGCCCGATAGCCGAGCGCCTCGGCGGCCGGGGCGAAGCTCTGGGCGGTGAGCGGCTGCTGTGCGGGAACGGCGATCTGCGCTGCGGCGGCGGCCAGGCGCTCCTCGACGTCCAGGCTGCCGCGCAGCGCCGCCGGCACCGCCTCGCCCGCCAGGTGCGACTCCAGCAGCGTCTCGCCGGTCGGGTCCAGCAGGCGATGCCCCAGGTACAGCTCGGCCGGGCGCACCTCTGCCAGCAGGCGGCGCAGGCTGGCACGGTAGGCGGCGGGATCGACAAAGAGCGGGAAGCGGTTGGTGCCGCTGCCGTGGATCTGCACCGCGTCGCCGGTGAACGCCCAGTTCGGCCCCTCCAGCAGGTAGCTCACAGAGCCAGCCGAATGCCCGGGCGTGTGGACCACCGCCAGCGTGATCCCCCGACCGAGCGGGATGCGGTCGCCGTCGGCGAGCACCCGGTCCGCGGCGAGCTCCCCGGAGATCCCCTCCAGCAGCAGAGCCTCGGTCTGCGCGAGGAGCTCCGGGGCGTCGAGGTAGCGGAAGCGAACGCCCGCGTAGCCGTTAAGGTGCGCTCGGCGCTGGGCGAGCAGTTCGGCATCCGCCCCGTGCAGCGCCACCGCCGCGCCTGGGGCCGCCAACGTTCGAGCGGCGTGCGCCCCGCCGATGTGGTCCCAGTGCCCGTGCGTCGCCAGGATCCAGCGCACGTCCTCCAGGCGGAAGCCGGCCGCCTGGAGCGCCGGCTCGATCACCCCGGCTGGGGAGGCCGCGACGCCGGTATCCACCAGCGCCGGCTCGGGCGTGTCCAGGTAATACACGTACACCACTCCGCCCAGACCAAAGGGGCAGACGATGGGGACGACGCGAATCGGCTCAGCCATGGCTCACAGTGTAGCGCGCCCGGGGGTCCGCGGCTACGGCTCACCCTCGGCGGCTGGCCGCGCTACCCGCCGGTACACCGGGCTCAGCTCTCGCCGCGCCGCACCCTTCGGGCCAGGCATCTCCACCTCCTCATACCAGCGCACCACCAGGCCCTTGCGGCACAGCCCTTCGAGCACGTGGATCAACGTCCCGACGTCAATGTCCCGTTCCGCCAGCGGCGGGCGCTGGCGGACCTCCCAGCTCGGCAGCGCCTCGGTCTCCGACAGCGCCGCCAGCACCTCGGGCTCCAGCTCCACCGGCAGGCGGAACCAGAGAAAAGAGTAGGCTACCAGCAGGAGCCCGGCGCCAGCCATCGCCATCGGGAAGATGAGCAGCATTTCCCAGAAGGTCTGCTCGCCCATACCCGATCCCACCCCTCGCGCTGTGGCCAAGACTCAGTAAACGCGATGTTGGGCGGCAGGGCAAGCCTCTCGTCCCCGCGCTACCCGACATCGCAAGCGGCAGCGCCACGCAGGCGCAGCGGCCTCTTCGGTACGATGGCCCCTGGCTGGCCAGCGCCCGATCCCACGGGTGTGGCGGGAGCACGCGGTGGTATGGTGGACGATCTGCTGGGCGGGGCGACGGGGCGAGTGGTGCTGGCGGACAACCTCGCCGTGCTTCAGGCGCTGCCCGACGCCTGCATCGACCTGATCTACCTGGATCCTCCGTTCAACACTGGGAAGCGGCAGGTGCTGCGGCGGATTGGCACCGTGCGCGACGACCGGGGGGACCGCACCGGGTTCCAGGGGCGTCGCTACCGCACCATCCCGCTCGGCCAGTCGAGCTACCTGGATGTCTTCGACGCGTATCTCGACTTCCTGGAGCCGCGGCTGCGCGAGTGCCGCCGGGTGCTTACCCGCGGTGGGTCGCTGTATTTCCACATCGACTACCGGGAGGCGCACTATTGCAAGGTGCTGCTCGATAGCCTGTTCGGCCGTGCCTGCTTTCTCAACGAGATTATCTGGGCCTACGACTACGGCGCCCGGACGACGCGCAGGTGGCCGCCGAAGCACGACACGATCCTGGTCTACGTCAAGGATCCGGCGCGGTACTACTTCGATCTCCAGGCGGTGGAGCGCATCCCCTACCTGGCCCCGGGACTGGTGGGGCCGGAGAAGGCGGCGCGGGGCAAGCTGCCCACCGACACCTGGTGGCAGACGATCGTCCCGACCAGCGGGAAGGAGCGCACCGGCTATCCCACGCAAAAGCCGCTGGCGATCCTGCGCCGCATCGTTCAGGCTTCGTCACCCCCGGGCGGGCTCGTGGCCGATTTCTTCGCCGGCAGTGGGACAACTGGCGCGGCCAGCCTGGAGCTGGGCCGGCGCTTCCTGCTGGTGGACAGCAACCCCCAGGCAGTCCAGGTGATGGCCCGCCGGTTTGCCGGCCACCCGGGCATCCAGTACGTCGAGCTGGCCGGCTGAACGAGCGCTGAACGTTCTGCCCCTCTTCATCGCGCGCATCTGCTGCCAAATAACGCCAGTAGTAGCCAGTGCAGCGGGCGCCCGCTGCACGGCGACAGCCGCTGCCCCGCTGTGACGTTGTTCACAGCGGGGCGGATTGGCCGATCACGTGTGACCGGCTTCACTGCCGAGCGCCGCCAATCGGGGGATACTCAGTGCGCCAACACCCCTCTTCCACGGTACAGAACACCGCGGAGACCTGGCCTGCCGCGAGGGCCAACGTCCAGCTCGCGGCAGGACGGAGAGCCTCTCCGATCCATTCTCCGGCCGCCGTCTCTGGCCGGCCGAACGGTCCAGACAGACGGACCTTGAGCCGGATGCCGTGGCGCGGAACGAGGTTCACTGTGGCAACGGGCTACCTTGAAACTCCGCCAGCGCCCTGGTGGCGCTGAGCATTGCAAGGATGCACCGATGAAGAGGCATACGCGCGACCAACTCCCCCACGTGTTGTCCCAGGTGGCGCTGGCGGCGCTGGCGACCGTCATTGTCGCCAGCCTGCTGCTCGCCACCGTCGGCCCGAATAGTTTCGGCGACGTCGTCGGCCGCCTGGGGCGGCTGGCCAGGACCCAGGCGGGGCAGCTCGCAGCGCCCGCGCCGGTCCCGCCCAGCGGGCCGCAGTATGGCGCCCACGCTCCGATGGCGGCCCCGTACACCGATCAGCAGGAGACCCAGACGCTGGACGACGCCCAGGCCAGCGGCGCCGGCTGGGTGCGCTTCCAGTTGAGCTGGCGGGCGATCAACGCCCAGCCTGGGCAGTACACGTTTGCCCACACGGACAGCCTGGTACGCCAGGCTAACCAGCGCGGGCTGAAGGTGCTGGGCATCATCATGGACACTCCTGCCTGGGCCTCCAGCGCCCCGGGTTGCCCCGCGAACTGCGGGCCGGCGTTCAATCGCTACCCGCCCGAGAATTACGCGGACTGGCAGACATTTGTCCGCACCCTGGCAACCCACTATGCCCAGGGCTGCGCCAGCGACCCGACTCTGTGCGTGGCCGCCTACGAGATCTGGAACGAGCCCACCCAGGCCACCTTCTGGCATGCTGGACCGTCCGACTACGCCCACTTGCTCTCTGTTGCCGCTGACGCGATCCACGCTGCCGATACCCGGGCGCTCGTGTTCAACGGCGGGCTGGTGGACAACCCCAACAATAACCCGATCACCCGGCCGCTCACGGTCGGCTCCAAGGAAGCCTGGGTGCAGGCCTGGCTGGGCGATCCGAGCTACCCCACCGCCAGCAAGCTGGACGGGGTAGCAGTCCATATCCGCGGCCCGCTCGCCACGGTGCTCAGCCTGACCACCTCCTGGCGCACCCTGTTCAACCAGTACCCGCCGCTTGCGAGCAAGCCGCTCTGGGTCACCGAGCACGGCTACCCGAGCACGTTCCGGGACCAGACCGATCCCGAGTATCGCGGGACAGATGCTGCCAGCGGGGAGACCGCCCAGGCCAGCTACTATGCTGCGTCGGTGCCGGGCATGCTGAGCGCCGGGGCGCAGGCGGTCTTCGTTACTACCACCGACGGACTGGACCCCCAGCAGAGCAGCAGCTTCGCCCACGAAGGGCTGGTCCGTTCGGACCTGGTCAGCCGCAAGCCCTCGTTTGCCACCTGGATGGGCTCCAACGGCTCAGACAGCGGAACAGCCCCCAGCGCACCGACGAACCTGGCGGTGGCGAGCGCAGGATATGGGCGCATCCTGCTCAACTGGACCGACACCGCCACCAATGAGACGGGCTACGTGGTGGAGCGCAAAGCGGGCAGCGGCAGCTACGCCCAGGTGGGCAGCACCCTGCCGGCCAACACCGAGACGTTTACCGATACCAGCGTCACCCCCTTCACCACCTACAGCTACCGGGTCAAGGCGATCAACGGAGTCCTCAGCTCTGCGTACTCCAACGCCCTGAGCGTCAAGAGCTACAGTCGCAACGAGGACAGCTCCCCCAACGTCAAGTACACCGGGGTCTGGAAGGCCCGCTTCGACCGCCGGCTGAGCGGTGGAACGGCCCAGCACTCCACCGATCCCAATGGCGCTGCCAGCCTCACCTGGAACGGGACGGATGTGAACGTCGTGATGACCAGGGGGCCGCAGATGGGCAAGGCCTACGTGGTAGTGGATGGAGCCTTCCACCTGGTGGACCTGTACAGTCCCACCACTGCGTACCAGCAGGTGGTCTACAGCGCGACACGGCTACCCTCCGGGATGCACACGGTGAAGATCTCCCCCTCGGGGCTGAAGAACAGCGCCAGCGGCGGTACCACGGTAGCGCTGGACGCCCTCGACACACGCTAACGGCGTCTGCCGGGGCCCGGCGACTGGTCGCCTGGGCCCCGGTCGGCCGAGGCAAGCCACACCGTCCCGGCCGGCTGTCAGGGCCTGAAGCCCTGGCTCGGCGCGGCTGTACCGCCTGGCTGAGGTTCCGCCTTGTCGTCACGGCGCGCGCGGTTCGGGCCGCGCGGCCGCGAGCAGCCCCACCCGCACAGTGTCAACCGCCTCAGGGGTGAGCACGGCGATCTGCACCTCGTCCCGCGGCTGGGCACTGGCCAGAAAGCGGCTCACCTGCTCGAATTGCTGGATCACCGCGACGTCCGGGACCGGGACGGAGCGCGTCGGGTCGAGCCGGGCCCGGTTCCGAGCGAGACAGACGGAGAGCGGCATCTGGAACACCAGGAATAGCAGCGGGGCGCCGTGCTGTCGCGCCACGCGCAACGCCCGCTGGCGCGCCCGGGGCGTGGCGGCGGTCGAGTCCAGCACGGTGGTGAGCCCCTGCGCCAGCCGGCGGCGCACCCGGTAGTAGACGCGGCCCCAGACCCGCGCCTGCCCACCCTGCTCCGCGGCGTCGCCGTACAGTTCGTGCCGGATCGCATCTGAGCTCACCACCATCTCGGGTGGGAAGTGACGCTGGACGAAGGTGGTTTTGCCGCAGCCCGCCGCGCCCACCGTGACGACGAAGGTCCCCGGCAGAATCGCCAGCGTCTCGCCCGGGGCGAGCCAGCGCGGCGCGGTGCGGGCTGCGCCCTCGCCTTCAGCCAGCCGCTGCTCCATGATCCCTCCCGTGGTATCGTACGCGCCACGGTACTCCCTGTGTCCTACCGGCTAAGGGGTGGGGGCTCCCGCGCCTGGGCGCCAGGACAGCCGTACACTGGTCGCCGACGAGCGGGCGAAGGGGGAGACAGAGATCGTCTCCCGCTGCGAGCTCCGTCCGATCGTCAGCGTGCTGCCCAGGACAGAGTTCCAGGCCAAGCGGGTGAAAGACCTGCGCCAGGGGTGAGCCGGCCGCTCGACCGCCCGGGGGCTTCCCCATCGCGTCGCCAGCGAGTAGAGTGGGGGCAGCTCACTCGTTGCCGGAGAGGAGGTGGGATCGACGCCGCCAGCTCTGGTGTAGCCCTGGCAGGGGCGCCCGGTGGTGTCACCGCCAGGGGTCTGCCCGCGTCATTCACGTGTGCACCGGTTGCGAGGCGGCCTCGCTCGTCCCCTGGTCCATGGGGATGCGGGCGAGGCCCGAGCGATCGGGTGGGTGCTTTGTGAGCCTGCAAGGAGGGAGCGATGCAAGTCATGACTCCAGTGGATCAGGCGCTGCGGCGCGCGGTCGAGGCTGGGGAGGTGCCCGGTGTGGTCGCGCTGGCGGCCGACGACCAGGGCGTGGTGTATCAGGGAGCGTTCGGCAAGCGGGAGATCGGCAAAGACGCGGAGATGACCCTCGACACCGTCTTCTGGATCGCCTCGATGACCAAGGCGATTACGTCCGTTGCGGCGCTGCAGCTCGTCGAGCAGGGCAAGCTGGCACTGGATGAGCCGCTGAGCCGGATCAACCCGGAGCTGGCTTCGCCGCAGGTGCTGGAAGGGTTCGACGCCGACGGTGCCCCCCGACTGCGACCTGCCCGGCGCCCGATCACCCTGCGCCACCTGCTCACCCACACCGCCGGATTCACCTACGACATCTGGAATGCCGACATGGGCCGCTACCAGCAGTACCATGGCATTCCCGGGATTATCGAGTGCAAGAACGCCACGCTCCAGACGCCGCTGGTGTGCGACCCCGGCGAGCGCTGGGAGTACGGGATCAACATCGACTGGGTGGGCAAGACCGTTGAGCGGCTGAGCGGGCAGTCGCTCGAGGAGTATTTCCGCGCGCACATCTTCGCCCCGCTGGGCATGGCAGATACCGGGTTCGTGATCCGGCCGGACCAGCGCTCGCGGCTGGCCAGCATGCACGCGCGGCAGCCCGACGGCTCGCTGGTGCCGATTCCGTTCGAGATTCCGCAGCAGCCCGAGTTCTTCATGGGCGGCGGCGGCCTCTACTCCACCGGACCTGACTACCTGCGCTTCCTGCGGATGCTGCTGGGCGGGGGCCAGCTCGACGGCGTCCGGATCCTGCGGCCGGAGACCGTGGCGGAGATGGGGCAGAATCAGATCGGGGAGCTCAGCGTGGGCCAGCTCAAGACTGCCATCCCGGCCGCCTCCAACGACGCCGAGTTCTTCCCCGGCATGGTCAAGAAGTTCGGGCTGGCGTTCCTGATCAACACGGAGCCGGCGCCCACGGGTCGAAGCGCTGGCAGCCTGGCCTGGGCCGGCCTGGCCAACTGCTATTACTGGCTCGACCCGGCCAGGCGGCTCGCCGGCGTGTTCCTCACCCAGATCCTCCCCTTCGCCGACGAGCAAGCGCTCCGCCTGTTCGGCGAGTTCGAAAGCGCGCTCTACGCCGGGCAGGCTGCCTGAACCCGAGCCGGGGCCCGTTCTGCGGACCCCGGCTCGGCTCCGCCCCTCGGCACGCCCTCAGGAACGCCTCGCTCCGCGTGCCGCCGCGCCCGGCGCGGGGCCTAGCCGACTCGCGAGGGCGGCCAGATGTCGCCCAGGGTGAAGCCTTCCGGGAAGGGATCGTCGGCGGCCAGCACGTAGCGGGCGTAGCCGGTGATCCAGGCCCGGCCGCTGATCTGGGGGATGACCGCTGGATAGGGCCCGACCCGCGTCTCGCCCAGCAGCCGCCCGGTGAACACCGTATCCAGGATCCCTTCGTGGCGGTAGTCCCGCTCCAGCGGAAGCTGCCCCTTGGCGTGCAGCACCGCCATGCGGGCGCAGGTGCCCGTGCCACAGGGGCAGCGATCGATCGCCGCTGCCCAGGTGCTCGGCCGCTCCCAGTCGAACGCCCCGGTGGTGATCACCACCGCGTTGCGGCCGCTATTGCGCGGGTCGTGGGGCGGGCCATACAGCAGCGCGTTCTCGATCCTGTTGATCGCCGGGTTCTCCGGGTGGGCCACAGAGATCTGCTCGCGGGCGGCGGTCTTGATCTGCTCCCCCAGGCGGGAGATATCCCGCCCCTCGTCGGGCGTAATCCGGAGGCCCAGCTTCGTCGCATCGGCCAGGATGTAGAACATCCCGCCGTAGGCGATGTCCACCTGCACCGTCCCCAGCCCGCGTACTTCCAGAGGGACATCCAGGTGGGTGGCGAAGGCGGGGACGTTCTCGAACGTCACCTGGGTTACCCGCCCATTGGCGCAGTCGGCCCGCACCCGGATCAGCCCGGCCGGGGTCTCCAGCGTCAGGTGGGTGACCGGCTCCCGCAGCGGCAGCACCCCGGTCTCTAGCAGCACCGTGACCACGCACATGGTGTTGCTGCCAGACATCGGCGGGTAATAGGGCGGCTGCTCCATGATGACAAACCCGGCGTCCGCCTCCGGGTGCGTCGGCGGCAGCACCAGGTTGACGCACATGCCGGGGTAGCCGCGGGGCTCCTTCAGCATGAGCTTGCGGAACCAGTCGCGCTGCTGCTCCAGGAACTGCTTTTTCTCGAACATGGTGGCGCCCGGGACGTCGAGCACCCCGACGCCGCCAATGACCACCCGGCCGGGCGCCCCGGCGGCATGGGCGTCCACGGCGTTGATCTCTCCAACAAAGGCCATCGCTGCACTCCCTGCGGCCCCCGGCATCGCCCGGCGACCGGTACAGTCTACGCCAAGCCAGCGCGCGCCGCCCCTCAGCCCTGGGAGCAGCGGCAGCACACGGGGCAGAACGTCGAGCCGCCAGGACACCAAGGAGCACATCCCCCCTCACACGAGGCGGAAACGGCTCGGGCAGCAGCACGTCGGCGTGGCACGTGAGTTGCTCGCTCTGCGCACGTTGTGGCGTCCCTTGGAGACCCTCGTGATCGCGCTCCCGCGCCCCTGGCGCCTGCTACCCCGCCCCGCTCGCCTCATCATCCTTGGCCTGGCGCTGCTGCTGGGGGGCTGTAGCGGCTCCCCCTCGGCGCTGGCCCCGGGCGGGGTGCGGGCGGCCCAGATCGCCGCGCTCTGGTGGCTGCTGCTGGGTCTGGCC
>JAJPGT010000032.1 GCA_021325655.1 Pseudomonadota bacterium
CGCCTGGGACGCTTGCAGCAGGGCATCGGCGGCCTGCCAGTCGTACTGGCCCTTGCCAGCGCTCTCGACGTCCCGCCAGCGAATCAGCGACTTCTGCCAGGTGAAGCCCAGCGCCTTGACCCGGCCGAGGATGTCGGGAAGGTCCGGGCGCCCCCAGGCGAAGATGCCGATCCCATACTCCGGCGAGGCGGCGCGATACGGCACGCTCGCCGCGGGCGCCGGGACCGCTCCGGCCGCGGCGGCCGGCGTCGGCGTCGCGGCAGCCGTGGCGCTGGGCGTCGCATTCGGGGTGCCGCCCGTGGTCGCGCTATCCTGGTCTGGCTGGAAGGTCACCGAGTCGCCCAGCACCCAGCCGTCGCCCGCGGGCGAGGAGACATGCAGCCAGGGGGTGTCCTGGGCGCAGCTCACCCCGATCGCCAGCAGCGACTGCCCCGGAGCGAGCATTGTTTGAACGCTCCCGAGCGGCTCCGCGCGGAGCTCGAGCTGCGCGTCTGCGGGACCACGCACCGGGGCGCCATCGCCGAAGCTCACGAGCTGCCCCGCCACCCAGCCGGTCTGGCCCGCCGCGGTCACATTGAGCCAGGGCACACCATTGGCGCACGCTGCCTTCTCGATGGTGAGCGGCGTGCCATAGTCCAGCGTGGTCAGGATGTCGCCACCGACCGCGACGCGGAGGTTCGCGGGGCCGTCCCCGATGTTGGGCGACGCGCCGAGCGTGAGCAGGGGCGTGGCGACCAGCAGACACAGGAGGACGCGCAGCGAAGCTCGCTTCATCGATTCCTCGTGCGAACGACGTGGGGCAGGCGGGCGCAGTATACGAAACAGAACCGCTCCGTGGCATTACGGAGCGGTTACAGGTCGAAACCAGCTTGGAACGGGGCATGGGGGAATGCCATGGGTCGGCACCCCGCACCCGGCTGGCCTACTCCGGGCTGCCGTTGTCCGCCGCGGGCGGATGCCGACTCCCCACCAGTCGCGCCGCGCCATAGAAGCGCGAGGCCCAGTACGGATTGTCCAGGCTGCTCTCGATCACACCGTGCGCCTCGTCGGCCGCATGAACGAAACGGCCGTCGCCGACGTAGATCCCCGCGTGCGAGGGCCCCCACTGATACGTGTTCTGGAACACCAGCACGTCGCCCGGAAGCAGCGCCTCGCGTGAGACCGGGGTGCCGACGAGGAGGGCGCCCACCTCTGCATGCGGCAGCGCCACCCCTACCTGGGAGAACACCCACACGACCAGCCCGCTGCAATCGAAGCCCGCGGGCGAATCGCCGCCCCAGGCATACGGGGTGCCCACAGCGCTCTTGGCCAGCTTCACGACCTGCGTACTCGGCGACGGCTGCCGGCTGTGCCGGGCATCGAGGTTGGCATCCGCCAACTCCTCCGCCAGGGCAACAGGAGGAGCGATCGTGGCGGCGAGCGCCAGCGTGAGCGGGACCAGGCAGAGCCAGCGCAAGGGCAAGCCTCCAGTAGGTGATGTCGTCGCGGGTGAAACGCGACAGAACGCTCGCCACCACGGCACGAGGGCACGCCCGAGCAGCAGGCAGGAGGGATGCGAACCGGGGCGAGCTATTCCGCGGCGCTCGGCTCCCGAGGCCAGGCCGTCTGAATGTGGCTCGTCATCTCAAAAGTCTCGCGCCCGCTGAAGCGGGGGCGCGGAGGGGGGTCAGTGGTTGGTAATGAGGGGCGGGGGCTCGGGACACCCCGCCCAGGCCCGACAGGACGCGGACTCTACCGGATGGCGCGCTGCGCCGGCAAGGTTGCGCGCGGGGAAACGTACCTTGCCCGTGTCATGCCTGGTTGGTAGACTCCGCGCGAGGAAGGTGGGCGGGACAAGGGGTGCGAGATGCCGCGCGCTGGCGGATCCGGAAATGGCGAGGCGAGTGAGCGCTGGGTCCCGCTCGCCGCGGCGCCCGATCAGCTCACCGCTGAACTGTGGGTCGCGCTGTTACGCGAGCAGGGTATCCCCGCTCTACTCAACCCGGGCGACGTTGCCAGCTTCCTCGGCCTATCGCTCAGCCCAGTCCAAGTGCTGATACCCGAAGCGTTTATGGAGATGGCTCGCCAAGTGCTCGAGCCGCTTGAAGAGACGGAAGAGAGCGCAGTGCGCCCCTCTAATGGGCACTCGCGGGAGATTGTGTGACCGATCTGCTGCACTTGTTTCGCCGGGAAGGGAAGACCAATGGCCCGGCGGATGCGCGCGCCCGCGAGGTGCCTACAGACCTGTGGGTACGCTGCGAGAAGTGCCGCGAGCTGGTGTACACTCGCGACTTTGAGCGGGCGCTCAAGGTGTGTCCGCGCTGCGGGTACCATGCCCGGCTGTCAGCCCGCGAGCGTCTGGCGATGCTGCTTGACGAGGGCAGCTTCGAGGAAGAGGATGCGGGCTTGCGGCCCGACGACCCGCTGGAGTTCGTGAGCCTGGGCCAGTCCTACCGGGACAAGCTGGCGGAGACGCAGCGCAAGACGGGGCTACCGGAAGCGGCGCTGGCCGGCACCGGGCGGCTCGGCGGCGCCCCGCTGCGGCTGGTAGTCTTGGAGTTCGCCTTCCTCGGCGCCAGCATGGGGGCCGTGGTCGGCGAGAAGGTGGCTCGGGCGGCAGAGCGGAGCGCAGAGGATCGTCGCCCCCTGGTCGTCGTGAGCGCCTCGGGCGGAGCGCGGATGCACGAGGGCATCTTCTCGCTGATGCAGATGGCAAAGACCGCTGCCTCGCTCGCGCGGCTGGCAGAGGCGCGGGTGCCGTACATCTCTGTGCTCACCGATCCCACCACTGGCGGGGTGACCGCCTCGTTTGCCGGCCTGGGCGACGTCCTGATCGCCGAGCCGGGCGCCCTGATCGGCTTCGCCGGCCCGCGGGTGATCGAGCAGATCACCAAGCAGAAGCTGCCGGCCGACGCCCAGCGCGCCGAGTTTCTGCTGGAGCATGGGCTGATCGACCTGGTGGTGCATCGCCGCGAGCTGCGGCGAACGATCGGCCGGTTGATCTGCCTGTACACCCCTGCGCGCGTCGCGGCCGCCCACCATGTCTGACCCGGTCGCCGCCGTCTGGGAGCGGGTTCAGCTCGCCAGGCACCCGCAGCGCCCGTACACCCTGGACTATGCGCAGGCGATCTTCGACGACTTCCTGGAGCTGCACGGCGACCGGATGTTCGCCGACGACGCGGCGATCGTCGGCGGACCGGCCGCGCTCGACGGTCGCGCCGTGATGATCATTGGCCAGCAGAAAGGGCGCGACACCCGCGAAAACGTCCGCCGCCACTTCGGGATGGCTCGGCCGGAGGGCTACCGCAAGGCGCTGCGGCTGATGCGGCAGGCGGAGAAGTTTCGCCTCCCCGTGGTCACCTTCGTCGATATTCCCGGCGCTGATCCTTCCCTGGCCTCCGAGGAGCGTGGCCAGGCGCTGGCGATCGCAGAGAACCTGCGCGAGATGATCACGCTCCGCGTGCCGACGGTGGCCATCATCATTGGCGAGGGGGGATCGGGTGGAGCGCTGGCGGTGGCGGTGATGGACCGGGTGCTGATGCTCGAGAACGCGATCTACTCGGTCGTCTCGCCGGAGGGTGCCTCCAGTATCCTCTGGAAGGACAGCGCGCTGGCGCCCCAGGCGGCGGCAGCGATGAAGATCACCGCGCCCGACCTGCTCCGCTTCGGAGTCGTGGATCGCCTCGTGCCCGAGCCACCGGGCGGCGCCCACCTGGATCACGCCGCCGCTGCCCGCTTCCTGAAGCAGGCGTTGTGTGAGACACTGGCCGAGCTCGACCAGTGCTTCGGGTCTGGCGCGTCGCTCGACGTCGAGGCGCTGCTGGAGGCGCGCTACCGCAAGTATCGGGCGCTGGGCGTGTTCCGCGAGGAGCTGGGCCTGTAGCTGGCGTGGCTAGCTGAGCGTCGTGATCGGGCCCCCGTCCGAGCGCAGTGGTGGCGCGTAGGCGACCTCGATGAACTCCTCGGGGCGTTCCACGAAGTCCACCAGCCCTTCCCGGGCGGCGTCCTCGTAGGAGTGGGCCGCGTTCCGAATGTGCAGCAGGCGAGTGAACTCGTCGAACTGCTCGTCGCCCCAGAGGATGAGCTCGTCCGGGTTGAGATCGCGCGCTTCGTCCTCGGCGAAGCTCTGGGTCAGGATCCGCTCGACGTCTTCTGGCTCCACCCCGGGTGGCAGAATCGGCCGCAGTCGCTCGGGATGCCCCCGCACCGCCTCCAGCTCCTCGGGCGAGCGCGGCTCGCCAAAGTAGTCCGGGCTGGAGTCGTACTGATCAATCAGCTTTCCCTCGTGGAAGAGCCAGTAGTAGAAGACGTCGCCATTGTGCAGGTTCAGCACCAGGCAGTACTTGTGAGTCTCTTCCGAGAGGCGCTGCGCGGTAGCGAGCTGCTCGGGCAGGTCGGCCGAGGGGAACAGCGCCACCCAGCCATCCAGCGCTGGCCCGACGAAGAAGCGGCGTGCCTCGACCTCGACCTCCTCCTGCACTGGGCCGACGTAGGGCGGCAGCGAGGCGGGGTCGACCGGGAGGAAGCCCATGGAGCGCATCACGCGATCGAGCCCGGACAGCACCGCTGCTCGGTCGTCCGTGAACACCTGGATGCTTTCGAAGAACTCGCCCGTGCCGGTCCCGGTGCTGCCGTTCTCGCTCATTCCGCCCTGCTCCGTCCCGTAGCGGGAGGATAGCACGTGCCAGGCATGATCGCAGAGCGGGATGGCGCTTCCTCCCAGGCGTTGCCCCGGGTGGCCGGGCCGGCTATCGTTCCTCCTGGAGCGTCACGGGAGTGGAGAAAGGGACGAGATGGAGTTTCGGCGTCTGGGTCGGAGTGGGTTGAAGGTGAGCGCGCTGTGTCTGGGGACGATGACGTTCGGCAGCCAGGCGGGTCGAGACGAGTCGTACGCAATCATGGATACGGCCGTCGAGGCGGGCGTCAACTTCTTCGACACGGCCGATATGTATCCCCTGCCGAGCAGCTACGAGACCGGGGGGGTGACGGAAGAGATCATCGGCGACTGGCTGCGCGAGCGGCGCCAGCGCGACCGGATCGTCCTCGCCACCAAGTGTTACGCCGCCACCAGCCCCGAGCCCAACGACAGCGGGCTGTCACGCAAGCACATCCTGGACGCGGTGGATGCCAGTCTGCGCCGGCTGAAGACGGACTATATCGACCTGTACCAGGCGCACCGCGACGACCCCAACACCCCGCTGGAGGAGACGCTGCGCGCCTTCGACGACTTGGTCCGGGCCGGCAAGGTGCGCTATATCGGCGCCTCCAACTACTCCGCCTGGCGACTGGCCAAGGCGCTCTGGACGAGCGACCGCCTGAGCCTGGAGCGCTACGAGAGCATCCAGCCGCGCTACAACCTGTTGTACCGGGAGATCGAGGCCGAGCTCGTGCCGCTCTGCCTGGAGGAGCGGGTCGGCATCATCGCCTACAACCCCCTGGCTGGCGGCTTCCTCACCGGCAAGCACCGCCGCGACCAGGGGCCGGTCGAAGGGAGCCGCTTCACGCTCGGCGGCACCACCGGGCAGCTCTACCAGGGCCGCTATTGGCACGAGAGCCACTTCGACGCGGTGGATCGACTCAAAGCGTTCTTCGAGCCGCGCGGGCAGTCGCTCGTCACCACTGCCGTCGCCTGGGTACTGCGCCAGCCCGGCATCACTGCCGCCATCATCGGCGCTAGCCGCGCCGCGCAGCTCCAGGACTCGCTGGCGGCCGTAGAGGCAACCCTGGATGACGAGGCGCTCGAGGTGTTGGACCAGGTCTGGTACACCATCCCCCGCCCCCGACCTGGAAGCCCCGAGACCCGCTAGCGCCAGGGGCGGGTGCGCGAGGCGGAGGGCGATGTGGCCGAGCTGCCGACCCCACGGGAACGGTATCGCGGCGCTCTGCTCGGGCACGGGATCGGCGACGCGCTCGGTGCGCCGCTGGAGCTGCTGACGCGCCAGGAGGTGCGGGCGCGCTACCCGGAGGGACTGCGCGATTTCGTGGGCGGTGGCGTCTTCGGCTGGGCGCCCGGAGAGTACACCGACGATACCCAGATGGCCGTCTGCCTCGCCCGCTCGCTGGTCGAACAGGGCCGGTTCGAGCCCGCGGCTGTCGCCCAGGCGTTTCTGCGCTGGTACCAGGCGGGGCCGACCGACGTTGGAAGCCTGGTCGCCCGCTCGCTGGATCTGCTGGCGCGGGGCGAGCCATGGGATCGCGCTGGCCGCCTGGCCTGGGAGGAGAGCGAGGGCAAGGCGGCGGGGAATGGTGGACTGATGCGCTGCGCCCCGCTGGCGCTGCTGTACCGCGACGATCCCGCCGCGCTGGCTCAGGCGAGCCGGGCCAGCAGCGCAATCACCCATTACGACCCCCGCTGCCAGCAGGCGGCGGCCGCCTTCAATCTAGCGCTGGCTCACCTGCTCCGGGGCGGCGCCCAGACGGGAGCGCTGGCGGCGGCGCTCGGCGCGGCTGAGCACCCCGTGTTGCAGCAGGCGCTGCGGGCGGTTCCCAACCTGCCCGAGCCTGAGGTGCGGGCGGGTGGCTACGTGGTGGAGACACTCCAGGCAGCGCTCTGGGCGTTTCAGCACGCAGACAGCTTCGAGGCCGCGCTGGTGCGAGCGGTGAATCTGGGGGAGGAGGCCGATACGGTCGGCGCGCTCAGCGGCGCCCTCGCCGGCGCCCACTGGGGCGAGCGGGCGATCCCGAAGCGCTGGCTGCAGGGGCTGCGTGGCGCCGAGGAGCTGGCCAGCCTGGCGGATGCTCTGCTCGCGCTGGCCGAGCGTGCCGCGTAGTGCCGCGCGGCGGTGAGGCGCGTTCGGTGCCGGCCGGCGCGCCGTTCAGCCGCCGGCAATGGGAGGGAGCAGTTCGACGGTGTCGTCGGGATTCAGCCGGGTGTTGAGCCCAGCGATGTCGTTGTTGACGTGGACGATGATCTGGCCCCAGAGAAATTCGTCCGAGCGTGCCTCGGCGAACTCGCGGAACTCCGGGTAGTGCTCCCCGAGTGCCCGCAGCAAGGTGCGGAGCGTCGCGCCAGGCGGCAGCTCCAGGTGGAAGCTGTCCTGGCCGACAATGGCGCGGTAGGGCGGGTAGACGTGGATCCGCGGCATACCGTCCGGATTGTAGCCAGCCGAGCACCAGCGGGCTAGCGACGCCAGAACTGCCACCAGCGCTTCCCGGACGCTGCCTGAGCGACCGCCCGCTCGTCCTCCAGAAGCCAGCGCGGTGCCGGCGCCTCCAGCTCGGCCGGTGGCTCGGGGCCCAGGAGCGGCCGCACCAGCGCCGGGGGGTCAGCCGGCTGGTCCGCGGGAGGCGCGGGCGGCTGAGGGCCGCGCGGTGGCGGTGCCACTGGAGCTGCGGCGGGCTCAGCCGACGTCTCGGCCGCGACTGGCGGGGGCGTCGTCACCGCTGGCGCGGGATCGCCCGAAGCGGCCGGGGCGCCGCCGGCCCGCGGCCGTCCCTTGCGCTCGGCCCCGGCTTCAGCGGCGGCCGGGCTGGGCTCGGCAGGCTCCTGGGCGGGGGACGGGATCTGGCCGATCCCTTGGGACGGCGCCGCGGGCTCGGGAGCAGTGTCTGCGGCGGGTGGCTCCGGGCGATCCCGCGCCGCCTGCCGCAGCCGGCGGGCGATAGCGCTGATGCGATCGATGTCCGCCGGCACCGCCACGCGGCCGCCGGGAGACTCGGCCACGCTCTCCTCGGCTGGACGGGCCTGCGCCGTCTCCAATGCCCGCAGCCGCTCCTGCAACTGGCCGTTCTCGCGGGCGAGTGTCTCGTTGCGCTCGCGCAGCGCTCGCAGCTCGGCGAGCAGCGGCTCAACCTGAATCGCGACGAGCTGCGCCACCCGGTCGACGAGCGTGATGGAGCGCTCGGCCTGCATCTGGGCGCTGTCATCTACCGCTTGCTCGGGCTCGACGCGGCTTACCCAAGGCAGCGCTCGCCGATCCGGCTCGGGCAAAAAGACGCACACTCGCCCGTCGATCAGCCGAGCCCGCAGCGTTCCGTCGCGAATCCGCCGCTCGACGGCTCGCCTGGGCAGGCCGAGCCGCCGGCTGGCTTCGTGTAGCGGCACCCAGTTACCCCGGATGGTGTCTCGCATCGCCGCCCCGGTATCTGCCGCGCGTTCAGCGCGTGGCGCACCGGGCAATTCTGCGTCACATCCGCGCCCAGGGCAACGCCCGCGCCGCGCCAGCCAGCGGGTGACCTCAGGCGCGGAGCTCTGCCAGGTCGGGCGTGGGCGCGGCACGCTGGATGGCTCGATACAGCGCTGCCTGCGCTGCCAGGCGGACGCCCTTCTCCCACACCGCGAGCGCGGCGCCGAGCTGCTGGGCGAGAAGTGTCGCGAGCGGAGCGGCTGGGTCGGGGGCGAACGTGGCCGCGGTGGTCGCGCCGAGGACGATGGCGCCGAGGCCGGCGAGCAGTACCCATAGCCCGAGCGTCTGGAGCGGGCGCCGCAGCGCACAGGCAAAGGCGGTGGCGACGGCGCGGCGGGGCTGGCGCTCGCCGGCGACCAGAGCGACCCGGGCAAGCTCGAACAGGGCGTTGGCCAGGAGCCAGAGGATCAGGGGCGCGAGGGAACCGGCCGTGGTGGTTGAGGGCAGTCCCGCCAGAGCGAGCAGAATGGTCGGTAGCAGCACCGCGAGCGCCTGGATGGGCAGCGCCAGCAGCCAGAGACGGACCAGCGGCCAGAACCATCCCCGCGCGCCGCGCCGCTGATCCGCCGGTAGGTCAAGGTAGGCTTCCACGAGCGGACCGGCGAGCGCGGCGTAGGCGAGCGCCTGCGCGGGCAGCGAGAGCGCAGCGAGCACTGCCGCCAGCAGGATGGGGCCGGTTGGCGCGGACGGGGAGCCGGTGAGCCGCGCCGCGACGGTCGCGCCGACGAGGCCGTCGATCAGGTCTGGCCAGCGCGGGCTAGCGAGGTCCACGAGCCAGGGCTGGTGGCCGAGCGGACCGGAGAGGGCGAGCAGCAGCGGAAGCAGGGGCAGCAGTGCGAGGGCGAGATTGGCGGCGAGCAGCGGCAGGAGCAGCCGCCAGCGGCGTGTTGCCTCGGCAAGCCCGCGGGCCAGCGCCTCCCAGGGGGTCATCTCTGGCTCGCGCCCGGGTGCAGGCTGCTCACCCGAACATCCCATACAGGCGGCCAAGCCACTGCGTGGTCCCGAGCCCGCGAGCCAGCGCGCCCAGCACTGTCGGAGGCATACCGGCAAATAGCGTGTCGTCCAGGGCGTTCAGCTCCAGCGCCACGTCGTGTCCCGGGTCGATACTGGCCGACATGGCCGGGGCGGTGCTGGCGAAGCGCAGGGTGGCCTGAGTGTCGCGCGCATCCCAGCGCGCCGTCTGCTCGCTGCCATCGGCGAAGCGAACCAGGACCGCCACGGGCAGTGGCACTCCGCCGCTGCGTTGCAGCCGCACCTCGGTCTGGTAGCCGCCCGGCCCGGGTGTCGAGGCGATGGATTCGACCCGGTACTCGAACGTGTCGGTCCCGAACAGCAGCGGCTGGAAGAGCCAGCCCAGGTCCTCGCCGCTGGCGTCCTGGACGGCGGCGACAAAGTCGGCGGTCAGCGGGTGGCGCCAGCGCCAGCGGGCGACGTACAGCCGCAGCGCCGCCAGCATGCGGTCCTCGCCCAGGTAGCCCTGAAGGGTTCGCAGCGCCAGGCTGCCCTTGGAATACACTGCCGAGCCGTACTGTGCCCGCGAATAATCCCACGAGCGGCGGGTGACGACGTCGCTGTCGGCAAACGCGAGGTAATCGAGGTGGTGGACAGTGCGATAGCCGAGCTGCGCGAACGGCGCGTCGACAAATGAGCTGGGGACGCCGTACCGCTGCTCCAGTAGCCGGGTGGTCAGGTAGTCGGCAAAGCCCTCGTCCAGCCAGGGCTCCGCCGCTTCGTCGCTCTGCACCTGCATCGGGAACCACTGGTGCGCGATCTCGTGCAGCGTCACGACCTCGGGCAGCAGGAGATCCTGGTCCAGACCGAAGGGGGCGGCTGGCGGCGGGTCGACCGTGACCAGCGCCGGGTACTCCATCCCGCCGACCCCATTGGCGTCGAGGGGCGGGACAAGCACCGCCAGGCGCGGCCAGGGATACGGCCCGTACCAGGCGCTGTACTGGTCGAGGGCGAGCTGGGCAGCATCCAGATAGCGCGGGATAGCGCCGGCCAGCGCCGCCGGGGCGAACACCTCCACCTCCGCGTTGCCCACGCGGCGGCGCTGCGAGGCGAGGTCCGGGCCTTCGAACCAGGCGACGTCGGTGACGTGCTCGGAGCGGAAGCGCGCAGTCTGGGTGCCGTCTCCGTTGTCCTGGCTCCCCTCGGGTACGCCGCTGGCGCTGACGACCCGTCCGCTCGGCACGGTCACGGCCAGGTCGTAGCTGCCGAAGTCGGCGAAGAACTCGGCGTTGCCGTGCCAGGGCTCGCGATTCCAGCCCCCGTGGCGCGGATCGTACACCGCGAGCTTGGGATACCACTGGCCGGCGAAGACGAAGGGGCCGGCGAAACCCGTGCGCTGGAACGATCGCGGGAGCTGCGCAGTCCAGCCGAGGTCGAGCCGCAGCTCCTGCCCTGGCCCGAGCGGGGTCGGCAGTGGGACGCGCATGACCGTCGCCGTCTCGTCCAGCGTCGCGCCGGCCAGCAGGTCTTGGCCGCTGTCCAGCCGCAGGGCGTCTACCCGCGTCCAGCCCGGGTGGGCCGGGTCTAACCCGCCGCCGTACTCGCGCAGCCAGAGCGTGTCCGGAGCGCGGAAGGCGTTCAGGTACAGTCGGAAATACAGCTCGGGTAGCGTGTCCTGGCTGGGATTGCGGTAGCTGATCCGCTCCTGGCCGACAATCTGCTTGCTGGTGTCGTCGAGCCGCGCCTGGATCTGGTACGAGGCGACATCAGTCGCGACCTCGTCGGACTGGACAGGGGCCGGCGGCAGCGCCAGCAGCGCCGCCAGCAGCATCCCCTGGATCAGGCGCGCGGCGCCGCCGCGAGCGGGAGTGGGCGAACAGGCGCGCATGAGAACAGGATAGATGCTGAACCGTGGGTGTGGTTGCCGCGCAGAGGGCAATCCTCTACGCTTCGACCGGGCCGGGCGCCACGGCTACTCGACTGCGGCGCCCGGCAGAGGTGGTGGAGGCGAGGTTGGAGCGGACGCTGGTCCTGATCAAGCCCGACGGCGTGCAGCGCGGGCTGATCTTTCCGATTCTCAGTCGGCTCGAGCAGCGCGGACTGAAGCTGGTCGGGCTGAAGATGCTCAGCGTGCCAGAAGAGCTGGCGCGCAGGCACTACGCGGTCCACGAGGGGAAGCCGTTCTACCCGAAGCTGATCCAGTACATCATCTCGGCGCCGGTGGTTGCCGCAGTGTTCGAAGGGACGCGGGCGGTGGCGGTGGTGCGGGCGACGGTAGGAGCGACGAACGCGGCCGAGGCGGCGCCAGGCACGATCCGCGGTGACTATGCCCTGGAGATCGGCCGCAACCTGGTACATGCCTCCGACTCGCCCGAGACGGCGGCCCAGGAGGTAGCGCTCTGGTTCCGGGACGACGAGCTCTCCGAGTGGACGCGGCAGACGGACCAGTGGATCTTCGAGTAGACTGCCCCGTGGCGCTCCTGCCTGCTCCTGGCTGATTCACTCAGCGGCTCCTGATGGGCGCCTCGTTGCCGCGTTCCGCAACGGCGGGCCGCTGGCACCGAGCAGAGCTGCGCCCAGCGGGCAGCACCCGTTTCAACCGCTCGGCTGGGGCGACTGCTCAGTGCCACGCTCATTGTGGGCGCGGCTGCCAGAAGAGGGCGGCTGGGAAGGGTCGAGCGCGGCGTGGACGAGACGCAGGAAGTCCCCGAGATCGAACGGCTTTACCAGGATGGCGGCGAGCCCCAGGGCCCGGGCCAATGTGCGTCGTTCCTGCTCAGAGAGCCGAAACGCCCAGTCTCGCCCGGTGATGATCACGGTTGGGCAGTGGCGGACGGCCTCGGCGATCAGCGCCCGGGCCGCGTCCGTCAGCTCGCTCTCGTGGTTCCCGATCTGGTCGAGGATGAGCAGCCTGTACTGTTCATGCTGAAGACGGGGCAAGATCTCGTGCGCCTCGCGCACCCAGTCGACCTGACACCCTTCCTCTTCCAGCACGAGCTGCAGCAGGCGGGCGATCGCTCGGTCGTCCTCGGCCACCAACACGCGCGCGGCCCCTGGCATATCCAACCCTCGTGTCCCCTCATAAGTACAACGCCGGCGAGGCAGGGCCGGATACGGACAAAGCGGAGCGCTGGTTATGGCCCCGGCGGGCTCCCGCTCACCCGCACCGCCAGCGGCACAGAGGGATCGAGCAGCCACACCTCCCCGCCGGGCGTGACGGCCACCCCGACCGGCATCTGCAGCTCGACGTCCGGCGGGTCGAGGGTGGCGAGCCAGGTGAGCCGGGTGTCCAGGTACCCTGCCCGCCCGCTGCCCGGGTCAGTCAGCACGAGCTGGCTCCTGGGAGTCACCGCCAGGTGCGGCCCTTCACGCGTGTTCGCGCCCGCGATCTCCCGCTGGGCGAGCAGGCGGCCATCCTGGCTGAGCTTGCGGAGGCGCTTGGCTTCCGGTTCGGCAACGTAGAGGTTGCCCGCGCGGTCTACTGCCACGCTGGTGGGCTGGTCGAGGTCGAACGTCTCACTCTTGGCCCACTGCTTGACGATCTGGCCGTCCGGCGTGAGCTCCAGAATCCGATTACGCCCGGTGTCGGCCAGGTACAGGTGATCGTTGCCGTCGATGAAAAGGCCGCGCGGATGGTAGGCGCCCGCGTCAGCCAGCAGCTCCCGGTCGAGCTGGCCCTCGCCGGTGAAGCGCAGGATGACGCCCCGGCCGCTGTCGAGCACGTACACCCGCCCAGCGCTATCGACGGCCACGGCGAACGGTTCCATGAAGGCGCCGCTGGTCTCGCCGCGCTGCCCCCACTGGCGCAGGAGCTTGCCGTTCGGGTCGAGCTTCACCACTCGGGCGTTCCCCGTGTCGGCGAGGTACACGTTGCCATCGCGGTCCACCGCAATCCCGTGCGGCTCGCGGAGCGCAGCCATTCCGCTCCCCGAGCGGATCACTGCGGTCGCCTTCCCGATGCGCGGCGCGGACTGTCCCTGGATGGCCGGGGTGAACGGCGGCGGGCTGGAGTCCGGCTCCTCCACCCCCTGCGCGGCGAGCGCGGCGCGCCGCTCCTGCCACTGGAGCACGTTAAGCCCGATGCGTCCGGCCCGGGCCTCGTCGAGCTGGAGGCGCTGCCAGGCGGCAAACTCCGACAGCTCCACCGCCGGCTGGCGCGCCTGCAAGGTGTCCGGGAGCTCCATCCAGGCGATGTAGCTCGTCACGCCGAGGTGGACGGCTACGGGGACGAGCGCTGGCAGCGCCCAGCGAAGGGGAAGCAGCGCCGGCCGTGCCAGGACCTCGTCCAGCGCAAGCGCAACGAACAGGTACAGCACGGGAGCGAATGGGACGGCGCGGGCGCCATCGGGCGCGCCCATCGCCAGGATCTGCACCGGGAGCAGGCCGCCGATCAGGGGCGCCCACCAGAGGGCCGTCTCGCGCCAGCGGCGCGCGGCCAGCGCCAAGCCAGCGACGTAGGCCAGGCCGGTGAGCGGATCGAGCGCCGCGGCCAGTGGCTGGTTGTAGCGCGGGTTGTAGGGCAGGCCTGGATCGAGCAGGACGAAGGCGCGGAGCGTCGCTGCCGCCTGCGCCAGCATCAGCGTCACCGCGCCAGCGGGCGTGCCGCCGGCAGTGAAAACCGAGACCGTTGCCAGGCGCCGCGTCGCCATGGTCCACTGGTGGAGCGTCGACAGGAGCTGCGGCGCATAGAGCCCGAGCGCGATCACCGTCAGTACCAGGTAGCCAAGCAGGATTGTCCGCGCCGGCTGGCGGCGCTGCCAGAGGGCGATCGGCAGGTAGAGCAGCAGGCTGGGGAGAATGGCGCTTCCAGCGAAGTATCCGTACAGCCCCAGGGCGGCACAGATGCCCGCGCCGACGAACCAGCCCAGGCCGCCGCGCTCGGTGCCGTGCGCCAGGCACAGCAGCGCCACTAGCAGGAACAGCGCGATCCAGACGTTCTCCCAGCCGGAGCGCGAGAAATTCAGGTACCAGGCGTTGCTGGCGAGCAGCAGCGTGGCCAGGAGCGCGGCGAGCGGCCGGACGGTGCGCCGCGCGAGCAGGTAGAATGGCACCAGCGCGGCGACGCTGAACAGCACGCTCGCTAATCGCGCCGACGCCACCCCTAGCCCTGTGACGGACATGATCCCGGCCATCACGTAGGTGCTGAACGCCGGAGCCGGCTTCCAATCTAGCCCGAAGAAGCCCGGCCCGTGCCCGGCGAGAATGTGGTAGACGGCGACCAGGTTGTCGGCTTCGTCGGCGGTGACGTTCTGCGGCAGCGTCCCGAGCCGAACGATCCGGATCAGCAGCGCGAAGGCCAGGATAGCCGCCAGTGCAACCGTTTCGGGCTGGACCCGGAAACCGGAGGCGCGGCCGGGCAGTTGGCTGGCCGCGCGCGGGATGCGGCCAGCGGCTTCGGCGAGGCGACGGGGATCGGGGAGATCGACAACGATGACAGCTTTTGGCACGGCTGGCGACACGCTTCCCAGGAACGGGGCGCCAGCCTGCGCGTAGCGGACCACGGCGAGGCGCGAAGCCGGCAGCACACGGGCGACCGGCGCCGGCCCGGTCCACCGGACGCCACGCTCTGGCGCTCCCGCGGCGGCGCTCCTCTGCCGGGCGCCGGGAGCCTAGCACCGCCGCTTTCCGCGCGTCAAGGCAATGCGCGAAGCTGACACAGCGGCATCTGGTCTCTGCGGGCGCGCCGCTCAGGAGGGCGCGCCACCCTCTTGCGGAGCGTGGGCCCGCTGCAAGCGCCGCCCCGCGTCACGCTCGAGCGTGGCTTTGACCTCGGCGAGGATCTGGTTCAGGTAGAACGGCTTGGGGATGATCTGCGCCACCTGGTCGCGCGCGGCGCCCCCGAGGTGGCGGGTGAACGCGGAGATGATCAGCACCGGAATAGTGACCGTCTCGTCGTTCGACTGAAGCTCGCGCAGGACCGCCCAGCCGTCCTTGCCCGGAAGCGAGAGATCGAGGGTGATCAGATCCGGACGCTGCTCCCGCACCAGCTTCAGTGCCTCGTCGCCGCTGGCGACAGCGCGCACCTCGTAACCCTCTTCTTCCAACACCAGCTCCAGGAGCTCGCGGATCTCCTCGTTGTCGTCCACTACCAGGATATAGGGGTGCGTCGCGTTCGACGGCATGCTCCGCTCCGGCGTGAGCTGGCGCCGCGGTGGGCGTCAGCGAGTCCCAGCGAGCTCACTACGCACAATCTGGGCCCCGCCAGCCAGCGCCCGGAGCTTGCCGTTGCACATGTAGCGTGGACTCCAGCCGAAGCCGCAATCCGGCGAGACGTACAGTTGCTCCGGGCGGACGTGCGCGAGCACCGCGCGGATGTTGTTCGCCACGTCCTCGGGCGTTTCGGGGTAGAACGACTTCACGTCGACCACCCCCGCGCACAGCTCGCGGCTCTCGCCATAACGCGCCCAGAGATCGACCTCGGCGAGCTGGCGGCTGGCGAATTCCAGCGCGAACTGATCCGCCCGGGCCTCAAGCAGGCCGGGAAAATACGGTGCGTAGAGCCGCTGGAAGCGGCCACGGCCGAAGCGGTTGCCGAAGCAGATGTGGTACCCGAGCTTGGCGTTCACCCCTTCAGTGGCCAGGTTGTACAGCCGCGCCATCTCCTTGCCGCTCACCCGGTCCGCCCCCCGGGCCGGCTCGTCGATCTGGATGAAGTCGGCGCCGGCCGCGACCAGCCCCTTCAGCTCCTGGTTGATAACACCGGCGAACTCCTCCGCGATGTCCACCACCGACCGGTAGACGTCCCCCGGCAGGATGCGCGAGGCAAAGGTGAGCGGGCCGGCGCAGGTGGCCTTCACCGGCTTGGTGGTGTGCGCCCGGAGGTACTTGAACTCGTCGACAATGCCCAGCCCGGTGTCGGGAACACGGATTCGCTCGACTGCCAGGTAGCGCGTCTGCTGGTCGTAGCCCCAGGGGCCGAGCTTGCGCGGTGACTCGATCGGACGGATCCCCTTGATGATCCGGTAGTAGCTATCGACATAACCATCCAGGCGACGCACCTCGCCATCGGTGATGATGTCGATACCCGCGCGTTCCATGTCGCGGATGGCGGTGTCGGCGGCGTCGTCGAGCCATTCCTGGACATCCGCCGGGCCGAGCTCGCCGGCTTCGTACGCCTTGTTGGCGAGGAACCACCAGCCCGGTTTGCCGTGTGAACCGATGACACTGGTTGGGATCAGGGGGAGCGTCGCCATCGTCAAGTCTCCGTCCTGGGTGGAGCCACCGCGACGAGCTGCCCCGTCGGCACCTGGCTGCCACCCTGCGAATTGTCCGCCCATCGTACCGAGTTCAGCAGCCCTCCGGCGAGCAGGGTCCGGCGCGCCCGCGCTCCCAGGTCCAGACGGGCCCGGATGGTCGTCCCCCGGGTACGGTTGAAGACGTCCACGGTCTCGCTGCCGCTGGCCAGCGCCTCACGAATCCCGGGTATCTCCAGCAGGTCGCCCTGCTCCACCTGGAGGTAGTCCGTCTCGTCCGCAAAGATCAGCGGAACGATGCCGAAGTTCACCAGGTTGGCCATGTGGATGCGGGCGAAGGAGATCGCCAGCACCGCCTTGATCCCGAGGTACATCGGTGCCAGCGCCGCGTGCTCGCGGCTGGAGCCCTGGCCGTAGTTCTTGGCGGCGACGACCATTCCCCCACCCTGGGCTTTGGCGCGGGCGACGAATGTCGGATCGGTGGTGGAGAACACGTACTCGGCGATCGCCGGCAGGTTCGAGCGCAGCGGCAGGATGTGCGCCATCGCCGGCAGGATCTGGTCGGTGGAGACGTTGTCTCCCAGCTTGAGGAGCACCTCGCCGCGCAGGGTGGCATCCAGAGGGCCACGGGTGACGATCGGCTTGATGTTCGGGCCGCGGCGAATCTCGATCGCCTCAGGATTCGGCGCGGGCGGCACGATCAGGCGGTCGTCGATGATGAAGCGCTGCGGGGCGCGGAATCGCTTCGCCTCCTTCAGCGTGCGCGGGTCTACGATCTCGCCAGCAACCGCGGCCGCGGCGCAGACGGCCGGGCTGGCCAGATAGACGAAGGCGTCCATCGAGCCGCAGCGGCCGGGGAAGTTGCGGTTGAACGAGCGCAGCGACACCGCGCCCGAGGCCGGCACCCCGCCAATGCCGGGGCAGGGGCCGCAGGCGGACTCCAGGATGCGGGCGCCAGCGGCGACGAGCGTCGCCAGCGCCCCACTGCGGGCGATCATCTCGTACACCTGGCGCGAGCCCGGGCTGACCAGCAGGCTGACGCGCGGGTGGACCACTCGCCCTTCCAGCAGGTGGGCGACGGTCATGAGGTCCTGGTAGGAGGAGTTGGTGCAGGAGCCAACCGCGACCTGGTCGACCGGCGTTCCGAGCAGCTCGGCCAGCGGCACCACCGCGTCTGGGCTGTGCGGCTTGGCAATGAGCGGCTCCAGGGTATCCAGATCGATCAGCATGTGCTCGTCGTACTCCGCGCCCGGGTCGGCCGCCAGCGGCTTCCAGACCTCGCCGCGCCTTTGCGCTTCCAGGAAGGCGCGGGTGCGCGCGTCGCTCGGGAAGATCGAGGTCGTTGCGCCGGCCTCGGCGCCCATATTCGCGATTGTCGCCCGCTCGGGAACTTCCAGGGTGGCGACCCCGGGCCCGTAGTACTCCAGGATGCGCCCCCGGCCACCGCTGACACCGATCCGCCGCAGCACCTCCAGGATGACGTCCTTGGCAGAGGCCCATCGGCGCAGCCGACCACGTAGCTCCACCCCGACGATCTTCGGCATACGGATGTAGTACGGGAGCCCGGCCATCGCGCAGGCGACCTCCAGCCCGCCGGCGCCAAACGCGAGCATCCCGACACCGCCACAGGTAGGGGTGTGGCTGTCCGACCCAACCAGCGTTTCGCCGGGGACGGAGAAACGCTCCAGATGCACCTGGTGGCAGATACCATTGCCCGGCCGCGAAAAGTACACCCCGTACTTCGCCGCCACGTCCTGAAGGTAGGCGTGGTCGTCGGCGTTCTTCGAGTCGGCCTGGAGCATGTTGTGGTCGACGTAGCTGACCGATAGCTTCGTCTGCACCCGGGGCACGCCCATCGCCTCGAACTGGAGGTAGGCCATGGTGCCAGTGGCGTCCTGGGTCAGGGTCTGATCTACGCGCAGGCCAATCTCCTCGCCGATCTCCATCCGGCCCTCAACCAGGTGCTCCGTGATCAGCTTGCGGGCCAGGTTCATGCTCGCACCTCCTGCTTCGCCCGTTGGAACCAGGCCTCGCCGCGCAGGTACGTCTCGGGCACTTCGATCCAGCCGTCCATGATCCGCCGCGCGGTGCGGTAGGCCATCGCCCGCTCGGCCTGCCAGGCGCCATGGCGCCAGGTGACCGTCGCCCCGACTTCGATCGTCCCGGCTGGATGCCCAATCCGCACGTCCCGGGTCGTCGCGCCCGGGCGGCACACCTGCCAGGCCACGGTCTCCGGCACCGCCGCCGCCACCGCGGTCGCGATCGCCGCCGTCAGCGCGTAGGTGCGGTGCACCCGGCTCATCGAGAGCATCCGGGCCACGAGGTCCACCTGGTCGGCCTCGAGAATCCGGCCCCGCGTTGTGGTATAGCGCGCGGGCGGAGCCACCATTGCCACCTTCGGCGTCGCTCGCACCCGCTCGCAGGCGTCCTGGACGCTAGAGGCCAGCCCGAGCGCCACCGCCGCCAGCGCCCGGATCTCCTCGAGCGTCTCGAACACCCGCCGGTCGCGCTCCAGCGCTTCGGGCGACAGCGTCGCGTCGGCGTCGATCGCCTCGGCGCGCACCAGGACCAGGGGGTTAGCCGCATCGACCAGCGAAACCTCGATGTGCCGGCCATCGCCGAGCCGCAGCGTCTGGCGCGGCTGGCCTGTAGGGAGCAGGCCGCGCCCGAGTGAGCCCCCGGGCTCCAGGAACTCCAGCCCGATCCGCGCTCCGGTGCCCGGCACCCCGTCGATCTCATACTCTCCTTCTGAGC
The DNA here is from genome assembly GCA_021325655.1 of Pseudomonadota bacterium. GTDB lineage: Bacteria > Chloroflexota > UBA6077 > UBA6077 > JAJPGT01 > JAJPGT01. The sequence goes on from JAJPGT010000032.1 coordinate 19,004, forward strand.
GCGCCCGACCGCCCGCAACCGGCACATGGGCAATGAAGCGCTGGCCAGAGGTGGTGCTGAGCACCGGGACGCGCGTGATCGGCTCGACCGCGGGAACCAGCCCCTCGTCCACCGCGAACGGGCCGATCGCAGCGGAGATGTTGCCGCAGGTGCCGCGGAACTCGACGATCGGCCGCTCCACGTCAACCTGGCCAAAGGCGAAGGTGATGAAACCGTCCGGGGTGGGGCCGCCGATGATCCCCACCTTGCTGGTGGAGGAGATTCCGCCGCCCAGGCCGTCGATCTGCCGGCCATAAGGGTCCGGGCTGCCGAGCGCGGCGAGGATGATCGCCTCTCGCTGCGCGGCATCGAAGCCGGCCAGGTCTCGCTCGTGTAGCAGCAACGCCTTGCTGGTGCCACCACGGACGAAGACCGCGGGTAGGCGCACCGGCCGGCCCGCGGAGCGTGGGAAGCCGTGCTCCAGCCCGCTGCCCGCTGCGCTGTGCTCATGCACCATCTAGCCGCGCTCCTGGAGAGGGACGAAGGGCACACCGACGGGGCCGGTGTAGCGCGCCCGCGGCCGGATAAGCCGGTTGTTCGCCTGCTGCTCCAGGATGTGCGCACACCAGCCGGCGACCCGGCTACAGACGATGAATGCAGTAAACAGGTTGAGCGGGAAGCCGAGGTGGTACAGCACCAGCGAGGCGTAATAGTCCACGTTCGCGTTCAGCCGCTTGCGCTCGTACAGGGCCTGCTCCAGCGCGATGGCGATGTCGTACCAGCGCGTGTCGCCAGCAGCGTGGGAGAGCGTCTGGGCCATCGTCTTGAGATGTCGAGCGCGCGGGTCGGCGGTGCGGTAGACCCGATGCCCGAACCCTGGCACCTTGCGCTTCTCAGCCAGCGCCCGGTCCGCGAACGCGGGCACCGCCTCGACGCTGCCGATCTCCTGGAACAGTCGCAGGGCATCGTCCACCGCGCCGCCGTGCAGCGGCCCCTTCAGCGCCGCGATCCCGGCGACGACGGCGGAGTACAGGTCGCTCTGGGTGCTGGTGGTCGTGCGGGCGGTGAAGGTGGAGGCGTTCAACTCGTGGTCGGCGTACAGGATCAACGCGGTGTCGACCGCGCGGACACTATCGTCGGCGGCGCGCTCACCGGTGAGCATGTACAGGAAGTTCGCCGCGTGGCTCAGCCCCGGGTCCGGGGCGACCGGCGCCTGGCCAAGCCGCTGCCGGTGCATTGCGGCCACCAGGGTGGGCATCACCGCGACCAGGCGAGTTGCCTTCTCCAGGTTCGCCTCCCGCGACGTGTCCTCCTGGCGCGGGTCGAGGGCGCCGATGGCGGAGACCGCGGTCCGCAGCGCCGCCATCGGATGTGCCGTGGCCGGCAGCATCTCCAGCAGCCGCAGCACCTCCGGTGGCGCGGTGCGTCGGCGCACCAACTCGCCGGCGAAGTTCGCCAGCTCCGGGCGGGTGGGTAGCCGCCCGTGCCAGAGCAGGAACACCACCTCTTCGAACGTCGCCTGCTCGGCCAAGCCGTGAATATCGTGCCCGCGATAGATCAGAACGCCGTTGGGGCCATCGATGAAGCTGACGGACGACTCGCAGGCGAGCACACCCTCCAGGCCCGAGATGACTTGCTCGTGCTCCGTAGTTGCCACCGCGCCCTCCCTACTGCTGACGTTGAGTATATAGCCCGCGGCTTTCACGGCCCGGAGCTTGGACACTTGTGGGAGATCGGGCTCGCCGCGCTACGTCCCCAGACGGTAGAAGCGGCGGGCGTTGGCGCTCCAGAGCTTCCGCTTGGCCTCCTGCGAGAGGGAGCTGGTCAGCGTATCCAGCGCCTCCACCCAGCGGCGGTAGGACGAGGCCTGCAGGACCACCGGCCAGTCCCCGCCGAAGGCGACCCGATCCTCGCCGAAGACCTCGAACACGTGCTCGATGAACGGCCGCAGGTCCTCGGGTGTCCAGCGCTCAGGGTTGGCCCGGGTGACGATGCCAGACACCTTGCAGATCACGTTCGGCAGCGCCGCCAGTTGGCGCATCTGCTCTCGCCAGGGGTCCAGCTCGCGATCCTTCACGTTTGGCACCGCCATGTGATCCAGGACGCAGGCGGTGTTGGGGCAGCGGCGCACCAGCTCGATCGCGTTCGCCAACTGCTGGGGGCCGACGCAGAGGTCGAAGGAGAGCCCGTACTCGGACAGGATCTGCACCCCGCGGACGAAGCCCGGGCGCAGGCAGAAGTCCACGTCGGGCTCGAAGAGGATGATGCGGCGGACACCCTTGATCTTTGGGTCCACGGCCACCAGCGCGTCGAGGAACGAGCGGACGCAGTCGCCATCTTCGAGTGGGGCCCAGGGGATGATCCCTTGCAGCCGCGGCTCCTGCTGGGCGAGCGCCGAGACCCATTTGGCCTCGAGCAGGGCGTACGGTGGAGCCACCTCCACCTGCAAGTAGACCATCCCCTCGATCGGCAGCCCGGCAGTGTGCTCGCGATAATCCTCCAGGCCGAAGGGACGGTTCAGCAGGGGGATCGAATCCAGCCAGGGCATGCGGAAGTGCTGTGGGTCCCAGAGATGCACGTGCGAATCGACGATCGGGACATTGGGCATGGCGGCCTCCTGGGGCGATAAGGTTCAGGCGATTCTACCGCTGCTCTGCGACAATGGCGGAAAGCGTCAAAGGAGCAGCGGGTGCAAACCAGCCTCGTGGCGGCTATTCGGAGCGCGGTCGAGCAGGCGTTTCAGACCGGGCGGGTCAGCGGGATCATCGTGGCGGTGGCCCGCCGTGACGCGGCGCCAAGCACCTGGTCGTTCGGGGTGGATGCCGCCGGTGTGCCGCTGACGCCGGAGACGGTGGTGCCCGTCGCGTCGATCACCAAGCTGGCGACCGCTCTCGTGGTGCTCCACCTGGTCGACTGTGGCGCGGTCGCGCTGGACGAGCCACTGGGGCGGTACGTTCCCGACGCCTCGGCGGCGCGGATCACCATCCGATCGCTGCTCTGCCATACCAGCGGGCTTCCACTCGATCTGCCAGAGGGGAGGGCGCGCTACGGGCCGGGACTGGACTGGCCAGCGCTGCGAGCGGCAGCGCTGGCCACGGACCTGGAAGCGCCGCCGGGGAAACGCGTGCAGTACAGCAACGTTGGCTACTCGCTGCTGGCGGCGCTCGTTGAGCGGCAGACTGGGATGGAGTTCGCCAAGGCGCTACAGCGGCTGGTGCTGCAGCCGTTGCAGGTGGAGGCGTGGCTGGGGCAGGAGCCGGCTCGGCCCCCAGCGCGGCTGGCCGGGGTACGGAGCGAGCACACGGGAACGGCCCTGGAGCCGTACAACTCCCCGTTCTGGCGCTCACTGGCGCTCCCCTACGGCGGCCTGCTCACGACCGCGGAGGGGGCGCTCCGGCTGGCCCGCGCATACTTCGACCAGCCCGGCGGTCTGCTGAGCGCGGCGCTGCGGGGCGAGGCAGTGGCCGATCAGACGAATGGCCTAGGCGGCGGCATGGCGCCGCCACTGCTCTGGCCCGTGTGTCCCTGGGGGCTGGGCCCCGAGTTGCGTGACGCCAAAGCACCCCACTGGGCGCCCGCGCAGGCGTCGCCCGCGTCCTTCGGCCACGCGGGAGCGTCTGGCTGCGTCGCCTGGGTGGACCCGGAGCACAGCTTGTCGTGGGCGATTCTCGGGACCACGACCGCCGACAACGGCTGGCTGGTACGATCTGGCCCGGCGATTGCCGCGGCGCTCCTGGCCTCGCTGGGGCAGCAGGGCGACTGAGTATGCCGCGGCGACAGGGGAATCAGAGATAATAGGCCACACGCAGACAGAGAACGAATCGTAGAGGAAGGAATATAGGGATGACAGCGTCGGAGGCGCCGATGTCAGATCAGCGGGAAGCGGCGCAGGCCGTGGTACGGGCACTGCGGCGCACAGTGGAGCGACTGAACAACGGCGAGGTAGAAGGGCTGGAGAGCTGGCGCGGTGATTTCAAGGACATCGACGGCTTGGCCCGGGTCGTGTTCGAGAATCGCGCCGATGGGCGCCGGCTCGTGCTCCGACAGGAGGGCGACAGCTTCTCTGTCAACTTCTTCGTAGGCGCTACCTGCGATTGGAACGACAACGGGACAACCCCGGCGCAGGTGGTGGATATCATTCAGCGAACCTTGAACTAAGCCAGGGCTGGTCACCACCAGCGGCAGACCGTCCGGCTGGGTGCGCCCCGGCGATCTGGCAGGGGCGAGTAGCTGGTCGGAACGCGGGCAGTTGCCGGCGGGGTAGAGGGGTGTGGTAAACTCTAGCCGTCCCGGGGAGCGGCCGGCAGGGTGCTGCCGCAACAGCGCTCCAGGGGCGAGTTGCAGCGCCCGGGACCGGTTGTGTACACTAGCAGGTGTGCCGCGGAGACGTGGCGGAGAGTATGCTGGCAGTGACTCAGCAGCGCGAGGGCCAGACGTAGGGGCGTAGGAGCGCGGGAGTGCGCTAGAGTAGGCCCGACGTCTGGACGTCGGGCTTGTTGTTTGTACCTGGCAGTGTGGCAGTGGTCTGGGCAGGCGCGGGGCGGCTGTTCAGAGGACTGGTGCAGCGCCAGGGGTTAACAAGGGCAACGTAGTGTGGGGAGTGACTGC
>JAJPGT010000068.1 GCA_021325655.1 Pseudomonadota bacterium
CGACGGGTCGCTCGGCGCCCGCAAGACCCCCGACGAGGTCAAGCAGGTGCTGGTCGGCCAGGGCCTCGAAGGCGCGCTGCGGGCCGAGGGGAAGTGGCCGTTCTAGCTCGGCGTTCGACGAGCTCAACGTCCCCTGGCTGGGCCGCGGACCGGAACCCACGAACATCCGGCCCGGCGAGAGTCAGCGGCTCGTCGTAGGCCGCGCCCGGAGCAGGAGCCCGATGGAGTCGTCCGACTTCACGATCCCGTCGCGCGCGGGCTATGAGCCAGCCCACGCCGTCTTCTCGGGGCCTGGGTACCAGTTCGTCGCGCGCGTCACGGCCGACAACGCGGAGGCCGCCGTCGCGTTCGGGCAGATGCTGTGGGACGCCCTTAACCCGACCGTCGAGCATCACAGCGCCACAACTCGGACAAGTGGAGATACGACCCGAACCGACGATGGCGCTGAACGCGCTTCGGCAGCTCGGACAGAAGTACTGCGTGACGATCTCTGGCGCCCCGGCGCCACGGGCTGCCGTAAGTGGCCGCTTGCATCGGGGGCACGTCGGTGAGCCAATGAGGGCTCCGGCCCTGAACCCGCCGGGAACGCACTCGTAGCCGACTGCGACGTTTAGCTTCCACCTTCTCCTCCGATCCGCAAGCCCGTCACCCTCTTGGCTCCAGACGCCTTGACGCTGATCTGGCTACCTGCTTTCAGCCGAGTGGGCTGATGGATGACAGCACCCTCGACAGTGTCGGAGTCGCGCGCCTCCACATCGACACTGCCCTCGACCTCGCTGAGCGGCACCGGGGGAAGCCCGTCTCCGACTCGGAAGCGGCTGTGATCAAGCTTCACAATCTTGCCATCCCGCAGGAGGCTGCGAAACGCTTCTTCTACAGCGCGTAGCGTCAGCGGTTCGAAGGGCGGATGCACACCGTCGCGATCCTGCAAGGGAAGTGTCCGCGCCAACTCCTGAAGCGTGAACTCCCCGCCCCAGAGGCTACGCACCTGCTCAAGAATCTGGTTGAGCGCGTCCAGTTGGTACGGCAACGGGATCCGCTTCATCGCGCGAGCGCGCTCGGCTCGGTCGAGTTGGTGGAGCCCGAGTTTCGTGTAGTCGCCAAAGTACAGGTCAGACTTACCGACGTTGCATTGCCTGCAAAGGGTGGCTAGGTTTTCGAGGCTGTCAGTTCCTCCCTCAGATCGCGGCAGGATGTGGTCGACCTCGAGCTTGATCTCGTCGCCCGTAGCACCGCACCAGCGGCAGCGGAAGTGGTCCCGCGCAAGCACAAGAGCCCGAATACGGGGAGTAATCGCCATCGTCCGAACCTACGGCACCCTGTCCTTAGGCGGGTTCCCGCGCCAAAGACGTGCCGAACCTTCCCCAGACGCGCGTCAGGCAGGAGAAACAGCCAACGCCGAGCTTCTCAGGGCTGGAGCCACACTGTAGATAACTGGCTGCCACGTGCGCGAGACGCACGACCCCGGCGGCGGCGTACTCCTGCCGGTCGCCGACGTCGCGGCGGCCGCGTTCGACCCGTCCGGCGCGCCGCGGGACGGGGTCACGGTCAGCAGGGGCGAGCCGTTCTTCCAGCCGAACGGGCTGCTCGCCCTGGTCCGGTCGCTCCGCGAGCGGGGCTGCCACCACCTGCTGGTCTACAGCGGCTACCGACTCGGCGCGCTCCGGCGGCGCGCTGCGCGCGAGCCCGCGGTCGGCGCGTTGCTGGCCGCGGTCGACGTCCTGATGGATGGTCCGTACGTGGCCGCGCGCGGCCGGCACCAGGTGCTGGCGGGGCAGCGCGAACCAGCGACTGCGGCGCGTCGGCGCGGCGCGACAGGGCGTTTCAGGTAGTGTTTTAGGTGTTGTATAGTCGTGTCGACGTCGACACCCGGGAGCGCGCCATGAGCGTCACGGCCGAGCAGGCGGTCCACGGTCTCGCCACGCGCCTAGAGCTGCCGACGCTGGTGCGCTCGCTCCAGGATGTGCTCGGCCAGCGGCTGGTCGCGGTCGTCGCCGGCGTCGCCGACGCCAAGGCGGTCGGCAAGTGGGCGCGCGGCGAGCGCGCCCCGCACCCGGACGCCGAGCGGCGCCTGCGCCACGCCTTCCAGGTCGCCCAGCTGCTCCTGGGGGCCGAGTCGGCCGAGACGGTGCGCGCCTGGTTCGTGGGCATGAACCCCGAGTTGGGCGACCGGTCGCCGGCCGAGGCGCTGGCCGAGGACCCGGTCGGCGTCCTCCAGGCCGCGCGCGCTTTCCTCGCGCACGGGTGAGCCCCGTCCGGCCGGCGGTCGCCCCGCTCGGGCCGCTGCACCGGATCGGGCGCCTGCCGGACCCGCTGGCCTGGCCGCCGTGGGAGGCGGTCGGCGGCGGGCGCTTCGACGACCCGGTGCGCCGCTTCCGCGTGCTCTACGCCGCCAGTCGGCGGCGCGGGGCGTTCGTGGAGTCCCTGGCACCCTTCCGGCCCGCGCTCGCGCTGCTGGCGCGGCTGGGCGAGGTCACCGGGACGGACGAGCCGGTTCCCGGGGCGCGGGTGCCGCCCGACTGGTACCGCCGGCGCGGCGTCGCCCGGCTGCGGCTGGCGCCCCGCCAGCGCTGGCTCGACCTGCGGTCGCCGGCGACCCGCGAGGCGCTCCGGCGCGCGCTGGCGGCGGAGCTGCTCCGGCTCGGCCTGGTCGACCTCGACCTGAGCGGGGTGGCCGGGCCCTCCCGCGCGCTTACTCAGGCGATCGCGGGGTGGGCGCACGAGCACGGCTACGCCGGCCTCGCCTACGCCAGCCGCATCGACCAGCGCCAGACCTGCTGGGCGGTGTTCGAGGGCGCCAGCTTCGAGCCGGTCGGCCTGCCCGAGCCGATCACGCCGGACGATCCCGACCTGCGGGCGGTCGCGCGGCTGTTCGGCCTCGCGCTCTGAGCGGAGCGGCCGCCCGCGGGGGATAATCGTGCGGAAGCCACCACCGGAGGGCCGATCTCGCGTGTCTCGGGCCTGTCGATCGAGAACTGGAGCGCATGAACGAGTTCGCTCGGGTTCGCCGCGACCAAGAGGTCGCCAGAGGGCTGCCCTTGAGCTTCAGGACGCGCGAAGCGCGGCTGCTGGCTCCGCCGTAGAATGCCGGCGAAGGAAGAAAACGGAGGTCTGCCGATGGCCGAGGCGCACCCGCGCGTGGGGCACGTGCACCTGAAGGTGTCGGACCTGGACCGGGCGGTCCGGTTCTACCGCGACGTGATCGGGCTGGACGTGGTGCAGCTCGTGCCCGACCGTGTCGCGTTCATGTCGTTCGGCGGGTACCACCACCA
>JAJPGT010000101.1 GCA_021325655.1 Pseudomonadota bacterium
TCCCTCTTCGGTGGCGTGCTGAGCGCCTGCGGCGGGGGGGCGCCGCCTGCCTCCACCGGGGCGACGGCCGCGCCAGCGTCGGCTCCCACCTCGGCCCCCGCGGCGGCAGCCGCCCCGACTGCGGCACCCGCCGCGCCGACCACGGCCGCGGCCGCGCCGACACAGGCCGCGCAAGCGGCCGGCGGCCCTAAGGGAGGCCCGCTCAAGTTCGTCGGGTGGCGCTACCACCCCGAGATCGTCGAGCAGAACGTCGCGACGTTCAAACAGCTCTACAATGAGGACGTTAACTACCAACTTGTCCCCGGCGAGTACCACGCTGTCGTCGAGACAAAGATGATTGGCGGCGAACGCTTCGATATGATGTACTCCGAGGAGGACCATCTCGTCCGCTGGCTGAAGGCCCAATGGATCCGTGATATCGACTCGCTGCCGGGCGCGAAGGACATGACGAAGCTAATGTATCCGAGCAACGTCAAGGACCTGTCGACACCCGACGGCAAGCTCGGCGGTCTGCCGTACTACAGCGGCCATAACGCCTTCATCTACAACGAGCAGCACACCTCCCAACTACAGAATTTCAAGCCGCCGACAACCTGGGAGGAGCTGACGGAGGTCTGCAAGGAGCTCAAGGCGAAGAAGATCTCCGAGTACCCCTACCTGAGCGCCTGGTACCGCACCTGGGCCTCCCTATCCTGGAGTCTCTTCTCTATCTGGTACTCCGAAGGCGAGCCGGTCTTCGACGAACAGTTCAACCCGACGTTCAAGGATGGCGGGGTTGCGTTCAAGAAGGTCCTGGAATGGCACAAGATGATGTTCGACCAGGGTCTGGTCCAGCCCGACATCCTCACTTTGCAGGAGGAGGCGCTCCCCGAGTACCAGACGGGTCGGCACACGTTCATGGTCCTACACGACTACGACCAGAAGACGATGAACGATCCGAAGCAGTCGAAGGCGGCGGGGGCGGTCAAGAACGCGCTGATGCCAGGCAAGACCCGGGAGACGTTCATCTGGACTGCGATGTACCTGATGGGCTCAAAGCCGGTCAGCGAAGAGCGGGCCTGGAACCTGATGCAGTTCTTCGGGGGCAAGGCCAAAGACGGCCAATACCACGTCGCGAAGCGCTGGGCGCTCGAGTTCGGTCTGGGCACGGCCTGGAAGGAAGTGGTCGAGGACCCTGAGGTGACCAAAGCCTGGGGGCAGTGGCGCGACCTGGACGTGACCAAGCAGCAGATCGCCAAATCCCGCACCCGCGACGTCTCCAAGGCGCTCTGGTTCCCTGAGTGGGACTGGTACATGATGGGGGCCGTTCAGGACTATATCCAGGGCAAAACGGACATCGGGGCGCTAATCAAGGACCTGTACGACAAGGCGGTAGAGCTCAAGCAGCAATACCAGGAGTAGCTGCCGGGCAATCTACCCTTCCCGAATGCATCAGGGGCGCCGGTCTTCACCAGCGCCCCTCCTCGCCCTTGACACAGTGGATGAGCTAGCGACCGACGTGACGCGACCTCGCCCACGCCACATCCCGCGTGTGGCGTGCAGCCGCGCACTGCCCGGTGGAGCTACGGGAGCCGACGGATGAACGTTGTCAGCGATCGAGCGGCGCGGCCGATCGGCGTTGGAGCCCGGCCGATTGGCTCTGGTCGGTTGGCGCGCCAGGACAGGGTCTTCGCCGCGCTGATGATCCTGCCCACGGTCCTGGCGGTGCTGGTGGTCACCGCCTATCCCTTCTTCTACTCCGCGTGGCTCAGCGTCAACCGGATGAACCAGTTCACGAAGAAGTGGATCTTCGTCGGGCTGCAGAACTATGCGGATATCTGGAACAGCGGTGATCTGCGCGACGCGTTCGTCCGGACGTTGATCTTCTGCGCCATCACCGTGGTCGGGGGAACGCTCCTGGGCCTGTTCATGGCGCTGGTGCTCAACGAGCGCTTCGTTGGGCGGGGGGTCATGCGGAGCGTGATCCTGATCCCCTGGTCCATGTCCGGCGTTGTCGTCGGCTATCTCTGGGGCTGGATCTTCAGCGGCCAGTACGGCCCGCTCAACGCTGTGCTCGTCCAGACCGGGATCACCAGCGAGTACCTGACCTGGCTGGCCAACCCGGACATCGCGCTGTACGTCGTTGCCCTGGTCTACATCTGGAACCAGGCCCCGCTGGCTGCGCTCCTGTTCCTCGCCGCGCTCCAGGCTGTCCCGAAGAACCTGTACGCGGCGGCGAAGGTCGATGGGGCGGGTGCGCTGGGCCGTTTCCGCCATGTGACGCTGCCCTGGCTGCGATCCATGGCGCTGCTCGTCATCATCCTGGCCACCATCAACGCGGTCCTGGCGTTCGACCTGTTCTTCCTCCTCACGGGCGGTGGGCCGGGCTCGTCCACGACCGTGCTCTCCTGGCTGGGCTATGCGTACGCCTTCAATTTCTTCAAGTTCGGCGAGGGCGCCGCAACGCTGTATGTGCTGAGCATCCTCTGCCTGGTGTTGGCCTACGTCTACATGCGGCTGCTCCAGGGAGAGCGCGGCAGATCGTGGACTGCCGAAGTGCCAGTGGGTGGGACGACCCACGGCGGGGGCCTGGCCGTCGGCTCGCTTCAGCTCAGCGCCCGGCGCGCCCGGGTCTCCCGCCACCGCCGGCCCCTCATCCCGCCGCTGGCGGCGAGGGTGCTCAAGCGTGCCGGGCTCTACCTTGCGGTGCTGTTCATCGCCCTCTGGGTGCTCGTCCCCTTCTACATCCTCATCGCGGCGAGCTTTTCCAATAGCGTCGATCTCCTGAGCCGTCCCCCCCGCTACCTCCCGATCCCTCCGACCTTCCAAAACTACTGCAACATCTTTTTTGGCGAGATTGCCTGCAATTCCGGCCTTGGCTTTGGGGGTGAGACGTCTGCTCAGCTCGTCCCAATGGGGCTTCGCAATAGCTTCCTTGTTGCCGCTTCCGTGACGGTCCTGAACCTCGTGATCGGCACCCTGGCGGGATATGCCTACGCCCGCTATCAGCACTTCTCCTTCATGCGCATCACCCTCTGGATCCTGATGATGACGCGCATGATCCCCGGCCTAGCGATCGCCATCCCGTTCTTCATCCTCTTCCAGACGTTCGGGCTGATTGACACCAAGACGGCGCTCGTCATTACCTACACCTCGTTTATCCTGCCGCTGACGGTCTGGATCATGAAGGGGTATTTCGAGACGCTCCCGAGCACGCTGGAGCGAGCGGCTCTGGTGGATGGGTGCAGCCGCCTTGGCGCCTTCTGGCGGATCATCGTTCCAGTCGCCCGGCCGGGCATCGTCGCGGCGGCGATCTTCACCTTCATCGTCGCCTGGAATGAGTTCCTGTTTGCGCTGATCCTGACCGGCTCCCCGAATGCTCAGACAATGCCGGTGGTCATCTCCGGATTCACGCAGCAGGTTCGCAGCAATCAGTACGGCTCGGTCTTCGCCAGCGGCGTCATTGCTGTCCTGCCGCCCGTGCTCGTGGCCCTCCTGTTCCAGCGCTACCTGGTGCAGGGGATGACGGCAGGCTCGACAAAAGAGTGATCGGAGGTTGCCCGGTGGCACAAGTGACGCTCGACCACCTCTCGAAGCGTTTCAAGGACACGCATGGCCGTGATGTGCGGGCCGTCGACAACCTGTCGCTCGAAATCCAGGACGGGAGCTTCGTCACCCTGCTCGGACCCTCCGGCTGCGGCAAGAGCACCACCCTCTACTGCATCGCTGGCCTGGAGGAGCCGACGGACGGCCGCATCCTGTTCGACGGCGATGTCGTCAACGCGATGTCCCCACGCGACCGCAACATCGCCATGGTGTTCCAGGACTACGCGCTCTATCCGCACATGAGTGTGTACGACAACATCGCCTTTGCGCTGCGGATGCGCTCGGTATCCTCCGAGCAGGTCAAACGGCGCGTGGCTGAGGTTTCCGAAGCGCTCGGCCTCTCTCAATTGCTGGGCCGGCGTCCGGCGCAGCTATCCGGTGGCCAGCGGCAGCGCGTGGCCCTCGCCCGAGCGATCGCCCGCGATCCGGCGGTGTTCCTCATGGATGAGCCGCTGTCCAACCTGGACGCCGGATTGCGGGTCAGCACGCGCACGGAGATCAAGCGCCTGCAGCGTGAGCTGTCGACGACGACGATCTTCGTCACCCACGATCAGGAGGAGGCGATGGTGCTTTCCGACCAGATCGCGGTCATGAAAGACGGGGTTCTGCAGCAGTTCGGAACCCCCGCCGAAGTCTACGGACGTCCCCGTAATCTCTTCGTCGCCGACTTCATCGGCAGTCCGAAGATGAATTTCCTCCGCGGCGAGCTACAGGCGGCAGATGGCGTTGTTTACTTCCGTAGCCCCGCTGTCCAGCAAGCTCTGCCACGCAGCGCGGTTGGAGCCGCCACAGTCCGCGAAGTGATCCTCGGGGTGCGGCCCCACGATGTGGCGATACGCCCGGCGGGTGGGGCCGAGCCGAGCTGGCACACGGGTGCGCGGGTGGCCCTGACCGAGCCTGTCGGGCCTGTCACCTACATCGACCTTGAGGTCGGAGAGCAGACGCTGCGGGCCAGCGCCAGCGCGGAGGTGTCATTCCAGCCCGGCGACGCGATCGACTTCCGTTTCAACGAGCGTGGCCTGCACCTGTTCGACGCCGTGACCGGCGCCCGATTGGGCGCCGCCTGATTCGTTGCCAGGGCCGGGGAGAGGCGAGCGGCGCGGGCCGCACCAGCGAGAACGACCTGCGAGGGAGGAACCATGCGAGCAGCGGTGCTTTGGCGAATCGGCGAACCGATGGTGGTCGAGGACGTGGAGCTGGAGGACCCAAAGGAGGGCGAAGTCCACGTGCGCCTCGCCGCGAGTGGGGTCTGCCACAGTTGTGTCCACGCCGCCGACGGCTCGTGGGACTGGGCCATCGCCCCGGCGGTGCTGGGCGACGAGGGCGCCGGCGTCGTGGAGCGGGTAGGCCCCGGCGTCAGCAGCCTCAAGCCAGGTGACCACGTCATCATCTCCTGGTCACCGGTCTGCTGGCGCTGCCGCTACTGTGTCACCGGACGGCCGCAACTGTGCGAGCGGAGGCCGCCGTTCGGCTACATGGCGGACGGCACGACCCGCATGCGGGTGCGGGGCGAGAGCATCCTGCACTTCGGGCCGGCCACCTACGCGACCGAGATGATCGTCCCGGAGAGCTGCGCGGTCAAGATTCGCGACGACATGCCACTGGACAAGGCGGCGCTGATCGGCTGCGCGGTAACGACAGGCGTGGGGGCGGTGATCAACACCGCCAGGGTGCCCTCGGGTGCCAGCCTTGCCATCTTCGGGACCGGCGGGATCGGCCTGAACGCGATCCAGGGCGGCCGTCTGTGCGGCGCCTACCCGTTGATTGCGGTAGACGTCGCCGACAACAAGCTGGAGTTCGCGCAGTCCCTCGGCGCGACCCACGCGGTCAATGGCTCGCGCGAGGACCCTGTCCAGGCGATCCGGGCGCTCACCGCCGGCCGGGGGGCGGAGTATACAGTCGTGGCGGTGGGAAATATCCAGGCGATGCAGCAGGCCTGGGACGCGACCGCTCCGGGCGGTACATGCGTCGTCATCGGAGCGCCTCCGTCGGAGCAGCGGATCCAGGTTGACCCGATGCACCTCTATCGCGACGAGAAGCGGCTCACTGGTTCCCGCTACGGCTCCGCGCGCGTCCACGACGACTTCGCCCGCCTGGTGGACCTGTACCTCGCCGGCAAGCTGGAGCTGGACCGCCTGGTCACCAAGCGCTACCCACTGGAAGAGGTCAACGAAGCCCACCGCGCGCTGGTCGCCGGCGAGAACATGCGCGGCATGCTCATCTTCCAGTAGCGCGCCACCGTTGGCGACACCTGTCGGGCGTCGCCAGAAGTCGGCGTGGGTAGTACAGCGATAGCCGTACTGCCCACGCCGACACGCCTTCTCATGGCCACTCGCGTGGTTGCCCACTTTCACTGCCAGGGCAGACGTGCAATCGGTTGCACGCTCTCCGCCACCTGCTCGAAGCGGGTTGCATAGTGGGCAGCGAGCAGGGCGCTGGCCCCCGCTTTCTCTCGCAGCGCACTCGCTCCCTCGCGGAGGCAGGTGGTCGGTCGCGACCCCGGCCTGTGGAGAGCGCGACCGCGGCCGTGAGCTGTTCAAGCCGGTTGACTCCCGGAGCGCCCACTGCTAAAATAATTTAGACATATCGAGAAGTATCGAAAGGAGAGGTGATGGCCGCGGAACGGTTCGGCTTCGAGCCGCTGCGGGGACGGCTCTTCGACAAGGGCGCGCTCAAGCTTCTCATCCTGGACCTGCTCCGGGACCGGCCCCGCCATGGCTACGAGATCATCCACGCGCTCCGTGAGCGTTTCGGCGGCTTCTATGCCCCCAGTCCCGGGGCGATCTACCCCGCCCTGCGGTGGTTAGAGGCGCGCGGCTACGTCCGGGCGACCCAGCAGGTGGGCCGGACCGTCTACTCCATCCTCGAAGAGGGGCGCACGTTCCTCACCGAGCAGGAGCACCTGGTCGCGGAGATCTGGGGCCGGGCGAGCGCGTGGAGTGGGCCATCCCTGCGCAGCGAGCTCCAGGCGCTGCGGCAGGAGGCCCGCCGGCTCGCGGGCCTGTTCGGCCGTATCCGGCCGGGGCAGGTGGTGGATCTGGACAAGCTGCGCCGTATCCGGGCGGTGATCGCTCGGGCCGTGCGCGAGATCGAGGCGATTCTCGCGGAGGAGCGCTCCTCTCCAGGGGCTGCCCCCGGCTAGGGCCTCAGCCCCGCGCCGTGGCCTGCTGAACGTGAGGAGGGCGGTGGAGCGTCGGCTCGGAGGGGCGAAGGGAGTTTGCTGGGAGGTCATCTTCACTATGGATGTCGGGACTTTTCTCTTGATGCTTGCGCTCTCCTATGGGGCTGGCGTTCTCTGGTACGACCTGCTACCGGGCCGGCTGTCGGAGCGGCCCTGGCGGGTAGCCGCGTATCCGTTCCTCGGGATATGGGTGGCCGAGACGCTGCTCCCGCGGGTCCTGCCGTTTGATCCACAGTTCGGTGGGATTCATCTCATCACCGCTGCTATTGGATCGATCGTCGCCGTAATCGTGGACTGGGTGATCACCCGGGCGCGGCACCCCGCGCTGGTGCGGATGCCCGAGCCACTGGCGGCCTGAGCGATCCGGTCACTCCCCTTCGCCCCTCCCCTTCGCCATGGGGCGCCACCGCCCTCCTCTCCCACGGAGCGCCCCCTCAGCCGATGCTCATCCCGCCATCGACGAACATCGCGGCACCGGTGGTGAAGCTCGCCTCGTCGCTGGCCAGGTAGACTGCCATCCCCGTTAGCTCCCGCGGATCGCCGATCCGGCCCAGCGGGATGCGCGCCTCGCGCTGGGCCCGCCGCTCGGGGTCGCTGAAGTACGCGCGGTTCCAGTCGGTGATGACCGTGCCGGCGGCGATGGCGTTGACGCGGATGCCGTAGGGGGCCAGCTCCAGCGCCATGCAGCGGGTAAGCATCCCCACCCCGCCCTTGGCGGCGCAATAGTGGGCGAAGTTGAGTGCGGCGAGCTGCTGGTTGGCGCTGGAGATATTGATGATGCTCCCGCTCCGTCGCGCCACCATGTGCCGGGCCACCGCCTGCCCCACCAGGAAGTAGCCTTTCAGGCCCACGTCCAGCACCCGATCCCACTCCTGCTCGGTCAGCTCCAGGAAGGGGACCCGGCTCATCGCAGCGGCGTTGTTCACCAGCACGTCGATCCGGCCCAGCTCGGCCAGCGCCTGCTCCACCAGCCGAGCGACGTCCCCGGGCTGCGAGGTGTCGCCCTGGATCGCCACTGCCCGGCGCCCGAGCACGCGGATCTCGCTCGCGGTCCGCTCGGCACTGTCCTGGTCGCGGACGTAGTTCACCACCACGTCGGCGCCCTCGCGCGCGAAGGCGAGCGCGATCTCCCGGCCAATGCCCCGCCCGCCGCCCGTCACCAGCGCCGTTTTCCCCTGTAGCCGCATTGCTCTCCTCCCGGCCGCCCGACCTGGCGAATTGGGCGGATCGTAACACGCGACGGCGCTTGACGCGCGGGCGGCGGCAGCCGAGCATGAAGGCATGGCGCCTCCTTGGATCGCGCTGTCCGCAGTGCTGGCATCGATGTTGCTGGCCGCCGGCTGCCTGGGCCAGCCTGGCACAGAGGCGGGCTGGCCGACCGGAGGGACCACGATGGCCTGGCAGCTTCGCAGCGACGCCTTTGCCAGCGGGAGCTCTATTCCCCGCGAATACACCTGCGACGGTGCGGATCGCTCGCCCCCGCTGGCCTGGGATCCAGCACCGCAGGGGACGCGGAGCCTGGCGCTCATCATGCACGATCCCGATGCCCCGCGGGGCGACTTCACCCACTGGGTCCTGTTCGACCTCTCGCCGGAGCCGACCAGCCTACCGGCCGGCCTCGCCGCCGAGGGCCAGCTTCCCAGCGGCGCGCGCCAGGGACGGAACGACTTCGGCAAGCTCGGCTACGGCGGCCCCTGCCCCCCGCCCGGCGCGCCGCACCGCTACCTGTTCCACCTGTCGGCGCTGGATGTGACGCTGAACCTCCCCGCCGGCGCCACCCGGCAGCAGGTGGAGCAGGCGCTACGCGGCCATGTGCTGGCCGAGGCGGAGCTGATGGGGCGATACGGGCGCTAGCGGGAGTGGCCGCACCCGCGGGCAGAGGAGCGAGCGCGGAGGCAGAGATGCCGACACCCCGGAGCGCTATTCTGCGTTGGCGCTCCGGGGTGTCGGCGCGGTGCCGAGGGAGACGCGGGCTAGCGGCCCTGCTCCTGGTGGCGGCGGTAGCAATCCTTGTCGCCGTAGTCGCAGCCTTCCTTGAAGCTGTCGCTGCGAACGGTGGTCGTGGTTGTAGCGGGAGCGGTCGTAGCGGCAGCCGGGCCCGCGGGCGGTAGCGACGCGCTGGCGGCCGGAGTGATCAACTGCCAGTCGCCCCCATCCTTGACGTTGATGAAGTCGCCCTTCTCGGGGCCGACCACGCGGATGACGTCGCCCACCTGGACGTTAGCGCCCTCGGGCAGGTGCGCCTCGTACTTGTTCCCGTTGCTGCGCTCGATCTGTACCTCGCCAAGCGAGGAGGAGATAACTCTGCCGGTCACGTCGACCCGATCAGCGGCGAACGCTGGCGCTACAACCGCCAGGCTCAGAACAGCGCCGAGCCCAAGGATACGAATCGACCGACCAAACGTGCTGATGGACCCCATCTTGAGATTCCCTTCCCTAAGGAGCTACTGGCTCGTCTGCATGAAGTAGCGGCCTGTCATTGCTCCTGGAGCCAGTATGCTCCGCGACGGAAAATTCCATAGGCAACGTTTGGCCCGTCCTCCTGGCACACCTTGGGTCGTCGGCACAATCGGCCATCTGTACGGTCCAGCCCCGGCCCTTCGGACGGTTCGCGGCGCTCCAGCCGCCTACACTGGAGAGGGCCACTGGAGAGGGCCGCGACATGGTGAAGATCTGGAACGTCCCGGTGCAGGAGCTAGACGACCAGCACCTGCTGGGCGAGCATTTCGAGCTGCACGTCATCTGGAACGCGCTCGTCGGTGGCCGCGCTGGCTGGAGGCGGCATCCCGAGACACAGCGCTGGCAGGGGCGACTCGCGGCCCTGTACGCTCGCCATCAGGCGCAGGTGCGGGAGATGCAGGCTCGGGGCTGGCACGGGCACCGCTCCGAGCTGGATCTCTCCGCCACCGCTAACAGCAGCGCGGAGTGGCCGGAGGTGGACGCGGCCACCCTGGCGGCCGAGCGGGAGCGGCTGCGGCAGTATCGCGCGGGTCGACCGGGCCGCGGCGCCGCGGCCCGGTCGACGGACCAAACGCGTCCCGGCGCGTAGCGGCTGCCCCAGCTCAGATCTCCTTCCAGGTGCGTCCTAGCCGCGCCTGGGCGATGGGGGGATAGGCGGCGCGCACCGCGTAATACAGCGGCACTCCGAGCGCCCCGGCCACAGCCTGGCTGATGTTGTTGATCAGCAGGTCGGCCACCGCCACGCTCCAGCCGAACAGCAGCGTCTCGCCCGCGAGATAGGCCAGCACCATCCAGCTCACCCCGGCCAGCCAGGCCGGCACCAGCCACTGGGGGCGCTTCAGGGCGATGTATCCGGCCAGCAGCCCCTCGCCGGCGTAGGCGAGGAAGGTGACCGGCGCAAACGGCGCGAAGCCGCCCAGCAGATCGGCAGTGGCGGTGCCAAGCCCGCCGGCGACGAGCCCCACCCAGGGACCGAAGGTGATCGCGGTGAAGATCACTGCCACGTCGGACACCTGGAAGACGTAGGTGAACACGGTAATGAAGGCGGTCATCATCGCCGCGGCCGCCACCCCATAGCTGCTGCTCGGGCTGAGCGGGTTCCTCACCGTTGCCGCCGGGGTACCGCGACGCCAGGGGGCTGCACCGCTCGCTACACTCGCCCGGCGCGTCGCTAGCCCCCGCTCGGCCGTGGCGTGTAGCGGGCGGTGGCGACCTCACCGGTGTTGAGCGTCTCCTGGCCGCGGAACGGCGCGAGGCGAAGCGAGTTGGCCACTGCGAGGATGTCGTACTGGCCGGCCGGGAGCGTGAGCCGCTTGGTCTCCCCATCGAGGAGATCGGCCTGGGCGCGGTCGGGCCCAGCCAGCTCGACGTGCAGGGTCGCGCCCGTCTGGTTCATCACCTCGTAGATCGCTGCCTGGCCGTCGGCCGGCGCCCGGACCGACTCGGGCAGCGGCACGGGTGCCTGGTAATTGTGTAGCGCCGCCTGGCTGAGCGAAAGGTGCTGCGCCAGCAGCCCGGCGCTCTGGCGGACAAGGGCGATCTGGCCACGGCGTAAGGAGCAGACGTCTGTAATCCGCTGCGCCAGCTCATCTGCCGCGGTCGCCGTCACCAGCAGCTCGGCCTGGTAGGCGGACATCACCGATGGTGCTACCAGTGCCCGTGCCTGGGCGGCGGTCATCTGCAGTTGTGCCAGCGCGGAATCGGGCGCCAGCAGCTCGGCACAGACCTGCGTCCGCGTGGCCGGGGTGGCGCGATCGATCTGGCCAGTGAGCACGCCGAACTGCTCCTGCATGGCGTCTGCCATCGGCAGCGCTTCCGCCACGTAGGCGTCCAGCGGCGAGCCGGCGGCCCCGGGTTGCGCCGCCGCGCGGGGGGTGCTGGCCGAGCGTGGGGTCGCGGTGGGGAGCGCCGTCGGCGTCGGCAGCGGGGTGAAGAGCGGCGCTGGCAACGAGCGCTGCGTGGGAGCCACCAGTGGCGCCAGCGCTGGCGCCGGGGTGTCGCGCGGGCGCGGCTGGGAGCTGGGCGTCCATTGCGCGTCATGGAACATCGCCGACAGTTGCAGCAGCACCGCCGCTCCGAGCGGCGCCAGCGCGACGACCATCAGCCCGATCACCACCACCAGCGGCGGGCGGCGGGGGAAGCGGCCAGCGCCCCGGTTCTCGCCTGGCGGTGGCCAGGTGGGCGGCGGGGCGCGCCGAATCAACGGGGGCGCGGAGGGGATCGGCGGGCGATTCAGCGGCGGGGCCGACTGCCGCGCGATCTGCCGATCGTATTCAGCGCGCGTCTCCGGGCGCCGGAGCACCTGGTACGCTGCGTTGATGCGCGCCATGCGCGCCGCGGCATCGGGCGACGCGTCGACGTCTGGGTGGTAGCGGCGGGCGAGCCGTCGGTAGGCGGCTTCGATGACGTCCGGGTCCGCGGCTGGATCAACCTGAAGGACCTGGTAATGGGTGGGCGAAGGATCCGCAGCCACGCTACTCCTAACGGCCGTGCTGCCCGTATTGTCGTTCCTGCGCGTTACCAAGGCCAGATTCCTGCCCGGCTCGGCTGCCCGCCTGGAGCGTGCGCCTGAGCTGAGGGCCAGCGACAGGGGCCCGACCGCCCTGGCCCGGTACGGAGCGCCCGGCTACGGGGCGCGGCCCGAGCGGACGGGCGTAATGTCTACCCGCGCTCCAGGCACGTGCTGGATGAGCGGGGTGGAGTCGGGACCCGCCGCTTCCAGCCCGGGGCGGCCGATCTGGCCACTGGCATTCGGGGCGGGCACTGTGAGGTGGACCTTCACCTCGTGCTCCGGCACGGCCAGCAGCCGCGCCGTTGGCAGCGCCCCGCTCTGCACCGTATTCGTCAGCCCGGTGTTCGCATCCTGATAGGTGATGGTCGCGGTGGCGCTGGTGACCCCCAATGACCTGTAGGCAAAGCAGGAGAAGCTACTGAACATGCCCTGGACCTCGCACAGCAGCTCGCTGGTGCCGTCGGCCAGTGTTACTGAGATCCGCGCATCCAGGAAGCGATGCCCCCCGAGCGTTTCGCGGGTAGGAATCTCGCCCGCATAGGTAATTCCGTTGCGTTCCAGCCTGGCCCCCAGCCAGAACGTCCCCAGGGTACCGCCAGAAAGTGCGAAGACCCCGCTGGGCGCCGCCAGCAGCAGGAACAGGGCTCCAACACCCGCGCACAGCTTCAGCCACGCCTGCCGCATCCAGCCTCCCAGAACGCCGCGGCCCCATCTCCACCACGCCGGACCGCCGTCGGAGCGGGAGGTCGGTCGGCCGACCGCCAGCATAGCACTGGCGGACATGCCCAGGCTACAGGCGTGCTCACGCGCGCCGACCACCGTGAGGAGGACCATCCATAGCTTCCGATCCGCTGAACCCCGCCCTGTCGCGCGGCACGCTGGACCCCACCGTGATCCAGCGCGCCGCCCGCTCATCCGCCCCCGGGCCTGCCGCCCGGTCGGTCTGGCCGGGGCGAGAATCGGGCAAGCCCTCCAGCGGTCTGCCCCCGGCGCGCCTCCCGGCGGCCCCCAAGCTCAGCACGGAATCCGCAGCCAGATGTCCGTTACTGCATGTAACAGCCGCCGGCGACGACGATGCACTCGCCGGTGATGAAACTCGCCGCGGGCGAGACCAGGAACTCTACCACCGCCGCGATCTCCTCCGGCTCAGCGATGCGCCCGAGCGGCGTCTCACTCGCCATCTCGTCCTGGCGCCAGCGCGGCACTGTGCGCCGCATCGCCTCGGTGTTGACGTGCCCGGGCGACACCCCGTTCACCAGCACGTTGTACGGCGCTAGCTCCAGTGCCACCGACTTGGTCATGCTCCAGAGGGCGGCTTTGGCGGCGGCGTAGTGCACCAGCCACTTCTTGGGGATGTAGGCGTCGATGCTGACGATGTTGACGATCCGCCCGGAGCGCTTGTCCCGCATGAGCGGGGCAACCGCCTGCATGCAGTTGAAGGCGGTCTTGGCGTTGACTGCCAGGACCTGCTCGTACTCAGCCTCCGAGATCGCGTCGAACGCGGTGACCGGATACCAGCCGACGGTGTTGATCAGGAAATCCACCGTCCCGAAGCGCTGGACCGCTGCATCCACGATCCGCTGGACCTCGGCGCGGCTGGTCAGATCCGCCCGCAGCGCGAGCGCGCGCCGCCCGAGCGCCTCCGCCCGCTGAGCCGTGTCCCCGGCCGCCTCCGCCTGAATGTCGACGCTCACCAGGTCGCAGCCCGCGCCCGCGAGCGCCAGCGCCGTCGCCCGGCCGATGCCGCCGCCCGCGCCCGTCACCAGCGCGATGTTGCCGTCCAGTCCGCCCGAGAGCATCCTCGGCCTCTCCTTCCGGTCTGCTAGCGGCGTGTGCCGACCGGCTGCCGCGCGAAACGCGGCAGCACCTCTTCGGCGAAGAGCCGAATCGATCGCAGTGTCTTGTGATGGGGGATCGCGCCCGGGCCGAAGTAGCAGTTGATCAGGCTGGCGCCTGTCGCCTGGATATCGGCTTCGAGCTTGGCTGCGACTTCGTCCGGAGTGCCGAACAGCACCCGCTCGTAGACCTCGTCCGGCGTCGGCTCGTCGGGCAGCGGGTCTGCCTGCACCATGCCATCGCGCACCTCGGCGATACCGCGCATGTAGCGCATGGTGATGCGGTGGGTCCAGAGGGCATCCTCGACGTGCGCCCGCGCCTCGGACGACGAGTCGGCGACGAAGACGGCGCGCTGGAGCGCGAAGCGGCTGCTGCCGGGCGGCTTGCCAGCGCGCCGGAGCGCCTCGTCTACCGCGTGGCTCACCTGCGCCGCGGCGGTGCGGGGCAGCAGCCCGGCGGTGGTGATCACGTGGAAGCCGCGGTCCACCGCGAACTGCACCGTCTCGGGAGTGTTGGCCGCGACCCAGATCGGTGGGTGGGGCTGCTGCATCGGCCGCGGGAACACGCTACAGGCCGGCACCTGCCAGTGCTTGCCCTGATGGGTGAAGGTGCGCTGGGTCAGCGCCTTCACCATCAGGTCCACCCCCTCCTCGAACAGCTCGCGGCTGTCCTCGATCCGGAGCCCGAAGCGCTCGAACTCGTAGCGCTGGTAGCCGCGGCCGACGCCGATGACGATCCGGCCATTGGAGAAGACGTCGGCCAGGGCCACGTCTTCGGCCATCCGCAACGGGTGGTAGAACGGCACCACCAGCACCGCGGGTGCGAGCCGGATGCGCCGGGTGCGCTCCGCGGCGCGCACTGCCAGCAGCAGCGGGTTGGTGGACAGGCCGTAGTTGGAGAAATGGTGCTCGGCGAACCAGGCGATATCGAACCCCAGCTCATCGGCCAGCTCGACCTGCTCGAAGATCTCCTCGTAGCGAGCCGGGATCGGCTTGCTCGCCTCCGGGTACTGGGCCAGGAAAAACGCGCCGAACTGCACGCTGTGCCTCCCTCGCAATTTCTCTTCAGCTTCAGCGGTCGATGCCAGCGTCGGCACCGTCGCCGCACGGGCATCCTAGATTCCGACAATGAGCTGGCCGCCATTGATCGGGATCACCTGGCCGGTGATGAACGCTGCCTCGTCGGAGGCGAGGAACACCACCAGCGAGGAGATCTCCTCCGGTTGGGACCAGCGGCCGAGCGGGATGGTCTTGTACTGCTCCGCCAGGTACTCCGGGCTGCGGTGCGCGGTCATGCCCGTGTGGACTCCGCCCGGAGCGATCGCGTTGACGCAGATCTTGTCCGGGCCGAGCTCCTTGGCGAGGCTCTTGGTGAGGCCAAGGATCGCCGCCTTGGCGGCGCAGTAGGCGTGCGAGTGGTGGTGCCCGGCCTGCCCCCACATGGACGAGACGTTGATGATACGCCCGGCCGGGCTGCGCCGCAGCCAGGGAATGGCGGCCCGGCTGCAGTAGAAAGTGCCTTCGACGTGCACGGCGAACTGGCGCCGCCACTCCTCGTCCGTCGTCTGCTCGATCCCGGCCCCGCTATCCGGAATGCCGGCGTTGTTGACCAGGATGTCGAGCCGGCCGAAGGTGTCGCCCACGCGCGCGATCATCGCGTTCACCGCCTGGCTATCGGACACATCGCACGGCACGACCAGGCACTCCGCCCCTCGCTCGCGCACCAGCCGGCCGGTCTCTTCGGCGCCGGCCGGATTAACGTCGTTGACAACCACGCGCGCGCCGCGCGCAGCGAAGGTCAGGCTGTGCGCCCGGCCCATCCCGCTCCCCGCGCCCGTGATCAGCGCCACTCGACCACCGAAACCCATCCGTCCCTCCCACGTGTCTGCTCAAGTTTCATCCTTCATGAAATACTGGCGTAGCGCTGGGCCGCTCCAGTGTTCCCTTCACGGCTCTCCGGCCCGGCCCGCGCCGCTCGCCCGCCGCTCCTGGCTCCGCCGCAGCAGCTCCGCCAGCGTCAGCAGCAGGGTCGAGACGACGATCAGCAGCGTGGAGGCCGCGGCGATAGTTGGGGTCAGGTCGGTTCGTACCAGCTCCCACATCAGCCGCGGCAGCGTCATGACGTTGCCAGACAGGAACAGCGCGATCAGCACCTCGTCCCAGGAGGTGATGAACGCGAACAGCGCCCCCGAGAGCACCGCCGGTGCGATGATCGGCAGGGTGATCCGGCGGAACGTCTGGAATGGGTCCGCGCCCAGGCTCTGCGCCGCCCGCTCCAGCGTGATGTCGAAGTTGCGCAGCGCCGCCGACACCACGAGGAACGAGAAGCCGGTCGCGATCATGGTATGGGCCAGCACCACCCCGTGCACGGTGCCGTTGAGCCGCAGCGGGACGTAGACCAGGTAGACGGCGATCGCGACCACCACGATGGGGATGACGATCGGAAAGATGATCGCCATCGCCAGCGTCGAAGCGTAGCGCGAGCGCAGCCGGGAGAGTCCGAGCGCGGCGAGCGTCCCTAGCAGCGTGGCGCAGAGCGCAGTGAGCGTGGCGATCTCCAGGCTGTTCCCGGTGGCGGTGAGCCACTGGGAACGTGGGGCAAAGAAGAACTCATCGTACCAGCGCAGCGACAGCCCGACCGGTGGGAAGGTTGGGTAGCGCGAGGAGGTGAACGACATCGGGATGACCACGACCACCGGCGCGGAGAGGTAGAACAGCACCAGCGCCGCGACGACCGTGGCGGCCGTCGTGCCCCAGCGCCGCGGTGGCCGGTGGGCGGCGCGGCGCGAAGCCGCTCCCGCGCTCATTCTCCCATCCCCCACAGCGTGCTGAGCCGGCCGACCCGCGAGTACAGGAGCAGGGCCAGCGCCACCAGCACGAGCAGGAGCACCGCAAGCGCGCCCCCGAAGCCCCAGTTGGTAAAGCGCATGATCTGGAGCTGGATGAGCTGCGCGACCATAACGTCGCTGCGCCCACCGAGCTGTGACGGCGTGACGAAGAAGCCGGTCGCCAGGATGAACACCAGCAGTGCCCCGGCCAGGACACCCGGCAGGCTGAGCGGGAGGTAGACCCGCCAGAAGACGTGCCACGGCCCGGCTCCCAGGCTCTGCGCGGCGCGGAGCAGCGTCCGGTCCAGCCGGACCATGATGCTGAACATCGGTAGGACCGCGAACGGCAGCAGGTAGTGGACCATGCCGACGTGGACCGCGAAGCTGTTGAACAGGAGCGGCAGCTTCCGTGAGATGATCCCGAGCTGCAGCAGCCAGGTGTTGATCAGCCCCTGGTCGCCCAGGATCACCATCCAGGCGTAGGTACGCACCATGATGCTCGTCCAGAACGGGAGCAGCAGGAACACGAGCATTACCGAGCGGGCGCTGCCCCGTGCCTCGGCCAGCGCATAGGCGAGCGGATAGCCGAGCACAAGGCACAGGATAGTGACAGTGACGCTCGTCTGGAGCGTGTACCACAGCACCCCGAGATACTGTGGGACGGCGAAGGCGCGCACGTAGTTGTCGAGCGTCGGAGACGGATCGAAGACGCTGCGCAGCAGGAGTCGGACGACCGGGTAGAAGAGAAATACGCCGAGGGCGAGCAGGGCTGGCGCCGCCAGTCCCAGACAGAGGAGCTGGCGGCGCCGCTCCAGCCGCGCCCCGGTGTCCAGCCCCGGGGTGAGCGTCCGCGTGATCGGCCCGGCAATCTGCATCAGGACGTTCCTTGGCCCTGCTGCGGGAGCGCGCTAGCCGAGCTTCCAGGCGTTGTAGCGCTCGGTGATCGCCTGCGCCATCTGGCTCCAGGAGGCCAGGTCCTGGATCGCCTGGAGCGGCTTGTTCTGAGGCGAGCTCGGGAGCTGCGCCGCCAGGGCCGGGTCCATGCCATCGAACGCCTTGCTGTTGGTCGGGCCGTAGCCGATGCACCCCGCCAGCGCCGCCTGCTTCTTCGGGTCGATCATCGCGTTCATCACCTTCCAGGCGTCTGGGGTGTTCGGCCCACCCTTCAAGACCGCGTAGTGGTCAACAGCGAGGATGCCCTGGTTGAAGGTGAAGTCGACCGGCTGCCCGTCCCGCTTGGCGGCGAACATGCGCCCGTTCCAGACGCTGGACATCACGACCTCGCCCGAGGACAGGAGCTGCACCTGCTGCGCGCCCGTTTCATAGAACGTCTTGATGTGTGGCTTGATCCGGTCCAGGCTCTTGAAGGCGCGGTCGACGTCCAGCGGGTAGAGCTGGTCCGGCGGGACGCCGTCGGCCAGCAGCGCGATCTCGAGCTGGTGCTCCGGGAAGGCGTAGAGCGCGCGCGGACCGGGGAACTTGTCGGTATCCCAGAAGTCGGCCCAGCTCTTGGGGGCGGCGTCAGGGCTCTGGTAGGTGTTGGTGTTGTAGCCGAGCACCGAGGAGAACAGGAAGATCGGGACGCCGTAGCGGGCGAACGTCGTCCCGCGGAGCTCGGGGAAGAGGTCGCCGCCGTTGGAGAGCTGATCCCACGGCACCTCGACAAACCAGCCGGCCGGGATGCCAGCCGCGATGACCTCCGTCCAGGCTTCGCAGATGTCCCACTCGACGTTGTTCGCCTCGAACGCGGCCTTGATCTTCGCCGGCTCCGAGCCGCCAATGTCCACGATGGACAACCCGCTCTCCTGCGCGTAGGGGGTCCAGATCGTCTGCCGGAAGCACTCGTCCAGTTGACCGCCGGCGCTCAGGATCTTGACCGTGCCGCTCTGGGCCGCGGGGGCTGAGCGTGGCGCCGCTGTGGCGGTTGAGGCCAACCCCAGGCCGGCCAGCGTCAGGCTCGTTCCAGCCAGGATCCGTAGAAAAGCACGCCGAGTGAGCACTCCCGGCGCAGTGTCCGCTGCGGGTGTCGCTTCCATGCTGCTGCTCCTCTCACACCCCGTGATCCACTCGTTCTCCGGTTGCGGGCGTCGCGGCTAGGGGCCTGCTCCGCTCGGCGGCCACCGCTCGTGGGAACAGCCGCGCGTCCGCGCTCGCCCAGCCGATGTGCACCACCTCACCCCGCTGTGGCACACGCAACCCCTCGCGGTTGAGCTGTTTGACAACGACGGTCTCCGCACCCCCTTCCACGGCCACATAGAGCTTGACCGCGTCCCCAAGGTAGGCTACCTGCTGCACCCGACCGATCAGTGGAGCATCCGGGCCGGGACCTTCCCGGATCAGGCAGCGCTCGGGGCGAACGCCGAGCGTCACCGCCCCGGCCGGAACCACTCCGTTGGCCACCGGCGCCGCGACGATCGTCCCGTTAGCCAGCCCAACGTGGGCCTGCCGGCTCGCCGCGTCGAACGCCTGGACTGTTCCCGGCAGGAAATTGCACTCGCCCAGGAACCCGGCCACGAACTCGTCCGCCGGGCGCTCGTACAGCTCCGCGGCTGTCCCGATCTGGACGATTCGCCCGTGATTCATCACCGCGATACGGTCCGACATCGTCAGCGCCTCATCCTGGTCGTGGGTGACATACAGGACGGTGGTTCCGAGCGACTGCTGGATCCGCTTGATCTCCAGTTGCATCGACTCCCGCAGCTTGCGGTCAAGCGCTCCAAGCGGCTCGTCCATCAGTAGCAGCCGCGGGCCGAACACGATTGCGCGGGCCAGGGCGACGCGCTGCTGCATGCCCCCCGAGAGCTGGCGGGGCATTCGGCGCCCCTGGCCGCCCAGTTGCACCAGCTCCAGCGCGGCCTCGACCCGGGTCCGGATCTCCTCCTTGCCGTAGCCCCTAACGCTGAGCGGGAAGGCAATATTGTCGAACACTGTCAGGTGGGGGAACAGCGCGTAGCTCTGGAAGACGACGCCGATGTCGCGCTTGTGCGGTGGGCGAAACGTAACGTCGCTGCCGTCGATGGCGATGCGCCCGGTGGTGGGATACTCGAACCCGGCGAGCATCATCAGCGTGGTCGTCTTGCCCGAGCCGGAGGGACCGAGCAGCGTCAGGAATTCGCCCGGGGCGATGTCGAGCGAGAGCGCATCGACGGCGACGAGGTCGCCGTAGCGCTTGGTGAGCTGCTCGAGCTGGACCCGAGCGCTGCCGACCGCGCCCCGGGTGAAGACCGCCGCCCAGTCTCGTCCGGTTGCCGCGACTCCCCGCGCCATCGTCCGTCCTCGTCCCCGCCAGGATTAGCCTGAGCCGAGCTGCCCGTTCTGCCGCACGAACGCCGCTAGCTCCAGGCCGATCTGCAGCAGGTGCTGCTGGGTGAGCGCGGCGGCCTGCTCGGCGTCCCGCTGCTCCGCCAGGCGCAGCAGCTCCTCGTGCTCGGTGAGGGCCCAGCTCCTGGCGTGGGGAACGCTGCGCACCCAGCGGCGGATGTAGTTCTGGCTGGCGTCCCACAGCCGGCTGAGCTTCTGGTACAGCCGGTCGCGGCCGGCGGCGGAATAGAGGGTGAAGTGGAACTGATGATCTGGCTCGATGAACGCCTCGCGATCGCCGACCACGGCCAGCTCCCGCATCCGGGTCAGGAGTGCCCGCAGCCGGGCGAAGTGCTCCTCCGTCAGCCGTGGAACGCCCAGGCGGGCCGCGTACGCTTCCAGGGCGGCTCGCTGGACGTACAGCTCCTCGATCTCCTCGGGCTCGAGCTCGACTACCACCGCGCCGCGGTGCGGCTCGTAGCGGACGAACCCCTCGGCCTGGAGCTGCAGCAGCGCTTCCCGGACCGGGACGCGGCTCACCCGCAGGCTCGCGGCGATCTCGTCGAGCCGCAGCCGCTGCCCGGGGGCCAGCGTGCCGTCGAGGATCGAGCGCCGCAGTTCGGCGACCACCATCTGCTGGACCGTCCGCGCCTCGCCAATAGCAGGGAGCGGAACTGGCCGGGCGCGAGTGCTGGACGCGGCTGAAACCGCCTCGGCCATGGCCACTCCTCGAACCTGTCCGCGGCCGGGCGATCGCCCGTGCCGCATCGCGACAAATATCATTCTTCATGAAATCCTGTCAAGAGGTTGGGCCGCGGCGGTGGCCGCCAGGGTTCTCGGTGGGGGCGTGGGCGCGGCCAGCGGTCGGACCTCGTACGGCCAGGTGGCGACAGGCAGCAGTGATGTTGGTCGCCCCACGAGCGTGCAGCAGCCCGATGGCGGTAGTGCGCAGGGCCGCCATCACCTGAGCCGTGCTGCCGCAGCGCACCTGGGAGTGAGCCTCATCGACGCTCGCAGCCCGCACCCAATGGCTCCGATTCTCGATCCGCCAACGGGGCCGGGGCCGACGCAGCACGCGTGCCGCGTCGGCGCGGGGCGCCCCGAGACTGCTGACCCCGTACACCGTGAGCAGGCACACGATCGCCGCTAGGGGATGGTGCTTCCCGCGCGCGGCGCGGCAGTCGCCAGTCTCGGTCAGCACATCCCGCAACGGACGGCACGGCGTTCCCATGCCCCCACCCCCGCTCGTAGTCTCGGTGCTGGCTGCAACCGCATCCCGTACCACCAGCAGGGGTCCTGCGCAATAACTGAATGGCGCTAGGGAGCACCTGCGCTGAGGGACGTGCTGGAAGCCCTGGATGAGCCGGGTGGGCAGCTCCCGCTGGCGCTGCACCTCGGCCAGATCGCGCAGCCGGAGCCAGCCTGAGGCGAGCGGCCCGGCGAGCACGTTCGCGGCGACCACGGCGTCCTGAATGGCGTAGTTGATCCCTACGCCCCCGATCGGGCTCATGGCGTGCGCTGCGTCGCCGATGAGCAGTAGCCCCGGCCGGTACCAGCGTCGCAGTCGGTTCGACTCCACGGACAGGAGTGATATCTGCCGCCAATCCGTGAGCGTGTCCAGCCGGTCCGCCAGCTCCGGTAGCAGTCCCCTTAGGGAGCGCCGCAGCGCCTCCAGGCCCGTTTGGCGAAGCTGCTGGTAGCCGTCCTTGCGGATGACGTAGCCGATCTGCCAATCGCCCCGGTCGATCACCACCACCACGTGGCCTCGGCCGAACCGGCCGAACGTCTCTCGGGTCTCCTCGGGCCGGCGCGGGAGCCGGAACCAGAGCACGTCCATCGGGGGCGAGGTCCTCACCGGTTCCATCCTGGCGAGCTGGCGGACCTTCGAGAAGCGGCCGTCCGCGCCGACTGTCAGCAGCGCCCGCACCTCGTGCCAGCCGCTATGCCCGCGGTAGCGGACCCCGCGGATCCCCTCATCCTCCTGCACCAGCTCCTGCACACTCGCTCCCATCACGACCTGAAACGTGGGAAGCCGTCGCGCTTCGGCGACGACGAAGCTGAGGAATGCCGTCTGGGGGATCAGGGCGATGAAAGGGAAACGGGTCTTCAGTAGCCGGAAGTCGGCGAGCGTCACCGGGCCGTCGGCGATGTCCCCCGTCAGGGTGAAGACCTTCGAGTGAGGAAGCTGGAGGAGCCGGTCAGCAAACCCCGGCTCGTCCAGGATCTCCAGCGTCGCCGGAGCGAGCGTGTCACCGCGGAACTCACGCTCGAAATCCTCGTGCGCCTCGAGCAAGAGCACCGGGACGTTTCGACGCGCCAGGAGATAAGGCCAGCAGCACTCCGGCCGGCCTGCCGCCGACGATGCAGCAGCGGGTGAACTGCGTGTCACGCGCCTCCTGGGCACGCGGGGCAGAGTCAGCCATGACAAATCACCGTCCTGGTGGGGCGGCGCAGCTCAGTGGACCCGCTTGGTGTAGCCCTGCCAGTAGGCCTCGCGGATCTCGCGCTTCAGGATCTTGCCAGTGCCGCTCTTAGGCAGCGACTCGCGGAACTCGACCGACTTGGGCGCCTTGAAGTGCGCCATCCGCTCACGACAGTAGGCGATTAGCTCCTCTTCGGTCGCCCGCGCGCCGGGCTTCAGCACCACCACCGCCTTGGGCACCTCGCCCCAGGTGGGATCCGGCACCGCTACCACCGCGCACTCGAAGACCGCCGGGTGGCTGAACAGGCAGTTCTCCACCTCTACGGAAGAGATGTTCACCCCGCCTGAGATGATAATGTCCTTGGCGCGGTCGACGATCTGCACGTAGCCCTCGGCGTCCCTCGTCGCCAGATCGCCGGTGTGGAACCAGCCGTCGCGGATGACGGCTTCGGTCGCCGCGGGGTCTTTGAAGTAGCCGAGCATGACGTGGTTGCTGCGGGCGACGATCTCGCCGACGCTCTGGCCGTCGCGCGGGACGTCGTGGCCCTCCGGGTCGACCACCCGCAGCTCCACCCCCACCGCCGGCAGGCCGGTGGTGCCCTGCATCGCCCGCCGTCGCTCGTCGGTGGTGGCCAGCTCGCTCTTGGGGTTGGCCACGGTCAGCAGCGGCGCCGTCTCCGTCAGCCCATAGGCCTGGTAGAGCCGACAGCCCAGCTTCTCCTCGATTGCCGCCAGCAGCGCCTCCGGCACCGGCGCGCCGCCGGAAATCACCATCCGCAGGCTGGAGGTGTCGTACTTGCCCACCGCCGGGCTGTTGGCGATGGCGGTGAAGATCGTCGGCGCCCCGCCGGTGAACGTCACCCGCTCCTGCTCCACCAGCCGGAGATACGTCTCCGGGTCGAACTTGCGCAGCATCACGTGCCGGCCACCCACCAGGGTGATCGCCTGCGGACTGCCCCAGCCGTTGGCGTGGTACATCGGCACCACGTGCATCCACACCTCAGCCTCGGTAAAGCTGACCGTCACCGCCATGGCATAGGCGTGGATGGCCAGGGTGCGGTGGGTGAGCAGGACGCCCTTGGGCAGGGCGGTGGTGCCGCTGGTGTAGAACAGCTCGCACGGGGCGTTCTCGTCCACCGCCATCAGATCCGCCCGATACGGCTGCGCCCCCTCTAGCAGCGTCTCGTACTCCACCGCCTCGAACGGCAGCTCGGCCGGATCACCCTCCAGCACTACGAAGCGCCGCTCGCCCTGCAGATGCGGCCGCATCGCCTCCACCAGAGGCAGCAGCTCGCGATGGAAGCAGAGCACCTTGGCCTGGGCGTGGTTCAGGATATAGGCCAGTTCGGTGGGGAACAGGCGGATGTTGAGCGGGTTGAGGATCGCCCCGAGCTGGGGCACGGCGAAGTAGCCTTCCAGCAACTGGTGAGTGTTGAAGCTGAGGAACGAGACCACGTCGCCCGGGCCGACCCCGAGCGTGCGCAGCGCCCCGGAGAGACGGTCCACCCGCTGAGCGAAATCGGCGTAGCTGAAGCGCTTGGCGCCGTCCACCACCCCGACCTTGCTGCCGAACAGATCCTCCGCCCGGCGGTAGAACACCAGCGGCGTCAACGGAACGAACATGCCTCCTCCCCGTGGCGCGGCGCGCCCCCTCCCGAACAGCGCTCTGGAGCCAGCATACTCCCAGGCGCGGCCGTGTCAAGCGCGCTCCGGAGGACAGCCAGCGCGGATGTGGGGCACCCGACCCGCTCTTGTGCGCTCCTGCTCCCCTACAATGCTCGGCGGGTGGCTGAACCCTCTAGGGCGGAGGAGCGCGATGGCTGTGCCGTCGGACATGCTGTGCGCGGTCTGGCGCGGTACGGGCGACCTGCGGCTGGAGCGCCAGCCAGTCGAGGCGCCGCGCGGGGATGAGGTGCTCGTGCGGGTGGCTGCCTGCGGCGTCTGCGCCACCGACCTGCACCTGCTCGACGGCTCCATTGCGCTCTACCCGCCGCCCCGCATCCTGGGCCACGAGACGGCGGGGGTGGTGGCGGCGGTGGGGCCAGCGGTGCGATCGCTCCGGCCGGGCGACCGGGTGGCGCTGGATACGAGTATCCCCTGTGACCGCTGCTTCTACTGCCAGGAGGGGCTGCCGTTCCTGTGCGAGGAGCGGACCTCGCGCAGTGGCGGCTTCGCGGAGTACCTGGCTGTGCCGGAGCGGATCGCCTACCGCCTGCCAGACGGTGTGTCGCTGGAGGTGGGCGCGCTGGCCGAGCCACTCTCCTGCTGCCTGCACGCTGTGGGGATGGCCCCGCTGCGGCCCGGCGCCACGGCCGCGGTGGTTGGCGCCGGGCCGATCGGGCTGCTGCTCGTCCAGCTCCTGCGGCACCTGGGGGTAGTGGCCTGCGTGGTGTCCGAGCCGGATCCGGCTCGCCGGGCGCTGGCGCGCGAGCTGGGCGCCACCCACGTGGTGGACCCACGGAGCGAGGACGCGCGGACGGTGACACTGGCGGCGACCGACGGGGTGGGGGTGGACGCGGTGTTCGAGGCGGTGGGGGCGAGCGCGACGATTGAAGCAGCGCTCGCCCTGCCGCGGCGGGGCGGAGCAGTGGTCATCGTCGGGGTAGCGCCGGTGGACGCCACCGTGACCCTTCGCCCCTGGGACCTGTTCATGCGCGAGCTGACGATCCGCGCCTCCACCATGCGCGCCTCGGAGTTCGGCCGGGCGGTGCGGCTGCTGCCAGCGCTGCGGCTGGAGCCATTGGTGCGCGAGCGCGTCCCACTGAGCGAGGTCCACCGCGCCTTTCAACTGGCGCGGGAGCGCCGCGCCCCCAAGGTGCTCGTCTGCCCCTGATCCCGCCGGGGTGGTCCACGGCTTGACTTCCCGCCGGGGCTCGGAGACGATACCACTGGCCTGCCCCGGGTCGACAGCGGGAGCGGGCAGGCGCAAGGAGAGAGGATGATGGCGGAGCCGATCGAGGTTGAGCTGCTGGTAGATGCTCGGGCGATCGTCGGCGAGGGGCCGATCTGGGACCCGCGGGACAATCGGCTGATCTGGGTCGACATCATGGGCCACAAGGTCCACCGCTATGACCCGGCAAGTGGGCAGGATGAGGCGTTCGACGTTGGGCAGCCGGTCGGCGCGGCGGCGACGCGTGCCTCCGGCGGGCTGGTGCTGGCGGTCCACGACGGCTTCGCCACTCTCGACCTGGCCACCGGGCGGGTCGAGCTGCTCGCCCCGGTGGAGCAGGACATTCCACACAACCGGATGAACGACGGCCGGGTGGACAGCGCCGGGCGCTTCTGGGCCGGCACCATGCCCTACGAGTGGCAGGAGCGCGTGGGCCAGGGCGCGCTGTACCGGCTGAACGCGGACCACACGGTGGAGCGAATCTTCGGCGGGGTGACGATCTCCAACGGGATCGGCTGGAGCCCCGACGACCGGCTGATGTACTACGTGGACAGCCCGACGCAGCGGCTGGAGGTGTTCGACTACGACGCGGCCAGCGGGGCGATCAGCAACCGCCGCACGCTGGTCGAGATCCCCTCCGAGGTCGGCCTGCCGGATGGGCTAACGGTGGACGCCGAGGGGTACATCTGGCTGGCGGTCTGGGGTGGCTGGCGCATCCAGCGCTACAGCCCGGACGGCCGGCTGGATCGGGAGGTGCGCCTGCCGGTAAGCCAGGGCAGTAGCTGCTGCTTCGGCGGCCCGGACCTGATGGACCTGTACATCACTTCCGCCACCTCGGGCCTGGCGGAGGCGCAGCTCCGCCAGGAGCCACACGCTGGGGCGCTCTGGCGCTGCCGCCCGGGCGTCAAGGGCAAGGCGCCGCACAGCTACAAAGGCTGAGGCTCCTCTCCTGGCGGGCGAGGCCTGGCCGACGCTCGCTCGGCCGGGTGGCGAGCTTCCCTCTCTTCTGCACGGGGCCACCGCGGGCTAGGGTGGGTCCAGCCCCTGGAGGATCTTGAGCGCCACCTGGGCGGCCAGGCGGTCGTCGGCGTTCTCCAGGTCCAGCCCGGTGATCGTCTGGATGCGCTGCAGGCGGTAGCTCACCGTATTGACGTGGACGAACAGCTCGCGTGCCACGAGCTGCACGCTGCCGAGGTGGTGCAGGTACACCGTGAGCGTGTGGACGAGCTCGGTCTGGTGCTTGCGGTCGTAGGCGA
Organism: Pseudomonadota bacterium; assembly: GCA_021325655.1. Lineage (GTDB taxonomy): Bacteria > Chloroflexota > UBA6077 > UBA6077 > JAJPGT01 > JAJPGT01. The sequence goes on from JAJPGT010000101.1 coordinate 26,270, forward strand.
CCAGCGGCCCGAGCACCTGCTCGGCGTAGGCGCGCAGCTCCGCCGGATCGGCGATCTGGAACAGGAGACGGTAGATCCCCAGCTCCTCGAACGCGGTGGCGGTGCCCAGGCGGCCGAAGCGACGGGCGATGGCGACCGCGCGGCGCGCCTGGATGTACGACTGCGCCAGCCCGCCCGGGTCGTGGCAGGGTCCGCCAATGCCCACCGTGATGGCGATGGCCGGAAAGCGGCTCTGTAGCGCCTCGACGATGCTTGTGCCGAGCTCGGTCGCGGGGAGCGCCGCCGGGTGGGTGGGGTCGGGCTCCGGCGCCAGCACGACCAGCTCGTCGCGGCGGGCGACGGCGATCGCCGCGGCGGCCTGGAGAGCGACCAGGCGGCTGGCGGTGTCGAGCACGTGGCGGTGGCGGCTGAGCGCGGCGGAGTCGCCCGGGGCAGGGCCGCCCGGGCGCTCATCCAGCGCCACCGAGAGCACCCGGTAGGCCCGGGCCGGATCATAGCCGACCAGGAGCGCCCGCGCCCGTGCTTGCTCGGGATCGGCCACCTGTCCCAGGAGCAGGCTGTCGACCAGGTCCTCCTTGAGCCGGTCCCCAACGTCCTGGGCGATCCGCTCCCGCATGAGCGCCAGCGCGTGGACCGTGGCGGCGTGCTGGACCGCCAGCAGGTCCACCTCGGCGGACTCGTCGCCCGGCGGCTCCAGCACCGCCAGGTAGCCCATCAGCGCCTCGCCGACGACGATCGGGGCGATGACGCAGCCCTGGCCGCTGCCCCAGCCGGGGACGGGCGGGATGCGCAGCGGCCGGCGCTCGTCGGCCAGCGTCGCCAGCACGCGCTGCACCTGCGGGTCGGCGGCGGTCCACGGCAGCCCGGCCGTTGCCCCCTCGGCCGCGCCCGCGCTGGCGAGTGGCTGCAGCAGCGGGTCGAGCACCGTGACCGGGCGGCCGACCAGCTCCGCGAACAGGCGCGTGATCGCTTCCAGGGGGGCGTCCTGCAGCACCATGCCGGTGAGCCGGTCGTAGATCGAGACCAGGCGCTTCAGGTCGGCGTTCTGCGCAGAGAGGGTCTGTACCACTGCCTGGAGGCGGGCCAGAGTCCGGCGATCGGTCGTCTCCTCGGTCGCCGCCACGGGCTCACCTCGCGGCCGAGCGCTGGCTGGCGGCCAGGCGGCGCGCCGCCCGCACCAGCGCGACGAGCGGAGCGGCGGAGTCGCCCACGGCGCTGAGCAGCACCCCTTGCACCCGGGGCCAGGCCGCAGCGATCAGCTCCTCCGCGAGGACGATCCCGGCCGTCGCGCCGGCCTCGCCGGCGGCCCACATCCGCCGCGCAATCGGCTCGGGCACGGCCATCTCGGGCACCTCGTGCTGCAGATACTCGGCGTGGGCGAAGTCGCGCAGCGGCATCACCCCGAGCAGCACGGGCACCGGCGGCGCCAGCGCGTCGAGCAGTGCTTGCAGCGCCGCCAGGTCGTAGACCGGCGGGGTGGCCAGGAAGCGGGCCCCGGCGGCGAGCTTGGCTCGCGCCCGCTCCAGCTCCTGGGCCGGGTCGGCGGCGGTGGGGTTGACCCGCGCCCCGACGAAGAACGCCGTCGGCTTGCCGAGTGGAATCGCGTTGCAATCGCGCCCCTCGTTCAGCCCCTGGAGCACCGCGATCAACCCGAGCGAATCGACCTCCCAGATGCCGGCCGCGCTCGGGTAGTCGCCGCGCGGAGGCGGGGTTCCGGTGCGGCAGAGCACGTTGCGGATGCCGAGCGCGTGAGCACCAAGCAGGTCCGCCTGAAGCGCCGTCAGGCTGCGCTCCCAGGTGGTGGCGGTGAGCAGCACCTCCACCTGGAGCCGCTGGCGCAGCAGCAGCGCCAGCGCCACCGGGCTGATCGGCGCCCGGGCCCCGATCGCCGGGGCGACGGCGAGCACGTCGGCGCCGGCTTCCAGCAGCGCCGCCGCCTCCTGGACGAGGCGCTCGCCGTCGCCGCTTGGGTGTAGCTCGCAGGCGACCACGAAGTGCCCGGCAGCGAGCTGTGCCGCCAGTTGGCTCGTCTCGGGCGCGGGCGGGGTGGGGCGGGGCGGCTCAACGGCGGGGCGGGCCGCGACGGCCGCGGCCCGGCGCGGGCCAGGGCGCATGCCGGCCACCGCCCCGGCGACGGCCTCGATGTGGTCCGGGGTGGTGCCGCAGCAGCCGCCGACGATCGCCGCGCCGACCTCTACGCAGCGGCGGGCGTAGCGGGCGAAGTAGGCCCCGTCGGCGGTGTACTGGAAGCGTCCCCCGGCCATCACCGGGGGGCCGGCGTTGGGCTGCGCCGCCAGCGGCAGAGCGGTGTGCTCTGCCAGCGCGCGCAGCACTTCCAGCACGCCCTGTGGCCCAAGGGTGCAGTTCACCCCGGCCACGTCCACCCCCAGCCTCTCCAGCGCCGCGGCCACCTCGGCGGGCGTATCACCGGCCAGCGTTCGGCCATCCTCCATGAACGTCATCTGGGCGACGAGCGGCAGATCGGTGAGCCCGCGGGCGGCCTGGACCGCCGCGACCATCTCGCGCAGGTCGCCGAACGTCTCCAGGATCAGCAGATCTACCCCGGCCTCGAGCAGCGCCGCCATCTGCTCCCGCAGCGCCGCGCCAATGGCGTCTAGGCTCAGCGCTCCCCGGCCGCTCGGCGGCGCGGCCGGACCGACCGAACCAGCGATCAGCACCGGCACCCCGACCTGCTCGCGGGCCTGCTGGGCCACCCGCACCGCCGCTTGGTTGATCTCCGCCACCCGCTCCTCGAGCCCGTGCCGCGCCAGCCGGACCCGATTGGCGCCGAAGGAGTTGGTCTCGATGATCTCCGCGCCGGCGGCGATGTAGGCGCTGTGAATCGCCCGCACCAGCTCGGGCCGGGAGACGCTCAGCTCCGGCAGGGCGCGGTCCAGCGACACCCCGCTGGCGTGCAGCATCGTTCCCATCGCCCCGTCGCACACCAGCACCCGCTCTGCCAGCCGCGCCCGCAGGTCCTGTCGTTCCCGCATGCCCCGGTCCTCGTCGTCCCCGCGCCACCGCGCGCCTGGGGCCCTCGGCCCCCCCATTCTACGCCCGCGCCATCTGCCCCAGCCTCGGCGCCAGCCGCAGTGCCGCCTGGAGGCGCGGCGACCGAGACCCTGAACCGGTGTGAGGCGGCAGGCTTGCGGGATGGCCAACGCTCGGCTAGCATTGAGACATGGTATCAAATGGCACCATGGTGACGGTGGTGGCGGACCGGCTGGGGCAGCGCGGCTATCGCCTGACCGGCCCGCGGCAGCAGGTGCTCGGCGCCGTGCTCGGCCGCGAATCGCCCTTCACTGCTCAGGAGATCGTCGACGAGCTGGCGACGCGTGGAGTGGGGCGGGCGACGGTCTTCCGGACGCTCGACCTGCTGACCCGCCTGGGCGTGCTCAACCGCATTCACGCCGACGACCGGCTCCACCGCTACACCGTCTGTGACGAGGGGCACCACGATCATCTGGTCTGCCGTGCCTGCGGCGAGGTGGCCGAGGCGACCTCGCCGCGGCTGGAGGCGGCGGTGCGACAGGCCGCTCAGGAGAGCAACTTCCGCCCGCTCGGGCATTCCCTGGAGATCTACGGCATCTGCCGCTCCTGCCAGGGCGCATCCTAACCACGACAGGTCCTGCTCCGTCAGGGCGGGAGATTTGGAGGCGTGAAGTGAGACTCGGTATCATCGCCCTGCTCCTGGTGACGCTGCTGCTCGCCGCCTGCTCCTCTGGCGCTGGCCAGCGCGCGCCAGCGTCGAATCCCGCTCTGAGCGCACTGCCCGACGTGGGTGGGGGGCCGCGGGTAGTCGCCAGTACGTCGCTGCTGGCCGACCTGGTGCGCAACGTGGCCGGGACGCGGGCGCAGGTGGATTCCCTGGCGCCCGCTGGAGCCGACGTGGAGGATTACCAGACCCGGCCGGAGGATGCGCAGCGGGTAGCGAACGCCCAGGTGCTGGTTCTCAATGGCCTGGGGCTGGACCACTGGGCTGAGTCCCTGTTTGCGCGCGCCGGGCGCGGGGACGCGGTGCGGGTGACGCTTAGCGACGGCCTGCCGGTGATCAAAGACCCGCGGGAGCCCGCGAGCGCCGGCAATCCCCACCTGTGGCTGGACGTGCGCCTGGCGCTTCGCTACACGGAGAAGATCCGCGATGCGCTGATCCAGGCCGACCCGGCCGGCGCGGACGGGTACCGGGCCAACCAGGCCGCGTACGCGCAGCAGCTCGACGAGCTAGATGGCTGGATTCGGCAGCAGGTAGCGACGCTGCCTCCGGAGCGGCGTAAGCTGGTAACGTTCCACGATGCCTTCCCTTATTTTGCCCGGGCGTACGGCTTCGAGTTGATCGGGGTCGTCACCCCGGATCCGGGCCACGACCCCTCCGCGGGCGAGCTGGCTCAGCTCGTCAGCCGGGTGCGGGCCGCGGGCGTCCCGGCCGTCTTCGCCGAGGCGCAGTATTCGCCCAAGCTGGTCCAGGCGTTGGGCCAGGAGGCCGGGGTGAAGGTGGTGACGGACCTGTACAACGACAGCCTCGGACCGGCGCCGGCGGACACGTACGTCGGGCTGATGCGCTACGACGTGCAGAAGATCGTGGAGGCGCTGAAGTGACGGCCCCGGCCGCGCCGCTGATCGTGGCCAGTGGGGTGAGCGCCGGCTACGGCGCCCGCCCGGTGCTGGAGTCCGTGTCGTTCACCATCCAGGCCGGCGAGCTGGTGGCGCTGGTCGGGCCGAATGGCTCCGGCAAGAGCACGCTGCTGAAAGTGCTGGCCGGGCTGCTCCCAGCCCGGGCCGGGACGGTGCGGGTGCTGGACGCCCCGCCCGGGCGCCAGCCCCGCCGGGTCGCCTACCTGCCCCAGGCGGAAGCGGTCGACTGGACGTTTCCGGTCAGCGTGCTCGACGTCGTTCTGATGGGCCGCACTCCGCGCATCGGCTGGCTGCGCGGGCCGAGCCGGGTCGACCGCGAGATCGCGCTGGAGGCGCTGCGCCGGGTAGGCATGGCGCACCTGGCCGAGCGGCAGATCGGGGCGCTCTCGGGCGGGCAGCAGCGCCGGGTGTTCCTCGCCCGCGCCCTCGCCAATGAGCCCGACCTGTACCTGCTGGACGAGCCGGTGACCGGCGTCGACCCGACCACCGAGGAAGCGCTGATGGAGCTGCTGGACGCGGAGTGTCGGAGCGGGAAGGCGGTGTTCGCCAGCACCCACGACCTGTCCGGCGTCCTGGGCCACTTCGCCCGGGTGCTCTGCCTCAACCGCACCCTGGTCGCCGACGGCCCAGCGGAGATTCTGCGCGATCCCGACGTGCTGCGCGCCACCTACGGCGGCCACCTGGTGGAGGTGCGCGGCGGGACGGCGTTGCTGGTGGACGATCCGCACCATGGCCCCGATCACGCCGGGGCGAGGCGCGGCCATGCTTAGCCTGCTGCTCGACCCGCTCACGCTCGGCTTCATGCAGCGGGCGCTGCTGGCGGCGACGCTCGTCGGGCTCGTCACCGCGGTCACCGGGGTATACGTCGTCCTGCGCGGGCTCGGGTTCCTGGGAGACGCCGTCTCCCACGCGGCGTTCCCCGGCGTTGTCGCCGCCTTCCTGCTGGGAGCGCAGGTCACGCTCGGCGCGCTCGTCGCCGCGCTCGGCACCGCGGCACTGATCGGCTGGGTCTCGCAGCGTGGCGGCATTCGGAGCGACACCGCCATCGGCGTCATTTTCGCCGGCATGTTCGCCCTGGGTGTGCTGCTGCTCGGAACCGTGCGCGGCTACACTGGCGACCTGATGTCGTTCCTGTTCGGCAACGTGCTGGCCGTCGCCCCTTCGGACCTGGCGATTATCGCCGCGCTCGGGGTGCTGGTGCTGCTGGTGATGTTCGCGGTGCGCAAGGAGCTGGTGTTCGCCTCGTTCGACCCGCTCGGTGCTCGCGCCGCTGGACTGCCGGTTCGAGCGCTCGACTACCTGCTGCTGGCGCTGCTGGCAGTGACGATCACCGTCTCCATCCAGGTCGTCGGGATCATCCTGGTGATGGCGATGCTGTTGACCCCGGCCGCCACCGCCCGCCAGCTCGCCGACCGGCTGTCGTCCCTGGTCGCCCTGGCGGTGGCGATCTCGGTCGGCAGCGCGTTGGTGGGGCTCTATCTCAGCTACTACACCAACTGGGCCTCCGGGGCGACGATCGTCCTGCTTCAGACGGCGCTGTTCCTGCTCGCGCTCACCTTCGGTCCCCGCCGTAGCCTGCGGGCGTAGGCAGCCAGCAAGCGGTGGGCGGTGGCAAAAGGTGCGAATGTGGGCCGCCGCTGGTGTATGCTGCACGAGGTGCTGCGAGCGCGGTCGGCCTGGAGCGCCAGGCCAGGGCGCTCGGCGCGGGCGATCGGAGCGGCGACCGATCGCCGCTGGTGCGCGGCGCGCTGCCGATGACGAATCGCGGGCCGTTCATGGCTTCGCTCAAACGGATCGCGGCCGGTGGGGCCGCACTGGTGATCTGCCCCTGCCACGTGCTTTACGGCGCGGCGGCGCTGGCCGCTGGTGCGATGGGTGTCGCTGCCCCGGCCGCGCCGGAGGTGCAGGACGGTCTCCACGCCGTCTATCTCGCCAGCATGGGGCTGGGCGTGGCGCTCTGGCTGCGACGCGGCCGATCGCGCTCCGCTGCCCGGGACCAGGCCGGCGAGCGCCCCGCACTCGCCCGGCCAGAGCGAGGGCCGGGGATGGAGCATGGCTGAGCGGACTACGCGCCTCTGGCTGGCGCTCGCGCTCCTGGCCGTGGCGATGCTCCGGGCCGCCGGGCCAGGAGCGCTGGGCCAGTGGCCGCCGCTGGCGCGCGCCCAGACCGCCGATCTCACGCCCGACCCGACGCCCAGCGCGGCAGACGCCAATGCCACCTCGACGCCAGCACGCCCCTTCGTGGTCGCCATCGACCCGGGGCACGGGGGGACGGAGGTCGGCGCGGCGCACCCGAGCTGGGAGGGTGCCCCGCCGCTGCGGGAGAAGGATGTGAACCTGGCGATCGCGCTGGATCTGCGCGACCTGCTGGAGGCGCGCGGCTACCAGGTGGTGATGACCCGCACGATGGATACGAACGTCAACGTCGACGGGCTGGACCTGAACGGCGACGGCGTGGTGAACAATGACGACGACCTTCAGGCGCGGGTGGACATCGCCAATCAGGCCCACGCCGACGTGCTGGTGTCGATCCACAACAACGGCGCCGCGGATCGCAGCGTGCGTGGGACGAGCGTCTGGTACTGCGCGGATCATCCTCAGGGCGCTCGGGCGCGCCGGCTGGCTCAATTGCTCCAGCAGGCATTCCTGGCGCACCTGCGCGGGATCGGCTACAGCCCGCTGGACCAAGGCGCTAACGACGACCCGCCGTTGCACAAGCCGTACGGCCACCTGTTCGTCGTCGGGGTGAAGACGCCTCGAGTGGCGCGCCCCTCGGAGATGCCCGGCGTGGTGGGCGAATCGCTGTACGTGACCAACGACCGCGAGGCGGCGCTGCTCGCCCAGGAGCAGGTCCGCCAGGAGCTCGCCGCCGCCTATCGCGACGCCGTCGTGGCGTTCCTGGAGCAGCCGCAGTGAGAGCGAGCAGCCAGCAGGGGGGACGCGCTGGCGCCGGCGGGGCGAGCGCACCGCGATGAGCAGCGGGCGTTCGGCGCGGTGGACACCCCAGAACGAGTCGCGCCGAGCGCATCCCAGCGCCAGCCGGTGGAGGCTGGGCGGCGGGATCGTCCTGCTTGTGGCAGTGGTCGTCGGCCTGCTCGTCCTCAGCCAGTGGATGCTGTGGTCCACCCCCGCCTCGCCCGCCTCCAGCGCGGACGCGGCGCGCCTCGCCCCAGGCGACTCCCATGCTCCCCCGCCGTCAGCCACGGCGTCACAATCCACCCGGGCGGCGGAGAGCCCCGAGCCGGCGCTCGCGCGCCTGCCGGCGACGCCGGCCGCCGCCGCACCCGCTCCGAGCATGGCCACGGCGCCAGCCTCCAGCCCGAGCCCTGCAACGGCGACGCCGGCCGCGACCGCCACTCCGAGCGCAACCCCCAGCCCGACGGTAACGCCACTGCCTACCGATACCCCCACTCCCATAAGCACGGCGACGCCGGAACCCAGCCCCACGCCGCTCCCGCCGACCGCCACGCCAGCGCCTGCGGATATCGTTGTCCCCCTCGCGCTGCCCGAGGTCGGCTCCGTGTCCACCTCGCGGCCGGTGCTGGCGCTTACCTTCGACGCGGGCGGTGAGCTGGGCGCGACGATGCAGACGTTGCAGGTGCTGCGCGGCCACGGGGTGCACGCCACGTTCTTCGTGACCGGTGCCTTCGCCGACACGTATCCGGACGCCGTCCGGCAGATGGTGGCGGACGGGCACGAGCTGGCCAACCACACCTACTCGCACCGCGACCTCATCCACCTGCCTGACTGGGAGATCCAAGACGAGCTGGAGCGGGCGGACGCGGTGCTCCGCCAGTTCAGCGGCCACAGCACTCGGCCGCTAATGCGCATGCCCTACGGCAGCCGCGACAAGCGGGTGCTGCGGGTCGTCGGCCAGGCTGGGTACCGCTCGATCTACTGGACGGTGGACTCGCTGGACTGGCGGGACGGGGCGACGCCGCAGGGGGTCGCGGCGCGGGTGCTGCGGAACGTTGGCCCGGGCGACATCGTGGTCGAGCACTGCGCGACGACCGCGACGGCCGGAGCGCTACCAACGATCCTGGATGGGCTCCAGGCGCGTGGCCTGGCCGTGGTGACGGTGTCGGACCTACTGCGCGACGAGCAGCAAGGCGAGTGAGCGGTCGCCGAGGTGAGTCGGACAACAATCGGGGGTATCGCGCCTGCGGCGGGACGGATGGGAAGGCAGGGCAGGCCAAGTTCGGCAGCGCTTGAGGCTGTTTAGCGCGGCTCCAGCGCGTAGCGCACCAGCACGAAGACGATTGAGCCGCCCCAGAACAGAATGACGGCCCAGCCGCCAAGCGTCCAGCCACGCTGGCGCTGCCGCTGGCCATAGCGCACCAGCACCGCCCCGGCGGCGATGACCACCGCGGCCGCGCCGAGCAGCAGCGCAACAAGCTTCGGGTCCAGCGGCTCCTCCCTCTGCGGCGGCGCGGCGCAGTTGCTCCGCACAGGGCGCCTCGGCTCACGCGGCCGTTGCCGAGGTCTGCGCCAGCCGACCGCGCCGCTCGCGTACCGGTATCCGGATGATTGTGGCAGGTCCTGCTGGCGGCCGGCTCGCGGCTCCGCTCGGCACGCTCGTGGCTCCTGCGGCGAGCCGGGGCGCCAGCGGGAACGCTCCGACGACGAGGTGGGAGCGCGCCACGGCTCCAGGCGTGGCACGCGGGGAGTTGCGGGGCGCGGCGATCATGGGGGAGACTCAGACGGAACGCACGCCCCGGTGTGGGTGGGCCCAGGGAGGACAGGGTGCGCTGTGAGGAAGTGTGCGGCAAGGTCGCGGTGATAACGGGTGCGAGCCGAGGGATCGGCTTCGGGATCGCGGCCCGCTTCGCCGCGGAAGGGGCGAAGGTGGTCATCTCGGCGCGTGGCGCGGAGGCGCTGGAGCACGCGGCGCAGCGGATCCGCCAGGCGGGCGGGGAGGTGCTGGCGGTGCCGACGGACGTGTCGGTGCCGGAGCAGGTGGAGCATATGTTCCAGGAGACGGTGCGCGCCTATGGGCCGCCGCACATCCTGGTCAACAACGCCGCCTGGGCCACACCGCAAGCCCATATTCTCGAGATGGACCTGCAGCACTGGGACACGGTGATCGCGAGCAACCTGCGCAGCGTCTATCTCTGCTGCCACCGTGCCGCTAACCTGATGGTGGACGCCCGAATCAAGGGCAGCATCGTCAACATTAGCTCCTTCGCCGCGGCGCGGGCGCACCGCTATATGGCCGCCTACGACGCCACCAAGGGCGGGATGGAGGCGATGACGCGGACGATGGCGCTAGACCTGGCCCCCTTCGGCATCCGCGTCAACGTGGTGGGGCCAGGCGCGATCCATACCGAGGAGTTCGAGGCATACGGCGAGGAGGCCAAGGCGCGGCGCGGCGCGGTGGTACCGCTGGGCCGGGTGGGCTATCCGGAGGATGTAGCTGGGGCGGTACTGTTCTTCTGCTCGGACGACGCCTCGTACATCACCGGGCAGACGCTCTACGTGGACGGCGGGATGCTGGCGCAGCTCCGCTCGCCTCAGGTGGACACGCCGCTGCCGGAAAGCGTCAAGGCGCGGCTCCCCCGGTAGGGAGGCGACGCCGCGGCGCGGTCCCCCGGGCGACCCTGACGCGGGCTCATTCCAGGGGACCGCGCTCCGCTGCCGGCCCGGCGGCCGACCGCTCGGCCGGCCCCTGGCGCGGGGCTCAGGAGGCCGAGAGCGTGCCCTCCAGCGCCAGCAGCCGCTGCTTGACCTCGGGGCCATAGGCGTAGCCGCCGAGCGAGCCGTCGCTGCGGAGAATCCGGTGGCAGGGGATGACGATCGGCAGCGGGTTGCGGCCGAGCGCGGCGCCGACGGCGCGCGCAGCGCGCGGGGCGTTGATCGCGCGGGCGAGCTCGGCGTAGCTGCGCACCTGGCCGAAGGGGATCGCGGCGGCAGCCCGCAGCACCCGCTCGCCGAAGGCGCCAACATCGCGCAGGTCGAGCGGCAGCTCGAAGCTCGTCCGGCGGCCCTCGAAGTACTCGAGGAGCTGGCGGCGGGCGTCGGCCAGCCGCTCCGGGGCGCGGCGCGCCTCGCTGGGAAGCACCGGCGGGCGGTCCCGCAGGTACTGGATGGTCCGCAGTCCGCGCTCGGAGGCGGCCAGCAGGATCGGTCCGACCGGGGAATCCAGGGTATCGTAGTAGACCACCTCCCGGGCGCGGGCCAGCGCCTCGGCCAGCGCCGCGCGCGCCTCGGCCACGCCCGGAGCCGGCGCCTGCCACTCTTCCAGGAGCCGGTGGAGGCGGGTATCGATCATGGCCAGGTGCTCGCAGTCCGGGCAGGGGGGCTCGACAGGCAGCATGAGTGGAGCGCCGTCCCCTGCCAGCCAGCGCTCCTGCTGCTGGGCGAAGGCGGCGCACGAGTGCAGGCTCTTCATCGTTCCTCCAGGGTTTGGCGCAGCTTTCGAATCGCCTGATACACATGGGCGCGGGCGGTGTCGGCCGAGCAGCCGAGCGCGGCTCCAACCTCGGCGTAGTCGAGCCCCTGCACTCGGCGCAGAAGGAGCGCCGCGCGCTGGCGCCGCGGCAGAGCGGCGATAGCGCTCTCGACGCCCGCCAGCGTCTCGCGGCCTTCAACGATGGCCGCTGGATCGTCGCCCCGCGAGCCTCGCAGCGTGTTCTCCGTGCCGTCGAGCGAGGCCGTCGGCCGACGGCGGCTGAGCGCGTTCAGACACAGATTGTGGGCGATACGGTACAGCCAGGCGCGGTGGGCGCCCCGGCCATCCAGCCGCGCGAACGCGCGATAGGCGCGCAGGAAGGTCTCCTGGAGCAGATCGCGGGCGAGCTGCTCGTCGCCGCTCAGGCGCCAGAGATACCGGTACACCTCGTCCTGGTGCCGCACCACGAGCGCTTCGAACTCGTCTGCCACGGCCACCACCATACTCCACCTCGCCGGGCGCGCGGTGCCTTGCGCGTCCACTCCTAAAACCCATCTGCGGCTGCTGTGTGAAACCGCGGCTGCACGCCCCGCGTTTCACGTGAAACCCGCGAGCGGGCTACGCGTAATCGTGGCGCGCCTGGTCTGTCTGAGAGCGCAAGTGCAGGGGCGCTGTCCCAGGCAAGCACACTCGGCCTCGCCGAGTGTGACAGCCAGGCAGGATACGTCGGGCCAGCCCACACGGATGCGGGCCGCGCGGGGGAGCGAACACCGAGGCCCCCGAGTCTGCCGCTGCTCGGGGGCCTCGATTGAGTGCTGAGCCTGCCTCGCCCCGCTCCCAGATGGGAGCGGGGTACACCCGGCGGCCCGAGAAGGAGACGGTCATTTCGCGGCGCGCGCCGAGGCAGTGAGCGCGGGCCCGCGGTGGGCCAGCAGCGCTGAGAGGCGGGCTGGCCGGCGTTAGCCCGTCGAGGACAGGCGCGAGCAGCGCCTACCTGGGCACGTAGCCCGGGATGAAGATGGCGTGGACCGGGTAGATCTGGACCCGCGGCTGGCGGGGATCCCCAACTGTTGCACTCCGGGCATCAGCCGGGTGTTGACGAACGTCTGGAATGCCTCGACGGAGTCCCAGACGTCCGCGGTGCGCAGGCCGGTGTCGGTAAACGCTGCGACGTGGAGGATCCCGCCGGGTGCGACGTCGCCCTCCCAGTTCACCAGCTTCCGCGCTGCCTCGTACTGCTCTGAGGTCACCCCGTCCCACTCCATCAGCATCATGACCGCCATGGTCTCGTCCTCCCCGTGTCTAAGCGTTTGGAACGCGCCCATTCGCCGGGGCGCGCCTTGCTTTCAGAGATACGCCAGGAGCCAGCGCGCGGATCACGAGGCGACGAGGCGCTCTGTTCGACCGCCCCAGCGTTTTGACGCGCTCTGGGGGCCCCGACTATAATCCCGCGTCGCGGCCTCGCGCCGAGGTCGCTTGTCTTCCAGTTCGTTCGTCCGAGGATGATGCCGTGCCCAAGCGCACGTACCAGCCCAAGCGCGTGCCGCGAAAGCGCGAGCACGGCTTTCTCAAGCGCATGCACACCCGCGCTGGCCGCAATGTGCTCCGTCGCCGGCGTCTGCGTGGCCGCAAGCGGCTGACGGTCGTCTAACAGCGTGATGGCGCGCCGCGGGGTGTTCCCGTGGCCCATAGCGGGGTCCGGCCAAGCGGGCCGCTTGATCAGATATGCGACGTGGCAACGCGGTTCGTCGAGCGCTCTGGCGTCTTGGCTTGCGGCCGAGATGCTCGCCGGGCCATATCTGCCGCGTTGCTCCGTACCGGTGCGGTGAAGCGCGAGCTGCGTCTGCGCCGCCCGGCCGACTTCGAACGGGTGCGCGCCGGCAAGCGTTCATGGTTTCAGCCGCTGCTGGTGCTGTACGCTTTGCCCAACGGGCTGGAATTCACCCGTGTGGGGGTATCGGTTGGCAAGCGGGTGGCCAAGGCCGCGGTGGTGCGCAACCGGGTCCGCCGGCGCATCCGCGAGGCGGTTCGGCTCCGCTACCCGCGCCTTCGGCCCGGGTACGACCTGGTGTTCATCGCCCGAGCGCCGAGCGCGGAGGCAGATTGGGCCGCCCTCAGTGGGGCGGTGGAGCGGGCGCTGCGCCGGGCGAGACTCTTGCAGGATTGAGTATCAGGACGGCATGAACCAGCGTGGTGGCCCGAGCGGCCTCGGATGGATCGAGCGGGGCACAACTCGCCTGGCGCTGGCGCTTCTGCGTTTCTACCAGGCGGCGATCTCGCCCTGGCTCCCGCCTGCCTGTCGCTACCAGCCAACGTGCTCGCGCTACGCTGCCGAGGCGGTGGCACGCTACGGCGTGGCGCGCGGCGGCTGGCTCGCGTTGCGGCGGCTGGGTCGCTGCCATCCGTTTCACGCGGCCGGTTATGATCCGGTCCCATAGCGGCGGGCGTATCCCGCCGGGTATCTACGTAATGTTCGGTCGGCTCGCCCCGGCGCTGCCCGGCTCCTGGAGGCCGTGTTGAGTATCGGCGAAATCTGGCTTCACTTCGTGGTCAGCCCCCTCACTACGGGGCTGGTCGTCCTCATCAACCTCACGGGTAGTGCTGCGCTCGGGATCGTTGCATTCACGCTCGTTACCCGCGTCATCCTGCTGCCGCTGAGCGTGATGCAGATCCGCTCACAGAAGAAGATGCTGGCGCTGCAGCCGCAGTTGAAAGAGCTTCAGAAGCGCTTCGGCAAGGATCGCGAGCGACTGATGCAGGAGCAGATGCGGCTCTATAAAGAGCACGGCGTTCAGCCGGCGATGGGCTGTCTGCCGCTGGCGCTCCAAATGCCGATCCTGTTTGGACTGTACGCCGCGCTGAGCAACCTGGCGCACTACTACAATCCGCAGTACGGCCAGTATCTGACCGATTTCCAGAAAACGGCCGGGCCTGCGCTGCTCCAGCCCTTCCTGTACCTGTGCAACCTGGCCGGTCCCGACGGCATCCCCTTGCACTGCGGTGACAACCCGATGGATCCGGCGAACTTCCTGACGATTGGCGGCATCCACGTGCCGGGGCCGATGCTGCTGGTGATGACGGTGCTCTCCTACGTCGTCCAGAAGATGATGGTGATGCCAACGAGCGACCCGCAGCAGCAGCAGATGAACCGGATGATGGCGTTCATGCCGTTGATGTATCTCTTTTTCTTTTCCACCGTGCCAGCAGGGCTGGTGCTCTACTGGCTAGTGACCAACCTCTTCAGCATTGTTCAGCAATACTTCATCGCCGGCCGGCGCTCGCTGTTCCCCGCGGCCGCTGCCGCCGAGTCCGTGCCTCCCCCGACGCCAGCGCTGGTCGAGAAGTCCCCCGAGCCGAATGGCGCGGCTCCCGAGCTCCCCGCGACCGAGCGCCGCGCCGCTGCTTCCCGTGCCACCAAGAGGAGGAAGAGTGGACGACGTTGAGCAGAACGACGAGCTGGAAAGCGTTGAGACCAGCGGCGCCTCTGTGGACGAGGCGGTGCAGAAGGCGCTCAACCTGCTCGACCTGGACCTCGAAGACGTCGAGGTCCAGGTGCTCCACCCCGGCGGCAACGGCGCCGAGGCGCGCGTCCGGGTCACCGCCCTGCCCTACGAAGAGGAGGAGTACGAGGACGAAGCCGAAGCTGAGGGCGAGTACGGCGAGGAGTACGAGGGAGAGGAAGAAGAGGAATACGAAGAGCTGCCGCTGAGCGAGGCGGCCACCACCGCGCTGGAGCTGCTCGAGCGGACGCTGGAGCTGATGGGTATCGCGGCGCAGATCGACGTGGAGGAGGTCGAAGAGGAGCAGGGGCCGCCGACGATCTACCTCGACCTGAGCGGCGAGCACATGGGGTTGCTGATCGGCCGCCGCGGCGAGACCCTGGCCGCGCTCCAGTTCCTGCTCGGCCTGATGCTCAACCGCCGGTTGGGCGGCCGCAAGGCGCGCGTAGTGGTAGATGCCGAAGGCTACCGCGAGCGACGGGCGCGCATGCTGCGTGACATCGCGTACCGCGCCGCCGAGCGCGCCCAGCGGATCCGCCAGCCGGTGGTGCTGGACCCGATGCTGCCATCGGAGCGCCGCATCGTCCACCTCTCGCTCCAGCAGCATGGCGCCGTCACCACCCACAGCATTGGCGAGGGCGCCAACCGGCGCGTGGTCATCACTCCGAAGCGAGCGGTCTAGCCCGTGCGCGGTCCGCGGCCGGCATCCGCTACGATAGGGGCCTGCACCGATTCGGCGCGAAGCTGGTCCTGGCCACGGGAGCCGCTACCGGCTTGCCGCTGATCGCTGACCGCTGAGGGCTGAGGGCTGCCCCGTGCCTGAGATCGACTACTTGCTGATCGGCCACGTGGTGGTCGATCGCATCTCGAAAACCCGCGTGCGCTTCGGCGGGACGGCCGCCTACGCCTCGCTGACGGCCCGCAACCTGGGCATGCAGACCGCGGTGCTCACCAGCGCTGCCTTCGAGCCCGGGTTGGTGGACATCCTGACCAACATTCGTGTGGCTCGCGTCCCCTCCGAGTTCACCACCCAGTTCGTGAACACCTACGACCTCTTCCACCGGCGGCAGCAGCGGATCGAGGCGGTCGCGGAGCGGCTGGAGCCACGCCACGTGCTCCCAGAGTGGCAGGATGCCTCCGTGGTCCACCTCGCCCCGCTCGTCCAGGAGGTGGACCCAGCCTTCGCCGATGTCTTCCCCCATTCGCTGCTGGGCATCACCCCGCAGGGCTGGCTGCGCGCCTGGGATGAGCAGGGTCTTGTCCGGCCCAAGGAGTGGGAAAACGCCGACGCGCTGCTGGAGCGGGCCGACGCGGTGATCCTGAGCGAGGAGGACGTCGCCCGCCCGGAGCAGATCACCGACCTGGCGGCGCGGGCCCGGCTGCTGGTCGTTACCCAGGGGAAGCGCGGCGCGACGGTGTTCCAGCGCGGCAAGCCACCCTTCTGCTCGCGCGCCTTCAAGGCGGCACGCGAGACCGACCCCACCGGCGCCGGGGATGTCTTCGCCGCCGCCTTTCTCACGCACCTCCACCGCAGCGGCGACCCGTTCCAGGCGGCGGAGCTGGCCAACTGCGTCGCCTCCTTCGCGGTCGAGCGCGCCGGCATCAACGGCGTGCCCGAGCTGGAGCAGGTGCAGGCGCGCTGGGCGAGTGGTAAGCGACACCGATGAGGCGAGAAACGGCCGGATGGCAGCCGGCCGCTCTCGGCGAGCATGCGCCGCGGCACGGCAACTCCAGCGCTGTAGCGGTGGCTATGCCGCCAGGACCGCGATGGCTGCTCTGCCTCGAACCCCTGATTGCCGCTGGCTGGCGCCTGGCCGCTGATGACTGACCACCTCCCGCGCACCATTGCCATTGCCAATCAGAAGGGCGGAGTGGGGAAGACCACCACCGCGGTAAATCTGGGCGCCTACCTGGGGTTGGTGGCGCGGGTGCTGCTGGTCGACCTGGACCCACAGGCGAACGCGAGCGCCAGCCTGGGCCTCGACACCCGCCGGCTCGCCCCGTCCACCTACGAGGTGCTGCTGGGCGAGGCGCCGCTCAAGCAGGTGGCACGGCCGAGCGGGCTGGCCGGGCTGGACATCGCCCCGGCCAGCCACGCCCTGGCCGGGGCCCAGGTAGAGCTGGTGGAGGCTCCCCACCGGGAGCGCCGGCTCGCCCAGGCGCTGGCGCCGCTGCGGACCAGCTACGACCTGATCCTGATTGACTGCCCGCCCTCACTCGGTCTGCTCACGCTCAACGCGCTCGCCGCCGCCGACGCGGTGCTGATCCCAGTCCAGTGCGAATATCTGGCCCTGGAGGGACTCGGACAGCTCATGGACACGCTGGCGCTGGTGCGCGAGCAGCTCAATCCCCGCCTGGAGATCCTCGGACTGCTGCTGACGATGCACGACCCCCGCACCAACCTGAGCGCCCAGGTGATCGACGAGGTGCGGCGCCATTTCCCCGAGGTCGCCTTCCAAACCGTGATCCCCCGCTCGGTGCGGCTCTCGGAGGCGCCCTCCTACGGCCAGCCGATCCTGACGTACGCGCCCGACAGCCGTGGCGCGCACGCCTACGCCGCGCTGGCAGAGGAGGTCCTGGCACGCGGCGTGGAGGCGCCACGATGACCCAGCCGCGCGGCGGACTCGGGAGAGGGCTCGGGGCGCTGATCCCGCGCGCCAGCACCGGGCTGCACGAGATTCCGGTCGACCGCATCGCACCGAATCCTCAGCAGCCACGCGAGCGGCTGGACGAGGCGCAGTTGGCAGAGCTGGCCGAGTCGCTGCGCACCCACGGCGTGCTCCAGCCCCTGGTTGTTACCCAGGGAGAGGATGGGCGCTACCTGCTGATCGCCGGGGAGCGCCGCTGGCGCGCGGCACGGCTGGCAGGGCTGAAGACCGTCCCGGCGGTGGTGAAAGAGGCCACGCCGCGCGAGCGGCTGGAGTGGGCGCTGGTCGAGAACCTCCAGCGCCAGGACCTGGGGCCGCTGGAGACGGCGGCGGCGTATCGCCAACTCATCGAGGAGCACGGGCTGACGCAGGAGGCGGTCGCGCAGCGGGTCGGCAAGAGCCGCGCCGCTATTGCCAACACGCTGCGGCTGCTCAGCCTTCCGGCTGCCGCGCGCCAGGCGCTCGCCGCCGGAGCGATCAGCGAAGGTCACGCTCGGGCGATCCTCGCCTGCCGCGGCGCGGCGGCGCAGCAGGCGCTGCTGGATGCCATCCTGGAGCGCGGGTTGTCTGTGCGGCAGGCAGAGGCCTGGAGCCAGCGCGCGGCAGAACAGGAGACCGGGCGCGCTCCGCGCCCGGTGGACCACGACCTCGCAGCGATGGAAGACCGCTTTCGGCTGGCGCTGGGCACCAAGGTGTCGCTGCAGCGCGGACGGAAGGGCGGCAGGCTGGTAGTGTACTTCTTCTCGGACGAGGAGCTGGAAGGACTCTACCAGGCGATCTGTCGCCCTGAGGAGTAGCTCACGCCGCGCTCAGAAGTGCTCGCGGCTGGAATCTCGTACCTCGCGCGCTTCACCGTACGGATAGTGAGCGAAGGCGCGGCTCGCGGCTCCACAGCAGCACATGCAGGCGGGCGCGCCGCTCGCGCAGGGTCGCGCCTGCCGGCGATCCACCGGAGCGCTTCCGCAAAGCGGGAGCCCGAGGGAGCGGCCCTCGGGCTCCGAGCCACTGGTTGGGGGTGCTGGAAGCCGTTACTTGCCGGTTGGCATCTGGGCCGCAGGCATCTGCGCCGACGGCGCCGCGGGAGCAGCGGCCGCGCCGGCCGTGCCGGTGACGACCACGGTGCCGCTCATGATCGGCCCGTGGATGATGCAGTAGTACGAGTACGTCCCGGGCCGGGTGAACGTCAGCGAGTACGTATTCGGGGGCGGCGCCCCGGG
This sequence comes from Pseudomonadota bacterium, assembly GCA_021325655.1. Taxonomy (GTDB): domain Bacteria; phylum Chloroflexota; class UBA6077; order UBA6077; family JAJPGT01; genus JAJPGT01. The sequence goes on from JAJPGT010000101.1 coordinate 44,655, forward strand.
CGCGGTCGGGTAGGCGGATAGGAAGCCAGAGTTCGTGTAGCCGGTCCCGTTATACGTGCTGCCGCCAGCCGGCCTGATCGCCATTGGGTTGAGCACCAGCTTGGGCGGCCCACTCGCCTGCGGCTCCGGCAGGAAGAACTCGACCGGGGGGCCACCGGACAGGAACGTCACGGTGTGCGGGTCCTGCGTGTCAACCGTCCAGGTCAGCGTATCGCCGACGTTGATCGTCACCCTATTCGGAGTGAAGTGCAGGCTCTCGGCCTTGGTCCCCTTCACGCCGGCCATAATCGTCGTTGTCGGAATGTTGCTCATCGCCGCTTCCTTGGCCTGCACGGAGCCGACGTAGTCCTTCTGCAGCCCAGGAATGGCACTGGCGACCTGATCCGGCGTCATCGGCGGCTGCTCGTCGCGCACCAGCACCACGCCCGCCATCTCCGGGTGAACGGCGCAGATGTAGGCGTAGGTGCCAGCCTTGGGGAAGGTCAGCGAGTACGGCACCGGCTGCGGCGGGCCGCTCCCCTCCTCCATCGGGATCCCTGAGTTCACCATGCTCGAGCCGTCGAACACGTTCCCGCCCACCGGGAAGGCGATCTCCGGGTTGAGAATGAGCTGGCTCGGGTTATCGGGATCCGGGATGACCAGCGCGGGACGGGGCTGGCCGGCCAGAAACTGGACGTTGTGGAACCCGACGATGTTCCAGGTCACCGTGTCGCCAGGCTGGATCTGGACCACATCTGGCATGAACGCGGTGACCTCGATCCCACCGGTCTCGTCCGATCCTCCGGCCTGGACTGTATAGGTCGTCGCCGCGTGCGCGGGCACCAGCGGGGCGAGCACGCTCGACGCCACCAGCGTGAGTGAAAAGAACAACCGGTTCAACCACGAGCTGTGCACGAAGCAGCCTCCTTCACCGACATTCCGTCGCCTTCTTTCACCCTCACTGAGCCCGAAGACCCCGTGAAGCCTGGGGATGGGCCGCTACCAGGGAATCGCGCCGTACGTTGCCAGAAGCGCCTCGAGGGCACGCGAGAAGACTTCCCCGCCCGCCCTGTCGAGACGCGCACAGGGAGACACGTTCAGTGTACGAATCCTGCCGAGGCTGTCAAGGCGCGGCTCGTCACTGCCCCGTCACTCCGCGATGCTGGCGACCCAGCATCACCTCCCGGCTATCGCCCGCTCCATCCCTCGCCTTGCTCGGGGAGAGACGGGCGGAGATGGTGGCAGCGCACCTGGCCGCCTGGTCTCCTGATGGGTCCGCCGGTAATTAGCGGCGCTGGGTCCAGGCTGCGGCGGCATATTTCGTCGCCCGCAGGTGCGCCGCGCACGCCCGTTCAGCGGCGGTAAGCGTCCGGGGCGCCGGCGGCCCGCCGCCGAGCGCGGGAGTGAAGGCGGAGACGAGCGCCGCGGCGACCTCGGCCAGCGTGACGGGCCGGGCCAGCTCTCGCTCGAGGTCCGTCACGCGCGCGGCGAGCAGGCAGGCGCGCCGCTGCGCCTCGGCCTCGGTGGCAGCGGCGAGCCAGTGCGCCGTCTCGGCGGCGTCGAAGCGCAGCAGTATTCCGCCCTCGTGCAGCACCACGCCGCGGCGCCGGAGCTGGGCGCTACCTACCAGCTTGCGGGTTCCGATGACGACCTCGTACGGGGAGAGGGAGCCGTAGCACGCGGCTTTCAGCAGCGGGTGGGCGCCGTCGGCGCGGGCCTCCTGCACCGAGACGAGGCGGGCCGGGAGGCCGAGCGCCTGGAGCGCCGCGGCGACGTGGCGATTGAGCTGCCGGTAGGCGTCGATCAGGTCGGCTGGGGCGAGGGGGTGTCCCGGAGGCAGCGCCAGGCTGAAGCCGAGGTGCCCGCCGTCGTGCAGCACCAGCGTCCCGCCGGAGGCGCGCCGAACGACCGCGGGGCCGCGCCCCGCGCGGGCGGCGGGGCTGAGGTCCGCCAGCGGCTGGAAGCTGCCCAGCGCCAGGCACGGCTCGGACCAGGTGTACAGCCGCAGCGTCGGCGGGGACTCTCCTGCCCCCACCGCCGTCGCCACCGCCTCATCGATGGCGAGATTGGTTGCCCCGTCGCGCGCTTCGAGCTCCAGCAGCCGCCAGCCGTGCATCGCCCGGAGTATAGTCAACCCCGTGAAACGGCTCTTGGTCGGGATGTCCGGCTCTACCGGCGCCATCTACGGCGTCCGGCTGCTCGAGGTGCTGCGGGAGCGGCCGGACATCGAGACGCACCTGATCGTCAGCCCCGCCGCGCGCCTTACCGTGGAGTATGAGGTTGAGCGGCCGTTCGAGGAGGTGCTGGCGTTGGCCGACGTGGTGGAGGATTATCACGACGTTGGCGCCGGGCCGGCCAGCGGCACCTACCTGACGATGGGGATGGTGGTCGCGCCGTGCAGCATGAAGACGCTGTCCGCGATTGCCAACTCCTACACGGATAGCCTGCTCACCCGCGCTGCCGACGTCTGCTTGAAGGAGCGACGGCCACTGGTGCTGCTGGCGCGGGAGGCCCCGCTGCACCGCGGCCACCTGCGCCTGATGCTGCTCGCGGCAGAGGCGGGGGCGATCATTCTCCCCCCCATGCCGGGCTTCTATATCCGCCCGCGCACGATCCTGGACCTGGTGGACCATACCATCGGCAAGGCGCTGGACCTGCTTGGCATCGAGCACACACTCTATCCCCGCTGGGCCGGCCTGCCGCCCCGCCCGCCCGAAGAGTAGCGTTTGCTGCTCCCCGCCGGAACACGTCCGTATAATCCCGCCAGGGTCCGCGTGGGCGGCTATCGCGCGGGCCAGGAGGGCCGTGTGGCGCTGGCAAGTGTCGCTGAAGCGATTGAGGAGATCAAGCAGGGGCGTATGGTCATCGTCGTGGACGACGAGGACCGTGAGAACGAGGGCGATCTGGTCATCGCCGCCGAGCACGTCACCCCTGAGGAGATCAACTTCATGGCGCGCGAGGCGCGCGGGCTGATCTGCATGCCGATGACTGGAGCGCGGCTGGACGAGCTGCAGATCCCGCTGATGGTCGAGCGCAGCAACTCCGTCCACGGCACCGCCTTCACCGTCTCGGTCGAGGTGAAGGGCAAGACCACCACCGGGATCTCCGCCGCCGATCGCGCCGCCACCGTGCGCGCCCTGATCGACCCGAGCACCCGCCCCAGCGACATCGTTCGCCCCGGGCACATGTTCCCTTTGCGTTATGTGGAGGGCGGGGTGCTCAAGCGCGCCGGCCATACCGAGGCCTCAGTCGACCTGGCCAAGCTGGCCGGGCTGTATCCGGCGGCGGTCATCTGCGAGGTGATGAACGACGATGGGACGATGGCCCGCCTGCCCGACCTGGAGCGCTTCGCCGCGCGGCACGGGCTCAAGATTATCTCCATCGCCGATCTGATCGAGTACCGCCGCCGCACCGAGCGGCTCATCTGGCGGGCGGCCGAAGCGCAGGTCGAGACCGACTTCGGCCCCTGGCGCGCGGTCGCCTACGAGAGCCTGGTGGATGGCGAGCACCATCTGGCCATGGTGCGTGGGGAGGTGCACCTCGGCCCGCCGCCGCTGGTCCGGATGCATAGCGAGTGCGTCACCGGCGATGTGTTCGGCTCGCGCCGCTGCGACTGTGGCGAGCAGCTCCGGCTGGCGATGGAGCGGATCGCCGAGGAGGGGCGGGGCGTCATCGTCTACCTGCGCCGGCACGAGGGGCGCGGGATCGGGCTCGTCCACAAGCTGCGTGCCTACGCGCTCCAGGAGCAGGGGCTGGATACGGTGGAGGCGAACCTGCATCTCGGCTTCCCACCCGATCCGCGCGACTACGGCATCGGAGCGCAGATCCTGGTCGACCTGGGCCTGACCAAGCTGCGGCTGCTGACGAACAACCCGGCCAAGCGCGCCGGGCTGCAGGGCTTCGACCTGGAGATCGTCGAGCGGGTGCCGCTCATCACCAAGCCGCGCGAGGAGAACCGGCGCTATCTGGCCACCAAGCAGGAGAAGCTCGGACACCTGCTCGGGCTGGGCGTGGATGGGGAGGGCGCGCGCGCCGAGCAGAGCCGCTCCTGATCCCTACGCCGTTCCGCGAGCTGCCGCGCTACGCCAGCGGCTCCAGACCGAGCGCCACGCGTCCAGTGAACAGGAGCTGCCGCTTCTCCTGCAACGGGTGGAACTGTGCCCCGTGCGCATCGCGCAGCAGCCGTTCCAGGCCCACCGCTCGGAAGAACGCCGCGCCGCCGGCTACCTCCAGCGCTTTCTCGGCGGTCCGGAGCACTGCCTCGGCGGCGATCGTCTTCCGAACGAAGATGGCGCTCGCGGTCCGGTCAGTCACCTCGAACTGGTAATTGTTCGCGATCTCGACCATCCCGCGGACCGCCATCTGTGCGGTCACGAGGGCGTTCTCCAGCTCGCCGACAAGGTACGGAATGGTTCGGTCCTCCCGCTTCTTGGTGGCGATCCCGCGCGCCAGCTCGGCCGCCGCCTCCGCCACGCCCAAGTAGACCGACATGACCAGCGGCATAGCGACCGTGCTGACCACGATGAAAAATGGGTGCCACTTGCCCCGCGGCCGGCGCAGCGCGACCGCCGCCTCTGGCACGAAGACGCCGTCCAATACCACGTCGTTCGAGCCACTGCCGCGCATACCCAGCGTACGCCAGTTGTCCAGTACCGTTACCCCGTCGGCGGTGAGCGGGGCCGGGAAGTGCAGGACCGTTGGCCCCTCCCGCGGGTCCTCATACACCGCGCTGGTGATCAGCAGCGTCCCGGCCGGGGAGCCGCTGCCGAAGATCTTGCGCGCGGTCACTCGGTAGCCGCCGTCGACCTTCTCGGCGCGACCAGAGGACTCCAGCCAGTCGGAGGCGCCCGTGCTAACCAGCACGATCTGCTCGGCAGCGACGCGCCGCAGCAGCGGCTCGACCGGCTGCCCCTGCCGCCAGCGCCAGACCGTGGTCGCCAGCAGGTGCGTATGCATCGAGAGGGCCAGGGCCGTCGAGCCGCAGTGGCGCCCCAGCACCCGCAACATCTCGCACAGCTCCGCGTGCGAGGCGCCCCCGCCGCCCAGCTCCAGGGGCACCCCCGCCGAGAAGACCCGGCGCGCCTTCAATGCTTCGTAGTTGTTGGCCACGAACGAGTCGTCGGCGTCATGCACCGCGGCCCGCGCCGCGAAGCCCGGCCCCAGCTCCCGCGCCAGGGCCACCCAGTCTGTCCGGTCCAGGGTGGCCGTCGAGGCATCCGTATTCATTGCCATCAGTTTCCTTCCTCCCGGCGCTCCGGCGCGGGATGCGCCCATCCTACTCTGCCGGTGGCCAGGGTACCAGGCCCTTGCCGAACTGGCACTATGATGAACGTCTGCCGCGGGGCTTTTCAGCCCCGCGGCTCCAGAGGGGTTGATCTCATGCTGGCCCTGCATGCTCGGCAGGGCTCCGCTTCAGCGAGCCACGCCGCGGACAGGATGAACGCTCAGCGATCCGCCGCCCCCGCCAGCAGGGGCGGCGCTACTTGTTGCGCCGGGTGGCGCGGAACGGCATCGAGCAGTCCACGTGTGGCTGCCACTCGTGCTGCGGATCCCACTGTTCGATGCACTGGCCGGTTGGTTGGCTGGGTACCACCACCGCCGCCTCGCGCGCCACGGCCAGTAGCGCCCAGGCGACCAGCAGCCCGGCCCCGGTGAGCAATGCCAGGTCGCGGCTAGCGCTCACCCCGTCTCTACCCTCTCAAGTTGAGGAACGCACGCTTCGCACTGCATGCCGCTCCACCCGGCCCGCGGGCGGATTGGCTCCCGAGCCGACTCAGCCGCCCACGGCCGCTATCGTACCGCGCGGCAGTGTGCAGGCCGTTTGCTGCAGCAGCTCCCAGAGGCGGTCCAGGTGGCGCTGCTCGGTGCGCGCGTTGCCCACCGACACCCGCAGCGCATACTGCCCGCCGGGTAGCCTAGTATGGGACAGGAACACCTCTCCGCTCGTGTTGAGCCGCTCCAGCAGCGCCGCGTTCAGTCGCTCCAGCTCCGCCTCGTCCGCGACGTCGGCCGGGTGGTAGCGGAACACCACCGTGGCGAAGGGGACCGGAGCGAGGCGCTCGAACTCCGACGCAGCGTCGATGCGCTCCGCGAGCTGCTGCGCCAGGCGGAGGTGCTCGCGCAGGAGTGCCCGCAGCCCCTCCTGGCCGAACCAGCGCAGCACCATCCAGAGCTTGAGCGCCCGGAAGCGGCGGCCGAGCGCGTTGCCATAATCCATCAGGTTCTTGATCCCGTCTGGCTCGCTGGTGCGCAGATACTCCGGGACCAGGCTGAAGGCCTGCTTCAGGACCTCTGGACGGCGGCAGTAGAGCGCCGAGCAGTCGATCGGGGTGAACAGCCATTTGTGGGGGTTGACGACCAGGCTGTCGGCCCGCTCGCAGCCCTCCAGCACCCAGCGCCGCTCGGGCAGGATCGCCGCAGTGCCGCCATACGCGGCGTCCACGTGCAGCCAGAGGCCGTACTCGGCGCAGACGTCGGCGATCGCCGGCACCGGGTCGACACTGGTGGTGGAGGTGGTCCCGACGGTGGCGACGACCGCGAATGGCTGCCAGCCGGCGGCGAGGTCTTCCTGGATCGCTGCCCGCAGCGCCGCCGGGTCCATGCGGAACTCGGCGTCGGTAGGGATCTTGCGGATGCCCTGCTGGCCGATCCCCAGGGTGATCGCTGCTTTGTCCACCGAGGAGTGCGCCTCCTGTGACTGGTACAGCCGCAGCCGCGGGGCGCCGGAGAGCCCCAGCTCCCGGGCGCGCAGCCCGGGTGCCGCCTCCCGCGCCGCCGCCAGAGCGTAGAGCACGCTGGTGGAGGCCGTGTCGTTGATCGTCCCGTCGAACTCCGACGGCAGGCCCAGCAGCTCCCGCAGCCAGCCAAGCGCGACGTCCTCCAGCTCCACCACGGCCGGCGAGGTGCGCCAGAGCATCCCGTTGACGTTCAGCGCCGCCGCCAGCAGCTCGCCCAGGATCCCCGGCCCCGAGCCGGTGATCGCGAAGTAGGCGAAGAACGTGGGAGAGTTCCAGTGGGTGATCCCGGGCAGGATCTGCTCCTGGAAGTCGGCGAAGATCCGTTCCATCGGCTCGCCCTGCTCGGGGGCTTGCTCTGGGAGTGCCCGGCGCAGATATCCGGGCGAGACCTGGGACAGCACCGGGTAGCGCTCGGCGTGGGCCAGGTAGTCGGCGATCCAGTCGATCATCGCGTAGCCGTGACGGCGGAACGTTTCGGGGTCCATCTCCCGATGGGCCAGTGGAGGACTGCCGTTGTCTGACATGGCGACTCCGAAGCGGGCGATCAGGGCAACGTGTGGACCAGCAGGCGCGTGGCGCTGGCCACGCAACGCCTGGGGCGCGCCGGCTGGTTTAGTCTACCGCGGTCGGAGCACCCGTTGGCCGGCGCCCGGGCGAACGAAGCCGCAGCTCATCGCGAATCTGCAAGAAGCGCACGATGTTCGCGCGCGACAGCAGTCCGACCAGGCGGCTGTCCTCGACCACGGGGAGCTGGTTCAGGTCCTGCTCGCCCATGATCTGGAGTGCCTCGGGGATGCTCTGCCCCGGCGTGACTGTCTGGAGCGGCATCGGTGTCATGATGTCCGCCACCGTGAGCGCGGGCCAGCGCTCCTGGGGATGCTCGCGGATGTCGCTCAGCGTCACGATCCCTAGCAGCCGCCCGTCTTGCACCACCGGTAGCGCCCGCATCCCCTGGCGCACCGCGAAATCATAGACGAGCTGCTCGACCGACATATCCGGTGAGGCGACGGCTGGCGAGGGCGTCATCAGGTCGCGGACGCGGATGCCACGGAACGAGGCGACCGTCTCCGACTGCTGCCGGGTCGTCTCGGCAGCATTGTTCAGGAACCAGCCGATGAAGCTCATCCACAGGCCGCCAAAGAAGTTGCCGCTAAGCACCTGGATCACGCCGAAGGCGATCAGCCCCCAGCCGACGAGCTGGCCAACGTACGAGGCCCAGACGGTGGCCTGGCGCAGGCTGCCGCTCACCGCCCAGATGATCGAGCGCAGCACCCGGCCGCCATCCAGCGGGAAGCCGGGCACCAGGTTGAACAGCCCCAGGGCGATATTCACCTGGGCCAGGTAGGCGAGCAGGAAGAACAGCGGAGTGCGGCTCGCCGGAGCGATGCCGATCTCCAGCAAGGTGCGTGGGCGCAGCCCGCCGATCAGCAGGAACAGGATGGCGCCCAGAATTAGACTGGAGATGGGGCCGACGATGGCGACCAGGAACTCGTCCCAAGGCGTGCGCGCCTCGCCCAGGATGTTAGAGGCACCGCCGAACATGAACAGCGTGATGCTGTGCACCCGCATCCCGCGCGCCCGGGCCACGAAGGAGTGGCAGAGCTCATGGATGAGCACGGAGACGAACAGCAGGATCGCCGCCGCGGCGCCGACGAGCCAGTAGGTGCCCAGCCCCCAGCGCGGCGCCACCCCGCGCAGGCCCATGGCGATGCTGAAGGTGATAAGGGCGAAGGCCAGCAGCCAGGTGTAGTGAATCCCGACCTCGATGCCGCCGATGCGCCCCAGCCGAATACTGCTCTGCATCTCGTTCTCTCCCTAGCGGGCTCGGCTGGCGGGCGGCCCCGCCTAGAGCCGGTTCCCCTGCGCCGCGACACCCGACCGGGTCAGCAGCGCCGCGATCGCGACGACAATGACCGTGCCGATGAGCGCTGGAATCAGATCGATCCCGAAGATCACCAGTGTCGGCCCCACCCGCCCGAGCAGGAGCTGCCCCAGCCAGCTTCCGACCAGGCCGGCCAGGATCAGTCCCAGAAATCCGTAGGGCACCCGGCCCGGAACCAGTGTATCGGCCAGCCAGCCGATCACGCCGGCCATGAGCAGATGCAGTGCCAGCCCAATGAGCGTGCCGGTAATCCAGATGAGCAGGGCGAACAGGATGAGCAGCACCAGCGCTACGAGCGCGAGCAACGGCATAGTCCCTCCCGGCCGGTGTGATCCGGGACTTTCTCAGAGCGTACCAGGGAACGGCGCAGCACGCTGCAAATACGCGGCCTCAGCATACATGCACCCTTGCAGTTGTCTCCACGCCCCTCGCCGCGCTGGACCAGACGAGGCCGCCGGGCACGGCAGCGTCCTCCGCAGCGACTATGCCCAGGGGGAGCTGGCTCGCGAGACAGCCAATCCCGCGCCGGGGCCACCCTGCGCATGGTACGGTTCAACATGCCCCGATGTTCTTTGCCCGGACTGGGCAGCGACTCCTCTCTCGCCCTGGCGATGCCGGGCGCGCCCTCCCGCTGGCGGCCGCGTGCCCGGGGCGCAGGCGGCCGCGGCCGCCAGCCGCTGCCTTCGCGATGACGGGGCTGAGGCAAACATGGCTGAAGACACGCGCCAGCGGCAGGCCCAGCCCGCTCCGCCTCGGCTCCGGGCGCGCCCCGGGCCGGGCCTGTGGATCGCCGCGGTGCTGTTCGGCCTGCTGCTGGCAGGATGGGTCGTCTTCTGGGTGACACGCCTGGTGCCGGTGGCGGAGGCGGCGGCTGACCTCGGCCTGCCCAGCCAGATCGTCCGCCTCCTTGGCGGCACCGGGCGGACACTGGTGCTACGCGTCGACCTAGACAACGTGCCGCGGGGGCAGCGCGCGGCGCTGCTGGAGCAGAGCCGCGAGGTCATCGCCCGCCGGCTGACCGCCTACGGGGCCCCGCGCGCGCTCGTCCGCTCCAGTGGCGCCGCGCGCCTTCTCGTGACGCTCCAGCCGGAGACGGACCTGGACGCCGTCGGGCGTCTCGCCACCACCCCGGGCCGGTTCGACCTGCGCGAGCAGCGGCCGGACGGCCAGTGGCAGGTGGCGGCTGCGACCGGCCGGGATGGGCAGCAGGAAGCGCTCAGCGGCGCCCTGGTCGAGCAGGCCCAGCTTGTGCTGTATCCCGATGCCGATGATGGCCGGGTTCGCCTGCAATTGACGGGTGAGGGACGGCTCCTGCTGGCCCAGGTTGCGGTGCGGAACGCCGGGCAGAAGCTAGCGCTCTTCATGGACGACCAGATGGTGTCGCTACTCACTGCCCAGGAGCCCGTTGCAAGTGGCAGGCTCTGGACCGACACCCATTACTCGCAGGAGGAGGGCAGCCTGCTGGTGAGCCTGCTCAGCTCCGGGCCGCTCCCCACGCCTGTCGCCGTCGAGGGCGGGTAGCGGCCGACTCGGGAGACAGCGTGGGCGGTCGCGCTGGTGCTGGTGCTGGTGAATGGTCGCTCTAAAGGGCGGGGGCTCGTCGCGGCCCAGGGCGGCAGCGATGGCCGCTCGGGCGGCGCTGCGGTATCTTCCAACCACGCGCCCCGGCTGGCGGCGTCGCTGCCGCGGGGCGCCCGGAGGAGTCGCATGCCTGTCTTTCCCGCTGACCAGCTCGTTCAGATCGGCACGCGCCTGTTCGAGTCGGCCGGCGCGCCGGCCGACATCGCCCTGCTCGTCGCCACCTCGCTGGTCGACGCCAACCTGGCCGGCCACGACTCGCACGGTGTCGTCCGCATCCCCCAGTACCTGGGCCAGATCGCCAGCGGCGAGCTGAAGCCGGCCGAGCGGCCCCAGATCGTTCGCGACCGTGGGACAGCGGTGCTGGTCGACGGCTGCTGGGGCTTCGGCCAGGTCGCGGCGCGCTTCGCCACCGAGCTGGCGATCCAGCGTGCCCGGGAGCACCACCTGGCGGCGGTATCCGTCGGCCGCTGCAACCACATCGGCCGCCTCGGCGAGTGGTCCGAGCTGGCGGCCGCCAGCGACGTCGCCTGCCTGGTGACCTCCTGCTACGGTAGCGGCCCCTATGCCGCGGCGCCACACGGTGGCGCCAAGCGCGTCCTGAGCACCAATCCGCTCAGCTTCGCCGCTCCGGTGGACGACGGTCGGGTGCTGGTGGACTTCGCGACGACGGTGGTGGCGGAGGGGAAGATCCGGGTGGCGCGCGCCAAGGGCGAGCAGCTTCCGCCCGGAGCGATCATCGACGCCGCCGGCCGCCCCACTACCAACCCGGAAGACTACTACGCCGGCGGGATGCTCCTGCCCTTTGCCGGCCACAAGGGGTTCGGCCTGGCGGTGATGGTCGAGCTGCTCTCCGTCGCGATCGGCGGCGCCGATGAGCTCGACCCGCAACGCGCCTACGGCTCCCTGTTCCTGTGCCTCGACACCGGCGCCTTCCGCGCCTCCGCAGGCTATCGCCGCTACGCCGAGCAGTTCCGCGAGCGCATCACCAGCGCCCCCCCGGCGCAGGGGTTCAGCGAAGTGCTGCTGCCCGGCGAGCCCGAGCAGCGCGCGCGGCGGCAGCGCTGCCAGGAGGGCATCCCGGTGCCAGAGGCGACCTGGGAGGCGATCCAGCAGGCAGCGCGCGAGCGCGGGGTGCGCTTGGAGTAGCGCGGCTCCCGCCCGCCAGGCGTCGCGACGGCCGCGTCACCCAGCGCCGGGCTGGGAGCCCGCTGTCGGCGTGGCCGCGCTCGCGGCGCGGCGCTAGCCCGCTCCGTTCGGTTGCGCCCCTGGCCAGGCGTCGATGACGAGCTTCAGGGTTGACAGCGGCAGGGCTGCGTGGGCCAGCGCCTCGTCGTGGAAGGCGCGCAGGTCGAAGCGCGGGCCGAGCCGCTGTGCCGCCTCCCGCCGCAGCTCCATGAAGTGCCGCTGGCCGATCATGTAGGCCAGCGCCTGGCCGGGCCAGATGATGTAGCGGTCGATCTCGTTCACCACCTCTGGCTCGGTCAGCCCGACGTTGGTGATCATGAAGTCGATCGCCTGCTGGCGCGTCCAGCGCAGCGCGTGCATCCCCGTGTCCACGACCAGGCGGGAGGCGCGCCAGGCCTGGTAGCCGAGCATGCCGTAACGGTCCAGGTCGCCGCTGTACAGCCCGAGCTCGTCCACGAGTCGTTCGGAGTACAGCCCCCAGCCCTCGACAAACGCGGTGGCCTCGAACCCGAGGCGGCGGAACGCGGGCAGCCCCTCGGTCTCCTGCGCCAGGGCGATCTGCAGGTGGTGGCCGGGGACCGCCTCGTGAGCGGTGAGCGCCTCGAAGTTGTAGCGGGGCCGCGTCTGCGGCTGATACGTGTTCGCGTAGAAGATGCCCGGGCGCGAGCCGTCGGCCGACGGCGGATAGTAGAACGCCGCGACCGAGTCCCGCTCGCGATACTCCTCGATCGCCCGGACGACACAGGGCACCTTCGGCAGCCGGCCGAACGCGCGCGGCAGCGCCGCCTGGAGCCGCTCCAGGATCGCGTTGAACGCCGCCAGCAGCGCCTCGCGGCTGGTGTAGAAGTTGTTCGGGTCGGCCTTGAGCCGCTGCGCGAACTCGGCCAGGTCTTCGGTGTTCCCGAGGCGGCGGGCGATCTCGCGCATCTCTGCCTGGATGCTGGCCAGCTCGTCCAGTCCGATCTGATGGATCTGCTCCGGGGTGAGGTCCGTGGTGGTGTGGCGGCGGGTCAGCTCCCGGTACGCCTCCTCACCATCGGTGATCGCCCAGACCCCGGCCTGCTCCCTTGCGCGCGGGCAGTACTCCTGGTCCAGGAAGGCGAGCATCTGCTGATAGGCCGGGTAGACCGCCTGCTCCACCGCGGCGATCAGTGCCCCGCGCTGCGCCGCCTCGGCCGGGATGGGGACGATCAGGGGCGACTGCTCGACGGGTGTGGCCAGCAGCCGCCGGAGCTGGTCGACCACGCGCTCCACCGCCACCCGGAAGGCGACCCGGCCGCTCGCCAACCCCGCGCGCAGATTCTCCAGATAGCTGGCCAGGTACTGGGGGAAGGCGCGATAGCGGGCCACGAGCTGCTCCAGGTGCTCCGGTGTGTCCAGCGGATGCCAGTTCAGCAGCTCCGGCAGCCAGACCTGCGGCCCGGCCATCTGGTCCACGTCCCACTCGTAGAACTTCAGCCGCAGCGCGGCCAGCCCGTGGACCGCGCTGATTCGCAGCATGTCGCCGGTAATGCGCTCCTCGGTGGAGAGCGCGTCGGTCGGAATCTCCTTCAGGCGCTCGAGGACCTCGGTCAGCGCCGCTTCCTCGGCGGCGCGCCCGGCCGGGCCGGGATCGGGCAAGCGGTCGTTGTAGCGATAGTCGCCGTAGTACGTCGCCAGCGTCGGATTCCGGCGCAGGACGCCTTCCCAGTAGTCCTCGGCCAGCCGCTGGAGCGCCGCGGCGGCATCTTCGGGCATCAGAGCTGCTCCTCCTCACGCTGCAGAGGTTGGCTCAGGGCTCCCTGAGCCGCTACACTGCTGCCATTGTCCTATGGCCGCCCGGCAGCCCGCCACCCGGGGCGAGCCTGGCGGGCGGGCGAAACAGACTCGGGGCAGGAGGGCTGCTGGAGATGATACGTGCGCGGCTGGGCCGTGGCAGCGGGCGGCTGGGAGGTCGATTCGGCCGGCGTGCCCGAGCCGCGGCGCTGACCAGCCTCCTGGTGGCCGCCGTGGCTGGGTGGCTCGTCGGTGGCCAGGGGACTGCGCGCGGGGTGCCGGACGACATTCACCGTATCCAGCATGTGGTCATCATCATGCAGGAGAACCGCTCCTTCGACCACTACTTCGGCACCTACCCCGGGGCGGAGGGCATCCCCCGGGATGCCAATGGCGTCCCCACCGTCTGCAACCCCAACCCGACGACCGGCCACTGCATCAAGCCCTATCACGACTCTGGTGACAACGCGATCGGCGGCCCGCATCGTCCCCAGGACGTGGTGACCTCCGTAAATGGCGGCAAGATGGACGGTTTCATCCGCGCCTTTGTCGAGGCCGGCTGCCCCACGATTGCCAACTGCCCGATACCGGACGTAATCGACGTCATGAGCTATCACGACGAGCGGGAGATCCCGAACTACTGGACCTACGCCCGGCAGTTCGTGCTCCAGGATCACCTGTTCGAGCCCGTCGCCTCGGCGAGCCTGGCGGCGCACCTGTACACCGTCTCGGCCTGGTCGGCCGAATGCTCCAGCCCGGACCCAATGAGCTGTCAGAACAAGGCTGCGCCGCTGCCGCCACCGTTCGGGCAGCCGGACGCGCCGATTTACTTCTCCTGGACGGACATCACCTATCTCCTACACCGCGCGGGCATCTCCTGGGCCTACTACGTGGAAGTGGGCAACGAGCCCGACTGCGAGGATGGCGAGATCGCCTGCAACGCCCCGGCCCAGCACGCGCTGAAGCCCGGGATCTGGAACCCGCTCCCCTGGTTCGAAACCGTCCGAGACAATGGCGAGCTCGGGAACATCCAGACCATCGACCACTTCTACGAGGCCGCTCACGCCGGCACCCTTCCCGCGGTGAGCTGGGTCATCCCCAGCGCGGAGCACAGCGAGCATCCCCCGGCCAAGGTCAAAGACGGCCAGGCGTACGTGACCGGGCTGATCAACGCGGTGATGCAGGGGCCGAACTGGAATAGCAGCGCCATCTTCCTGGCCTGGGACGACTGGGGCGGGTTTTACGA
>JAJPGT010000076.1 GCA_021325655.1 Pseudomonadota bacterium
GGCGGTCAACGCCACGGGCAGCTCGAGCTACGCCGGGCCAGTGAGCGCCGTGCCGCGCTAGGCGCAGCCCGCACGCTCCACAGGGCGCGGCGGGGTCATCCCCGCCGAGCCCTGGTGGCTGTCCAGGCCTCCGGGTTGAGCGGGGTGCGCGGAAGCTCGCCGCGCAGCGCGGTTGCCACCTGGGTCGCCAGGTCGACCTTCAGCCGGGCGAACGCCGTATCCGAGTAGTACGCGGCGTGCGGGCTGAGCAAGACCTGCTCCATCCCTCGCAGCGGGTGGTCGGCCGGCAGCGGCTCCTGCTCGAAGACGTCCAGCGCGGCGCCGGCGATCCGCCTCTCCTGGAGCGCCGCCACCAGGGCCGCCTGGTCCACGAGCCCGCCCCGCGCGGTGTTGATGAGGTAGGCGGTCGGCTTCATTGCGGCGAGCTGGTCCCGGCCAATCAGGTGCCGCGTGGTGGACGACAGCGGGGCGTGCAGCGTGACGTAGTCGCTCTCCTGCAGCAGCGCCTGGAGCGGGCGGGGCTGAGCCCCCAGCACCCGCATCGCCAGATCGTCCACCGCCGGATCGGTGGCCAGGATGCGCAGCCCGAAGCCCGCCGCCCGCCGAGCCACCGCCCGCCCGATCCGCCCTAGGCCAACGATTCCGAGCGTCTGGCTGGCCAGCCGTTGCACCCCGGCCATCACCTCTGGGGCGTTCCAGCCACCTCGCTCCACGTGACGGTGGGCGGGCAGCAGGTGGCGTGCGCAGGCCAGGATCATCGCCAGCGCGTGGTCGGCCACCTCGTCGGTGCAGTAGTCGGGCACGGTGATCACCAGCACCCCGCGCTTGGTGGCGGCCGGGACGTCGATCATGTCGTAGCCTACGCCATAGCGGCCGATGGCCCGCACCCGGGGCAGCGCGTCCAGCACCCGGCCGTCGATCCGGGCGTACTGCACCAGCAATCCGTCCGCCTCCCGCCCGATGCGAATGACGTCGTCCGGGGTGCGCGCGGTACCGACCGCGGCCAGCTCGATCCCATACTCTGCGAAGACCTGCCGCTCGGGCTCGGCTGTCCCCTGGTCGAGGTCGGTAATCACCACCCGCAGGGTATCCGCCATGAACGCCTCCCTGCTGTCTCCTCGGCAGTATGCCAAGCCGGATCAGAAGCGGAGAGGGTTACCTGGCCGCGCGGTATCGCCAGAGCCCTCCTGCCGCGCCAACCAGCACCCCGGCCAGCGCGACGAGATACACCAACATGCCCGGGGTGGCGGGGCGGCTCAGCACGAACAGGAGCACGCCGAGGCCGGCCACCAGGGCGTAGGCGGCGAGGATCAGCAGGTACACCTCGGCCACGTCTGTTCGATTCGCCCGTAGCATCGCCCAACCACCCGCTGCCAGTCCGATGAACATCGCCGCGACCAGCCGCATGGTCAGCACGTCGAGCGCGCTGTCGTTCACCTGCCAGGTCCAGGGCCAGATGGCGAGCGCGGCGGCCGGGGCGAGCAGCAGCACCAGCCCAAGGAGGGCAGCCAGGATGCTAACGACCAGCGCCAGGGCGCGAACGCCGGGCTCGGGCGGAGCACTCGCCGGTGGGATCGCCGGGTGTGCGGAACCCTGGCCGAACTGCCAGAGAGCGATGGCAAACATCCCGACCGCGGCCAGGAAAAAGCCCCAGGTGATCGGACGCGCGAGATCGAACCGGGCCAGGTCGAACAGGACCGCGAGGAGCAGCGGGACGAAGTAGGCGGCGGTGATCGTCAGCAGCAGCCGCGCCTCTGGCCAGCGGCCGCGCCAGAGCGCCAGCGTGCTGCCCGCAGCGAACGCGGCGGAGGCGGCGCTCAGAAAGCGGCTGGCGAGCGGCGGCAGCCGCCAGGGGAACGTGTCGGGCAGCAGCACGAACCAGACCGCCGCCCCCAGCCCGCCACCGACCGCCACCACCAGCAACAGTCCTCGCAGCGCGGGGGGGAGCGCCGTCTCCCCGCGCCGGGCGCGCTCTGCCTCGCGCCACCAGCCAGTCGCCAGCAGCGCCACGAGCAGCAGTAACAGCGCCACGTCCTGCGCACTGAGGAGCATCGCCCGCTAGACCGTGGCCGGCACAAGGCTGTCGATGGTGTACAGCTCGACCGGCTGCGCCCGGCCGCGCAGCTCGAAGCGACCGACCGGGCGCAATCGATTCGCTGCGGCGAGCCGGGCCCGGGTCGCGTCGGACAGGAGCAGCCGCGTCCCCAGCTCCTTGTTCAGTGGCTCGATCCGGGCGGTGGTGTTTACCGCGTCGCCGAGCACGGTGTACTCCATACGCCGGCGCGAGCCCATGTTGCCGGCGACCACCTCCCCGCTGTGCAGCGCCACCCCGATCCGCAGTCCCGGCGCCCGGCCATTCGGTGCGCCCAGCTCCTCCGCCTTCGCCAGCATCTCCAGCGCCGCTTGCAGCGCCCGATCGGCGTCGTCCGGGCGCACTTCGGGGACGCCGAACGCGGCGAGCATGCCGTCGCCCTGGAACCCGATGATCGTCCCGTCATACTTGAACAGGATCTCCAGCATCGCCTCGAAGTACACGTTCAGCAGCGCCAGCACCTGCTCCGGGGGCATACGCTCGGACAACGTGGTAAACCCGCGCACGTCGGACTGGATGAGCGTGGCCCGAACACGCTGCCCGCCCAGGGTACCGCCCGCCCCGGCCAGCAGCCGGCGGGCGACGGCTGGGCTGAAGTAGCGCCCGAAGGTCGCCGCGGCCGCCTCGGCCGCCGCGGCGCGGCGAATCGTGGCCCGCGCCCGGGCGGCCGCCAGCGCCAGCAGCGCCGCCAGCAGCACCAGCGTGATGATGCGGCTGGCGATGCCCAGGATGCTGAGGTCCGGGCCTGAGAAATCCGCGACCACGCTGCCAAAGCGCGCTCCGTCCAGGTAGGCGAAGAGCGCCAGCCCAAGCGTCATCAGCACCGTCAGCGTCCCGGCGGCGGCGATGCGCCCCGTTCGCAAGGACAGCGCGTTGCCGGCGATGATCGGGACGACGAACAGCCAGGCGGGGAAGTGCAACGCGCTGGCGGCGCCGCCGGGCCAGATGTACCAGCGCGACAGCACTGCCAGGCAGGTGCCGAGGCTGAGTACGTCACAGGCCAGGCCGACGTACCCGACCCAGGGGCGGAAGCGCCGCCACTGGAGCGCCAGCAGCACGAGGGCGTACAGCGAGATGACGACAAGGGTAGCGGCGATCAGCTCGATCCCGGGCGGCGCCCCACCCGCCAGCGCCCAGAACAGCGCCAGCGCCAGCCCGCCGGCGGCCGCGACGAGCCGGCTCAACGCGGAGAGGCGCTCTGCCTGTGCCTCTTCCTCGCGCAGCACCTGTCGGGCCGTCTCCTCGCCGGCCCGCACGTCGGCCACGCCCACTCCCGTGGCCTGACGCTGCTCCCCAGCCACAGAGGCCCGGAGCGCTCCCATGCTGCTCCCCGCCCGCCAGTTCGGCAGCGCTGGCACTGCCCAGGCCAGGATACGCTACTCGCTCGGCTGGCTCAATGCCCCTTTGCCCGGGAGGCAGGCTGCGGGGACGGCACGCGACAGGGTCGGCTGCCTCCGCTTCCAGTGAATGCCTCGACTACTCGTCGCTGGAGCCGTTCTGCAGGGCAATCCGCTTGAGCGCCGCTGCCAGCGGGCTGTCGCCCTCCGGGCGGATGAGCGCCTGGTCGCGGAAGGCTGGGTCGTCGCCCCCGCCCTCTTCGTTGGCGATCAGCCAGTAGGTGTAGGCAAACAGGTATGGCTGCTGGCCCTCGGCCACGAGCTCGAACGCGCCCAGCAACCGGTCGGTCGAGGCGTCCACCCAGCCGGCCGGGCGGTCGGCCGGAATGCCACCCTCCGTCCCGATGATCGGCAGGCTGCGCCCGAGCTCCTCGCGCACCACCTGGTCGTACAGGCGCGGCCGCTGGAATCCGGGATCCTCCGCCACGGGCCGCTCGGGGCTCCCCAGCAGGTAGTTGTGCACTCCCACCCAGGCCCGGTCGAGCACCTGGCGTTCCCCGCGCGCCTTGATCCCTTGCAGCGTCTGCCGCAAGAACTCCACGTCGTCCACCTCAGCCCCGGGCGCCAGCGAGCCGAGGCCGGGCAGCCCGCCGCCGGCCAGCACCTGCTTGGCTGCCGGGAGCCACAGGTCCAGGTAGCGGTCCACGCTCGGGTCCTGGTCCTGGTTCTCGCTGGGCAGGTTCGGCTCGTTGTAGAGCTGGAAGTAGCGCACGCCGAGCTGCCGGTAGTGCTGCACCATCGCGGTGATGTCCTGGCGGAGCGGTGCCCCGCGGTGGGTCAGCACCCGCATCACCGGCATCATCCCGCGCCCGGCGAGCTGCTGGACCAGGTAATCGTTGTCGCCGATGCTCGCGCCCTGGTTGAGAAACACCACCCAGCGCATCCCCATCTCGTCCGCCTCCCCCACGAAGCGGTCGACCACGCTCTTGCGCTGGCTGGGGGTGGGGATCCAGTGCACCCCGCGGCCGTTGTCCCCGGCCGGGCGCGGGTAGTCGGCCAGGCGCATCGGGCCGGGCGGCGCCGGGGCAGTCGGCGGGCGTGGCCAGAGCAGCAGGAGCGCCAGCAGCCCGAGCGCGAGCCCGATCGCCAGCGCGGCGCCGAGGCCACGCCGCCCGATCGCCCTGCCCACACCGTCCAGGATCGCCATGGCTGTGCCCGCCAGAATTCCGCGCCAGCCCACTCGGCACTGCTGCGCGGGCTATCGTTGTACGAGGCGCGGGTGTGCCAGCGGTGATTTTTTGGCGGGATGGCCGAAACGCCGTGGGCCGGGGTTGGCGCCCCAGCCCACGGCGGGCTGAGGAATGAGGCTGCTCAGGGCTCCGGGTAGACCAGCTCGCCCCCAGCAGTCTGCCGCGAGGGCTGGCGGCGCACCTTGGCACCCTTGGTTGCCCAGAAGATGTCGGCGATCTGCTGGACGTGGTCGAGCAACTGCTGCGAGGCTTCCATGTTGATCTGCTGCTTGACCGTCGAGGTCAGCTTGCAAGTCTTCCACACCAGGTCGTGCAGCTCCGGGTACTGCTGCACGTGCTCCGGCTTGAAGTAATCGGTCCAGAGGATGATCACCTCGTGCTCGACGATCTTGGCGTGTTCCTCCTTGACCGCGATGTAGCGCGCCATCGAGTTGAGGTAGTTGTCGATCTCCTCCTTGCTCGCGCTGCCGGGCTGCGGCGGCATGGCGGCCTGGATGAGCTGAACCATGCGGACCACGGTCAGCGCCGCGAGCTGCGCCTGGTGCGGGTCGTAGATGCCGCACGGAATGTCGCAATGCGCCGACGCCTCCTCAGCCGGGCGCACGCGCTGTAGCGCGGCAAGGACACGCTCAGTAAGATGCATTCGCTCCTCCTGGCATGAGCATCGGCTTCTAGTGTAGTACGCCGCGAGCGAGTATGGCGGAACGATTCCTCACCGGAGCAGGAAAGGGGCCAGGGAGCGCCTGGCCGTGGCGCTGGCTGCGCCGCCTCGGGCTGTACCCGCTGCTGGCCGCCCTGAGCGCGCGCAAGGTGCGGATCGCCAACAGCAGCATGTACCCGCTGCTGGCGCCGGGCGACGAGCTGCTGTTCGATCGGCTGGCCTACCAGGGAGAAGCGCCGCGCCGCGGAGATATCGTCCTGGTGGAGTGGATGGGCCTGCCCGAGCCGCGGCTGGTCAAGCTGCTGGCCGGGCTGCCGGGCGAGCGGATCGAGGTGCGGCAGGATCGTCTCTGGGTGGATGGTCGCCGGCTGGCGTTCCCCCAGCCGATCGTCGGCTCGCTGCCGGGGCGCTGGCAGCTTGGCCCCGACGAGTACTTTCTGTTCAGCCACAACGTGGCGGTGGGCAGCGACAGCCGCCATTTCGGACCCGTCCCGCGCCAGGCGCTGCGGGCCCGCGCCTGGCTCCTGCTCTCCCCAGCGTCCCGCCGCCGGGCGCTGCGGGGCATCCCGCTGGAGGTGGAGCCGGCCCCGGCCGGGCCGTCCGGCGGGGCCGGCCCGCCCGCTTCTGGTCCTCCGGGACGAACGGCTACCGATCCCGGGACGAGCAGCACTAGAGTGTGACGGCCGCGGCGGCGCACCATAGGGGCGCGACGATCTCCCACGCCTCGCGTCTCAGCGCGGGTATCGGCAGCATCATTTCATGCACAGCGCATTGGAGACGCCAGCAGATGCGAATTAGCGGTAACAGCCAGCAGGCCATCGAGGCCTACAACCAGCTCGTTCAGGGCCAGGCCCAGCAGGCCGGGGGCGTGGCAGAGAGCGCCCGCAGCGACGCCGCGGCGAGCAGCCCGGCGGTGACCGTCAGCCTCTCGGGCAGCTATCCGAACACCAAGGCCATTGAGGACCTCGCGGCGCAGGACCCGGCCTTCGCCCACTGGGCCAAGCATCACCATGAGGCGATCAAGCACATCGCCGAGGGCGACGTCCAGGCCATTGTCGACTGGGCGTCCAAGCATCAGCAGCAGGCGATCAGCGCCCTGGAGAGCCATCCGGAGATCGTTCAGCAGATCGCCACGGATCACCCAGACTTCGTCAAGAGCGTGGTCGAGACCGCGGCCGCGCAACACCCCGCGGTCTTGCAGGAGATCGAAGCGAAGGCGCCGAGCCTGGTCAGCCTGCTCTCCCCCCAGACAGCTCCCATCACTGGCTCCAGCGACGCGAGTGGGAATTCGCCCGCCAGCGATTCCTCCTCGTCGGGCGTCCAGTCCACGCCGAACGCCTAACCTCCAGGCTCCCTCTCTCCCTCTCCCCACCGTACCGGGCAGGCCGGCGCCCCTCCTCGCCGGCCTGCCCCGTCTCTGCCGCTGGGGCTCGGCGTGGAGTTTCTTGCTCGCGGCGGCCGCTCCGTCTATCGTGCTCACCACACACCGGTCCCGAACGTGCTGGCCGTCTGGAGAGAGAGCGAATGGTCCCGAGCGTGTTCCCTTGTGCCCGCCGCGTGGCGCTGCTGGTCACGGTGCTGCTGGCCGGGCTGGCGATCCTGATCCTGCCCAGCGCCGCCGTGGGCGCTCCCGCGCCCGGGCCGGTCTGGGCCTGGGGCGCCAATGGCTCCGGCCAGCTCGGCGCTGGCGTGATCTCGGCGAATCTACCGGTGCTTGGCGCCGCCCGGCCGGTCGCGGTGATCGGGCTGCCCGCCGCCACCCAGATCGCGGGCGGCGGGTTTCACACGCTCGCGCTCGCTGGCGACGGGAGCGTCTGGGCCTGGGGCGACAACGCCTTCGGCCAGCTTGGCCTCAGCGCGGTTGGAAATAGCAGCGTCCCGGCCCAGGTGCCGGGCCTGGCTGGTGTCACTGCGCTCGCCGCGGGCCAGAACCATAGCCTGGCGCTGAAGAAGGATGGCACCGTCTGGGCCTGGGGCTGGAACAGCTTCGGGCAGCTCGGCCTCGGCTCCACCATCAGCCAGTCCACCCCGGGCCAGGTCGGTGGCCTGCCGCCGATTGTCGCCATTGCCGCGGGCGGCCAGCACAGTGTCGCGCTGGCCGCCGACGGCACCGTCTGGACCTGGGGCGACAACAGCCAGGGCCAGCTCGGCACCGGCACCGCGGGACCCAGCAGCGTGCCGGTGCACGTGAGCGGTATCGACCACGTCACTGCCATCGCGGCAGGCACAGGCCACACGCTGGTGCTGCGGAACGACGGTACGGTGTGGGCCTGGGGTGGGAACTTCCTCGGCCAGCTCGGCAACCACAGCAACGCCCCGAGCCCCAAGCCGGTCCAGGTAGCCGATCTGGGCGGGATCACTGCCATCGCCGCCGGCGGCTACCACAACCTGGCACTGCGGAGCGATGGCACCGTCTGGGCCTGGGGCGCGGACCAGTACGGCCAGCTCGGCAACGGCGTGCGCACCGACAGCGCCACGCCCAACGCGACCGCACAGCAGGTGGGCGGACTGGCGGGCATGAGCGCGGTCGCCGCCGGGACGTACCACAGCCTGGCGCTGCGAGCCGATGGCGCGGTGCTCGCCTGGGGTGCCAACGGCGCCGGCCAGCTCGGCAACGGCACTGCGCTGGATAGCGCGACCCCGGTGCTCGCCAGCGGTCTGGGCGCCACCAGCGCCATCGCCGCGGGTGGCTACCACAGCCTGGCCTTGCTCCACCCATAGCGCACACCACCGGCCGGGGGCGGCTGCGCTATCATGGCCGGCAGCCACACTGGCACGGGAGGGCGGCATGTTGACGGAAGGCATTCGCGGGCGCGTGAGTGGGGGTGGCGCCAACCGCTTCCTGGCCCCGGATTCGGAGACGGCGCGGCTTTATGAGGAGGCCCGCCGCCTGATGCCCGGCGGCACCTCGCGGCTGCACTACTACTCCGCCCCCTATCCAATCTACGCGCGCTCCGGGAAAGGGCAGGTCCTGACCGATGTCGACGGTGTGGAGCGGATCGACTTCCTGAACAACATGACCGCGCTGATCCACGGCCACGCTAATCCGCGGATCAACCAGGCGATCGTCGAGCAGCTCGAGCGCGGCACCGCCTTTTCCGAGCCGACGCCCGAGGAGGTGGCGCTGGCACGGCTGATGGTTGAGCGGGTGCCCTCGGTAGAGCAGATCCGCTTCGCCAACTCCGGAACCGAAGCAGTCATGCTGGCGATCAAGCTCGCCCGCGCCTTCACCGGTCGCAGCCGCATTGCCAAGTTCGAGGGCTTCTACCACGGCTACTACGACTACGTACAGGTCAGCTTCTCCTCCACACCCGACAACTGGGGGCCGGTCGATGCCCCGGCCGCGGTACCCAGTTCCGGCGGGCTGGCCGACTCCGTCGTCCGCGAGGACGTGCTCGTCCTGCCGTTCAACGACCGCGAGGCGGTGGAGGGGCTGATGGACCGCCATGGCCGCTCGCTCGCCGCGGTCATCTGCGACCCGCTGTCGAATCGCGCCGGCTTCCCCCGCCCTGCTGAGGGCTTCCTGGACTACCTGCGCCAGGTCACGCGCCACTATGGGATTGTGCTGATCTTCGACGAAGTGATCAGCTTCCGCCTGGGCTACCACGGGGCACAGGGAAAGTACGGCGGTGACCCGGACCTCACCACCTTCGGCAAGATCATGGGCGGCGGCCTGCCGATCGGCGCCGTCGGCGGCCGGGCCGACATCATGGCGCTGCTCGATCCCACCCAGGGGCCGCCCAGGGTGCTCTCCGGCGGAACGTTCAGCGGCAACCCGCTCAGCATGGTCGCCGGCTACGCGGCGATGGAGCAGCTCACGCCCGAGGTCTACGCGCGGCTGGATGCGCTGGGCGAACGGTTGCGGTCCGGCGGCAACGCGGTGTTCCGGGCCACCGGCGAGCCGGCGCAGTTCAGCGGCGATGGCTCGCTGTTCCGGATCGTTCTGACCGACGAGCCGCTCACCGACTACCGTGCTGGAGTGCGCCGCGCCAAGCCGGCCACCCGCCTCAGCCAGCTCCATCGCCTCCTGCTGGACGAAGGGGTCATCATCGCCAGGGATGGGCTAGGTTGCCTGTCGACACCCATGGATGAGACCGACGTCGACTTCTTCCTGGCCGCACTGGAGCGGGCAGTCGAGCGGCTCACTGCTGGCACCGCCTCGCCCTGACGGTTCGTTACCCTGTGTCGGTCGCGCACCCCCTATCTGGTGGGTGCGGCAAGACACGGCCCGTTGCACCGGCGCTCGCAGGCGGAGACTCCAGGAGCGACCCCTGGACGCCTGGGCTTACTCCGCCTATGATGCAGCCCGTGACGCAGTCTTCTATCCAGAAGCGTAGTCAGCCTGGGGCACGGAGGCCCGCCGGGCAGGAGCCAGATGCCGCCGGCGGCTGATTCGGACCGCCGCATGGCGACGTCCGATGAGGCCGAGGCCCAGCGCTACCTGGCCCAGCTCCGCGACGGCAGCCCGGAGCAGCAGATCGCCGCCCGAGCGGCACTCGCGGCCATCTTCGAGCGCCGCGGGATGCTGGCCGAGGCCACCGAGCTCTACGAGCGCAACATCCGGGCGGGGGTACGCAGCGGGGAGCTGTATACCCGCCTCGCCTCGCTTTACCGGCGGCAGGGCCTGTTCGAGCTTGCGGACGAGGCGCTGGCCGCGGCAGCCCGGCTGTCCCGTCCAGCCGCGCCGCCGCTGGTCGAGCGCGCTCAGCCACCGGCCGCTGCTGCGCGGCGGCGCGGGGTTGCTCCCGCCCCACTGCTGTTCGTCACAGCGCTGGCGCTGCTTGCCATCGGCGTCAGTCTGACCGGCTGGTCGCCGGCCGACCCGCTCTTTGCCGCCCGGCGCCAGGAGCAGCAGCGCCAGGCGACCGCCACCGCGATGGCGCTGCTGCCCACCGCGACCGCGACGCCGCTCCCGCCGACCACTACTCCGGTCCCCACGCCCACCCTCAGCCCAACTCCCTTGCTCATCGTCTGCAGCGCCGAGCTCGGGTTCGCCCAGCTCCGCCTCGCCATCGGCCCAGACGCCGTGGGCGACTGCCTGGAGCAGCCGCGCCCGGATAGTGGCGGCACGATCCATCAGCGAACCGCCAAGGGCGAGTTCGTCTACCGCAAGAGCGACAACCGTGCTGCCTTCACCAACGGCTTCGAGACCTGGCTTGTCGGCCCGAGCGGGCTCCAGCGGCGTCCCAACACCGAGCGCTTTCCCTGGGAGGCGACGCCCGGGCCAATCCCGCGGCCTACCTCGACCCCCTTCCCGCTGCCCACGCCGCTTCCCGGGGCGATCCTGCCAGCGCACCGAATCGTCGCCTACTACGGCAATCCGCTCGCCCCGGACATGGGGGTGCTTGGCGAGGCGCCGGCCGAAGCCATGCTCGCCCGGCTCAAGCAGCAGGCCGAGGCCTACACCGCGGCGGACCCGGCCCGGCCAGCGCTGCCCGCGCTCCACCTGGTCGCCTCCGTGGCCCAGGACGATCCCGGCCCGGAGGGGCTGTACCGCGCCCGCATGCCCCCGGAGCTGATCGAGAAGGTGGCCCTCTGGGCGGAGAGCAACGAATGGCTGCTCATCCTCGACGTACAGGTGGGCCGCAGCTCGGTCGCCGCCGAGCTGGAGCCACTGCTGCCTTTCCTGAAGCGTCGCTACGTCCACCTGGCGCTGGATCCCGAGTTCGCCATGGGGCCGGACAAGGTGCCTGGCCAGGTGTTCGGGACGATGGACGCGACGACGATCAACGGCGCGATCCGCACCGTGGCCGACCTGGTGGCTGCCGAGAACCTGCCCCCGAAGGTGCTCATCGTCCACCGCTTTACCGAGGAGATGATCACCAACGCCACGCAGATCCAACTCGATCCGCGCGTGCAGGTAGTGATCGACATGGACGGCTTCGGCGACCCTGAGGCGAAGATCAGCCACTACAACACCTACGTGCGGGACCAGCGTGTCGCCTACACCGGAATCAAGCTTTTCTATAAGCACGACGTCCCCCTGCTGAGCCCCACGGATGTGCTGAGCCTGGACCCTCCTCCTGACGTGGTGATCTACCAGTAGCCAGTGGGCCTCCTGCCCCTTCGCCCACGCGCCCGGCACCCGGCCCACCGAGCCGCCCGGGACCCCCGCACCTGGCCGCTGGTACAATGAGGGGCCCAGATCACGGCCCGGGAGGGGGAGTGAAGCAGGAGCGCCCGGCCCAGGACTGGCGGGTCACGATGGCGGTGTTCACCGGGGCCCTGTTCCTGGACCTGCTCGCCTGGGGCCACATGGCCGCGTTCACGCCGCTGTACCTGCGCCGAGAGCTCGACGTCGCCCCGGATCTCGTCCCAGTCTGGGCCGGCGTGCTCGCCGCCGCGCCGCTTGCCGTCGCCGTCCCGCTCTCGCCGTTCTGGGGTGTGCTCTCCGAGCGCTACAACCGCAAGGCGGTGATCGTCCGCGCTGAATACGCCTCGATGATCGGCTATGCACTCGCGGCGATCGCCACCAACCCCTGGCAGTTGCTGCTCTCCCGCATCGCCTTCGGGTTCTCCTTCGGCAACGTCGCGGTGATGCTAGCGACGCAGTCGATTATCACCCCTGGCCGCCGGCTCGGCTCCGCGCTCGGGATTATCCAGGCAGCGATGCCGGCCGCCACCGCCGCGAGCCCGCTCTGGGGCGCGCTGCTGGTCCAGACGCTGGGGCTGCGGGCGATGTGGGCGATCGACGCGGCAACGGTGCTGCTCAGCGGCTCGTCGATCCTGCTGCTGGTGCGCGAGCCGAACGTGCCCCGCTCGACCGCGCCAGTGCTGGGGCGGGTGCGCGAGATGGCCGCGACCACCATCCGCCAGCCGACCGTGCGCTGGAGCTTCGTCGCCTGGTTCCTGCTGTTCTCCGGCGCCGGCGCCATCGACCCGTTCGTCCCGGTGCTCATCCAGCGGCTGTACAGCGGCCCCGACCCGGCGGTCGCCATCGGACTCGTGCTCGGCGCCTACGGGCTGATGACCAGCGTCGGCACCGTCGCCCTCGGCCGCGTCGCCGACCACGTCAGCCCCACCCGGCTGCTGATGGCCGCGTCCGCTGGACTCGCCGTGATCGTCGCGCTGATCGGTCTCTCGCCGACGCTGCTGGCGCTGGCAGCGCTGATGCTGCTGCGGGCGATCCCGATGGCAGGCACCGGGCCGGCGCTGTACCTTCACCTGGCGCGGGTGCTGCCGGCCTCGCACCGCGCCTCGATCATGAGCTTCTCCCCGTTCCCGCGCAATCTGGCCTACCTGGTGGCGCCACTGCTGGCCGCCGTCGCCAGCAGCCTCGGGCTCACGGCAGTGTTCCTGCTCGGCGCGTTCTGCTACCTGCTCGCCTTCATCGTCTCCCGGCTGCTCGACCTCGCCCCCGCCTTCGCCGTCCGCGCCGGGGCACCAAGCGAGTCCGGCTGAGCCGCGGTGCGTCAGTCCAGGCCCTCCTGCTTGCCGCACCAGGCGTAGAGCGCATCGTACACGGGCAGTTCGGCCGCCAACAGCGCCTGATCGTCCTGGTAGACGGCGGTGAAGCCCTCGGCGATCGCGAGCAGCCCGGGCGACTGGGGAGTGAGGTCGTGGCGCGGGGTGTCGGCGCCACGGACGATCCGCGCCAACCGGTCCAGCGCCGGGTCGCGTCCCCACAGGTCATACCTGCGCAGGATTGCGTCGAACGAGCACTCCTCGCCGTGGTGGCCCAGCTCGGCGCCCGGCACGTCGAACGGGATCGCCTCTTCCCGCTCCGCCACGGCCGCGACCTGCTCTGGTGGCACGTAGAGGAACTCGGCCTCGTGGTCCACAAAGCGGGAGATGAGCCAGGGACAGGCAACTCGATCAACCCTGGGGCGGGCCCGCGTGACCCACTTCATCTCACTCCTCCCCAGCGGCAACGCCGCGCGACCGGGACTGTAGCCCGCAACAGTGTTCGCTTCAAGCCGCGGCGCCTTGCCCGCCCCGCGCGGCGGCGCCCACAATGAAGCACTTCCGTGGTGAAGAGGAGTCGACATGGCCGACGCCGGCTCGCGCCTTGGCGCGCAGCGCTACGATACCCCCGAGATCCTGGCCTATCTGCAGCGCTTGTACGCGCCGGAGGACGAAGCGCTGCGCTACGCGCTGGAGCGCATCCAGGCCGAAGGGCTGCCGGCGATCCAGATCGGCCCAACCGAGGGCAAGATCCTGTACCTGCTCCTGCGGCTGGCCGGGGCGCGCAAGGTGGTGGAGATCGGCACCTTGGCCGGCTACTCCGCGATTTGGATCGCCCGGGCGCTGCCGCCCGAGGGCCATCTCTGGACCTGCGAGCGAGACCCGAAGCACGCCGCCGTTGCGCGCGACGTGCTCCAACACGCTGGACTAGCGGACCGCGTCACCGTCGTCGAAGGCCCGGCGAGCGAGACGTTGCCGAACCTGGAGCCCCAGGCGCCGTTCGATGCAGTGTTCGTGGACGCCGACAAGGGAGGCTACCAGCGCTATGGCGAGTGGGCCACGCAGACGCTGCGCCCCGGCGGGCTACTGATCGGCGACAACACCTATCTGTTCGGGCGCCTGGTGGGCGGCGAGCGCCCCGGGGCGCGGCCGGTCCAGCCGGAGGAGCAGGCCAGCATGCGGGGCTTTCACGAGCTGCTCGCGGCACGCTACGAGGCCGTCTGCCTGCCCACCCCCGACGGCCTGGCCGTCGGCATGCTGCGCGCCCCCGGGCGTAGAGGCGGCCGTGCCGCAGGAGCAGCATATACGGCGGTGTGCCCCGGCGTGAAGACAGCGCGCGGCGGCTGCCTGGCCGGGCGGAGCGTCCGCGCTCCACATCCCCTCGGCCTCGTGTGCCGTGAGGCGTCTGCCGAATCCTCCGGGCGCGGAGAAGGGCGCCTCTACGTGGCCGGCGCGGCTACCGCGCCCGGCTCCACCTCGCCCGCCTGCTCGGCGGCCGGCTGCTGCTCCAGCACCGGCTGGTCCACCCAGAAATCCACGTGGCGGCAGACCGAGCAGACCCAGGCACGCAGCAGCGGCTCGCCGCCCAGCGTCGACACCAGCCGGGTCAGCAGCCCCTGATCCAGCGGCTCCGTCGCTTCCGAGCGACAGTTGGTACACGGACGCATCTCAGCCTTTCCCTCGGCCGTGCTCTGCCCGGACACGCAGACGCAAGAGCCATACCGAGCGCGACAGGACGCTGGGCAGCACGGCCGCGCCAGGCCCGACGGCGTATTATGCGTCCGTATCGTTCCGGAACGTAGGAGTACGCGTGGCCGAGCTACTGATCGGGTTCATCGACGTTGTTTCACCAATGGTGGCAGAGGTGCTCAGCGAGGAGACGCCGCCAGGGATGCGGCTAGAGCTGCTGGTGCAGAACACCGCCCAGGCGCGGCTGGACCTAGCGCGCCGGGCGGACGTGCTGCTGGCCTGGGCCGGGCCGATCCATGGCGGGGAGATCGAGGCGAGCCCACGCCTGTTGCTGGTGCAGAAGACCGGCCAGGGGGTGGACAACGTCGACCTGGAGGCGGCCACCCGGCGCGGGGTGCCGGTGTGCAATGGCGGCGGGGCGAACGCGGCAACCGTGGCGGAGTTCACCATCCTGCTGATGCTCGCCCTGGCGCGCCGGCTACGCACCCTGGAGAGCGAGGTGCGAAACGGCGGCTGGCCCAACTTCGCCTACCGTGACATCTCGTTCGACCTCATGGGCAAGACGGTGGGCATCGTCGGGCTCGGCAATATCGGCAAGAACGTCGCCCGGCGGCTGCGGGGCTGGGAGTGCGAAGTGCTGTATTACGACATCGTCCGCCCGAGCCCGGAGCAGGAGGCGGCGCTGGGTGTAACCTTCGTCCCACTGGACACGCTGCTCCGCCAGGTCGACGTCCTGACGCTGCACGTGAGCCTGAACCCCTCCACCTATCACCTGATCGGCGCCCGCGAGCTGGCGCTGCTGCGGCCCGGCGCGGTGCTGGTCAACGCCAGCCGCGGCCCGGTGGTGGACGAGCCGGCGCTGATCGCCGCCCTGGAGCGGGGAAAGCTGGCCGGAGCGGCGCTGGACGTCGTGGAGCAGGAGCCGATCGACCTGGACAACCCGCTGCTGCGGATGCCGAACGTCGTCCTCACCCCGCACGCCGCGGCCGGTACGCGCGACTGCGTCCGCCGGATGGTGCGCAGCGCAATGGCCAACATTGCGCGGGTGGCGGCGGGCGAGCCGCCGCGCAACGTTCAGAACGGGGTGGAGGGACCGGTCCCCCGCGCTACCCCACGGCCAGGCTAGGCCGCCCGGGCGCCACCTGAGCGGCTGGCGGCGGGACCGAGGCGAACGGCGTGTAGAATCACCCGTTGCCTATCTCGTGCCAGGAGGACAGCGATGACGATCACCGAGCGCTCGGTGCCCGGCCCCGGAGCGACGAAGACCCTCACCGGCGGCCAGGCGGTGGTAGAGACCCTGGCCCGGCTGGGCGTCCGTGCCGCCTTCGGCATCCCCGGCGTCCACAACCTGGCAATCTACGACGCGCTGGTGGACCATCCAGAGATCCAGCACCTCGTCGCCCGCCACGAGCAGGGCGCCGCGTTCATGGCCGACGGCTATGCCCGGGTGACGGGCAAGACCGCGGCGGTGCTGGTCACGACCGGCCCCGGGGTGCTGAACAGCCTCACCCCGCTGGCCGAGGCCTACGCCGACTCCCAGCCGGTGCTGCTGATCGGCACGGTCGGGTCGTCGCACTACCTGGGGCAATACAAGGGCACCCTGCACGAAATGCGCGATCAGGCCGCGCTGCTCGACCTCACCACTGCCGGCTGCTGGCGGGTGCGGGAGATGCGCGACATTCCCGCCGCCGTCGCCGCCGCGTACCAGGCGACGCGGGCCGCGCGCCGCCGCCCGGCCGCGGTCGAGATCCCGATCGACTTCCTGGACGGTACGGCGGAGTTCACCCTTCCCGCGCCGGTCCCGGAGACGCCCGCGCTCCCGCCGGACCCGGGCCTGATCGACCAGGCGGCTGAGTGGCTGCTCGGAGCGACCCGGCCGCTGCTCTACGCCGGCGGCGGGGTGATCTCTGCGGATGGCAGCGCCGCACTTACCGCGCTGGCGGAGGCGCTCAACGCCCCGGTGCTCACCAGCACCATGGGCAAGGGGGCGATCGACGAGCTGCACCCGCTGGCGCTCGGCGGCACCTGGGGACCCTCCTCGGTGCCGCGCCGGGGCGGGCTGCACTTCGAAGTGCTCCAGCGCGCGGACGCGGCGCTGGCGGTCGGCACGCGCTTCACCGGCATGTCCACCGGGCACTGGGCGCTGCCGTTCCCCTCGCGGCTGATCCACGTTGACGTCGACCCGGAGGAGTTCGGCCGCAACTATCGGCCAGAGCTGGCGATCCAGGCGGATGCGCGGGCCGCGCTAGAGGCGCTGCTGCAGGCCGTTCGCGGACGGCGTCCGGCCAGCCAATGGAGCGCGGAGGAGCTGGCGGAGTACAAGCGCCGCTGGCGGGACGAGGCGCGCGCCCACTCCCCGCTCGGGCTGGCGTTCGTCGAGGCGCTGCGCGCCGCCATCCCGCCGGACGGGGTGCTCGCCAACGATCAGTGCATGCTGAACTACTGGGCCTCGCGCTTCTACCCGGTCCGCGCCTCGCGCACCTTCTTGTACCCCATCGGCTCCGCCACCCTCGGCTTCGGCGCCCCGGCCGGCTACGGGGCCAAAGCGGGCCGGCCCGACCTGCCGGTCGTCGTCGTTGCTGGCGATGGCGGCTTCCTATTCACTGTCCAGGAGCTCGCCTCGGCGGTGCAGGCGCGGCTGGCGGTCCCCGTGGTGGTGCTGAACGACGGCGCCTACGGGATGATCAAGGCGGCGCAGCGCCGCCGCTTCGGAGAGCGCTTCCTGGCGGTGGATCTGGAGAACCCCGACTTCGTCCGGCTGGGCGAGGCGTTCGGAGCCCACGCCACCCGGGCCGACAGCCCGGAGGCGCTCCAGCGCGCGGTCGCGACCGCGCTCGCGGCGGACCGGCCGACGCTGATCGAGGTCCAGGCGCAGCTCCCGCCGCCGATCTGGTAGCACCGCGGCCTGGCGGTTTCAAGCACGCAGGCCGCGCCCCGCGAGGAGCAGGGCAGGCGGCTCGGCGCGTGGCATGGCTTGTGCCTGTGCTGCCCGCGAGGGCGAGGCGCAGCATGCTCGGACGGATCAAGCAGCTTATCGCGTGGTTCCGGCAATCGGCGCTCGGCCGGTTCATCGCCAAGTGGAGCGAGGATAACGGCAGCACGCTGGCGATCGTGATCGCCTACTACGCGCTGGTCTCGCTCATCCCTCTGTTGCTTGCCATCACCGCGGTGATCGGCTTCGTCGTCCGCGACCCGGGCACCCTGCGCGCGGTAGAGAACCTGGTCATTACCGCCTTTCCGGGCGACCTCGCCAGCGACCTGCTCGCCACGGTGAATTCGGCCCGCGAGAACGCCGGCAGCTACGGGATCGTGGCGATCCTGGGCTTGCTCTGGAGCGGCTCCGGGCTGTTTGGCGGAATAGAGCAGGCGCTCAACAACGTCTACCGGGTGCCACCGCGGAGCGTGGTCAGCTCCAAGCTGATCGCTATCGGGATGACACTCCTCTTCATCGTGCTGATCCTGGTGGCAGTGCTGGCGTCGTCGGTCACGACGCTACTGCTCAACACGACCCAGCAGACGCTCCAGCAGGTACTGCCGTTCCAGATCCCCGGCTGGGCGTTCTTCCAGGCCTGGGTGGGCCGCGCCGTGTCGTTTCTCGCCCTGTTTCTGCTGTTCGTGGCGATCTACTACATCGTCCCGAACACCCGGGAGTCGCTCTGGGAGGTGGTGCCGGGCGCCGTGCTCGCCACCGTCCTGTTTGGCCTGGCCACCCAGCTTCTGCCGATCTATCTGCACTACTTTGGCAGCTCGTACCGCGCCTACGCCGCGTTCGGAGTACTGCTGCTGCTGGTGTTCTGGGTCTGGATCCTCGGCAACATCCTGGTGCTGAGCGGGGAGCTCAACGCCTTCCTCTGCCGGCCCGAGCTGCGCCAGACGCAGGCCTCCCCCCCGCCGCCGCACCCGCGGTCAGTAGCGGTCGCCGCCACGCAGGGGCGGCAGGAGCCGTGCAAGCCCCGGGAGCGGGCGACACGGCAGGGTGTGCCAAAGGGTGCCCTCTGGGTGGCGACGCTGCTGCTGTATCTGTGGGATCGGATCAGCGGTGGCCGGCGGCGGTCACGCCCCTCCTACGCTTCGTCGCGGAGCGGGTAGAGCACGAGCCCGCTGGGCGGCTTCGGGACGAAGAAGGTCGATTTCTGCGGCATGCGGTCGCGCGCGTCCGCGACGGCCAGCACCTGCTCCACCCGGGTGGGCGCCACCAGCAGCGCCAGCTCCGCCTCCCCCCGCCGGACCGCGTCGAGCGCCTCGGCCGCTGCGTGAGTGAAGCGGACGCTGTCCTCCAGGCGCACCCCGGCCCGGCGCAAGAGCGGTTCGACGATCAGCGCGTGGAGCACCGCCACGTCCAGCGCGCGCCAGGCGGCCGAGTGCCCCTCCGCCTTGCTCGCCAGCGCCCGGCTCGGGTCCACCACCCGGATCTGGATCGCCCGCTGGCCGCCCGCGACGAGCGCGCAGAAGCGCTGGCCGGGCCCCTGGCCAAGCTGGGCGGCGAGATCCTCCACCGCGGCTCGGGCGCGCTCGACGTCGCCTGGTAAGGCCACTGCTTCGAGCGTGGCCGCTCCGTCCAGCACAGCGCGCAGCGCTGCCTCGGGCTCCGGCCCCACCCCACGCAGCAGGCGGTGAATCGGCAGGACACGGAGCCCGGGATCCTCCGCGGAGGTGATGACGCTGAACACCGCGTCGTAGGGCCCGGACACGCCTTCCCCCTCCACCTCGTGCCGCTCTCGCTGGTAGGCCAGCGCGGTCTCGTAGCGGTGATGGCCGTCCGCAATGTAGAGCCGGCGGTCGGCAAACTCCTGCTGAATCCGGCGGTGCAGGCGCGGATCGGTCACGGACCAGAGACGGTGCTCCACCCCGTTGTCCGCCCTGAACTGCTGCTGGGGCGGCCGTGCCTGGACGATGTTCCAGGTTTCGGCCAGCGCCGCGCTCGTGCCGCGATACAGCGTCCAGACCGGGCTCACCTGCGTCGCGGTCGCGCGCAGCAGCCGCAGCCGGTCTTCCTTCGGCTGCGCCATGGTCCGTTCGTGCGGGAGCACCACGCCTCGCTCCCAGGGCTCCAGCATGACCGCGACGAGCAGGTCGCGCCGGGTGAACGACTGCCCGTGGAGCGAGAAGCTGGCCTGGTGCAGGTACAGCGCCGGGGCCGGCTCCAGCATGAGCGCACCTTCGGAACGCCAGGCGGCGAGGATCGCCGCGGCGCGGGTGTAGCGGTTGTCGCGCTCATCGTCGCCGGGCTGGTCAAGCCCCAGCTCCACCCGAACCAGGTTGTACGGGCTACGGTCGTACAGCGCCCGCTGCTCGCTGGGCGAGATGACGTCGTAGGGTGGGCAGATGACGTTCTCCAGGCCGCCGACGCGACGGGGATTGTAACGGAGGCCCTTAAAGGGGCGGAGCGCAACCATAGGCAGGCGATTATACCAGCGTGGCTCCGCCTTCCCCGGCCGCGGGCGGGATGGCCAGGCGATGCCTACGTATCACAGAATCGCGCGTGGCATTCCCAGCATCCGTATACTAGGGGAGCCCTCCATCCATCTCTGTTTGGAGCCCCACATGCGACCGCGTGTCTCCCGCCGGCCGGTCGTTCTTGTGCTTGCCCCCGCGCTCCTTACGCTGCTGCTCAGCGGCTGTGGCGGCGGCGCCGGCTCGGAAGCTGGCACGCCGACGGCGCTGCCGGTCCCCACCCTCGCGGCTGCCCCGCCCACTCCCCGCGCGCTCACCCCGACGTCCGCGCCCACCGGTACGGCCCGGGCTACCTCCTCCACGAGCGCCCCGGCGGCCGCCGCGGCGCCGACTAGCGCGCCAGCAGCCACGAGCTCAGGCGAGGAGAAGATCTACGTGGTAGAAGCCGGTGATACCCTGGCGGTCATTGCGCAGAAGCAGTACGGCGACTCGAGCCTGTGGCAGAAGATCTACGAGGCGAACAAGGACGTCATCGGCAACAACCCCGACTCGATTCAGGTTGGGATGAAGCTCAAGATCCCGCCCAAGAGTTGAGGCTTGCTCGCTGCTCGGCACACGCCAGCGGTGTCCTCGTAGGGACACTGGCCGGGCGGGGGTCTCCAGGGAGTGCCGCCGCTCTGGGCTGGATACCGAGCCGCGCTTCTGATCGACAGCCTGCCTCGCGGTCGGTGCGATACTGGCGCGAGTCTTTCAAGCCATCTCGATATCGCAGCCGCGCGTGGATCACTCCTCATGGCACCTGGCGGACTCACCAGCCCGCGATGAGCCCCGGTAGAGCGGGCCAGGCGGCGCGCCAGGTTCGTTGCCGGCTGCCTTCAAGCGGCCGGATAATCTGCAGAGGCAGCAGGCGGCCGGGAGGCAGAGATGGCAGATGATGTTGTCGTGGTGAGCGCGACTCGCACCCCCATCGGCCGCTTCGGCGGCGCGCTGGCTGAGGTCCCGGCGTCGGACCTCGCTGCGCTGGCGATCCGCGCTGCCGTCGAGCGGGCCGGCG
This sequence comes from Pseudomonadota bacterium, assembly GCA_021325655.1. Taxonomy (GTDB): domain Bacteria; phylum Chloroflexota; class UBA6077; order UBA6077; family JAJPGT01; genus JAJPGT01. Next base: position 20,882 of record JAJPGT010000076.1, read on the forward strand.
CCCGGCCGGAAGACGTCGAGGAGGTCATCCTCGGCTGTGTCGGCCAGATCGGGGAGGACGCCTACATCGCCCGGCACGCCGCGATCAAAGCCGGGCTACCGATCCAGACGACCGCGTACACCGTCAACCGCCTGTGCGGCTCGGGGCTCCAGGCCGTCAACTCCGCGGCGCAGGCGATCCAGGCCGGGCTTGCCACCCTGGTAGTGGCGGGCGGGGTCGAGAACATGAGCCGCGCCCCGTACCTGGTTCGCAAGGCGCGCTTCGGTTACCGCCTCGGCGACGGTGTCCTCGAGGACACCCTGACCCGGATGCTGTCGGACCCGTTTACCGCCTGCCACATGGGCGTCACCGCGGAGAACCTGGTGGAGCGATACAGCGTTACCCGGGCGGAGCAAGATGCCTTCGCGCTGGAAAGTCAGCGTCGGGCGCTGGCGGCGATTGCGGCCGGCCGCTTCGACTCCCAGATCGTCCCGGTGCCCGTTCCCCAGGGCAAGGGGGGGACGGCGCTGTTCAGCCGCGACGAGCACCCGCGCGAGACGACCCTCGAGAAGCTGGCGCAGCTCCCGCCCGTCTTCAAAGAGGGCGGGACCGTCACCGCCGGCAACGCCTCCGGGATCAACGATGCCGCCGCGGCCGTAGTGGTCGCCTCCGAGCGCCGCGCCCGTGAGCTGGGGCTGACGCCGCGCCTGGCCATCCGCGCTCAGGCGGTCGCCGGGGTGCCCCCGGAGATCATGGGGATCGGGCCGGCCCCGGCAGTGCGCATCGCCCTCGACCGCGCCGGAGTGCGCCTGGGTGATGTGGACGTCATCGAGCTCAACGAGGCGTTCGCCGGGCAGGCGCTGGCGGTGATGCGCGAGCTGGACCTGGACCCGGAGCGGGTGAACCCCAATGGTGGCGCTGTGGCACTGGGCCATCCCGTCGGAGCAACCGGGGCGATCCTGGTCGCCAAGCTGCTGGCCGAGCTGGAGCGCACCCGGGGCCGCTACGGCCTGGTGACGCTCTGCATCGGCGGCGGCCAGGGGATCGCCACCCTGTTCGAGCGCGTCGCCTGACGGTAGCGGCGGGCGATGGACGAGGCCGAACGGCGCTACCTCCTGGCACAGCGGGTGCTCCGCCTCGCCACCGTCGATCCCACCGGCCAGCCGTTCCTGGTGCCGATCTGCTTCGCGCTGGACGGCACGACTCTCTACTCCGCGATCGACGAGAAGCCCAAGCAGACCAGTCCCTCGGGCCTGCGGCGGCTGCGGAACGTCGCCTCCAACCCGCGGGTCGCTCTGCTCGCCGACCACTACACGGAAGACTGGTCGCGGCTCGGCTATCTGCTGCTGCTCGGCCGGGCCCGCATCCTGGTCACCGGCGCGCAGCACACGCGCGCGCTCGCCCTCCTCCGCGAGCGCTACCCCCAGTATCGGACGATGGACCTCGAATCTCGCCCGGTGCTGGCGATCGAGATCGAGCGTTCCGCCAGTTGGGGGCAGCTCGAGCCGCTCTGACCCCCAGCGGGGTGGCTGCCCCGCTTCACGGCGTGTTCACCGCGCCCCTCTACAGTGCATCCGCCGGGCGCCACGAGCGAGGACCTTCGTCCTCCATATCGGTGCCCGGCAGTCCCGGGGGCTGGAGCTGCCACCGGGTGAAGACGAGCGCGCGGAAGCGAGCGCGGCCCGGGCCGCTGCTCCAGAGGCACTCCTAGTCCACTCGGAGGAACGATGCGCGGTTCCTGGAGCCTGTCACGACCCTGCGTACGGGGAGGGTGGTTGATCGGCGTCGGGCGGATCGGCGCCGCCGCGCTCCTGCTGGCCAGCGCGCTGCTGGTCCTTGGCTGGGGAGGTGGCAGCGTACCCCAGGCCCAGGCCGGCGGAACGGCGCTCGACCAGGCGCGGAGCAAGATCCAGCACGTGATCATCATCATGCAGGAGAACCGCTCCTTCGACCACTACTTCGGCACCTACCCCGGGGCCAACGGTATCCCGCGCGACGCCAACGGCAACTTCACCGTCTGCAACCCTAATCCCCGCACCGGCGGCTGTGACAAGCCGTATCACAACGCGAGCTTGATCAACGTGGGCGGACCCCACCTGCACGCCGATGCTCTGGGTGACATCAACGGCGGTCTGATGAACGGGTTCGTCCGCCGGGCCGTCGACGCCGGCATCACCCAGCCCGACGTGATGGGCTACCACGACCGCAATGAGCTGCCAAACTACTGGGCCTACGCGGACAACTTCGTATTGCAGGACATGCTGTTCGAGTCGGTCTCCTCCTGGAGCCTGCCCGCCCACCTGTACCTGGTGTCCGCCTGGTCAGCCAAGTGCAGCAACGCCACGGACCCGTCGACCTGCACGAACAACATCAATGGCCCGGGCCAGCCACGCTCGTCGAACGCGCCGATCTACGGCTGGACCGACATCACCTACCTGCTGCACAAAAACGGTGTGAGCTGGGCCTACTACGTGGGGAGCGGCACCCAGCCGGACTGCCAGTCTGGCGCCGTCTCCTGCCCCAAGGTCAAGCAGACGCCCGACCAGGGCAGCGTCTGGAACCCATTGCCCTGGTTTCAAACAGTGGTGGACAACGGCCAGACGAGCAACGTGCAGAGCGTCGCCAGCTTCTACACCGCCGCCGCCAACGGCACCCTGCCAGCGGTCTCCTGGGTGATCCCGAGCGACGAGGTGAGCGACCATCCACCCGCCTCCATCCGCGACGGCCAGGCGTACGTGACCGGGCTGATCAACGCGGTGATGCAGGGGCCGAACTGGAATAGCAGCGCCATCTTCCTGGCCTGGGACGACTGGGGCGGGTTTTACGA
>JAJPGT010000095.1 GCA_021325655.1 Pseudomonadota bacterium
CTCTCCGACTTTGCTCAGCGAGACGAGCACGTTGTCGTAAAGGTGCCGCCGGCTGCGGAGCCATATCTTGACTGGCGCATGGATTACTATCCCACGCGAGGCGGGTTCTTGCTCTTTGATGGAAACGCGTTGCTAGCCTGTGAAATCTGTGAACGACATGGACTGCTTGCGCCTAGGCCCTGAGAGGATGGCCTTGGTGGCCCTGCCTTCCTCGCTCTAACTTAGAAAGCGTCTATAAGGACCGTAGTCGGTACGGCCCGTGGGGTCTTGCTGTCCGGACTTGCAGCAACTGGCCTCCTTGTGGGCCTTGTAGGACCGTATGTGACTGTCGGAGCCATAGGCTGCAAATGGGGTCTTCCCAGGATGGGTCCTCGAGCCTGACGCGACGGTGCTCACGCCTCGCTAAGCAGGAGAAGCGCAAGTGCTGGGAGAGGTGCCGCTCGCACCCCACTTGGGAGCCGGGTACATTGAGCAGGCGACCACGGCCAAGACTTTAGAGTAGGCAGCAGTCGCTCGGATGGGGGTGGAACAGTGCGAAGCTTCCTGCGAATTGCCGTTGCAGTCTTCCTGAGCCTGGTGGTATTTGGCGCCCTCACGCGCGGAGACTTCGGCGCATTCCTAATCGTTACTTCGGTGCTGATAGTGTTCCTTGCTCTCACGGATACCTTTGGCTTCCGCACCTGGCTATCTTCTCGCCTGCAGAGACAGGCGGGCACGACGTCGACATCGCCAGACTTGCCCACTGTGTCCCAGGCAAGTGGGACAGCCGTGCAGCGCGACGAAATCAAGGCGCGGCTCTCGTCGTTGCCGGACCGCTATACGGTTGCCATCGATAAGCTCGTTGACGCCGAGGTGGCCGAGCTCAGCGCTGCATTACGGAGGCTTCAGTTGGAGCCGGGGGGAGCCCTGATCCCGCGGAAGGGAGAAACTATCATCGGCTGCAAGCGAGAGGTTCATCGCTACGAGTGGAAGCACCGAACGATTCGCCGAGGAGGAGGGAGTGGATGGGGCTTGTCTGCTCGTGTTATGCGCGGAGTCTATCTCCACCACTTCTTTCGAAGCCCTGCAGAGTCGGTACAGGTGCGGGAGTTGAATCCGGTTGATACTGGAACCCTTTACCTGACGACGGAGCGTCTTTATTTCGATGGTGAAAGGAACATCAGTATCTGGTATGACAAGCTCGACAGTCTCCCGCAATGGAGCAAGGAAGGCCTTCTCGTACTGCAGTACGGCGAGAAGGATGTTCTGGTAAAAGTGGGCGACGGCCAGGATGCAATGGCCTGGGCTGTGATTGCCGGCTTCCTCCCCACCTGCCGACACGCTGGATGAGGGAAGAGACGAGAGCAACTGTCCCGCTGAGAGGAGGCGCACGATGGGCAGCGTACCACAGACAGAATCCCCGTACAACCACGTTCGAGTCCGGGACCTGAACCACGATCGGGTGGCGGTCTACGCCCGCGTCAGTTCCGACGAGCAGGCCCAGGCCGGCACGATCGAGAACCAGCTCGACTTTGCCCGCCGCTACTGCGATCTGCACGGGCTGCTCATCCACGAGTTCTATACGGATGAGGGCGTGAGCGGCGCGCTGGCCGTGGACGAGCGCCCGTGCGGGCAGGTTCAGCGCCGTGCTGGTCTACCGCGTGGACCGCTTCGCCCGCTCCACCCTCCACCTGCTGCACGCCCACGACGCGCTGCGCCAGGCCGGCGCGACCCTCCGCTCGATGACCGAGCCCTTCGACATGGCCACGCCGTTGGGCGAGTTCATCATGACGCTGCTGGGCAGCCTCGGGGCGCTGGAGCGGGCCACCATCATCGAGCGGACCCATCTGGGGCGCCTGCGCGCGGCCAGGGCAGGGCGGTGGCTGGGCGGCAAGCCCCCGTACGGCTACCGCGTAGTGGACAAGCGGCTCGTGGTCGATCCGGCCGAGGCGGCGACCGTGCGACGCATCGTCCAGCTCTACGCCCACGGGGGGATAGGCCTGGTCCCCATCGCCGAGCTGCTCAACGCCGAGGGCGTGCCGTATCTCGACCTCTCGGCCGAGGAGCTGGCGCGCGACGGGAAGGTCGCCAGTCGGGGGGTGCGACCGACGCAGGACCGGTCGTCGCCGACAGCTCCTCCTTGATCGCGCTCGCACGGGTGGGGCAGCTCGCGCTGCTGCCCGCCCTCTGTGGCCGCCGCCTCGTTCCGCCCGTCATCCACGCGGAAGTGGCCCGGGGGCCTGTGGGCGCGGCGGAGCTGGCGCGGCCGACCGGCTGGACGTCGAAGCGCCACGGGATCGGGGAGCTGTCGAGCGCCTGCTCGCAACGGTGGACCCTGGCGAGGCGGAGGCGATCATCCTGGCTACGGAGCATGGAGCTCGACTGATCATCGACGATCAGGGAGCTGACGCCAGGCGAGGGCGTTGGGGATCGACGTTACCGGGACGCTTGGCGGGCTCGTGGCGGCCAAGCACGCGGGCCGGATCGACCAGGTCGGTCCGCTCGTGCAGGCCCTGCAGGCGGCAGGGATGTACATGAGCGAGGCGCTGATCCGGGGGACGCTTCGTCTCGCCGGCGAACTGGACTGACATCACCACCTCCCCACCCAGGGGCGGTAGTCGCCGCCCTCGCCGCGGACGTAGGTAGCAAGGCGGCGCGCCTGGGCCTGGATGATCGTCCGCAGCCGGCGGCGCGAGCCCTCGTAGGGCTCGGGGGTTTCCAGCCGCTCGTTGATGCGCTGCGCCAGCAGGGTGCGGGTGGGATCGTCGAGCCGGCCGCGGTCGTCCTGCTTGAGCGGGGTGCGCAGGTTCAGCAGGCTGAAGACGCAGCGGTCCACCGCGAAGGGACGGAACTCCTCCACCAGGTCCAGCACCAGGCTCGGCTTGCCGGGGCGGTCCTCGTGCAGGAAGCCGGCGTACGGGTCCAGGCCGGCGAGCAGAACGGCGCGCTCCACCTGGGCGTACAGGATCCCGTAGCCGTAGTTCAGGCACTGATTCACCAGATCCGTCGCGCCCCGCGTCTCGCGGCTCTGCCACTCCACCCCCTCCTCCAGGTGCACCAGGTGGCGAGCCGCCTCCCAGTAGTGGCGCGCTCCCTGCGCCTCCAGGTTCATCACCTCCAGGCGGAGCGCGTCGGCACTGTCGCCGGGCACCTCGCTGATCCGGCGGGCCAGGTGCTCCAGGCGGAACGCCGCCTCGCGCGCCATCTCGTACATCTGCGCGTCGGTGCGCTGGCGGTATTTGGCCATGTACTTCAGCAGCGCCGCCTGGTTCTCCAGCTTGCCGCGGGCGAAGGCGCGGACGAGCCGCGCGCCGCGGGCGTCGGCGTAGGCGAGGAGCTGCTGGCGCCGCGTCTGGATCGTCCCGGTGAGCTCGGGGGAGACGAGCTTGGCGTAGGGGGCGCCGTCGCGGCCGATGAAGCTGATCGGGACGCCGCGCTCGGCACAGGCGCGGATCGCCTCGGCGCTGAGGCTCACCCCGCCGGCCAGGACGAGCACGTGCTCCAGGCCCAGCAGCGGCCGCTCCTGCACCAGCTCCCCCTTCAGCAGTAGCCGCAGCCGCTCGCTGTGGCGGCCGAGAAACGCCCCGGGCTGGTCCACTAGCAGGCAGTCGTTCGGCTGCTCCGCCGCCTCGTCGAGGGAGCGGATGCGCGCCCGACCCCGGGGCGCGGGGGAGGCAGGCGCGGCGGCGACAGGGCTATCGGGGTCGCCACGCGACCCGTCGCCTGGGGTGCCCCTGGCGGCGTCGGGCGGCGCCACGGTGCCGAGCTCAGGTGGGGAGGGAGCGTTCGTCATCGGATGGCCTCTCACGCGGGAACCAGTCGGCACCATGGGGGGATAGTCATGCCACGGGCTCCAGGCACAGGCGGCCGTTGCCCATCGCCGCGTCCTTACCCACATGGGTCAGGGTGCCCCACACCAGCCAGGGCAGAAACGGCTCCAGCTCGCCCTCCAGCACCACGCTGCCCAGCAGGCCGCTCATCGGCACCAGCCGCTGCTGGCGCCTGGAGGCGCGGAACAGCTCGCGCCAGGCAAGCTGCCGCTCAGCCACCCGCACCCCTTCCGCCAGGTGCAGCAGCGCCGGCGCGTCAAACGGCGGCGGGGTGGCGGCATAGCGCTCGTGCAGCGCGCTCAGCCGCTCCAGCAGTCGCCCGAGCAGGGCGCGGAAGGTGAACATCTCCGGCTTGACCAGGCGGTCGGCCTCGATCAGGCGAGTGTGGCTGAGCAGCGTCAGGCGCAGCCGGCGGCTGCCGCCACGTCGGCCCAGCAGCGCCGCCTCCTCGGCCACCTGCGTCTGGTCCACCGGCAGCGCCGGGGGGCGAATCACCGCATCGCGGGCGCGCTGGTAGACCGCTTCCTGCCGCCCAAGCAGCGGGTTCTCCGCCCACACCTCGTCCACACGGAAGCCGCCCTGCCGGCCAACGCCCAGCCCCAGGCGGCCCATCTCCTCGATCCCGAGCAGCGCATAGGGGAAGTGGCCGAGCGCCCGGCCGAACGTCGTCAGGCCAAACTCCAGCGGCTGCCCCGGCGCGTACTCCAGCGCAGCGCCTGCCGGGGCTTGCAGCACATAGGGGCGGGGCACGTCGCGCCCGCGCGGGTGATGCTCCTCCACCGGCGCCAGTAGGAAGCACACCGGGCAGCTCGCCGCCAGCGCTGGCGCGCCGCAGTCAGGCCCGCGGCCAGCCAGGCAGAACTGCGTCCGCAGCGCCCCGAACAGCGCCCCGCGCAGCGCCGCCCCGGCCGCGGGCGGCAGCCGCAACGGCGTGGTGACCTCCACCCGGAACCGCAGCTTGTGCGCCTGGAACCCATCCATGGCGCTCACTCCCGCGCTCGCAGCCAGGGGAACTGGAGCGCGGCGCAGCGCTCCGCGAAGTCCGGAACGATGGTGCGCGCAAGGCGGGCGACCTCCGCCGAAAGCTCCCGCGCTGTCTGTTCCCCAACGGGCTCCAGCCCGTGGGCGAGAATGCTGGCATTTCGCCGCGCCAAGAGATTCGTCAGTGGGGAGTGCTTGTTCGGTCCTGCCGGCAGCGCGTCACCGAGCGGGTCGCCCAACGCAGCCAACAGTTGATAGGACGTTCGCAGCCCGAGCTGGACCTTGGCGCGATCCCCGCTTCGCTGGGCTGCCAGGGCGCCCCGCAGCTCTTCGGGAATGCGGCCCTTGAGTCCCTCGATGTCTACGTCGGCAGCGTTAATCCCGTGCTCGCAGGCGAGTCTGTACTGGGCCAGCATTTCGGTCAGCCGGTACAACCGGGCTACCGCGTCGTCGTACTTGCCCTCTCGCTGGCGCCGCTCGGCGTTGTTCCAGAGATCCGCCAGGTGATCCTGGGTGATCCGATCACGCCAGTCGCGGGTGCGCTTCGGATTGCGGGCAGCGGCCATCTTCTGCACACGGTCGATCACCTGGTCACTCACCTGCATTGCAGCAAGCTCGTGAAGATCAGGGTCTGGATGCTGATAGTGCTCCTTGAAGCAAGCATGCTCGAACTTGTCCCAGCGGTCATAGGCGTCAACCAGCTTGCCCAGGCTGGCGTGCAGCCGGCGGCTGTGGTCGTCGAGCAGGGCGGGGCTGATCTCGCGGAGCAGCCGGCGCGCTGCCTCGAACTGGAGATCGCGGAAGAGCTGGAGCGCGAGCTGGAGGTCGTGGTACGCCAAGACGCGCGAGGGCGGGATCGAGAGGAACCGTTCGGTGCCCGAGATGACCACGCCGTGCCCGCGTTCCCCGCTGATGTAGCGCAGGCTGCCGCAGCGGAAGGCGATGGCCGCCAGCGTGAGTCCGGCAGTCATCGCCTTGGTCCCACTGGTGTAGTCTGCCTCGATCTCGTCTGGAGTGAACCCTTCCGCGCGGAGCTCGCGCAGCGCGTCCAGGGCGTCGACGAACACGCGCTCGACATCGTTCTCATCGCCAACGCGCCGGATCGTGGCTGCTGTGCCCAGCTCCAGCTCGGTGCGGATTCGCTCCGCGTTGGGCTCGCTTGCCGTGCTGACCAGGAAGATCACTCGATCCGGCCGCGCATGCCGGATCGTCTTCTTGAGCGGCGGGACGATGTCGGTGTCAGCTCGCGTGCCTGTTCCGGCCGTAAGAATCAGCGCCTTCTTCATCCGATCACCTCGAACTTCCCGTAGCCTGCGCTCCGCTTCCCGCCCAGGCCGCTTCGCAGCGCTTCGCGCAGCCAGTCCAGCCCCTGCCGCAGCCGCTGCTCGGCCGTCTCGGGCGGCTCCAGCCCGCTGCCGCTCGCTCGGCAACGGGCGGCGATGGAGAAGCGGAACACCGCGCCGCGATCGACGGCGAGGAACAGGATCGGGACCGGGCTCTGCCACTCGGCCGGCGGCTCCTGGCCGGTGTAGTAGCCGCTGTGATGGGGATTCATGATCTCCAGCGCCAGTTCGAAGCCCGATTCTGGGAGGGCGTCGAAGAACACCAGCGCGCCCTGCGCGTGTGGCTCCTTCTGCGGCTCCGGCCCGAACAGGATCCGTATGGTTTCGTCGTCCGCGCCCAGCTCCTTCGCCATCGCCCGGGTGGCACCCTTGACGCTGCTGCCGGGCAGATAGGGAAAGCCGCCAATCCGGTGCAGCGCCAGGTTGACTTCCAGCGGATGGGCGATGCCCAGCCCGATCACCAGCCGCCGAATCAGCCGAGCGCGCACCTCGGCGCTGCGCCATGGCCCCTGGCTATAGCTCGCGAGCAGCGCCGTCTGGCGTTCGTGGTACAGCCGCAGGACGTCCCGGCAGGGCTGTTGTCCCGGAACCTTCCGGCACGCTTCCAGGAACTGCCGCCGGGTTCCCCGCCTCTCGTCCTGCTGCCTGGTGAAGTCGGGCGTCCAGGTGTCAACGAAGCGATTGAGCGCTAGCGAGAGATTGCTGCACCCGTCCACGCCTCCGGCGGCCTGGAGGGCCGCGCGCGTGGCCTGTGGCAGCGGGAGGTTCGACGAAGGTCCGCGGCTCGGCTCGGGACGACGCGCTCCAGACTGCGGGCTCACGACTTCCCCTCCGGCAGCTCGGCGTCCGCGAACCGCTTCAGCCAGCCGAGCACGGCCAGCGTCTCGGTCTGTGCCAGTCGATACTGGCTGACGTCCATGCGTGTGATCTGCTCGAGCAGGTCGGGGCCAAACCGGAGCTGCTCGCGTGCCCAGGCGCTGAGGTGCGTATAGGCTGTCTGGTGCTCGTTGCTCTTCTCTCCGCCCTTGGCCTTGAGAAACGCCAGCGTCTGGCCGAGTCCATTGGTCAGGATCATCGCCGGGAGCCCGCGCACGAGCTGTCTATACTTGCTGGCGAAGGCCTCTCTCTTCACTTTTCGCACGCACTCGAGCGCGAAGGCGGCGCGCTGCTGCTCGACGGTCTGGCGGTGGGGCTGCTGGCTCGGCGCTGCCTGGCTCATGAGGTCCTCCCGCCCACTGTCTCGCCCGCCGGCTGGCGGATGCGCACCTTCACGATCCCCCGGCCGACCGTCTCGTCGCCGCCGAGCTGGAGCCGGTCGAGTCGCAGCTCGCTCAGCGTCCCCAGCACCTCAGCCGCGCTGCGGGGCAGCCGCGCCTCGCCATTTGCTGCGCGTCGTGGCGGGGAGGCGAGGGCCAGGGCGTAGAAGAGGCTCTCCGGGGGGATGTGCTCCTCGTACCAGAGCCCGCCATCCGCCACCGTCACCGTGCCCGTGCCCTGGTCGATGCGGATGCGGGCCACGACCTCGGTGGCGTTGAGGACGAAATCGCGGAAGTCGTCGTCGGGCAGGATGGCGAGCTGGCCGGGGAGGCGCGACCGCCACGAGGCGTACTCTGGCGTGTCCGGCAGGAGCGTGGTCGCCAGGTCATCCGCGAGCTGCTTGACCGCCGCATCCTCCTGCGCGGAGTAGGTGAACTCTTCGAGCGTGATCCGCCCACCCTTGCTCACTACCGCCCCGGGTGCGACGAACGCGGTCTGTTCGGTCGGGCGCGGCGCCTGCCAGGAGGTTGTGAAACCCGCCGCGGCCAGGTCGCGCCGGTAGCGCTCCAGCGCCAGGGGCGCGGTGATCCAGGCGAAGACGCCATGAAGGGAGCGCACCGGGAATAGCAGCAGCCGGGCGTCGGTGAGCGCCAGCGCGCCGGCGTGCTCGTGGGCGTTGTCGGTGTCTGGTCCGAATACCGTCTCTAGCTTGCCGGCCTGGCTGTGCCAGGCGAGCCGCGCGGCGGCCCGAAGGACACCCTTCAGGCTGCTGCCCGGAATGAGCGGATAGTCCAGGTGCCGCTCACGCTGGACCGGCAGGTCGATCGCCCCGGTCGCGGCGCCGCGTCCCGGGTGCAGCGGCGTCTCGGCGTAGAAGCTGATCACTGTGGCCCGTTCGTACATGTCACCACCCTCCCACGTAGCACTGGCCAAAACCGATGCGGGCGTATTCATCCGAGATGCAGCGCCCGTCGAGCGCGTCGAAGGCCCGCGCCGCTGCGCCAGCCTCCACCTCCTCGAACCAGTAGACGCTGCCGGCCGGGACGGCCTGCCGAATCGGGCGCGGCCTGCGCGCTCGAATGTCGAAGCCGCCTATCGGAGCCGGACGGCCGACGGCCGCGGCCACCAGCCGCAAGCCGGCGACGGGATTCGTTGTGGCCCGGCTGCGCGCGTCGACCCAGGCCGGCAGCCACCCGGCAGCAAAGAGCGCCGGGGTGACCAGCACGACCTTCGGTCGCCCAGTCTGGGCGACCCGGTCGCGCGCTGCCGCGCGACTCGGCGTTGCCGCCGGGATCGCCTCGTAGCGGCTGGCTCGTCCTTCGCCGCCGAGCCCGAGCAGTCCGCTCGAGCCCAGCCCATCGAGGCCATCCAGGTCCAGGCACAGCCCAACGCCCGGTGCCGGACGGACGAACGCGACGGAGTAGAGCCGCCCTTCACGGACGACGCGCCGTCCCGCCCCTGAGCCTGTCCCGTCCAGCTCGATCCCGCTGCGGCGCTCCACCTGGTACAGCGCCCCCGCGGGGATGGCTGGACGGGCCTGTCCCAGCAGCGTCGCGAAGAACGACGCCTCGTCCAGCCAGCGCCCGGCCGCGGCCTCCGGCCGGCCGGTGCTGGCAGCCCAGGGCAGCGCCAGCCGGTGGTCCGTGATCAGCCCCAGCCGGTCGTTCAGCGCTCGCTGTGGCGTGAGAATCTGCCACTCCTCCGCGTGAGCATCCTCGGCTCGAAGCGGGCGAGGTCCAGCGGCGCGGGAAAGAGCCGCGTCACCGTTCCCTGCTCGCACCGCCCCAGCAGCGGTCCGCGCAGCGTGAAGCGCTCGAAGTCGTCCGCTGCGCCAACGGTTCGCTCGACGAAGGCCGAATCCGTCACGTTCGCGCCGCTGCGCTCCGCCGTGCCGAAGAGCAGCTTCGTGCGAAGTGCTCCGTACAGCGTCAACGGGCTGGGTGGGAACATCGAGTGAGCGTGGTGGTCCGCGCCGGCAGTGAAGGGCCGACCGTCGCGGAACAGCCAGAGGTCCAGCGGCTCCAGGAAGAGGCGGATCATCCCCCCACCTCCAGAAAGCGGGCGAGCCGCAGCAACGTGGCGAGCTCCGCCACTGGACGAGCGGGTGTCACCTCGGGGCCGTCTCGCCTGGGGAGCGGCGCCCGGAGCCTGTCGAACAGGTCGAGCAGCCGCTGGCGCCCGCCGAGACTCTGGACGTGGCGGGCGGCAACCGCGGCAACACCACTCCGGCGCCCCTCTGGATCCGCGAGCCCATCCAGTGTGTCGGCCAGGTGGCGCAGGTGGTAGGGCAGCCGACCTGCCGCTTCAGCCGCTTCGCCGCTTCCGTTTGCTGAGCCGCGGCTGAGCAGAGCCCGTGCTTCGGCGAGCAGCTCGCGCACGGCCATCCCGCCGCGGCCGTGCCTGCTCACGAGCACCAGCTCCGGGTCGAGGCCTGAGCGCCGGGCGACGCCGATGCCAACGGCGTTGCGCCCACCCTCCTCCTTGGCCCGCTCTTCCAGGCGCCGGGTCTCCTCCAGCGCCAGACCGAGCGGGAGCAAATGGTGGGCAATCAGTAGCCCGGCGCTGACGGTGGCGTCCGGACCCATCCCCCGGAAGACGACGTGCTCGCCGCCAGCGCGCTCCGGCATCCCCTCGAGGAGCCTGCCGCGCTCATCGCGGACCAGGAACGATCGCGTGTAGCAAGTCCTGAGTGCGTCGAGCACGTCGAGCGCCTGGTCCACGGGGAGCAGCGCCAGCACGTCGTCGCCGCCGGCGTAGACCACCCGCCCATCATGCTGCCGCTCAACGACGTCAGGGACAACCCAGAGGGCGAAGTCGCGCAGGATCGAGCCGAGCGCGGCGTGGGTGGATGGGGCGAAGAGCCGTCGCTCGCGTAGGAGAGATGCCCAGGTGGGATCGCCTGCCAGGTGCTCGCGCACGGTCGGGTGGAGGAGATCGCCCAGGGTCACCCAGTGCTGCTCTCCGCTGACCCAGCGTCCCATCCGGTCACCGTCGAGCAGCAGCAGCGCGTAGTAGGCGGAGGGGGCGCGCAGCCCCCTCCGCCGCGCGGCGCTGAGCAGCCCACGCAGCGCCTCGTGCGCGGACTCCAGGGCCTGCACGACTTCGGCGCTGCCGCCAATCTGCTGGAGGTCTCGCCGCCGGCGCTCGTAAGTCTCTTCCAGCAGCCATTCGCCATCGAAGCGAAGTAGTCGCTGCCCGAGCCCCGGCCCCGCGTCGTGAACGAGGCGTGGGAAGACATCGCGGCCAAGGCTCACCGTTGCTCCGAGCTCGCGGCCGTGGCTGCTCAGCCGCTCGATCGCCTGGACGAATCGCTCGGCGGCGCCAGCCAGCTCCGGCTCCGTCCTGATCCGGGCGATCAACGCTCGGCGAAACGGCAGCGTCGCCAGGCTGCTGGTAGAGGGGAAGCTGGGTGGCTCATTCCCGAGCGCAGCCTGGATCACCGGGGTTTCAGGCGCGGCGCGCTTGGTCAGGCAGACCGCGCATAGCCGCTCATCGCCGGTGAGGGCGACGAGCTCAGGCGAAGCGAGCTTCTCGGCCAGCCGCTTCCAGGCCTCCCGCTGCTCCGCGAACGGCGCCTCGCCAGCGAGGGCGGGCGCGCGGAGCCCACAGAGCGTGCACTTGAAGCCCGGCTCGGAGGCCTGGTCGAAGCCGCGGGCGAGCTTGCGGGCATCGAAGGCGCGCTGCGCCAGGCCGTGCGCGGGCGCGTAGTAGCTGCTGGGTTTCGCCGCGTAGCGTCCCCGCTCCTGCATGGCACGCAGTGTTCGCTCGAAGCTGTCCAAGGCATCCGGGCCAAGCAGCGCCCGCGCTTGCTCCAGCCAGGCCGCCTCGCGCCCCTCCGCCGGCCACGGCAGCGCCGCCCAGGCGACCTCGACCTGTCGCGCGAGCTGCTCGTCCCACCGCTCTGGTTGCCAGCGCTCGCCTGCCCAACTCGCCAGATGTTCGCGCACCTGGGCGCCAAGATCGCGCCAGGCGGCGCGTACCGCGTCCTCGGCCCGACGCGCCAGCTCTGAGGCCGCGTCGATTGAGGCGAGCGCGAGCAGCTTGTTCGGGAAGGCGGCGACACGGCGAACCGCGGCCGGGGGCTGCGGGACACCCTGGGGAGGACATGCCCCGCGCTCAATAAGCCAGGCGTCAACCAGTGGCTGCCCGCGCAGCGAGGGGTACAGCAGCGCGTCCGGGCCAATCGCATCCGCCATCGCGCGGATCGCCTGCCAGCTCAGCCAGGACAGCAGATAGCTGCCGGCCCAGAGGTCGCGCGTCGAGCGCGCCTGAGCGATGAAGCCTTGCACCGGCCCGATGGCGAACACCAGGAACGCCGGCCGCCTGCCTGTTCCCGCCAGTGCCGCGGTGACGCTCATGTGGTCCCAGATCGTGTGGTCCGGCACCCGGGTGTCGGCCGGCAGCCACTCCCAGAGCGCGCCGAGCCCGGCCTGCGCCTCGCGGGCGCGGATGAATGCGCCCAGCCAGCGCCAGGCCGCCAGGTACCGCCGCGGCGTGTCGTCGCCACACATCGCGGCCACGTCTCGCGCCGCCTCGTAGACGATGGTGCTCACCGCGTCGGGGTCCACAACGACGCCGAGCGGCTCCAGACGCAAGAGCTGCCGCTCTGACAGCGGGTGGGTGAGCGCCGGTTCGCGGCCGAAATCGACCGCCGGTGTGGATGCGGGGAAGTTGGGGCGGTCGGCCGCCGAGGCGAGGTGATCGGCCTGCCGAGCGGACTCAGGGATGGTGGCACGCCCGGTCAGCGCTTCGAGGATGGCCGCGGCATACTGCTCGTGCCCGCGACCAAGCACGAACGGCTTCTGCGGCGGGTCGTGCAGGAAGGCCGCCAGTTTCCGCTCGGCCAGTTCTGGCGTCATGGGATCTGCACCTGGAAGAGGCCTGTGCCCGTTTTGGGATTGCTCAGTTGCGTGATGAACCGCACCAGCGGCTGCACCGAGACCTTTCCCTGGATGGTGGCGCCGTTCGCGCGCAGTGTGGCGATCTCCGCGGGAAGGAACCGTGTCCCAAAGCCTCCGAAGATGGTCAGTACGACGGTGTATTTCCCCTCAGCGAGTGGGGCGATTCTGATGAGCAAGGGTGAGGCGCGCCGATCGGGGGTGATTCCCAGTGCGCCGGTTCCAGGCTTGAGCGTGGACGACATTTGGGTGCGCGGGTCGTAGTACTGAATAGGAAGCCCAAAGGCGGCGCGTTCAGGAACTGCCGTGATCTGCCCGACTTTTCGCAGGTCGGATAGCCGGGGAAAGAGGGGTTTGCGGAACTCGGCCAGGTGGCGGCCAACCGTTCCCAGCGCTGCCTGCCAGCTTGGCCAGGTCTGGTTGAGCACCAGGATGCCGGCGTGGTTGGGCGCGATGATCGGAAATTCGTCATCGCCGGCGGGCAGTGCTCCGAATGGCATCAGAGTCCGTAACTGGCGGAGTCCCTCCTGCAGATGCCCGGCGAGAGCAGACGGTGTCGTCGTACGTGGCTGCGCAGGAGGAAGGCTCTCCGTTTGCCAGCCGTCCATCACTCTCAGGCCCCCGAGACCACGCCGCGATCGAGTGCCTAAGCCTCCCAGATTGAGCAGCAGCCACAGCGCTGCGATGGCCTGGCG
The DNA here is from genome assembly GCA_021325655.1 of Pseudomonadota bacterium. GTDB lineage: Bacteria > Chloroflexota > UBA6077 > UBA6077 > JAJPGT01 > JAJPGT01. The sequence continues at coordinate 12,984 of JAJPGT010000095.1, forward strand.
CAATAGCATGTCATCTTGCACGTGCGATCGCAGTCGTAAGCTGAGTCGTAGCCGCGTGCCGGGAGGGAAGCACGAGCGGGCGCCGCCCCTCTGCGTGAATGGAAAGCCGAGGTAGTTGAGCCCCTGCCGCGTCGGGAAGTCGAGCCGTGCACCGTGGTTCAACGCCTGCTCCCAGCCGATGACTCTGCGAGTCTCCAGCGGCTCGACGTCGACGAGCACGCTGGAGGCGCGTTCGGTGTCGCCGAAGATCGCCGCCTCGCGCTTCTTCAGCCGCACCAGATCCGGCTCCGCCGCCAGCGCCCGCCACCAGAAGCGCAGCGCGCCACGGAACGAGGCGGCCCGGACCTCGGGTTGGGATGGGTCGGCGCCACCCAGGAAGAGCGGAGTCACCGCTTCCAGTTCGACGCTCAGCTCACGCACCATCTGCCTTGCCCCCTCCGCGTCACCACTCGTGAACCTCGGCCACCTCAGTCCACCAGGCGGAGCTGCGCTGGGGCGGGGTCCATTGCGAGTAGCAGTGGCCGGGCGAGGTGAGGGAAGGCGACGATCGCCTGTCCCGGCGCCAGGCCCGGCAGTCGCTTCCAGAGCCCCTCGTCGATCCCGCTCACTGTCCGTTGCAACGTGCTGACGACGAGCGGGTCGGCGATCTTGTGCAGGATGTAGCTGTTGACCAGCCCGAAGAGCTGCCGCGGCAGGTGCTGCGGGAGCTGGGTGACGAACACCAGGCCCAGCCAGCGCTTCCGACCCCGCCGGGCAATGCGGGCGACCTGCTCGAACAGGACTGGCATCCGGCTGATGCGCTCCTCGCTCAGGAACTCGTGCGCCTCCTCGATCACCACGAGCGTCCGCGCGGGCGGCGCTGCCTCCCGGCCAGCGCGCTTGGCCGTTTCGTACTCCTGGTACGCCTCGTCCTGGGCCTGGAGCACCCCGCGCAGCAGGTCGGCGATCACCAGGTTGTTCAGCTCGGGCGAGCCGGAGTCGGACAGGTCGATGACGCTGACGCGGCCCGGGACGAGCAGCCGCTTGTAGCTCAGCGGCTGGACGTTGTCGACGTCGAAGACGTTCAGCCGCCTCAGGCCGGCGAGCTTGGCCAGCAGGGCGCGCCAGGAGACGGGGTTGCCGGAGATGTTGGCCTGGTTCACCCGCTGCACGAGCTGATCGCGATTGTTGCTCAGCGCCGGATGCTTCGGGCTGATGGCCTCGGCGTCCGCCTTCTCCGCCACCCGGTGGCAGGCGCCGACAACGTCGAGCAGGAACGGCAGCGCCAGGCGCGGGTAGCCCCGCTCGAACTCGTCGATCTCCAGCGCCAGCCGTTCCTGCTCGGGATGGTTGCGCTCGGGGAAGATGTCCAGGTCGCGCAGCAGCACCTTGGCGATCTCGTAGGCTTGCATGAAGCGCTCGCGCTGCGGATCGGACAGGTCGAGGATCTCCATCACCGTGTAGGGCGACAGGCGGGCGAACTGGAGGGAGAACACGCTGCGCCGGGGGTGGTCCGGGTTGGCGCTGTCGCGGCCGACCAGGTGGTACAGGCGGACGTTGGGCACCCCGGCCGGCTCCAGCCCGCGCCGCTCCAGAGCAGCGAGCATGCGCGGGTCGGCGGTAGGCTGGTGCAGGAAGGTGTATTCGCCCTCGACGTCCAGCAGGATCACCGCGCAGCCGGCAGCCTGCGCCTGCTGGGCGAGGCGGGCGACGGTGGTGGACTTGCCGCCGCCGGTGGTGCCGAGGATCGCCAGGTGACGCGGGAGCACGTCCTTGCGCGCTGAGGGGATGCCGACCAGGACGTCTTCCTGGCCGATCACCTGGCCGAGCTGAATGTCCCCGGCCGCCTGGAGCACCGTGGTCGTCTCCTGGCTGTCGAGCACGTAGACCGGGCTGTTGGGCAGCGGCCGGTAGCGCGGCGGCACCAGCGCCCCATCGCGCTCCTCGCCCAGGATCTCCACCTGCACCCGCCCATGGTAAGGCGGGACGAAGATCCCGCCCCGGGTGACCACGGTCACCAGCACCGTGGAGTCGGCGCGCAGCCCGTCCGGCTCGGCGAACGGGCCAGCCACCACGCTGCCCAGGTAGGTGCGCCCGTCCTTACTGTGGATGCGCACCAGCGACTGGGAGGGCGCGTCGGCGATACGTGTATCGGACAGCAGCACGGTGACGGAGTTGTCCTGGCTGGCCGGGGAGTCGAACATGGTGAAGCCGACGGCGTTGTCGCGCAGCGGATCCGGGGGCAGCGCCCCGCCAATCGCGGCGATCTGCTCGTCCAGGCTGCGCAGGGCGTCGACCGGGACCGGGAGCGCCCTGTCCAGGTCCACGGCCTGGCCGGCGCGGTCTTCAGGCTTGTGGTGCTCGAGTGGGCTGGGGTCATGCACCATCGCGTCTCCTCCGTTGCTCATCGGGCGCGGGTCATCCGCTCGCTGAGATACCGCAGCGGCGCGCCGGCGCGGGTGTAGGCGAGCTGCAGCGGGCCGGCCAGGCTGTCCGACCCGAAGGTGGCGGCACAGACGTGATCGGCCAGGTCGATCAGCATCGGGAAGCCACGGTGCGGCTGCAGGACGCTGTCGGCCAGGGCGATCAGCGCCGCCTCGTGGGCGTGGTCCACATGGGCGTAGAACAACTGCGCCGGGGCCAGCTCGCTGGCCCGGTAGACCCCAACCACGACCTGGGAGGCGATCTCGTCGCGGAAGCGCTGAATCCATTCCCGCGGCGACAGCCGCCGGCCGCCGAGCGTGGTGTCGCTCGAGGTCGGCAGGTAATACTCGCTGCGCTCGACGATCTCCCAGATGCGGTCGCGCAGTGTTTCGACAATCGCGTACTCCAGCGGCTCCAGCGCGTTGCCGATGGTCAGCAGCGGCCGACCGCTCGGCTCGCTGGGGACAAAGACGAAGCGCTGGTGGCCACAGATCAGCTCTTCCAGCAGCCGGGTCGCCTCGATCATCAGGTCGAGCGTCCCGGCCGAGCCGGTGAGCAGCTCATACGGCGCCGGGCTGCCATGGCCCAGACGCCACAGGGCAGTGGAGCAGCGCAGCAGGATGGCCCGCTCGGCGAACGTCATGATCGCCCGACGGGCGAGTTCGGTGAGCTGGTCCCGCTGGCTGGGCTGGTTCAGGCCGCCGCGATCCTCGCGTCGCTCCAGCAGCGCGAGCGCCTCTTCGGCCGGGTCGCCGAGCGACTCGCGCAGGTCGCGGCGGAACAACCGCTGCACCCAGGTGCCCTGGTGCCCGTTGTACGCCACCAGCGCGACCCCGATCTGCGTCACGGTCAGCGGCAGAGTGTCGTGCGTCGCCTGGGTGGCGTCGCAGGCCTCGACCGCGCCGGTGAACAGCAGCCCGCGATGAACCCGCTTCAGATCATCCACGGTCACCCGGTACACCCCGGCCCCCTTGGGTGCGCCCCGGCGGCTGCGGAGCCGGGGGAAGATCCGGCCGCGAAGCGGGGCGCGGATCCGCCCTTCCTGCCGCACCGCCGCCTCCACCTCGGCCGCGATCCGCTCGTACATCTGGTCCAGGTCCTCGCCGGTGCGCCATGACGCCAGATCCAGCACCCTGCCGAGCGGTTCCCCAAACGCCTCGCGGAACGGATCGGGCGCGGTGGAGCGGCTCGCGAGCGAAGAGGGCGCGGTCATCGGTATCTGTTCCGCGCCAGCCGCCGAAAGTTCGACAGGTGTATTGGGCGCGGGCTGAGGCGATTCGGGAACGCTAGCCATCGTCGCCTCCGGGTGGGCGGTGGAGCGCCTGGCGCAGGGAGTGCGCCAGGGTATCACGCGGATCCTGGGGCTCGAGCCGCTGGGCGTAGTCGCGCGCCAGCCTGGCGGGTAGCCCATAGGCCTGCCGCAGCGCGGACTCGACCGCGGCGCGCCCGCTGCCGGCCGGGAATCGGGCGCGCACGGATTCGACCGGCGCGAGGAGCTCCAGCGCGAGCAGGTCCGCCTGGCGTTCCGCCGCCGCCACGCGGCTGCGCCCTGTCCCGTCACGTTCGAGCAGGTGCAGGTGGAGCCGCGGTGGAAGACCGGCCAGCGCGGCGTCGATCCGCAGCGCCAGCGGGGCGGCCGCTCCCGCCGCCAGCGCCTGCGCCGCCTCGGCTCCCAGCCGCTTGCTGGCCCGAGCGTGGGGCAGGGCGTACTCGATCAGGTAATGCGCGACCTCGTGAGCCAGGCTGAAGCGGCGCTCGTCGGCAGTGTCGCCGGCGTGGACGAACACCAGGCCCGCCGCCCCGCGGGCCAGCAGCGCCGCGCGCAGGGCGCGATCCGGCGCCCCGAGCGGCAGGGACACGCCGCGTGCTCCGAGCCACTGGTCCACCGCCGCTAGACACAGGTCGGGCAGCTCGACCACCGCCAGGGGCAGCGCGAGCGGGATCGCCTCTCGCAGGTCGCGGGGAAAGGGCGGCGGACCACCGGCGGCGATCCAGAATCGCTCGGCTGCCTCCTGTGCCCACAGCGCGCTCACTCCTCGGCCTCCTCCTCGTCGCGCGCTGCTGCCAGGAGCGTCGGGGCGGGCTCAACGGCCGTTCCAAGCGCTTCCAGCGCCTCGGCCAGCCGCAGCAGCTCGGCCAGCCGCGCTGAATCGAGCGCGAAGCGGGCGGCAATCTGCTCGACGTCCTGGCGGAACGTGTCGCCGGTGGGACGGCGACAGAGCAGGATAGCGGGCAGGCTCTCAACGGCACAGCCCAGCCGCGCCGCCAGCGCCGGCTCGTCCAGCCCTTCCGCTCGAGCGTAGGCGAACAGAGCGGACGCGAGAAAGAAGGGCCGGTCGGCGGCGCGCCGGGCAGCCCGGGCCAGCCATTTGGGATCAGTCATCGCGCTGCACCAGGGGGGCGAGCCGGCGCAGGCGCCTGAGCAGCCGATCCTTCACCCGCTTCACTTCCCGCGCCTGCTCCTCCCGCGGCCGGTCGGCCAGACCGAGCAGCGCGGCGAAGCGCTCCGTTCGCCGTTCGCCATCCAGGATGAGCTGCACGATCTCCCATTCCGAGCTGCTAAAGCGCGCATGCACCTGGGCTATCAGGCTGGCGGCGTCCGCTAGCCTGTCGCTCACCAGCTCGGCCGGATCCGCCTCCTGGGAGGTATTCCCTGCCCGCTGGAGGAGTTCGACATCCCGCAGCGGGATCTGCCAACGAGCCCGGCGCCGCTCCCGGGCCAGTGCATTGAGCACGTCGCGACGCGCCGCCAGCCGCAGGTATGTGGCAAGATTGCCTCGCTCAGGCAGATACTGCTGCGGCGCCTGGGCGACAGAGAAGATCACCTCGTCAGCGATGCCTTCCAGCAGGTCCACGTCCGTGCGAGGGAACAGGCGGCGGAGTGCCTGGATCAGCCCACCCAGGTAAAGGACGGCCAGATCCGAGGGCGCAGTAGGATCGCGCGCAACCAGACGCATGAATAGGGCCTGATCAGACGTGGACGGCCCGGAGTTTCGTGGACTGCGTCGGTCTGCATGAGACGCCACAGATCGAGAGGCATCCATGGTGGCAGTTATTGTTGCACAGCCGCGTGCGTTCGTGAAGAACCTGGCCACCCAAACATCGATATCGCGCCGGGTCCGTTAGCGCCTGGAACAGACAGATGGGGCAGAGGCGTCAAAGATGGGGTTCATCGCTCGAACCCGACAAGAGCGAAGCATCTCCGAGGTGCGCCCAATGGCAGAACCACACATAGCAGACAGCGGGCTGATGGATCGCCGGATCATCGATCTGACTCTGACGTTCTCGTCGGAGATCACCCCGGTGCCCGGCCATCCCCGGGCGACGATTGCGCCCTGGCACCTGCACGAGGTTCACGCCCGCTCGAACTCACTCCTCTTCTTCAGCATCCACACCGGAACTCACGTCGACGCCCCCTACCACTTCCATCGCGAGGGCGCGACGATCGATCAGGTGCCCCTGGATCGGCTGATCCGCCCCGCGGTACTGTGCGACCTGCGCCCCCGGGCGCGGTCCCGCCAGCCCGTCACGGTGGCGGACCTAGAGGCCAGTGGGCTCGCCGGCCGTTCGCTGGAGGGCACGATCCCGGTCCTGTTCTCCGGCTGGGCGGCCCGCGCCTGGAACCAGCCGAATCTCTATGCCGAGCACCCGTACCTGGATCCAGCCGCTGCCGAGTGGCTCGCGCGGCAGCGCATCTCTGCGCTCGGGCTCGACTTCGCGGTGGACCCGGGGGAGCCGTATCCCTGCCACCTGGTGCTGCTGGGCGCGGGCATTCCGCTGATTGAGAACCTGGTCAATCTGGACCAGATCGGGCAGCAGGACTTTACGCTGATTGCCCTCCCGCACAAGGTGCATGGCGGCAACGGCGGCCAGGCGCGCGTCGCCGCCATGCTGTAGCGGAGACGCCCGCACCGCCCTGCTGGAGCTAATGCCGGAGCGGCCGGCCAGGCGCGTCGGCTGCGCGTCCGAACCGAGCGTGCCCGGCGCTCCGCCGGTTGACGTCGCCTGGGCGCCGCCAGACAATGGTGGCCGTGGGAGCGCGCCTCGTGAAAGGGGATGTCCGAGCATGGACCTGGGCCTGAAGGACCGAGTGGCGATACTCAGCGGCGGGAGTATGGGGATCGGCTATGCCTGCGCCAGGCTGTTCGCGGAGTACGGGGCGCGGGTGGTGATCGCCGCGCGCAACCGGGAGCGGCTGGAGCAGGCGGCAGAGCGTATCCGCGGCGAGACCGGGGCACAGGTGCTGGCCGTCCCGGCCGACATGACCCGGCGTGAGGACGTCGCGCGCTTCGTCCAGATGGCGCGGGAGCGCTTCGGGCGCATCGACGTCCTGGTGAACGTCGCCGGAGCGGCGCCGGGCGGGCTGATCGCGAACATCTCGGACGAAGCCTGGCTGGAGGCGCTCAATCTCAAGTTCCTCGGCTATGTGCGGACGATCCGGGAGGTGGCGCCGATCATGGCCGCACAGGGAGGCGGGCGCATCGTCAACGTCATTGGGAACGACGGGAACAAGCCCGCGTACTGGGAGGTCGCGCCCGGTGCCGCCAACGCCGCCGGCCACAATCTGACCCAGGCGCTCGCTGAGCAGTATGGCAAGGACAACATTCTGATCAACGCGGTGAACCCGGGCCCGGTGCTCACCAGCCGCTGGGATGGCCTGGAGAAGGCGATGGCGCGCGACAAGGGCATCACCCAGCAGCAGGCGCATGAGCTGGTGCTGCGGAGCTTGCCGCTGGGCCGGATCTGCACCCCGGAGGAGGTTGCGCGCCTGGTGGTCTTCCTCGCCTCTGACTGGAATACCTACATCACCGGCGCGCTCATCCCGATCGACGGAGCGCAGCGCAAGGCGCTGATGGACCTCTGAACGGCGCAGTAGCCAGCCACGCCGCGGCCTCCGCCCCGATCTGGAGGCGGAGAGGCGAGGCACGGGCACTCCTGCTGGTCTCGGGATGAGGTCCTAACAAAGGGCTGAGGGCGAGGATCCGTCGGACAGGGCTGCCGGCGCCTGTCGGTTGCCAGCGCCTAGCTCCAATCCAGTGGCGCAGCGAACCAAGCGCGTTGTCCGGGCGACGAAACCGGCCCATGATCCCATTCGTAGTGAAAGTAGATGGCTGGCTCCGCTCGGATCGGGCTCCGCCTGCGCTCGCAGGGCGGGAGGAGGGAGTCATACAGCGCGCCTCGCGGACGGCGAGCACCTGCTGCGTGAGGCCCTGGTGGGCAGTGTGCTGATCCGGACAGGACGCCATCCAGGTGGGCGGCACCAGGATGGGCGCACCCGCGGCGCGGGCGAGCGCCCCGGCACCCCCAGAACAGCGCGTCCTCTAGCGGCCACTCGGCCCACCACCCGTGGATACCCAATCCATGCGGCGCGCGGAACGGCGCACCACGGAGGACGCTATGCCTCGGTTCCTGCCTGTCACCATCCTGGTCGCCCTCGTCGTATTCCTGATCCCGGTCGGGATCGGCGCTGCCCCAACCCAGGACAACGCCGCCATCCAGGCCCGGGACAACCTGTTCCAGCCGCCAACGCTCACTGTGCCGGCCGGCACCACGATCGTCTGGACCAATAGCGGGCACAACCCACATACCGTCACGGCGGATACCGGGCAGTTCGACTCCGGGCTGCTGGCTCCCGGCCAGACCTTCCAGGTGACGTTCCGCACCCCGGGCACGTTCAGCTACCACTGCCAGCTCCACGGCGCGCCGGGCGTGGGGATGTTCGGGACGATCGTGGTGACCCCCGCCCAACCCGCCGCGGCGGCCACGGCGACGATCAGCAACCCCTCGGCCAGCGCCCGGCCGTGCACGTTCGTCCTGGGGTTCCAGACGCTGCACGACCTGATCCCGGACATCGTGGGCGACTGCACCGCCGACGAGACCCACAACCCCGACAACGGTGACGCACTGCAACAGACGACTCATGGGCTGCTGGTTTGGCGCAAGGCGGACAACTGGACCGCCTTCACCGATGGGGCGACCACCTGGATCAATGGCCCCTACGGACTGCAATCCCGACCGAACAGCGAGCGCTTCGACTGGGAGGCGGCGGAGCCGACCCCGACCTTCACGCCCACGCCGCCGCTAACCCCGTCCACGACCGCCGTCCCCGCGACCGCGACCCCCGCCCCGCCAACCCCGACTCCACCGCGGCCGACGGCGACCCCGACGCCGAAGAAGAAGAGCAACTACGGCGGCGGTGGCTACTGAGCCCGCTGGTGGCTGCCCGACCCGGCCGCGCCAGGACGCTCTGCACTCTGTATGGTAGGGAGGCCTATGACGTGAATCGCAGCCTCGGCAACGACGGATGAGCGAAATGGTACGCACACCATGTTCAACGAGGAGGATCGAGGAGGAGAATCGAGCCATGCGTGCACCGCTCCTGTTCACCAGGGCGCTCGCGCTCCCGGCGCTGGCTCTGGCGCTCGCCCTGCTGCCCGGCGGCGCCGCAGCCGACAACGAACGGGGGGAAGGGCAGACCATGATCGTGCCACTGAGCGGGGCGGTGGAGACGCCCCCCGGTGACCCGAATGGCCGTGGCAGCGCGCTCCTGCTGTTCCTGGAGAAGCGGCAGCGGGTTTGCTTCAACCTGAGCGTGTCCGGGATCGGGCCGGCGACTGCCGCCCACATCCATCACGGGGCGGTGGGGACCGCCGGGCCGATCGTGATCGCCCTGACCCCGCCGACCAACGGCTTTTCCACCGGCTGCCTGGATGGGGTGGATGATAGGCTCATCCACGACATCCTGAGCACGCCCAGCCAGTACTACGTCAACGTCCACACCGCCGCCTTTCCGGGTGGCGCGGTGCGGGGGCAACTGATGGGAACCAAGGGGCCGGCGCTCCAGCAGCCGCTGCCGGCACCGGGGACAACGGGCGCGCCGAGCACTCCCACAGTCGTCGGTCCCTCGCCCACGCCTAGCCCGACGCCGCAGCAGAAGAGCAGCTCCGGCGGCTACTAGCGGTCGTCCGCGGGGCCGCGCTGGCCCAAGCGGCCCCGCGGGCCGAGCCCAGGTATGCGCCGCATGGCCGCGTACTGGTGCCGAATCGTCTTTGGGGCTGATCTCTCCCCCGGCAAGGCCCACAGCGGCTGAGCAGTAGCGCTCGCGGTGTGGACCAGGTGCCCCAATCGTTCCCGGGGGTATTGACCCCCTACGCAGAATGGCAGACAATGCGGCCAGGGTGAAGGCTCACCGCGACGGGCAGCAAGCGCGGGTGCGTGAGATCAAGCCCTCGGGCCACCTCTCTCCACTCGTAACCCCTCTGCCCCCAGCGTGGTCTCCCTGCTCGGTCTGGCGGTCGGTGCGTGCCAACCAGAAAGGAGCGCCAAGCATGACAGCGAGGGCAGCCCCCGGACCTGACGAGGCGGAGCGTGGGGTCGAGATCCGTGAGGGTGAGTATGGCGACCGCGTGATGGCGGTCGAGCCGGGCGGCATCGGCTACATCCCCGAGGCCGAGCGGCACGGTAGTCCGTACAAGCTGTTCTGGACCTGGTTTTCCCCCAACCTCGGCTTCCCCATTATCTTCATCGGCTACCTGGCGGTCGCCATCTTCGGCTCCGGCTTCTGGCCGGCGGTGGTGGCGGTGGTGCTCGGCTCCGCCCTCGGCTCGGCGGCGATCGCGGTGATGTCACCCTGGGGGCCGAAGTTCGGCGTCCCGCAGATGGTGCAGTCGCGGGGCGCCTTTGGCTACGCTGGCAACGTGGTACCCGCAGCGCTGAACGCGATCACCGCGGGCTTCGGCTGGTTCGCGGTCAATAGTGTCGCCGCCAGCTTCGCCCTCAGCTCGTTGACAGGGCTTGCCTTCCCGGTGTCACTCGTGATCGTCGTCGCGGTCCAGGGGATCGTCGCCTTCATCGGCCATAACTTCGTCCACCGCTTCGAGGCGAGCGTTTTCCCCTTCCTGGCGATCATCTTCGGGGCCATCACGCTGCTGCTGCTCGCCCAGTCGAACCCGAGCGTCGGCTTCAACCCGAAGGCGCCGCTGGCGTTCGGTGGCCCGCTCGGCACGTTCATCATCGCGCTGTTCGTCGCCGCCTCCTATGTGGGAAGCTGGTCGCCGTACGCGATGGATTACTCACGCTATCTACCGCGGGAGACCAGCCCCCGGGCGGTGTTCTGGGCGGCGATGCTGGGGGCGTTCATCCCGTGCGCGGTGCTCGAGATCGGGGGCGCGGCGCTGGCGACCGTGCAGTGCGCGACCTGCACCCCGGCCGACAGTCCCACCGATCACCTGGTCAAGGTGCTCCCGCCGGCGCTCGGCACCCTGGCGCTGCTGGCGATCGCCGTCGGATCGATCAGTGCCAACGTGCTAAATATCTACACCAGCGCGCTGTCGTTCCTCACCGCCGGGATTCGCTTCGGCGGGACGAACATGCAGCGCGCGGTCGTTGCGGCGCTGATCTGCGTGATCGGCTTTCTGCTCTCGCTGTTCGGCGCGGCCAACGCGCCTCAGGCGTACGAGAACTTCCTGCTGCTAATCGGCTACTGGATCACCCCCTGGCTGGGTGTCGTCCTGGCCGATTACTTCTGGGTGCGCCACGGTCACTACCGTCTCTCTGAGTTCTTCGACCGTAACCGGAACCCGAGCAGCGGGCTGATCGCGATGCTGGTCGGGATCGTGGTCTCGGTTCCGTTCTGGAACCAGGCGCTCTGGCACGGCCCGGTGGTGGATCTCGCCCCGCAGCTCGGCGACCTTAGCTTCCTCGTCGGCTTCGTCGTCGCGGCGGGGGTGTACCTGGCGCTCAGCCGCCGCGGCGCCCAGGCGCTGGAGGGCGCCCAGGCCTGACCACTCAGGAGGAACAACGAGCTACCGGACGGCGGGGCGCGGGCTCCCCGCCGTCCGGTGCTGTGCTCGGATCGCTGTCGGCGGTCAGACCGCCGATGCCGCCTGCGCGCCTTCGACCTCAGCGGAAAGGTCGAGCCGCTCCAGGGTGGTGACCGATGCCCCGGCTCGGACCATGTCGGCGATCGCCTGCTCGATGTCGCCCGGTTTCAGGTTGATCCCGCGCATCGTGTCGATCAGGATGGTCACCCGGAACCCTTCCCCGAGCCCGCCGAGCGCCGTCGCCCGGGCGCAGTAATCGGTGGCGATGCCCCCGACGTACAGGTGCTCCACTCCGAGGGCTCGCAACACCTCTGCCATCGGCCGCCCCGCCTCGTCGCGGCCCTGGAAGCCCGAGTAGGCGTCCTCGTTCTCGCCCATGCCTTTGGAGATGATGATGGTCGACGGCGGCAGGCGCAGGTCCTTGTGGAACTCCGCGCCCGGCGTGCCCTGGACGCAGTGGACCGGCCAGGTGCCGCCAAACTCCTGGAAATGGGTAGTGCGCCGGGGGTGCCAGTCGCGGGTGGCGATAATCGGCAGCCCCGCCTGCTGGAAGCGTTCGATATAGCGGTTCAGGGTCTCGACCACGTCGTCGCCGCCCGGCACTGGCAGCGCTCCACCTGCCAGGAAGTCGTTCTGCATATCGACGACGACCAGTGCTGCTTTCGCCATCGCTTCCCCTCCTCATCTGGGGCCCGGGACGCCCCTATAGAGGATGTCTATAGAGGACGTCGCGGCCCCGACTCGATCATACCAATCCGGACCAGCAGCGTCGCTCATTCAGGCGTCGCTCCCGCCCTCGGCGTCGGCCGCGGCCCGGTCGCGCCGGAGCCACTCGAGCAGGTGGGCGGTGCGCCGGGCGCGCACCTCCTGCGCGCGGCTGGCCGGCCAATCGTAGACGCCGGCGCCCGCCTCGACGCCAAGGCGGCCGGCCTGGTGCAGCCCGGTCAGGAACGGGCCGGGCGCAGTCACGGTGCTCAGTTCCGGAAAGAGGCGGCTCGCAACGCTGTGCCAGCTCGCTAGCCCGCCCAGGTCCACCGCCTCGAACAGCCCGATCCCGGAGTAGCGCCGGCCCAGCCCCATCCGGACCGACAGGTCGATCTCCTCCGGGGTGGCCACCCCGTTCTCGACGAGCCAGAGCGCCTCCCGCAGCAGCGCCATCTGTAACCGATTCCAGATAAAGCCGGGCACCTCGCGCCGGACGCGGATGGTCCGTTTGCCCAGTTGTCGCAGCGCCTGCTCTACCCGTTGCAGCGTCTCTTCGCTCGTGCGCTCGCCACGGACCAGCTCGACCAGTGGCATCAGGTGTGGTGGGTTCCAGTAGTGGGTGCCCAGGATGCGCTCGGGATGGCGTGCGCGCGCTGCGAGAGCGGTAATGGGAATGCCCGAGGTGTTCGAGGCGAGCACGGTGCTGGGCCGGGTCATCTGATCGAGCGCCTCGAACACCTCTTGCTTCAGCTCGACCTGTTCGGGGATCGACTCCACCACGAGCTCCGCCTCCGCGGCGGCGTCCTGGAGGTCGCGGGCCGCGCGCAGTCGCCCCCGCGCCCCTTCCATAACCGTGGCGGGAACGGCTCCCGCTTGGACGAGCCAGTGGAGCTCCTCGGCTGCCCGCTCCAGCGCCCGCGCCGATGAGGCCGCGCTCGAAGCGAGGAGGGCGACCTCACTACCGCCCAGCGCGTACTCGATCCCGATCCCGCGGCCCATCAGGCCCGCGCCGACGATCGCCACGTGTCGGAAGACCGGCGGAGCCGCGGGGAGAGGCTGCGTGTCGGCCGTCATCGCTTGCTCCCGGCTCTCTCCTCGCTCTCCCCTGCGCTGCTGCGCTGATTCCCGGGGATGGCACGTCCCCTGCTACGTGCTCCCGTACTCGGGCAATGCAACTCAGGCAATGCATGGTAGCGCGAGCAAGCACCGCTGCACACCCCGTCCGCGTGACGAGGGGATCGCGGCGGCTGGAGGTAAGCGAGCATGTCGATGGAACGATGGGACCCGCTACGGGAGGTCTGGACGTTGCGGGACGCGATGGAGCGCCTGTTCCAGGAGAACTTTATCCGCGTTGGCGGAACACTGGCCGCTGCCGGGCTGAGCTTTCTGCCACTAGATATCGCGGATACGGGGAACCAGTATATCGTTCGCGCCTCGCTCCCGGGGGTCAGGCCGGAGGATGTGGACATCACGGTGCACAACAACGTCCTGACAATCAGCGGTGAGACGAAGTCGGAGGAAGAGCAGCCGGGGCAGAGTTGGATTGTGCGGGAGCGCCGCGCCGCCCGGTTTCAGCGCTCGGTGAGCCTGCCGGCCGCGGTGGACGCCGACCGTGCCGAGGCGCGCTCGGAGAACGGTATCCTGACCCTCACGCTGCCGAAGGTGGAGCGCGCGGCGCCACGCCAGATCAAGGTCACCGGCCAAGGGCAGACGCGGCGACCGGAGGTCACGGGCGCCTATGATGGCCAGACCCAAGAGCCGGAGCGGCCGCGTCAGGGGGACCTGGTATCGGAGCAGTCGGACCAGTCGTTCCCGGCCAGCGACCCGCCTTCCTGGACGCCCGAGCGCGCCTGACGGCGTCCGGCCACGCCGCCCGGGCGGCCAGAGGCCACGCTGCCGAGCCGTCGACTCAGGCCGGTGTCTCTGGCTCCAGGCCTCGCGCCCGCTCGTCGGAGCGGCTGAGTCCCAGCCGCTCCGCGTCCGCCCGGCCGCGCCGGCCCTCGAGGACCTCGCGGTCGCCAGGCGCTGGCGGTTTCGGTACCCGGGCCGACTGGGGAGCGCACGTGCGCTCCCGACGTCCCGGATCGGTCTCGGCCGCCTCTTCTTCTTCACGGGTTAGGGGCCGCGCCGGCTGCGCGGTGAGCGCGTCGATCGCTGCCTGTCGCGCTGGATCCTGGTTGCGCTTCGACGGAGGCAGAAGCGAGCGGCCTTCCTGAGCGTCCATGCGCCATCCTCCTGTGGGGCGCGCAACGGTTGGACCGCCGCCTGCGCAAACCCCCAGTGCTCTGGCGCAAGCGCTGTGCCTCTGCACGCTGTTCAGTGGTGACCGTCATACAACACCGCCAGCGGCGCAATTCCTGCTACGCTGAGAGAGGCGAGCCCGGCAGCGGAGCCAACCCCATGCCGGGTGGAGGTGAGCGATGGCAATCTACGTCGGTACGGCCGGCTGGAGCTATCCCAGTGGCGCCGGCCGCTGGGACGGTGTCTTCTACCCCGAGCGGCTGCCAGACCGGGACAAGCTCCCCTTCTACGCCAGGTATTTCAACGCCGTCGAGATCAATAGCTCCTTCTACCGTCCGCCGAATCCCGCGGTGGCGCGAGCCTGGGCGCGGAAAGCGCCGCCGGACTTCCGCTTTACCGCGAAGCTGTGGCAGAAGTTCACCCATCCCAAGATGTTTGCCGAGTCGACCGGCGAGGCAGCGACAGTGCAGGAGGAGGACTTTCAGCAGTTCCTGCGCGGCGTTGCCCCGCTGGCGGAAGCCGGCAAGCTCGGGCCGCTGCTGGCACAGTTCCCGCCCAGCTTCAAGCCGGATCCGGGCGCTCTGGACGAGCTAACCGATCTCGTCCGGCGGCTGCGGCGCGAGGGTTTCGACCTGGCGGTCGAGCTGCGCCATCGCGGCTGGACCGACGACTCAAGCGTCGCCCCGGCGGTCCGCTCGCTCTTCCAGGAGGAGGGGGTAGCCTGGGTGATCATCGACGAGCCAAAGTTCCGCACCTCGATCGGCGAGGTGCCGCTCACCTCACGGCTGGGCTACTTCCGGTTCCACGGCCGGAACTACGAGCAATGGTGGCATCACGAGGCAGCGGAGGATCGGTACAACTATTTGTATTCCGCCGCTGAGCAGCGCGAGCTGGCCGACGAGGTGAGGGACGTCGCGCAGCGCGCGCTGGACACGTACGCGTTCTACAACAATCACTATCGTGCCAAGGCGGTCGTCAACGCGCTGGGGCTACGCCAGGCGCTGGGCCAGCCGATCACCGCGCCACTACCGCCGTCGCTGCTGGTGGAGTACCCTGAGCTGGAGCAGGTACTGCAGCAGCAACCGGCGCGTGTCGAGGCGGGGCCATGAGCGAACACCCGAGTGAGTAATGACGTGTTTCGGCACCGATTGTGCGGAAACGCTGCCTGAGGAGAGGCCATGATGGAGTCTGTACAGCGAACTGAAGAACAACGCGCTGCGCTCGAGCAGGCAGCGGAACGAGGCTCGATTACGTTAGAAGAGTTGCTGGCGCTGGCGTCCGGCTCGCCGATTGATGTGAGCGAGGCGGAGCGACTGGTGGAGGACGCAGGGATCCAGCTCGTGGACGAAGAGGGCGATCCCTGGGAGGACATCGAAACGCTCGCGGAAGAGGGGACGGAGGCCTTCCGTCCCGTGCGCGAGGCGGCCGCGCCGGCCGAGGAGTTCGGCCCGAGCGACCCGGCGACGCTGTATCTGCGCGAGATCAGCCAGACCCCGCTGCTGACTGCGGAGGAGGAAGTCGAGCTGGCGAAGCAGATCGAGGCCGGGCGCGCCGCAAAGAAGCGGCTGGCCAGAGGCGGGCTCAGCGACGAGGAGCGCAAGGAGCTTGAGGAGACAGTCCGACGCGGTGAAGCGGCCCGACAGCGGATGATCGAGGCGAACCTGCGGCTGGTCGTCTCCGTGGCCAAGAAGTATATGGGGCGCGGCCTGTCCTTCCTGGACCTCGTTCAAGAGGGCAACATTGGCCTCCAGCGCGGGGTGGACAAGTACGACTGGCGCCGGGGATTCCGCTTCTCGACCTATGCCTACTGGTGGATCCGCCAGGCGATTGGCCGCGCGGTGGCCGAGCAGAGCCGGACGATTCGCCTGCCTGTCCACATCATTGAGCAGTTGACCAAGCTCTACAACACTGCGCGCGAGCTCCAGTACGAGCTGGGCCGGGCGCCAACCCCGGCCGAGATTGGGGAGCGAATGGGTATCGATCCGGAGAAGGTCCGCGAGGCGTTCCGCGCCGCCAAGGTGCCCATCTCGCTCGAAACCCCGATCGGGGAGGAGCAGGAGTCGACGCTCGCGGACCTGATCGCCGATGCCGCCTCGCGCGCCCCGGCCGAGGAGGCGGAAGAGGGCGTGCTCTCCGAGGCACTGGACGAAGCGCTGCGGCGACATCTGTCGCCGCGCGAGGTGCAGATTCTCCGGCTTCGCTTCGGCCTGGACCGTGGTGGGCAGGAGCGGACGCTGGGCGAGGTGGGCGAAGAGCTGGGGATCAGCCGCGAACGCGTGCGCCAACTCGAAGGCGAAGCGATGCGGAAGCTGCGCGCCGCAGTGCCGTTCCGGCACCAGTTCCGAGAGTACCTGGAGTAGCACGGGACGGCTGCCTTCGCCCGTAAGCGGCTCTGAGCGCTGAGAGGCAGCACGTGGCGAGCGGCGCCACGTGGCTTTGTAGCTATTTCTTCTCGATGGGCGGCGTTCCCCGGCCCGTGTACTGGCCGGGCTGCCGTTCGACCGTCTCGATCCCCGGTACCTGCGTCTTCTGTGTCTTGCCAGGTGGGTTCATCGTTCGTTTCGCGGCAAAGTCCTTTGCGTCGCGCGGAATCCGTTTCGGCATCGGCCAGTCCTCCTGGTGCTCAGGCAGCGCCGCTTCACGGATGACGCCGCCCCCTGTCCCGATCGAGACGCAGTGCACAGGCTATACCGCGGCGGCACGCCGCTTGCGTCGGCGCTGCCCGAATCACGACAAGGCAGGGAGGCGCTCGGTGTGGCGGCAGGCTCGGCGCGTTTCGAACGAGGAAAGCGGGCGATGAGCGCGCTGCCGGCGCGAGCTCTCGAGCCCGAGGACCAGCCCGCGGATCCGGCCGCGATCGCGCGGGAAGCCGGACTCCGCTACGTCTCAGATACAGCGCCCGGTATCCGCCGACGCCGGGTGGGCGAGCAGTTCGAGTACATCGCTCCCACTGGGGAGCAGATCGAGGATGAGCAGACGTTGCGGCGCATCCGATCGCTGGCGATCCCTCCCGCCTGGACTGACGTCTGGATCTGCCCATCCCCGAAAGGACACGTCCAGGCGACCGGGCGGGATGCTCGGGGGCGGAAGCAGTATCGCTACCATCCGCGCTGGCGCGAAGTGCGCGACGAGGCGAAGTACGAGCGGGTCATGGCCTTCGCCGAGGCGCTGCCGCGCATCCGGCAGCAGGTGGAGGAGGACCTGGCGCGGCCGGGACTCCCCCGGGAGAAGGTGCTCGCGGTGGTGGTCCGGCTGCTGGAATCGAACCTCATCCGAGTGGGCAACGAGGAATACGCGCGCCAGAACCGCTCCTACGGCTTGACGACGCTGCGCAACCGCCACGTCGAGGTGAACGGGGCGAAGCTGGAGTTCCACTTCCGTGGCAAGGGGGGCAAGCTGCATCGGGTAGGAGTGCGCGACCGGCGGCTGGCCCGGGTCATCCGCCACCTGCAGGAGCTGCCGGGCCAAGAGCTGTTCCAGTACGTGGACGAGTCCGGCGAGCGTCACAGCATCCAGTCGGACGACGTGAACGCCTACCTGCGCGCGATCAGCGGGCAGGATTTCACCGCCAAGGATTTCCGAACCTGGGCTGGCACGGTGCTCACGGCGCTCGCCTTCGTCGCGGTGGGCGCGTTCGAGTCCCAGACGCAGGCCAGACGCCAGGTCGTCCGCGCTATCGAGATCGTCGCCGCGCGCCTTGGCAACACGCCTGCCGTCTGCCGCAAGTGCTACGTCCACCCGGGGGTGATCGAATCCTACCTGGATGGAACGCTGCTCGCCTCGCTGCGCAACCGGGTGAACGAGGTCGCAGCCGAGCAGGCAGGGGCGCTGAGCGGCGACGAGGCCCGAGTACTGGAACTGCTACGCGGGCGGCTGGCGCGCGAGGCCGAGGCAGCATCCGACCAGAGCCAGATCAGGCGTCCGTCCTCCGCCGCCTGAGGCGCGGGACTGGTCTCCGTGGCGGCCAGTTCCACCAGCTTGAACAGAGGACACGGCATGGGGACGCCCAGAGCATATCCCCTCCCGCTGCGCATGCTCCCCGTGGATCAGCCTGGCCGCTATCCGTTGACGATGGTGCCGCCGTTGGGATGGAGCACCTGGCCTGTCATGTACGATGCGTCGTCCGAGGCCAGGAAGACATAGCTGGGCGCCACCTCCTCCGGCTGGCCGGCGCGCTTGAGCGGGACGTTGCCACCGAACTTCTCGACGTGCTCGGGCGTGAACGTAGATGGGATCAGCGGGGTCCAGATCGGCCCGGGCGCTACCGCGTTCACCCGGATCCCGCGCTCGGCCAGCGACAGCGCCAGCGAGCGCGTGAACGCCACGATCGCGCCCTTGCTGGCCGAGTAGTCGAGCAGCTCGGGGTTGCCCTTGTAAGCGGTGACCGAGGTGGTGTTCACAATTGCGCTGCCGGGCTTGAGGTGCGGCAGCGCTGCCTTGGTCAAGAAGAACATCGAAAAGATGTTCGTCCGGAAGGTACGCTCGAGCTGCTCGGCGCGAATCTGCTCCAGGCTGGGCTGCGGATGCTGCTCGCCGGCGTTGTTGACCAGGATATCCAGCCGGCCCAACTCCTCCACCGTCCGCTGGACTGCCTGCTGACAGAAGCGCTCGTCGCCGACGTCGCCGACGATCAGGATGCAGCGGCGATCTTCCTGCTCGACCAGCCGCCGCGTCTCCTGAGCATCCTCGTGCTCGTTGAGGTAGACCACTGCGGAGTCGGCGCCCTCGCGGGCGAAGGCGATCGCCACCGCGCGTCCGATCCCGCTATCGCCGCCAGTGATGAGCGCGACTTTCCCCCGCAGCTTCCCGCTGCCCCGGTACGACGGGTCCTGTTCACGCGGGCGCGGGGTCATCTGCGATTCCAGCCCCGGCTGGCGCTCCTGGTGCTGCGGCGGCTGAAGCGGCTGGCCTGACTGCGTGCCCTCTGGCATCGACGGCTCCTCTCCTGGACAGTGCCCGGCGTTCAGCAGGGCAGGGCAAGTGCCATGCCATTCCTGGCCGCTCAGCGCCGTACCCGGCCGGGTACCTTTGGGGAGGGCGGAAGGGGGTATGACTCTTGCATGCCTCAGCGGTCGAGAGCCTGCTCTCGCGGAGGAGTGTGCAGCGATGCAGCGAGTGGAGCAATCGATCAGGGTGAAGGCCCCGGCCAAGAAGGTGTACCAGTACTGGAGGAACTTCGAGAACTTTCCGAAGTTCATGAAGAACGTGGAAGAGGTGCGGCTGCTGGATCCAGAAGGCCGCATGTCGCACTGGAAAATCGCCGGACCGCTGGGCGTCCCGGTAGAGTTCGATGCCAAGCTGACCCAGGACGAGCCGGGCCGCGCCATCGGCTGGAACTCGGTTGGCGGGACCATCGAGACCTCCGGCGCGGTGACATTCCAGCAGCTAGACAACGACACGGTCGTTCACGTCGTCATGCAGTGGTACGACACGCCCGCGGGCACCGTGGGCGAGGCGGCGTCGCGTGTCCTCCAGAACCCGAGCGCGATGCTGCAGGAAGACCTGCAACGCTTCAAAGACATCGTCGAAGGCCGCGTCGGCTCCGGCCTGAAGCGCTGACATCTCATGCGAGGCTGGGCGCCGCTGTTTTCGCCTGGCCTCGCCGCACCGCCTGCCTCAACCCCTGCTCGTTCCCCCGAACGCCTTCGGCCCAGTGGCACCCGGGTTGCAGTTGGAGACGTACCATCTCCGCCGAAGGGAGAGCGCTTCCATGGTCGCGATCCAGGCGCTGATCGGCATGATCTTCCGGTCCGCTGGCAAAATCCTCAACACTGCCTTCGGCTGGGCGACCTCGATGCTGTTCGGGAAAGTGCCCGAGAATCGGCAGATCTACGTTTCGGTCATCGCCTTCGGCTCTGTCATCTGGATCGTCGCCCTGCTCGGGGTCATCTTCCCGGCGGTCGCCTCCTTCCTGCTCGCGTTTGTCACCCTGCCGCCCTGGGTACCTAAGAGCTGGATTCGCCTCGCCTTTCTGGCAGCCGCGATCCTGCTCCCCGTTGTCGTCGGAGTTGTCTCCCTGCTGATGCTCGATCCTGAAGACCGCCCGGCAGGCATCGGTGGCAAGGCCAAAGCGGTGCTCAAGGGCTATCCCTATACGCTAGGGCTGGCCCTCACCCTTATCATGATGACCGTCTTTGCGCCGATCCTGAAGGTGCGGACGCTCATCAAGCGCTGGACAGACCAGCACGTCCCGGTGGTCGTGGAAGCCAACGACTACCTGGACGTCGTCGGTGACGTTCAACAGGCGCTCGCCCGAGGCGGGCTGCGGACGGAGCGCCGGCAGGCGAGCTGGATGATGCGTTTCCCCACCAGGGTCCTGACGCTGTTTGCCGGCGGTGCCGTCGAGCACCTGGTGGCCGACCGCCTGACGGTGCTTGCTGCTCCCACCGTGGAGGTCACGCTGCACCCGTCGGACCTCATCATCAGCGGCAAGAACCTGGACGCCAGCCACGCCCATGCCGTCATTACCGAGCAGCTCACCTTCACCAAGGCGTACATGACCTGGAGCAAGGACGCCAACAAGCTGGAGGACAGGCTGCGGGCAGTGTGGCAGCAGGCCCGAGCGACCAGCAATGGCACGGTGCCAGCCGACGTCATGGGGCGGCTGGAGCGGATCGGCGAGGATCTGCACAAGGCGGCGCTGCCGTACGAAGAATGGGAGACGCTCTTCCGCGAAAAGCTCGTGGTCGAGCGGGCGCTGCTGCGGGTCGCGGCCGGGATCACCGATCGGCCACGCGAGCCGACCGAGGCCTCGCCGCGGGAGCTGCAGCGGGAGACGGTCGCCCGAGGCTCCGGTGAGCGGTCGCTGCTGGCCATCGTCCCCCTCGCCATGGCGGCGCTGGCCGGCGCCGCGTTGGCGGCGCGGGCGCTCGTCGACGAGCGGCCGCGCCTGGCTGAGCACACCGGGCTCTGGAACAGCTAGCGATCACAGTAGGAGATCGGGATGAAACGTCGCAACGTCCAGATGGCCTTCGTTGGAGAAGGACCGGTTCAGGACAACAACGACCTGGAGACGCTCGTCGAGGGCGACGAGGCGATCGATATCGCCGTGACCGGCGGCAAGCTGCTTGTCGTCGTTCCCGCCGCAACGCCGGACGAGCAGATCTTCGAGCAGGCGAGCGTGGTTGGCGGGGAGCTGCAGCTCGAGAACGGACTCACGTTCAGCTTCGAGATCAAGGATGGCGCCACCGGGGCGCAGTTCAGCGCTACACCCGCTGGCGAGCGCGAGGATACGCACGAAGGGCTGTCGTCGCTCCCGAACATCCCCGGCGGCGCCTAACCCGCGGCCGGGCGGCTAGTAGCCGCGGGCCTTGTCGATCTGATTCAGCAGCGGCTCGCCGTTGACGTAGCGCCGGACGTTCTCGGCCCAGGCGTCCAGCAGCCGGTTGTTGGCCTCGTCGTCATCTCCGCCGACGTGCGGCGAGATCAGCAGGTTCGGCGCGTCCCAGAGCGGGCTGTCTGGCGGAAGCGGCTCCTGGGCGAAGACGTCGAGGGCGGCGCGGATCCGTCCCTCCCGCAGCGCCGCCAGAAGCGCGGCTTCGTCGACGATACCCCCCCGGCCCAGGTTCACCAGCACCGCGTTGCGCTTCATCGCCGCCAGTTCGGCCGGGCCGAACAGCCCGCGCGTCTCCTCAGTGAGCGGGGTAAAGATCACCACGTAGTCCGCCTCGGCCAGCGCCTGGCGAAGCCGATCGACCGGATAGATGAGGTCGGCGCTCGGGTCGGGCGCCCCGCTGCGCCGGACGCCGACGACGCGCATCCCCAGGGCGCGGGCCCGGACGGCGAGCGCGCGGCCGATGGAGCCGAGCCCGACGATTGCGAGCGTGCTGCCGGCGAGCATCGCGGACAGGTAGCCTTGCCAGCGATGCTCGCGCTGCTGGGCGCTGGCAACGTCGAGCCGTTTGGCGAAGTACAGCAGCAGCGCCAGGGCATATTCGGCCATCGGGGCGTCGAAGACTCCGCGGGCGTTAGTCACCACCACCTCGCTCTGGCGCAGCGCCGGGAACATCAGCGCGTCGACGCCGGCCGCGGCCGAGTGCGCCCAGCGGACGTTCTTCCCCAGGTGCCAGAGGTCGCGCAGCGCGCGCGTCTTGAAGTCCCAGATTAGCAGGATCTCGGCCTCCGGGAGCTGCGCCCGGAGCTCGTCTTCGTTCGTCGCAACGGTCATGTCGACCAGGTCGGCGACGCGCTCGACCAGGCCGGAGGGGGCGCCGCTGGGTCCGGCGACGACGACCAGGCGGGGGCGGGACGGCGTCGGCATGCTACCAGGCTCCATAGGCGATCCAGCCGCCGTCGACCAGCAGCGACGAGCCGGAGATGTACGCCGCGTCGTCGGATACCAGGAAGACCGCCGCCCTGGCGACATCCGCCAGCGTCCCGAAGCGGCCCATCGGGGTGCGCCGAATGATGTCGGCGTCGGTGTAGTCGCCGGTCGCCTGGTCCATCTCGTCGAGCGGGGTCTTGATGTAGGCGGGGTCAATGCTGAGCACCCGGACCCCGTAGCGGGCCCACTCGACCGCGAGCACCTTGGTCAGCCCGAGCACCGCGTGCTTGGTGGAGACATATGCCGCCCGGCGCGGGACACCGACGTGGCCATAGATCGACGAGACGTTCAAGATCGTTCCGCTGCCCTGCTGCACCATCTGGCGGCCAGCCGCCTGGCAGGCGAAGAAGACGCCGCTCAGGTTCGTATCCAGCACCCGCCGCCAGTCCTCCTCCGACAGCTCCAGCGACGGCCGGATGGCGTTGACCCCCGCGTTGTTGACCAGGATGTCCAGCCGGCCCCAGCGGTCCACCGCGGCCCGGACCAGCCGCTCGCAGTCGGCCTTGCGGCTGACGTCCGCCTGGACCGCGATCGCCTCCACGCCCTGCGAGGTGAGCCGGTCAGCGACGGTTCGCGCTCGCTCCTGGGAGCGGGAGTTGACCACGAGCCGGGCCCCTTCCGCCCCGAACGCCTCCGCCATCGCCTCGCCGATGCCCATCGACGACCCGGTGATGATCGCCACCTTGCCCTGCAGCTTCATCGTCGTCTCACTCCGCTCACTGGTGCCGCCAGATGTCCGCGACGCCGACGCGCGGCCGCGCATCCAGCGCTTTGGCCGCCCGAACCGCAGCGATCCGCCGCTCGGCCAGCAGGTCCGCCGCCCGGTACGTAGGGATGCCCTCGTCACGGCGGATCTTCAGCAGACTCGCCATCGTTTCGCGGATGCGCGAAACGTTCGTCATCGCCCGCTCACGGTTGAAGCCGCCGGGGTTGAGCCGGTCGGTGTCGAAGATCGTCCCGCCGGCGTTGATGACGTAGTCGGGGGCGTAGACGATCCCCAGCTCTTCGATCTGCTCACCGTGGCGCTCCTCACGGAGCTGGTTGTTGGCCGAACCGGCGACGATCTTGCAGCGGAGCTGCGGCAGCGTTGTGTCGTTCAAAATGCCGCCCAGCGCGCAAGGGCAGAACACGTCGACCTCCTGCGCGTGGATCTCCTCCGGGGCGACCGCGGCCACTCCGTAGCGCTCGACGGCCTGGCGCACCTTGTCGGCGTCGATGTCGGAGACCACTACCCGCGCCCCCTGCTCCACCAGCAGTGCCAGCATCTCGGAGCCAACCGCGCCCAGGCCCTGCAGCGCGACGGAGCGGCCCTGGAGACTATCCGATCCGAACACCTCTTGCAGGCAGGCACGCATTCCCTGCAGCACCCCGAACGCAGTGGCTGGGGCGATCGGCCCGGCCCCGCCCCAGGAGGCGGGCAGCGTCACGACGTATGGGGTCTCCATCCGCAGGTACTCCATGTCGCGCAGGGTTGTCCCGACGTCCTCGCCTGTCAGGTAGGCGCCATTGAGGCGGTCGATGAAGCGGCCGAGCGAGCGGAACAGCGCCTCGGATTTGTCGGTCTTCGGGTCGCCGATGATGACGCACTTGCCGCCGCCCAGATTCACCCCGGCCGCCGCGTACTTGTAGGTCATCCCGCGGGCAAGCCGGAGCGCGTCCTCAATAGCGTCCAGCTCCGAGTCGTAGGTCCACATCCGCGTCCCGCCGGTCGCCGGGCCGAGGGTTGTGTCGTGCAAGGCGATGATCGCCTTCAGCCCCACGGATCGGTCCTGGCACAGGACCAGGTTCTCGTAGTCGTACCGCTCCAGATACTCGAAGATGCTTCCTCGCACCGCTGCCCCCAGGTCTAATCAGCCTGGCGCACGGTAGCATCGGTCCCGGCGGGGTGTCAAACGACTATACTGGCCTCCAAGAGATCGCTCTGCAGCCCGTGCCAGAGCGAGGAGAGGGAGACCGCGATGGGCAACGACGCCACGCAGACCACCCCGAAGATCACCTACACCACCACTGATCCCGCCGCGCTCGCCCAGATGCACCGCCTGTACGACGAAGCGCTCCAGCAGGTGCGGGCGCGGCTGGGAGCACGCTACCCCTTCTACGTCTCTGGTCAGCCGCGCTGGGCGTCCAGCGAGTTCGAGGACCTGAGCCCGAATGACACCCGGGTCGTCATCGGCCGCTTTCAGCAGGGGACGCGCGAGGACGCGCGGCTGGCGATCGAGGCGGCGCGCACCGCGTTCCCGGGCTGGAGCGGGACCCCCTGGGAGCAGCGGGTGGCGCTGCTGCGGCAGGCGGCGGATGAGATCACGGTCCGCCGGAAGTTCGAGATCGCCGCGGTACTCGGTGTAGAGTGTGGCAAGAGCCGCATGGAGGCGCTGGGCGAGATCGAGGAGGCGGGCGACCTGATCCGCGAGTACTGCGACCAGATGGAGCGGCATCACGGCTTCGTCATCGAGATGAAGCAGGTCGCGCCAGGCGAGCGCAACTGGAGCGTGATGCGGCCGTTCGGGGTATTCGCAGTGATTGCACCGTTCAACTTCCCGATCGCGCTCTCCACCGGGATGTCCGCCGGGGCGCTGGTCGCCGGGAACACGGTCGTCTTCAAACCGGCGAGCGATACGCCGCTGGCGGGGCTGCTGCTGTACGAGTGCTTCGCTGCCGTGCTCCCGCCGGGGGTCTTCAACGTCGTGACCGGGCCGGGTGGAGCGATCGGCGACGAGCTGGCGGAGAACCCCGCGGTCGACGGGGTGATCTTCACCGGATCCCGCGACGTCGGGATGCGTGTCTACCGCCAGGCGGCTCAGGGGCGGCCCCGCCCGGTGATCGCGGAGATGGGCGGCAAGAACCCGGTGATCGTCAGCGCGAGCGCCGACCTGGCGGCGGCGGCCGAGGGAACCGCGCGCTCGGCCTTCGGCTTCAGCGGCCAGAAGTGCAGCGCCGCCTCGCGGGCCTACGTGCACCGGCGGGTGTACGACGACTTCCTGGACGCGCTGGCCCGGTTCACCGCCGGGCTGAACGTGGGAGATCCGACCCGGCGCGAGACCTATATGGGCCCGGTTATCAATCGCGGCGCCTACGAGAAGTTTCAGCGCGTCACCGAGCAGGCGCGAGAGGAGGGCGGGAGGTTCGTCAGCGGTGGCGATATCCTGCGCGGCGGCGACTACGACCTCGGCTACTACGTGCAGCCGACGATCGTCGATGGCCTTCCGAAGGATCACCCGTTCTTCCGCGAGGAGCTGTTCCTGCCGTTCCTGGTGGTTGCGCCTGTCGAGTCGCTGGATGAAGCGATCGCCGAGGCGAACAAGACGGACTACGGGCTCACCGCCGGGATCTTCAGCCGGGATCAGGCCGAGATCCAGCGCTTCTTCGACCAGGTTGAAGCCGGCGTGCTGTACGCCAACCGACGGGGCGGGGCGACGACGGGCGCCTGGCCGGGGGCGCAGACGTTCGTCGGCTGGAAGTACAGCGGGACGAGCGGCAAGGGCGCGCTGGGCCCCTACTACGTCCAGCAATTCCTTCGCGAGCAGAATCGAACCATCGTGGAGTAGCGCTGGCGCTCTTCGCTAGTGCGGGAGAGGGAGACCATGGCAGAGACGGCGGACGCGGTCGTGATCGGCGGTGGTATCCATGGCACCAACATCGCCTTCCACCTCGCCAGGCGCGGGGTGAAGAAGGTGGTGCTGCTGGAGAAGACCGCCATCGCCAGTGCGGCAAGTGGCAAGACCGGCGGGCTGATCGGTTCTCACTTTGGAACGGAGATCAAGGTTCGGCTTGGGGTGAAGGCGCTGGAGACCTGGCTGAACTTCAGCGAGGTGTACGGCACGAAGGCCTCCCCGTACGACCGCTGCGGCCGGGTCTGGCTGGTGCCGGAGGCGGACGTGGCGGCGATGCGCGGGATCGTGGAGATGCAGCGCGAATTCGGATCCAGCGCCCGGATGCTGAGCCCCGAGGAGCTGCGGGAGATCGTGCCGCAGATCGCGCTAGACGACGTCGCTGGCATCGCCTACGAGCCGGACGCCGGCGTCGCCGACGGCTTCGCGGCGACCAACGCGGTGGCGGAGGCGGCGCGGCGGCTGGGCGCGGAGATCCGGGTGGGCATCGCGGCGCGTGCCATCGCCGTATCGTCGGGCCGAGTGGTCGGGGTTCAGACCGATGCTGGCGAGATCTCCGCCCCGCTGGTGTTCAACGCGGCCAACGCTTGGGCGCCGCAGCTCCTCAAGCCGCTGGGCGTCCAGGTGCCGGTCGAGCCGGCCCGGGCGCAGATCGCGCTGTTCCGGCGGCCGGCGGACTATGGCCCGCGGCCGCCCGGAATCGCCGACTTCGTCCAGGCGAACTACGTCCGTGACCATCCGGGCGAGATCCTGTTCGTTGGTGGGATGGACCCGCTCCAGGAGCAGCACGTGCCCGACCCGGACACCTATCCCGAGACGGCCGACTGGGACGTGGTGCAGTCGCACCGCGACCACATGTGGCGGCGCTTCCCGGTGATGCGGCGCTCGGTGTTCCGCGGCGGCTACTCGGGAATTTACGATATGAGCCCCGATCTGCACCCGGTGATCGATCGGGTGCCAGGCGCTGAGGGGCTGTTCGTGAACTGCGGCTATAGCGGGGACGGCTTCAAGTACGCCCCGATCGTCGGGCAGCTTCTGGTGGAGTGGGCGCTCGACGGCCGGCCATCGCTTGACCTGTCGGAGCTGCGCCTGAATCGCTTCGAGCAAGGGGCGCTCATCAGCGGCCGCTACAAGTACAGCGCCTCGGGCTGGTATCGCTAAGGCGGCACCAGGAAATCCCGCCGGCGAGTATACTGCTCCCAACGCGACGACCGGGCGCCAAGGGGGAACAATGGGTGAGGCGACGGCCATTTGGGACGCGCGCTGCCTGATGTGCGAAGCGCTGGTAGGCCAGGTGGTGAGCGGTCGGTTCCTTCACAATCCCAACTGCGTGCTCCCGCTGCGGGTCGGGGAGGGGCGGCTGCGCTGCTGTCGCTGCGGTGGGACGCTGTACCGCGAGCCAGCCAGTGAGCTGATGGCGCCAGCGCCGACGAGCGGCCAGGTGCGGGCCGCCAACTTGAGCAAATATGGACGCTGAGCGGCGGGCGTTTGGGTCGGAGCCGGATGCCCTGGCGGTGGTCCTCGCCGCCATCGGTGAGTTGGAGGCTGAGGCGCTAGTCGCCAAGCGCGGCGGGCGAGCCCCGCATGCCGCGGACGTCGTCAAGCGCCTGGAGCAAGAGGGCATCACGATGCAGCGGGCCGACGTGGTCGCCGCGGTGAAGGTGGCCATCTCGGAGTTCGGCCTGGCGACCGGGGTGCTCGCGCCTGGCGAGGACGGCCTGCCCGATGCCCGCAGCCTGCACGTCACGATGGCCGGAGTCCGCTGGCTGCGCAACGAGGTGCGGCGGGAGCGCGCGCCGGGGGCGGCGCCAGCCGCCGAGCCATCCCCTCCCTCTTCGCGGCCGCTCCGCTAAGTCCCTGTGCTGGCAGGGCTGCTGTGAAGCCTCGCCTCGCTGATCTTGCCACCACGCTACGGCGTCCTGGAGAGTCGCGCGGTGTCGCCTTCCGCTGACCATTGGTGCGCCATGCACCGCTGGATGCTGTTCAGCCGGATCATGGAGGCCGAATGCTGCCGCCGGAATCCCCGCTGGTTTCCGGCCCAGGGTGAGGAGGCGATCCTGGTCGGTGCCTTCTTCGGGCTCCGCCCGGACGATATCGCCGCGCCACACTACCGCGGCCCGTTCGTGATCTACGCCATGCGTGGCGCCGACCCGCGCCGCCTGGCTGCGCAGGCGCTGGGCAAGGCGACCGGCTACTCGCTGGGCCGCTCCGTCCCGTTCACCGGCCCGGCCGACCTGAATGTCGTCCCCTGGGTCGCCGGCGACCTCGGGACGAGCATTGGGGTTGCGGCCGGGGCGGCGCTGTCGATCGCGTATCGCGGCGGCGACCAGGTGGTCGTCCTCAGCGTGGGCGACGGCACCACCAACCGGGGCGACTTCCACGAGAGCCTCAACCTGGCCGCGGTCTGGAAGCTGCCGCTGGTTGTGGTGGTGCAGAATAACCAGTACTCCATCTCGCTCCACCTCTCCAGCGTCACCGCCGCGCCAATCGTCGACCGCGCTGCCGGCTACGGCATTCCCGGCGTGGCGGTGGATGGGACGGACGTCCTGGCCGTCCATGAGGTCGTGGCCGCGGCGGTCGCCCGCGCTCGGCGCGGCGATGGCCCCTCGCTCATCGAGGCCCGAGCGTACCGCTGGGGCGGCCACTGGGCGGCCGATCGAGCGCTGTATCGCCCGGCGACCGAGGTAGACGAGTGGACCCGGCGCGATCCGATCACGCTGCTCGAGACGCGGCTGCTGGACCAGGGCGTGCTGAGCCAGGCAGAGATCGAGCGGGTGCGCCGAACGGTCGAGGCGGAGGTCGCCGCGGCGTTCAGCCAGGCGGAGCAGGATCCCCCGGCCGGGTGGGAGCAGTTGGGGATTGGCGAGGTGTTTGCGTGAGGGGGGCGGCGTGACGGTTACGGCAACGCGGCGGATGACGTTCGTGGAGGCGATCGTGGATGGCATCGCCTACGAGATGCGCCGCGACCCCCGCGTCTTGCTCATCGGCCAGGACATCGGCCCGTTCGGCGGCTCGATGCAGGGGGCGCGGGGACTGTACGAGGAGTTCGGCCCGCACCGGGTGCGGGACGCGCCGATCTCGGAGGCGGCGATGGTCGGGGCGGGCATCGGGGCAGCGCTCTTCGGCCAGCGGCCGATCGTGGAGATCTCCTTCGGCGAGTTCCTCCCCTGCGCCATGAATCAGCTCGTGCTCCAGGCGCCCAATATCCACTACATGACCGCCGGGCGCGGCCAGGTGCCGCTGGTGGTGCGAACCCGCGTCGGCGATGGCCCTTACCGCGGCCACCCGCAATCGTTCGAGTCCTGGTTCTGCCATGTGCCCGGGCTGAAGGTCGTCATGCCCGCGTTGCCAAGCGACGCCAAGGGTCTGATGATCGCCGCGATCCGTGACCCGAATCCGGTGCTGTTCTTCGAGCAGATGTCGCTCTACCATGGGGTGCGGGAGGCCGTACCCGAGGGCGAGCATGTCGTCCCGATCGGTCGGGCCCAGGTGCTGGCCGAGGGCCGCGACGTCACGGTCGCGGCGACGGGCTGGATGGTGCACCGGGCGCTGCGGGTCGCGGAAGAGCTGGAGGACGAGGGCGTGTCGGTTGAGCTGCTCGATCTCCGCACGATCGCGCCGCTCGACACGGGGACGCTGCTCGCCTCCGTAGAACGGACCGGGCGGCTGGTGGTGGTCCACGAGGCGTGGCGCATCGGCGGGATCGGCGCTGAGATCGCGGCGACGGTGGCCGAGGCCGCCTTCGGCGCGCTGCGCGCGCCGATTCGGCGCGTCGGCGCCAAACATGTTCCCATCCCGTCCGCCGCCAGCCTGCGGGAGCTGGCGCTGCCGGCGGACGCGGAGATTCGGCAGGCGATTCTGGACGTCGTGCGCTACCGACGCAGCGGCTGATTCGGCGCGGGTCGGCCGTTAGGGAACGGGCGCGCGGGTGGCGTGGGCGGCCAGGAAGAGCGCGCCGAAGCAGAGCCCGAGCGAGCCGAGTGCGATCCACCAGCCCTGCGTCCCGAGCGCGAGGTCGATCACCTCGCCGACGATACCGGCGAGCACGGGAAACGCCGCCGCCACGAGCAGGGCGAGCGGACGGCTCAGCGATTCCAGGGATGGACGTGCGGGCACACGCATGCTCCCACGCCGGCGTGGCGCGGGAGCATAATGCCACAGCGAACCGGGGTTTGTGTGGATTCTCCCGCGGATTGACCGGAGCGCCGTCCGGGGCGGAGCGGGCGCGCCCCGTGATCGGGTCGGCGCTCCGGGACTTCTACCCCCTACGACCTCTGGCGAACATTGCGCGTTCGGCTGGCGGTCGCGCGCCGCGGGCGCGCTGGCCAGCGCCTCCTCCAGTGCGCACTCTGGCTCCGCGGCAGTCTCGGCGCGCTAGGCGACGAAGCCGTCGGGGCGGACCAGCAGCGTCCCGCCCGGACCGAGCTCGGGCGCGTCCGCGCCCGCGGCGTCCAGAAGGTCCACTCCAAACTGGTAGGCGCCGAGCTCCACACCCAGCCGCTCCGCGACGCGCTTCGCGGCCGAGAGCCAGTCCGCGCCACCAGCCCCGGCGAGGAGCACGAAGTGCCGCCCAATGGGCCGGCGAGCCGCTCCGGGCCGGTGTCCGCGGGCGCGACGAGCCGGGCTGCCGCTGCTACGCGCAGCGCGGCGCAGCCGGGGAGGCTCCGGTCGAAACCCCCTAGCCGGCGCCGACCGTCGAGCGGGCTTCGCGGCCGTCGCGGCTCCCGGCGTACTGGCGCCAGGTGGCGGTGAGCGTATCCGCGGCGCGGCGCGGCCCGCCCATCCACAGCAGCGCCGCGCCGACCGCGCCGAGCACAAGGGCCAGCCCGATGAAGACGCCGCCCCAGTCTGGACCCGTGGGCTGGCCAGTGATCGCCGGCAGCGCCTCGTCCGTCACCCGCGACTGGAGCGTGGACAGCCGGTCCCACAAGCGCTGGCTGGCGCTCTTGCGGCCGAACGGGCTGGTCAGGCCGAGCGGACCGCGTGGCTGGGGCGCGCCGAGGAGATTGATCTGGTTTACCAGGTCCTGTAGACCGCTCTGAATCGTCTCGAGCTGGTCGCGTAGCGCGTCGAGCTGCGCCTGGGCATTCGCGCGTCGCATGGTCCTCTCCTTCCTTCGGGAGCCTGGCGCTCCACGCTCACCCCGCTGCTGCAGAGACTGTGCCGGCGCCAGCGCAATGGTACGCTGCATGCAGCGGGCCCGAAGGTGCCCGCCAGCCAGCGGAGGTCGTGTGGATACTGCACTCGGGGAGGCTCCGCCTCCCTGGCCGCCTGACCGGTTCAACCCGTACTCCTGGTACGCGGCGATGCGCCGGACGCACCCGGTCGCGTTCAACGAGCACGATGGCACCTGGAACGTCTTCCGCTACGACGATATCCAGGCGGTGCTCGCCGATTACACCTCCTTTTCGTCACGCCGGAATCTCAACCCGCGCGCCCAGGGCGAGCCTCGCTCTCCCAGCCTGCTGACGACCGATCCGCCGCGGCACCGCCAGCTCCGCGACCTGGTATCGCGTGCGTTCACTCCCCGCGCGGTTGCCGCGCTCGAACCACGCATCCGGGCGCTGGCACATCAGCTCCTGGATCGCGTCGCTGAGCAGGGGCAGATGGACCTGATGGAGGACTTCGCGACGCCGTTGCCGGTGATCGTCATCGCGGAGATGCTCGGCATCCCAGTGGAGGACCGAGCGGCGTTCAAGCGCTGGTCGGACGCGTTGGCAGCGGCGACCGAGGACGCGGAGCCGGATGGGGTGCTGTCGGGTTCCTCGGCCCCCTCGCCGCTGATGCAGGAGATCGTGGTCTACTTTTTCCAGGTCCTTCAGGAGCGGCGGGCGCAGCCCCGCGGCGACCTGATCAGCCGCCTGGTGCAGGCGGAGATCGACGGCCAGCGCCTGTCGGACTTCGACCTGGTGGCGTTCTGCATCCTGCTCCTCGTGGCCGGGAACCTCACCACGACCCATCTCATTGGCAACGCGGTGCTCACCGTGCTGGACCATCCCGAGCAGTGGGCGCGGCTGCTGGCCGACCCGACGCTGCTGCCGGGCGCGGTGGAGGAGGTTCTGCGCTACCGCTCCCCAGTGCGCGTCGTCGGCCGCGTCGCGGCTAGGAGCGTCGAGCTGCGCGGACAGCGGATCCCGGCCGGCCAGCGGGTGCTGAGCTGGATCGCCTCGGCCAATCGTGATGCGGCCCGCTTCCCGCACCCCGATCGCTTCGAGATCACCCGGGCGCCGAATCCGCACCTCGCCTTTGGGCACGGCATCCACTTCTGCCTCGGGGCGCCGCTGGCGCGGCTGGAGGCCCGTGTCGCTCTGGAGGCGCTGCTCGATCGCGTTCCGGACCTGGAGCGTCGGGACACTGCCCCGCTCCAGCCGGCCCGCGGCTTCTTCCTGAACGGGGTGGTGTCCCTGCCAGTCCGGTTCACCCCTAGCGCTCCCCGGGCGAGGTAGCGGGCAGGCACGTTCGGGGCGCCTCTGGCGCATATAATGGGACGCGGCACACTCGCCATCGGGCCCCGGTACCACGGTGAAGCAGGCGTTGTCTCTCTCGCCCCGCTTGTCTCTGGAGGATCAGCAGCACCTGGAGCGCATCATCCGCGCGTTGCCGCTGCTGGCCGACGTGACCCACGCGGACAGCAGCATCGTCGGCTACGACCCGCGTGGAGAGCCGGTGGTGCTCGCGCACGCGCCCCCGGCCTCGGTGCCGTCGCTGCATACCACGTCCCTGGTGGGGCGACGGTATAGCGGTGACCGCGCGGCGCTGCTCCAGCGCCTGCTGAGCCAGGGCCGCCGACACGCCGTCGTCAGCGGGGCGCTCGTCCGTGGCGCGCCTACCATGCAGGAATTCTTCCCGATCCTCGGCCCATCGGGGGCCGTTATCGGCGTGCTGCAGAGCGAGATGGCGATGCCCGAGCATCAGCGCCAGCGGAAGAAGTCCGGGGAGCTCCGGCGCGCGATCGCCCAGTTCCGCGACCTGGTACTGCAGGGGCGGGTGAGGGGCGCGGAGCGCATCAGCCGCTTGAAGCTGCACGACGGGATCCTGGTGATCGACGAGCGGGGCGTCATCCGCTACATCAGCGCTGTGGCCGAGAATATGTATCTCCGGCTCGGCTACATGGAGAATCTCGTTAATACGCTGCTGTCGGATCTCGACACCAACGAGTATATCTGCTTCAAGGCGATGGAGCACGGCGAGTGTCTGGAGCAGCGGATCGAAGAGCAAGATGTAATCTGGATCAAGAAGGTAATTCCGCTGCTGCGCACAGGCAGCGGCGGCTGGTTCCGGCGGCGGGGCGCTAACGGCAACGGCTGCGCGGGTGCGCTCATCTTTATCGAGGACATCACCGACGAGGTGCGCAAGGAGCAGGAGCTCAAGATCAAGACGGCGATGATTCACGAGATCCACCATCGGGTGAAGAACAACCTGCAAACGATCGCCGCGCTGCTGCGGATGCAGGCGCGTCGTTCCTCACCCGAGGTCGCGGAGCTGCTCCGGCAGAGCGTGAGCCGGATTCAGAGTATCGCCGTAGTGCACGAGTTCCTCTCGAAGGATGAGTCCCGCGTCATTAACATGCACGAAGTGTTCAATCGGATCATGAACGGGATCGTCCAGGGTACCCTGGACCCGGACAAGCACATCCAATTGCACCTCGACGGCACCAGCGAGTTCCTGCTCCCCAGCCAGCAGGCGACCTCGTGCGCGCTCATCGTCAACGAGCTGCTGCAGAACGCGGTTGAGCATGGGTATGCGGGGCTCGACCAGGGCGATATCTGGGTGCGCCTGGGGCAGACCCCGGATAGCATGTGTATCGAGATCGAGGACAACGGGTCCGGCCTGCCGGAGGGTTTCGATGTCGAGCGCGATGGGGGGCTGGGCTTGCAGATCGTCCGCACGCTGGTCCAGGAAGACCTGAAGGGACGCTTCGAGCTCGAGAACGGCGTTGGAGTGCGCATCCGCATTACCTTCCCGCGCCGGCAGTTCAACGAGCGCAAGGCGGCGGTGAGCTGAACGGGAGAATACGGTGACGCAGAAACGAGTCTTGCTGGTAGACGACGAGTCGATGACCCGGACCGACATGCGCGAGATGCTCGTCAACCTCGGCTACCAGGTGGTGGGGGAGGCAGGCGACGCGGAAACGGGTATCCGCCTGGCGCGCGAGCTTCGGCCCGACCTGGTGATCATGGACATCATCTTCGAATCGGACAGGCCGGATGAGATGGACGGAATCAAGGCCGCCAAGGTCCTGGCCGAGGAGCGCATCGCGCCAGTGCTCCTGGTGACCGCGCACTCGATTAAGGAGTTCGTCGACGGCGCGATCTCCGCCGGGGTGGTCGGCTACGTCATCAAGCCGTTCCGCGAGGAAGAGCTGGTTCCGGCTATTGAGGTTGCGCTGGCCCGCTTCAAGGAGCTGCGCGACACGCGCGACGCGCTGGAGGCGCGGCGGTTCATCGAGCGTGCCAAGGGCGTGCTCATGGACACGCAGGGTCTCAGCGAGCAGGAGGCATTCCGGCGCATCCAGAAGATCAGCATGAACAGCCGCAAATCCATGCGCGAGGTGGCCGAGGCGATCCTGCTCGCGCACCAGGCACGGGTGTCAGACTAGCGCCATGCCGCACCGGCGCTCTGGATTCGTCCGCTGTGTCGTGGTGGACCGGGGCACCGGGTCAGGCGATCGGCAGCGGGATGCCGAGCAGGCTGGCGAGCAGAAACCCGATCGAGAGCGCCAGCAGCCCCGCCAGCAGGGCGATCCCGACGGCCATCATCAGGCCGCAGCCGAATTTGAACCCGTCGCCCACGGTCAGGCGCAGCTCTGAGATAGTGGGCGGGCGCGGCTCTACGACGGCCCGGCGGGCGGCGCGCTCGGTCTGCGCTACGTCTCCTGTGTAGGAGACCTCGTTCGGCTCGTCGGTCACAGGGCGATCCAGGCGGGGGCCCGCACGGCCAGCCTAGCCTCCGGCCGCGGCGTGCTGGACTTGCTCGTGGGCATGGTACGACGAGCGGACGAGCGGCCCGGACTCGACGTGGCGGAAGCCCATCGCGCTGGCGCGCTCCTTCAGCCGGGCGAACTCCTCTGGCCGGTAGTAGCGCTCCACGGGGAGATGGCTCAGCGTCGGCCGGAGATACTGACCAATGGTCAGGATGTCTACCTCGCGCCGGCGCAGGTCCTCGAAGACGCCAAGTAGCTCTGCCTCGGTTTCTCCCAGGCCCACCATCAGCCCGGACTTCGTCAGCACCTCGGGCGCCAGCGCCTTGGCCCGCCCCAGCAGCTCCAGCGACTGCCGGTAGATGGCCTTGGGGCGCACCCGCCGGTACAGACGCGGGACGGTCTCCATGTTGTGATTCAGGATGTCCGGCCGCGCGTCCAGCACCAGCTTCAGCGCCTCCCAGTTGCCCTGGAAATCGGGGATGAGCACTTCCACCCCGCAGTCGGGGACGCGCTCGCGCAGCTTGCGGATCGTCATTGCGAAGATGATCGCCCCACCGTCTGGCAGGTCGTCGCGGGTGACGGAGGTGACGACGATGTGGCGGAGCCCCAGCTTTTCGACCGCCGCGGCCAGCCGAGCCGGCTCGCCCCAGTCCAGTCCGAGCGGTCGCCCCGTCGTCACCGAGCAGAAGCCGCAGTTGCGGGTACAGACGTCGCCCAGGATCAGGAACGAGGCGGTTCGATTGCCCCAGCACTCGGTAATGTTGGGGCAGCGTGCCTCCTCGCAGATGGTGTGCAGACCCTGCTCCCGCATCAGGCGCTTGAGCTCGTAGAAGTTCGGGTTCGGCTGGAGCTTCACCTTCAGCCAGTCGGGCCGGGGGCCGACGGCTGGTGGCGCGTCCGCCGTCAAAGGCCGAGTGCGGGGCACGTTGACGACGGGGAGCTCATCCAGGGCCATCTCGTTCTCCAGGCACCGCGCAGGCGCGGCGTCCACATTCTAGCCGGTTGGGCCGCGGCCCAGCCGGGCAGCGCTGCCCGGCTGGCGTTACAGAACGGCGCTGTCGGGACGGTAGCTCTCCAGCCGGCGCTTCACCGCGTTCAAGAACTGTAGCGCCTGCGCGCCATCGAGGACGCGGTGGTCGAACGAGCAGCAGAGATTCATCATTTGGCGAATGGCGATGGCGTCGTTCTCCAGGACCACGGGACGCTTGACCACCGCCTCCGTGGTGAGAATGGCTGCCTGCGGCTGATTGATGATCGGCTGCGAGAGAATCGAGCCCAGCGCCCCGGTGTTGTTTACCGTGAAGGTGCCGCCCTGCACGTCTTCCAGCGTCAGCTTGCCGGCGCGTGCCTTCTGCACCAGCGCCCGCAGGGCGCGTGCCAGGCCCACCAGCGAGAGCTGGTCGGCGTCGCGGATGACGGGCACGAACAGCCCGGTGTCCGTCGCCACCGCGATCCCGAGATGAATTCGCTTCTTCAGCACCACATGGTCCTGGTCCCAGGTGGCGTTCAGAACCGGGTGCTCGCGCAGCGCCTCGGCCACCGCCTTGAGCACGAACGGCAGGTACGTCAGCTCGAAGCCCTCGCGCTTTTGCCAGTCCGCCTGCACCCGGTCGCGGAGGCGGGCGACCTCAGTCATATCCACCTCGACCATGCCCCAGGCGTGGGGCGCGGTGGCCAGGCTGCGGACCATGTGCTCGGCGATCGCCTTGCGGATCGGCGAGACGGGCAGGTGCTCCTCGTCAGCGCCCGCGGCCACGGCGGGCATTGGAGCCGCGGGCGGAGGCGGTGGCGCGGGCGCGGCCGGGGCAGGGCTGGGAGCCGCGGGGGCGGCCACGGCGGCCGGAGCCGCTTCAGCGACCGGGGTCGGCGCGGCAGCCAGACGGTGCTGCTCGATGTAGCGCTCCAGGTCCTTCTTCGTCACTCGGCCGCCCAGCCCGGTGCCTTCGACCTTCGAGAGGTCGATCCCGTGCTCGCGGGCCATGCGCATCACGACCGGGGTGTAGAAGCGGGGACCCTCCTGCTGCCCGGTCTCCAGCAGGCCGGCGGTTCCGCCATCGGTGCCAACGGGGGGTGCGGCGTGCGGCTCCTCCGGGGACGCGGCGGCCCGGGCGGTTTCGACGCTCGGCTCGCGCTGCTGCTGAATGGTCGCGGTGGCGCTGGCGGTGGTCGCCGGCTCCGCGGGCGCCGGCGAGGCCTGGCTGCCGTCGCCGATGATCGCGATCTCGGCGCCAACGGCAACCGTCGTGCCCTCCGGGGCGATGATCCGCTCGAGCACGCCCGCCGCCGGAGAGGGAATCTCCGCGTTCACCTTATCGGTGATGACCTCGACAAGAGGTTCGTCGCGCTCCACCCGCTCCCCTGGGCGCTTCAGCCACTTGGCAATGGTCCCTTCGGCGACCGACTCGCCGAGTTGTGGCATCGTGATGCTCGTGGGCATCGCTCCTCCAGCTAGTAGGCCAGGCTCCAGGCACCCGTGTGCGGGCTAGGCGTTCAGTATGCCGCGAGCTCGCGAATCGCCGCGACCACGTCGCGCACGCTCGGGATCACCGCTGCTTCCAGCGGCGGGCTGTACGGAATGTGCGCATCGGCCGCCGCCAGCCGCCGCACCGGGGCATCCAGATGCTCGAAGAGCTGTTCGGCGATGAACGCCGACACCTCGGCACCGATCCCGCCCGTCTTGTTGTCCTCGTGCAACACCAGCACCTTGCCAGTCCGCTCCACGGTCGCGCGGATGGCGTCGTGGTCCAGCGGCAGCAGCGTCCGCAGGTCCAGCACCTCTACCGAGACGCCATCGCTGCGCTCCACCGCTTCTGCCGCCTCCAGCGCCCAGTGGACGCCCACGCCGTAGGTGATGACCGACAGGTCGCTCCCCTGGCGCTTTACGTCGGCCTTGCCGATCGGGATAGTGTAGTCCCCCGGGGGGATCTCGCTCTTGATCCGCCGGTAGCTGTGCTTGTGCTCGAAGAACAGCACCGGGTCGTCGTCCCGGATCGCGCTCTTCAGCAGCCCCTTGCCATCGTACGGCGTGGAGGGCACCACGATCTTCAGCCCGGGCACGTGGTGGAACAGTGCCTCCACGCTCTGCGAGTGGTACAGCCCACCGTGGACACCCGCGCCGAACGGGGCGCGGATCACGATCGGACAGCTAAACTGCCCGTTCGAGCGGTAGCGGATCTTGGCCGCCTCGTTGACGATCTGATCGTAGGCGGGGTGGATGTAGTCGGCGAACTGGATCTCGGCCACCGGGCGCATCCCGTTGAACGCCGCGCCGATGGCGATGCCGACGATGGACAGCTCCGCCAGGGGTGTATCCAGCACCCGGTACTCGCCGTACTTCTTCTGCAGGCCCTCAGTGCAGCGGAACACCCCGCCGTGGACGCCAACGTCCTCCCCGAGAACCATCACCCGCTCGTCGCGAGCCATCTCTTCATCGAGCGCTTCACGGACCGCCTCGACGAGCGTGCGCGTGGGCATACCGTACCCCCTAAAGCAATGGAGCCAGGCGCGTCGCCACGCCTGGCTGAAGCCCGTTCAGAAGCGAGGCGCTTGCGAAAGGCACACCAGCGCAGGCGCTATCGCCGCCCGCGCCGCCCGAAGCCATCATAGCATCGCCCCCGGAGGCCAACAACCGCGCCCGCTATCGATCGGGTGCACTGGGCTCGCTTCCAGCGACGCGAGGGCAGTCTTGGGCCAGAGCCCTGGCCTACCTTCGGGCGAGGATGGCCGCGAGCGTCTCCCCGCGGAACGCTTTCCGCTGCGTGGAGACGTCCCGGAAGCCGATCAAGCTGAGCGTCGCTACCACCGCCGCGACCTGCTCGTCTGTGAACCCATAGCGGGAGGGGTCGAATCGGCCCGCCTGCGGGCGCTGCATCCGGACGGCGAGGGCGAGCAGACCCCCAGGAGCGAGCACCCGGTGCAGCTCACGCAGACCAGCCTCGACGGAGGGCCAGAAATACAGCGAGTGAATTGCACACGCCTTGGTGAAGTGCGCGTCGGGGTAGGGCAGGGCCGAGACGGTGCCCAGGCGCAGTTCCACCCGCCCCGCCCTGACGGCGGCGCGGTTCCGCCGGACGGCCTGGCGCAGCATCACCTCCGACGGATCCACCCCGGCGACGAAGCCCACCCGGGCCCGCTCTGCGAGCAGTGTGACCGCCACCCCGGGGCCGAATCCGACCTCGAGGACCCGATCGTCCGGCTGCACGTCCAGCAGCTCGACAACCCACTGGTCGTCAGCCGTGCTGCGAGCCATCAGAACGCCTGCCAGGTGGCCGAGCAGGCCAGAGGGCCGACCGAACTGCCCGAACAGTCGGCCTAGCACCCCCGCTGGCCCATGCCGGGTGACACTCGACGGCTCGCCGACGGATTGATTCGAGCCAGTCGCTTCGCCACTCATCGTTCCCCTCCGTGCTCCATTCGAGACGGAGCCTGTATCTCAGCGTACCCGAGGCTTGGCTATCCCGTCTGGGCTGGCTCGGAGCTCGCTCGGCATCCCGAGGAGCGGACGGATCAGCGGGAGGCCATACCGTAGCGGGACGTCGAAGGTGGCATCGGCGAGCGGGATCGGGAGCAGGCCGAGTTGTCACGCGAGATCGTGCAGCGCCACCAGGGACCAGACCGTCCTCAGCGGCCCTGGCGCTCGGCTGGCGTGGTGGGCCCTGGATTGTGACCGTCGTCGCGGCCGGCTGTCGAAGAACAGCGGGGTTCCGGGCCCCGGCCCGCTTCCTGCGGCTGTCCTCTCGCGTGCAGGCGCATGCCAGGGGATGAGTGACGCGGGAGGGATCAATGGTGTCGTTCGAGTCGTTGCCGCACGGCGAGTCGGTGGCTGCTGGAGCCGCGGACCGGATCGTGGAGCGGCTGGCGGAGCGCCTGGGCGGCCTGGCCACGGTCGCGGCGGTGTTCGGAGCACCGGTGGAGCGAGACGGGGTGACCGTGATCCCGGTCGCCAGGGTGCGCTGGGGCCTCGGCGTCCGAGGCCCGGTGCGGAGAGGGACGACCGAGGAGGACGCGCGTGGCGGGGGCGGGGTCCTGGCCTCGCCGGTCGGCTACATCGAAATCCTCCGGGATGGGCGGGCCGAGTTCCGGCCGATCAAGGCGTCGTTCCCGGCCTGGGCGATCCCACTGATGGTCCTCGCCGGGGGGGCAAACGCCTGGCTGCTGCTCCGCGGGCTACGCGCCCTGCTCCGGAGCTAGCGGCCCAGCCTGAAGCCGTCTCGTGGCTGGCGGCTAGCGGCGCTGGCCCGCCGGAGCGCGCCCGCTGTCCCGGGTGCCAGCGCCCGCTCGCCTCGCGCCTAATGGGCGAAGATCTCGCGCATGCCCTGGACGGTGAACTCCGGACTCTTGACATAATCCATAATTCGACGCTCGCGTGCCCGCACCTGCTCCACCGCCTTGGGCAGGTCTTCGGCGATGGCGGTAGGGACGATCAGCACTCCGTTCAGGTCGGCGTGGATGAGGTCACCGGGGTTGATCGTCTGCCCGGAGATCTGTACCGGGACGCCGATACGCCGGAACGTGGCGTTACCGTGCGAGCAGACCGCGCCGCGGGCGAAGTAGTGGAACCCGAGCGCCTCCGCCTCACGCAGGTCGCGCACCCCGCCATCGGTCACCAGTCCCACCGCGCCCATGCGCAGGGCGGTGGTGGCCATCACCTCGCCAAAGTGGCAGCCGCGGTTCGCGTCGTGGCTGACGTCCGCCATTACCAGCACCGCCGGCTTGGGCGCCTGCTCCAGTGCCTCCCACACCGCGAAGAAGGCGTCGCGCGGGGGCACGGGGCCGGGCGTGGTGCTGTCCGCCTCGATCGTCAGGGCGTAGCCGAGCATCGTCCCCATGTCTGGGAACAGACAGCGGATCTCGGCGCCCAGGTACCCCTCGGTGCGGTCGCGGACTTTGAACAGCTCGATCGCGTTCGACAGGGTCGGGGTATCGATGAGCTTCAGTGCTTCGAAGAGCTCCGGTCGGATCAGATTGGCCACCGTACATCTCCATTCTTGGTCTACACGGTGCGTGCCAGACGGCCGGCCGCCGACCGCGAACCGTGGCAATGTCGCGCCGTCCTGCCTGGCGCTATGTTAGCCCGGTGCCTGGTGGCGCTGCCGCCGCGGAGTGTGGGGGCGCGACACGAAGGGGTTGCCGGGGATGGAGAAGCGCCAGGGCCGCGCGGCCCAGGCTCCGGCGTAGTCGACACCGACGCGGGTGGAGGTTGCCACACTGGCGGGCTCCAGGTAGCGCGTGGTGGCGATGAACAGCGGGCCGGCCGTGGTCAGGTCCATCCCGTTGAGCGAGCGGTCGATCCGCAGGGTTCGGCAGAGCCGGCCGGGACCGTTGGTCGGTCCGTCCAGCGCTCCCGCCGGCTCCAGCGCTCGGATCAGCACCGCGGCGGGATAGCCCTCCGCCTCGGTGACGATGTTCAGGCAGGAGTGCATCCCGTAGATCAGGTACACGTAGGCATGGCCCGCCGGACCGAACATTACCCGCGTCCGCTCGGTCAGCCCGCGTGAGGCGTGCGAGGCCAGGTCCTCCGGGCCGACG
This sequence comes from Pseudomonadota bacterium, assembly GCA_021325655.1. GTDB lineage: Bacteria > Chloroflexota > UBA6077 > UBA6077 > JAJPGT01 > JAJPGT01. The sequence continues at coordinate 54,537 of JAJPGT010000095.1, forward strand.
TACGCCTCGGTCTCGACGATCGCGCCGCAAAGCGTCCGGTCTCCCAGTCGGCGCACCAGCAGGTGGCCGAGCAGCTCCTGGGCCACGTCGAGCGTCGGTCGCTCGTAGAACGCCCGTGGTAGCGGGAGCAGCGGCTCAGCCACGTGGTCGGTTAGCGGCCGGAGATGCCGGCTCGGCGGTACTCCTGGGCGTGCGCGAAGTAGGTGCGCGCCGTCCGCAGGCAGCGCTGCTCGTACTCCTCGTCGGTCACTTCGCGGATGATCCGGCCCGGGGTGCCGAGCACCAGTGAGCGGGGCGGGATCACGGTGCCCTCGGTGACGAGCGCGTTGGCGCCGATGATGCTCCCGCTGCCGATGCGCGCCCGGGGCAGGACGATCGCCCCGATGCCGATCAGCGAATAGGCCTCGACGGTGGCGCTGTGGACAAGCGCGTGGTGCCCGAGGGCGACGAACTCCCCGATGGAGCACGGCTCACCGGGATCCGTGTGCAGGGTGCAGTTGTCCTGGATGTTGGCCCCGCGTTCGAGGATGATCTCGGCGAAGTCGGCCCGCAGGACGCTCCCGAACCAGACGTTGGCCCCCTCGGCGGCACGGACGTCGCCGATCAGGTAGGCTCCGGGGGCGATAAAGACGTCGTCGGCTAGCGTCGGCAGTACGCCTCGGAATGGGATCAGGGGCATCGCCTACCCTCCACGCGAGATGAACAGCGTCACGGAGCTGCCAGGTCGCAGTCGTGTCCCCGGCTCTGGGGTCTGATCGACGATGGTACCAGCCGGGCGTGCGCTCTTGCGCTCCTTGACCGTCACCGTCAGGCCCAGGGATCGGAGCTGCTGCCCCCCCTGGTCGACCGGCAGTCCCCGCACGTCGGGGACCTCCGCCAGCGCGGGCCCGCTACTCACGGTGAGCTGCACGTGGCTGCCGGGCGGCACCTGGGCTCCAGGCGGCGGATCCTGGGCGACAACGATGCCGGGAGCGGCGTTGTTCGGGGCGCGGCGCACCTCCGCCACCAGGCCGAGCTGGGAGAGCCTGGCCACCGCGTCTTCCTGGCTGCGTCCGAGCAGCGGAGGGAGCGCCACCAGCGCCACGGTGGGTGACGGCGGCGGCTGCGTCGGCGCCGAGGTCGGAGTGGGTGGCACGGGCGTCGCGGTCGCCGTGGGCGGCGGGGTGGCGGTGGGGGCCACGGTGGGGGGCGAGGTCGGGCTCGCCGGGACCGCGGTGGGCGGCGCGGCTGCCGGGACCGGGGTGGCGGTGGGGCGCGGCGGCGCGGTCGGCTGCGCCGGTGGCCGGGTGGGGCGGGGTTCGGCTGTGGCGCTCGCTCCTGGCTGCCCATTGAGAAGCTGGCCAACGGCGAAGGCGCCCGCGGCGGCGAGCAGGAACAGCAGGAGCCCGATCAAGAGCACGGCCGGCCAGGAGGTGCCCCCGCGCGAGCCGGGCGGCGCCGGCCGCGGGGCACCGCGCCGCACCTCCGCGACGGGCGGCGCGGTGGCGACGCGCGGCTGGACCGGCGGTGAGAGCGGAATCCGCTGCGTAGCTTGGGCCGCGACGTTGGACAGGTTCTGGAGCGCCCGGTGGAGATCGGCCGCGGTGGCGAAACGCGCCCGCGGGTCGGTCGCCATCGCCCGGTCGATGATAGCGCGGAGCGCCGTTGGCACCCGCGTTCCCGCCCAGGCCTCGTCGGCGACCCCGCGCTCTCGCTGTATCGCCACTGCGACCGGATTGGCGCCGGCGAACGGCACTCGCCCGGTCGCCATCTCGAACAGGACTACGCCCGCGGCGTAGATGTCGGTCGCCGGACCGGTCGGCTCGCCCCGTGCCTGCTCGGGCGCCATGTAGTGAACCGACCCCAGCACCCAACCCTGCTGGGTGATCGAGGGCGTCCCCAGCGCCTGCGCAATGCCGAAGTCGGTCACCTTGAGGTGGTCGTTCGCGTCCACCAGGATGTTCTGCGGCTTGACGTCGCGATGCACCACGCCGCGGCTATGCGCGTAGGCCAGCGCCTCGGCGAGCTGCATCCCGAGGCGGGCCACGCGGGACGGAGGGAACGGACCTTCGCGCTCGATCAACGTCTTGAGGTCGTATCCGTTCACCAGCTCCATCACGATGTAGCGGCTGTGCTCATCGCCGCCCACGTCGAAGACGGAGACGATGTTCGGGTGGGTCAGCCGGGCCGCGGCTCGGGCCTCGCGCTCGAACCGCGCGACGAGCTCGGGATCGTGGAGCAGGCCCGGATTGAGCAGCTTGATCGCGACCTCACGCCCGAGGACGGAATCATCGGCCTCATAGACCGTCGCCATCCCGCCGCGGCCGAGCACCGCGCGCAGCCGGTAGCGTCCGCCGAGCACCTGGTCGATCACGACAGTCGCGGCGCCGCGTGCTCAGAGTGTGTCTGGCTAGAGCCACGCTTCGTACTCATATCAGAGCATGCTGGATCGGCCGGGCGCGAGGTCACCACAGTGGGATGGCTGGAGGTCAGGAGGTGTGTATGCGCACTGTCGCCTCGGGCGTCTCCGCCAGCGGCGGCGCCGGTGGCGTTACTGTCTGGCCGCAGTAGGGGCAGAGCTTCCAGCGGAGCATGAGCGGCCGCTCGCAGCGGACGCACAGTCGCTTTAGCCGTGTCTGGCACCAGGGGCAGAAGATGAAGTCCGGCTCAGCGCGGTTCTTGCAGACTGGGCAGGCAGTCTGGATCTCGATCCCTTGCAGGAAGGCCTCTTCCTCCAGCGACTCCTCGTAGAGCTGGGCTAGCGTCTTGGGCGGGCGCAGGATCAGATAGATCAGCAGCCCCGGGAAGCTGAAGACCGTCACCAGGAGTGTCGCAGCAAGCTGGAGGAACAGGTCGGTGGTGCGCGAACGGATGTCTCGGAACGTCCACCAGATGCTGGCGATCCACAGCGCGACCAGGTAGGCCGCGACGATAGTGATGCCGATCCGCAGCACGCGCTCGATTTGGTCCAGGATCTCGACGATGTCCACTTCGGCCGCTCCCGTGGAAGAGGATGGTCCGAGACGAGAATGCACGGAGAGTGCCTGGCTCGGCGGCACTCGCGAGACGAACGCCTGAGCCAGTATAGCGCGCTGCGCCGCCGCCAGGTCGAGGTCGGCGCCAGGGCAAGGCTCCCCCTCCGCCCTGGGAGCAGGGCGGGCGCGAGCAGGAGGCCACCCGCGGCGAGTGTGGGCAGAGTCGCGGCATGGCGCTGTGGCGCGAGCTTTGCTCGCGGGTCTATACCGCCAGCTCGACCACCGTGGCTCCGTCGCCGCCCTCGGCCGGGCCACCCGGAGTGAACTGCTTGACCAGCGGGTGGCCCCCGAGCAGGTCGCGCACCGCGGCGCGCACCGCACCCGTGCCGCGGCCATGAACGATGCGCACCTGGGGCAGGCCAGCCATGAAGGCGTCGTGGATGTAGCGGTCCACCTCGCCCGAGGCCTCCTCGCGCGTCAGGCCGCGCACGTCAAGCTGTAGCGGAACGTAGCGTGCCTCGCGCTCCAGGGTCACCTCGCGCGGGCGCGGCTCGTTCCGCCGCTCGGCGCAGGCGCCGCCGGCCCGCCGCAGCTCGTCCAGCCGGACCTGCACCCGCATCCCCCGCACGTCCACCTGCGCCTGCCCGTCCGCGATCGACAGGATCGTCCCGGTGACCCCCAGCGAAGGGACGAGGACCTCCATGCCGGGTGCAAGCTCCGGCTCGCCGCCCGCCGGCTCCGGGGCGGCGGCCCGGCGCGGCGCGCGAATCGGCTGTAGCCTCTGGGCCTGCACCAGCACCTCCGCGAGAGCCGGCGCGTCCCGGCCGGCCCGCTCCGCGCGGCGGCGCAGCTCGCGCACCTCGCGGCGCAGTTCCGTCAGCAACGCCTCGGATTCCGCCCGCGCCTGCTCGTAGGCGCGCGCCCGCTCGCGCTCTGCCTCCTCCAGTGCGGCACGCAGCCGGTCGCGCAGGATCGCGGCGTCGCGCTCGGCGCGCTCCGCTGCCGCCCGAGCGGACTCCACCGCCTCCCGGTCCTCCTGGAGCTGCTCGATCATCGTCGCGATCTGGCGCTGGTGCGGCTGCAGCAGCGCCCGCGCCCGCTCCACGATGCGCGCCGGCATCCCGAGGCGGCTGGCGATGGCGAGCGCGTTCGAGCGTCCGGGCAGCCCCACCAGCAGCCGGTAGGTGGGGGAGAGGGTCTCGACGTCGAACTCGACCGAGGCGTTCTCGACCCGGGGGGTGGAGTGGGCGTAGACCTTCAGCTCCGAGTAATGGCTGGTCGCCACGCAGAAGGCGCCGCGCGCCAGCAGCTCGTCCAGCAGCGCCCGGGCCAGCGCGGCGCCTTCCTCGGGGTCGGTGCCGGCCCCCAGCTCGTCCAGCAGCACCAGCGAGCGGTCGTCCACCGTCTCTAGCATCTCCACGATGCGCGTCATGTGGGAGGAGAAGGTCGACAGGCTCTGCTCGATCGACTGCTCGTCGCCGATGTCGGCGTACACGCCGGCGAACACGGCCACCTGGGAGCCCTCGGCGGCCGGGATGAACAGGCCCGACTGTGCCATCAGCGTCAGCAGCCCGATGGTCTTCAGCGCCACGGTCTTGCCGCCGGTGTTCGGACCGGTGATCAGCAGGATGTCGAAGTCGGCGCCCAGCTCCAGGCTGATCGGCACCACCGCCGCGCGGCCAAGGGTCCGCTCCAGCAGCGGGTGGCGGGCGTCCACCAGTCGCAGCACGGGCTCGCCTGGGCGCCGCGGGAGCCGCAGGCAGGTAGGGCGAACGGCGTCGAGCTGCCGGGCCAGGCGAGCCTTGGCCTGGTGCAGGTCGATCTCCGCCAGCGCGGCGACGTTGTGGTGGAGGCTCGGGGCTGCCCCGGCCACCTGCTGGCTGAGATCGCGCAGCACCCGTTCGATCTCGGCCGCCTCTTCGCGCTCGGCCTGGCGCCAGCGGTTGGCCAGCTCGATCACTTCTAGCGGCTCGACGAAGAGCGTCGCCCCGCTGGCCGACTGGTCGTGGACGATGCCGCGCACCTGGCTGCGGGAATCGGCCTTGACTGGGACGACGTAGCGGCCCTCGCGCTGGGTAACGATCGGCTCCTGGAGCGCCTGGCGGAAGCTCGCCGTATTGACCAGCTCGTGCAGCCGGCGCAGCAGGCGGTCGTGCGCGCTGCGTAGCTCCTGGCGAATCCGCGCCAGCTCCGGGCTGGCGGAGTCCAGCACCTGGCCATCTTCTCCGATGGCGTTCGCGATCGCCGCCCGCAGCTCCCGGCGTGGGTCGAGCGACGCGACGATCTGGTACAGCGTCGGGTAGGTCGCCTCCAGCCGTGCCAGCGCCGAGCGCCAGCGGTCGACGGCGGCGAGCAGGTCAGCCACCTGCAGCAGCTCCTCGGGGCTGAGCATCCCGCCCAGCTCCGCCCGCGACACCGCCGGACGTACGTCATACACCCCGCCAAGGCCCAGATTCGGTCGCGCGCCGGAGAGCGCCAGCGCCTCGGCCGTCGCGCTCAGGCGCCGCTCAACCTCGGCGAAGTCGTCCGAGGGCTGGAGCTGTAGCGCGAGATCGCGCCCGCCGGAGAACGCGGCCAGCGAGGCGAGCCACTCGCGGATTTTGGGGAGCTCGAGGGCATTCAGACTGGACGGATTCATGGGCAGGCTCGCTCACGCCGCCGGAAAGCCGGGCAGGCCACGCGGAAACCAGGGCCGCAGGGCGATGTAGGCCACCGGCAGCTTCTCCAGCAGCGCCGGCTGCAGGGCCGAGCGGTGGACCTGGTCGAGCAGCGCCAGGCGGGCGTTGTCTGCCGTGGGCCAGCGGGACTGGGCCGCGAAGGCCAGGGCGGCATAGACGGCGACAGTGAACAGCAGCCCGTTGAACAGGCCGATGAGCCCGCCCACCACCGTGTCCACCCGCCGCGCGGCGGACCCGGCTGGCTGGGTCTCCCGCCAGACCGAGGCGAGCCCCAGGTAGAACAGTAGGGCCAGTACCGGGAACAGCAGACAGAGCATGTAGCCATTGAGGGTCGGGGTGCTCACGGCATCGTCGATCGCCAGCTTGAGCGCCGCGGCGGCGTAGCTATAGGTGGTGCCGGCGAGGATGGCGGCAGCGTAGAGCGACACGAACAACAGCACCTGTCGAACCGTTCCGGTAAGGCCGCCGAAGATGATGAACACGAGCCAGACCAGCAGCATCACCAGGTCCAGCTCTGGCATCCACCCCTCCCGTGTCTCCCGCCCGCCGCAGGCCGCTAGCCCTTGCCTCGGATCTGGGCGTTGAACTGGTCGCGCAGCCGCTGCTCGATTCGCTGGTGGACCTCGCTCGCCTCGGCCTCGGTGAGCGTGCGATCGGGCGCTCGGTAGGTGAGCGAGTAGGCCAGGCTCTTCTTGCCGGGTGGGATCGGCTCGCCTCGGTACACGTCGAAGAGCCGAACACTCTCGAGCAGTGGCGCGCCCGCCGCGCGAATCGCCTCGACCACCGCTGCGTGGCTCGTCGTGTCGTCGACCACCGCGGCGATGTCCATGTCCACCCCGGGGAAGCGCGGTGGCGTAACGATGGGCGGGGTTTCGTTCGCCACCTGCGCCAGGAGCTCGAAGTCCAGTTCGGCGACAAAGACGGCGCTATCCAGCTCGAATCGCTCCGCGACGACCGGGTGCACCTGTCCGGCGATGCCAACCCGCTGTCCTTGCCACTCCAGCACCGCGGCCTGCCCCGGGTGGAGTGTTGGGTGTGTTTCTGGCCTCCAGGCCACGTCGCGCAGCCCCAGCGCGGACAGCGCCGCCTCAACGGCGCCCTTCAGGTCGAAGAAGTCGAACGGCTCCTCACGTTCACTCCAGGACGTGGGGCGCCGAGGGCCGGTGAGCGCGAGCGCCAGGCGGTGCTGCTCGGTGGGGAGCGGGTCCAGCGGCGGCAGGTACACCCGTGCCAGCTCGAAGATCGCCACCCGGCTGGTGTGGCGCAGGTTCGAGCGCACGGTTTCCAGCAGACTTCCGAGCAGGGTCGTGCGGAGCGTGGACAGCTCCATCGACAGCGGGTTCGCCAGGCGGATGCCCGGGGCGGGAGGGACCGGGGCTGGGTACGGCGCGCCGCTGTCCAACCGCGCTGAAGCCTGCTCGTCCACCAGCGAGTAGGTCATGACTTCCTGCAATCCGGCCGCGGCCAGCGCCCGCTTCGCCTTCAGCCCCCAGCGCCGCACCGGGTTGGGATACGGCTCCGGCAGGGCGCCGGCCGGCAGCGTGTTGGGGATCTGCTCGTATCCAGTGATGCGGGCGATCTCCTCGGCGATGTCCGCCGGTCCCTCCACGTCCACGCGCCAGCTCGGCACGGTTGCCCGAATCGTCTCTCCTGCCACCTCCACCGCGAAGCCGAGCCGATCCAGGACGTCGCGAATCTCCGGCACCGGGTAGCTCTTGCCGAGCAGTCCGGCCACCCGCGTGGCGCTGGTCGTGATGATCCGCGGCGCGGGCGGGGCGGGGTAGGCGTCAGCCACGCCCGAGGCGGCGGTACCGCCGGCCAGCTCCACCATTAGCGCCGCTGCCCGGGCCGCCGCAGGCACGGTCATCTCCGGGTCCAGCCCGCGTTCGAAGCGCTTCGACGCCTCGGTGGCGAGCCGTAGCGCGCGTGAGGTGCGGCGGATCGAGGTGCGGTCGAAGTTCGCCGCCTCGATCACCACGTCGCGGGTCGTCTCCGAGACCTCGCTGGCGAGCCCGCCCATCACTCCGGCCACGGCCTGCGCGCCACGCGCGTCGGCGATCACCAGGGTTCCGGGCGGCAGCTCGCGCTCCTGGCCATCCAGCGTCGTGATCGTCTCGCCTGGTCGCGCTCGGCGGGCGGTGATCGTTCCGGCCAGCTTGTCCCGGTCGAAGGCGTGCAGCGGCTGGCCGACCTCCAGCATGACGTAGTTGGTCACGTCGACCAGGTTCGAGATCGGCCGCACTCCGCTCAGGAAGAGCCGGCGCTGCATCCAGGTAGGCGAGGGACGGACCTGTGCCCCGAGCACCACGCTGGCGGAGTAGCGAGGGCAGAGATCGGGATCCGCCACCGCGACCTGCACCAGTGAGTCGACGGACGGGCCGCCCGCGGGCAGCTCGAACGAAGGCAGTCGGAGCGGTAACCCGAACAGCGCTGCGATCTCCCGCGCGATGCCCAGCACATTCATCGTGTCTGGCCGGTTCGGGGTGATCTTCAGCTCGAGCACCGTCTCGTCAAAGTACTGCTCTAAAGGCACGCCAACCGGCGCGTTCGGTTCGAGCACGTAGATCCCCTCGTGGTCGGTGCCGATGCCCAGCTCGTCCGCGGCGCAGAGCATCCCCTCGGACTCCACCCCGCGAAACGTGCGCCGCATGATCTGGAAGCCGCCCGGCAGCTCCCCGCCCGGCTGCACCCAGGGCACCTTGTCGCCCACCCGCAGATTCGGCGCCCCGGTGACGACCGTGTGCAGCCCTTCACCCCCGTCGATCCGGGCGACGAACAGGTTGTCGGTCTTCGGCATCCGGTCCAGCTCCTGGATCCGGGCGACGATGACGCGCTTCCAGTCGGCGCCAACGCGCTGCAGGCTCTCGACCTCGGTCCCGGCCATGGTGAGCGCGTGCGCCAACTCCTTCGGCGGTACTTCCACCGCCACCATTTCGCGAATCCACGACAGCGGCAGCTTCATCACACGCCCTCCGACCGGCTCACGCGAACTGCTCCAGGAAGCGCAGGTCGTTCCCGTAGAACAGGCGAATATCCTGAATGCCGTACTTGATCATCGCGATCCGCTCGGGGCCCATGCCCCAGGCGAAGCCGCTGTAGCGCTCCGGATCGAGCCCGCCAGCCTGGAGCACCTTCGGATGCACCATTCCCGCCCCGAGGATCTCCAGCCAGCCGGCACCACGACACACCGGACAGTCGCCGCCCCGACCTTCGCAGGCGTGGCAGGAGATCGACATGTCCACGCCCGGCTCTACGAACGGGAAGTAGTCGCAGCGGAAGCGTGTCCGCACCGTCGGCCAGAAAATCTGCTGCGCGAATGCGGTGAGCGTGCCCTTGAGGTCTGCCAGCGTGAGCCCTTCATCCACTGCGAAGCCGTCGATCTGGTGAAACATCCACTCGTGGGTGGCGTCTACCGCCTCGAAGCGGTAGTTGCGGCCAACGTTCAGAATGCGGATCGGCGGCGTCAGCTCCTGCATCATCCGCCCCTGGTAGGCGGTGGTGTGTGCCCGGAGTAGCACGCTCGGCGGCTGGACGTACAGCGTGTCCCACATGTCGCGGGCCGGGTGCTCGGGTGGGATGTTCAGCACCTCGAAGTTGTAGTAATCCAGCTCCACCTCTCGGGTGGACGCCACCTGGAAGCCCATCGATTGCAGGATGTGCAAGCACTCCTCGATCACCTGGGTAATCGGGTGCAGCCGGCCCGGGGCGAGCGGCCGACCGGGCAGCGTCACGTCAACCCGCTCGCGGGCAAACGCCTCCTCCCGAGCGCGCGCCTTCAACTCCGCCAGGCGGGCCTCATACGCCTCCTGCAGCGCCACCTTGGCCGCGTTGGTCGCCTGCCCCAGCGTTCTGCGCTGCTCGGGCGCCAGCTTCCCCAGGCCGGAGAGCACCTGGTTGAGGGGCGCGTTCCGCCCCAGGTATGCCACCCGCCAGCGCTCCAGCGCCTCCGCGTCCTGCACCGAGGCCAGCTCGCCGAGCGCGGCATCGCGCAGGGCCTGGATCTCATCAAGCGAATCGCTCACCACAGGCTGCTCCCCTACAGTGAACAGCGCCCCCGAGGGATTCGGAGGCGCTGGAGGGTCTGCTCGGCTACCCACCGCGCCCGGGCGCGGTGCTGGAGACGTGCTAGGCGGTCCCCTTCGCCAGCGCCACGATCCGACGAAACTCGTCGGCATCGCGCACGGCGAGGTCGGCCAGCACCTTGCGGTCCAGCTCCACCCCCGCCCGCTTGAGCCCGGCGATGAACTGGCTGTATGTGATCCCCTCCTGCCGCGCCGCGGCGTTGATCCGCATGATCCAGAGGCGGCGGAAATCGCGCTTGCGCGCCCGCCGGTCGCGGTACGCGTAGGCAAGCGACTTCATCATCGCCTCATGGGCGATGCGATACAGCTTATGGCGAGCCCCGCTCTGCCCCTTGGTGAGCTCGAGAACCTTCTTATGTCTGCGGTGCGCGGCGACGCCACGCTTGACCCGGGTCATTCCTACACCTCTCTCGGAGCCGCGCCGCTACTTGGCATAGGGCATGAGCCGCTTGACCCGCGGGGCATCCGCGGGGGAAACGGGCATCATCTCGTCGTATTCGCGCTTGGCCCGCTTCGAGCGATTGCGCCGCAGATGGCTCTTGCCGTGGCGGGTACGGACGAGCTTGCCGCTGCCCGTGTACTCGAAGCGCCGCGCGGTCGCCTTGTGCGTCTTCAGCTTCTGTTTGGCCATGATCGTCCTGTAACAAAAATGCGGCTCGCCACGCTGGGCAGCCGCCACCGGGGCCGTGTCACGAGCCACCAGATTGTATAGGTGGAGCCGAGCGAGGCGCAACGGCTGTGCCCCACGGCCAGAGCCAGGGGCCGGTCTGCTCGCAGGATTCCCGTCTAGCCCACGTGGCCTGAGCACGCCTTCGACCACCTCAATACTCCTCGCTGGACGGGATGCCGTTCGCCCACGGCGCGGACGAATGCCCCGCTGCCCCTGGGACACCTGTCCCAGGTCTGCCTCTGGCAGTGGCGATACGCTGTGACTGCTCCGTTCGTAGGATTCCTCGAAGCGCGAGGCGGATGGCGGCCCACCATAGGATATCTGAGAGGATATCTGAGACTTGGACACTCGCCAGAGCTGCCTGGGCGCACTCGTAGGCTCAACCAGCGCAGCGTGCCTTGCGGATGAGCGTGCTCGACGGCACTCCTGCTGAAGGAACGGAGGCCCTCTATCCCATACCGAGGTGTGCCATGGCTGAGGTGATACCCAGGCGAGGGCTGATCGTCGCTCGCGGCTGGGTGCAGGCGGCGCTCCTGGTGATCCTGTTCGGCTTCAGCATCCTGGGCTGGCTCGCCTACGCGGCTTACGCGGGTGCGCCGCCGATCCCGGCTCGCGTCGTCGACCCGTCGGGCGCTGTCGTCTTCACCGGGGACGACGTCGTGCGTGGGCAAGAGAGCTTCCTCCGCAATGGGCTGATGGAGTACGGCTCCATCTTCGGCCACGGAGGTTATCTCGGGCCCGATTACACCGCTGACTATCTGCGGCGTGCCGCGCTCGCGGTCCGGGATGAGTACGGAGGGCAGACCTCCGATCAGGCGAGCGCGCGGACGCTCGAGGACTTCCGGGCGAACCGGTATGACCCGGCCACCGGCACCCTCCAGCTCAGCGCGGCTCAGGCGAAGGCCTTCCTCACCAATCGGGCGTACTATCAGACCGTCTTCTCCGATCCAACGACGCATTACGGACTGCGGCCCGCCGCCATCAGCGACCCGGCGGAGATCCATCAGCTCACCGCGTTTTTCGCCTGGTCGGCCTGGGCCGCCGCGGCCACTCGACCGGGGCAGAGCTACTCCTACACCAACAACTGGCCGCCGGAGCCGCTGGTCGGCAATCATCCCACCGCTGACAACATCGTCTGGAGCCTGCTCTCGCTCATCGCCTTGCTCGGCGGTATTGGCCTGCTGTTTGCCGCCTTCGGGCGCTGGAACTTCCTGGGCTGGCACGGGCGGGAACAGCAGCGGCTCACCTTCTTCGCTCCCGGCGAAGTCGCCTTGACCCCGGCCCAGCGCGCGACGGCGCCGTTCTTCTTTGTCATGGCGGTGCTGTTCCTGATCCAGACCCTGGTCGGTGGCGCCACCCAGCACTACCGGGCCGACCTGTCGACGTTCTTCGGGATCGACCTTGCCCCGCTGCTGCCGTTCAACCTGGCTCGGACGTGGCACGTGCAGTTGGCGATCTTCTGGGTGGCGACCTCCTACCTGGCCGCTGGTATCTTCCTGGCCCCGATGATCGCCGGGCGCGAGCCGCGCGGCCAGAACTGGCTAGCCTACGCGCTGCTCGCTGCGCTCGCGGTCGTTGTTGGCGGCAGCATGATCGGCGAATTCGCCGGCATCCATGGCTGGCACGGCCCACTTGAGCTCTGGGTGGGCAACCAGGGCTTTGAGTACCTCGATCTCGGCCGCTTCTGGCAGATCCTGCTCTCGATCGGCCTCTTCTTCTGGGTGGCGATCCTCTTCCGCGGCATTCGCGGGCGCCTGCGCCAGGAGCATCCTGGCAACATGCCCTGGCTGTTCTTCTTCGCCGCGCTGGCCATTCCAGCCTTCTACGCCGTTGGGCTGCTGGCGCACCCCGACGCGAACTTCACGACCAGTGATTACTGGCGCTTCTGGGTCGTGCACCTCTGGGTGGAGGACTTTCTCGAGCTATTCACCACGATCATGGTCGCCTATGTGTTTGTCCTGCTCGGCGTGGTGGCGGAGACAGTAGCACTGACGGTGATCTATCTCGACATCCTGCTCTATTCGGTCGGGGGGGTGGTCGGGACGATGCACCATCTGTATTTCTCGGGCACGCCGGCCGCGCACATGGCGCTGGGCGCCTTCTTCTCCGCCGCGGAGGTCATTCCGCTCACCTTCCTGACCATCGAGGCGTGGAGCTTCCTGCAGCTCGGGGCGGTGCAAGAGGCGAAGTCGCGGACTCCCTTCCCGCACCGCTGGGCCGTCATGTTCCTGGCCTCGGTCGGCTTCTGGAACTTTGTCGGCGCCGGCATCTTCGGGTTTCTCATCAACCTGCCGATCGTCTCCTACTACGAGATCGGAACCGCCCTCACGGCCAACCACGGCCATGCCGCGATGATGGGCGTCTATGGTATGCTGGCCGCCGCCCTGGCCCTGTTCTGCCTGCGCTATCTGATCCCGGCCGAGCGCTGGTCCGACGCCGCGGCCAGGCTCAGCTTCTGGTCGCTCAATCTCGGATTGGCCTGGATGTGCTTCGCGACCCTCTTCCCGCTCGGGATCCTCCAGCTCTACGAGTCGGTGAGCGAGGGCTATTTCGAGGCCCGGTCCCTGAAGTTCCTCACCAGCAGTACGAATGCACTGATCGAGTGGCTCCGCTTGCCGGGCGACATCCTGTTCATTGTCGGCGGGGTGCTGCCGTTGCTGTATCTGTGCTGGCTGGGTATTCGCTATCCGGTCCGCCGGGTTACGCTGGAAGAGCCGGAGCACCCGCTCTTCACCGAGATCGGCGAGCCAGCGGAGGCAGGCTAATGTTCCCTGCGGCCACGTTCGGTGAAATCCACTCCGAAGCCCTGCTCGCGGCCGGCTACGCGCTGGCGCTCATCCTGATCGCTCTGGCACTCGAGCACCTGGCGGCGCGCTCCCAGCGGCGGGCCGAGGGATTTCAGACCACCGGATTCCGCTACCACCCGCACCTGGACCGCTGGGAGTGTCCCACCGGGGAGCTGCTGCAACCCGTGGAGCTGGATCATGTTCGTCGCCTGGCGCGCTATCGCGCTAAGCCGGCGGCGTGCAACCGATGTCCAATCAAGGCGCAGTGCACCGACTCCGACGCTGGACGGGAGATTACCCACCCGCTCGCCCCCTGGCCCTATTCGGAGATCGCCCGTTTCCATCGGGGGATCTCGCTCACGCTCGTTGCGCTGAGCATCGTGGTCGCCGCGCTTGGCCTCCTCCGCCACCACGCCGGTGCGGAGACGATTGTGCTGGGGACAGGCCTGGTAGTGGCGGGAATCACGGTGCAGCGACTCCTGCCCGGCTTTCTCGCCCAGCGAGCAGAAGAGTTCTGAACGAGGAGGGACGACCGCGGCGGAGTCCGGGGATCCGCCGCCCGGCGGCACCGCCGGGTGGATGGGCGGTACCCTCAGTTGTGCCAGCAGCAACACCACCCGCGGCTGCCCTCGGTCTCCGTGGCTCGCGCGGGCCTGCGGCTGGACGCAGGCCCGCGCTCCCCCAGGTCTTTACGCACCTGGAGCGCCTGCCTATAATCGGACTGTCGGGACTGGGAGCCAGCGCTCCCGGTCCCGTTCGCATATCACGCCGCGCCGTGGGCGCTTGACGGAGCTGTTATGTCCGAGCGAACGATCTATCTGACGCGTGAAGGCCGCGCCAAGCTGGAGGCGGAGCGTGAGCACCTCATCACGGTGCGCCGCCCGGCCGTGCTGGAGCGCCTGAAGCTGGCGAAGGAGTTCGCGGATACCACGGACAACGCGGAATACGAAGATGCCAAGAGCGAGCAGGCCTTTGTAGAGGGGCGCATCCGCGAGCTGGAGCGCATGCTCGCCACCGCGACGATCATCGAGGACATCCCCGCCGGCGACTTCGTGACGCTCGGCTCTCGAGTGCAGGTGCGTAGCGCCGACGGCGAGATCGACACCTACACGATCGTCGGCACGGCCGAGGCCGACCCGCGCCGGGGCCGCATCTCCAACGAGTCGCCCATTGGCCGGGCGCTGATCGGCAAGCGCACCGGCGACCGTGTCTCGGTCGTCGCGCCGTCTGGCAGCTTCGAGGTCGAGCTGATCGCGATCAGCTAGCCTGCTGGCCGGGCGGTCCTCCGCTTCGTAGAATCGAAAGCGCACTCCCTGAGGTGCCGGGCCGCGCGCCGTCGGCTGCCCGCGCCCGGAAAGGCACGGCGTGTTCGAACCCTACGTCGAGGATCGCCTGATCCGCCAGCGGCTCGAGAAGGTGGAGGAGCTGCGGCGGCAAGGGATCGACCCCTACCCGATTCGCGCTCGACGGAGCCACCTGGCCGCAGAGGCGCTCGCCCGCTTCGATGAGCACCCGGGTGAGCACGTCTGCGTCGCCGGCCGGCTCGTCGGTGGCAAGCGGGTCAAGGGCGGCCAGTCCTTCGTCCACCTGCTGGACGACAGCGGCCGTATTCAGGTGTCGTTCCGCCGCGACATCCTCGGCGAGGAGCGCTACCGCTTTTTCCTGGACTTTATCGACCCGGGCGACTTCTTCAGCGCCTGCGGCGAGACATTCCGCACCCGGACCGGCGAGGTCACGGTCCAGGCCAGGGAGGTGACGCTGCTGGCCAAGGCGCTGCGGGAGCCGCCTGACAAGTGGCACGGGCTGACCGACCCCGAGAAGCGGCTGCGGCGCCGCTACCTGGACCTGATCGCGAACCCGGAGGTTCGCGCCGTCTTCATCCAGCGCGCCCGGGCGATCCAGGCGCTGCGGACGATGCTGTACGAACGCGGCTTCGTGGAGGTGGAGACACCGGTGCTGCAGCCGCTGGCGGGCGGCGGCGCCGCCCGGCCGTTCGGCACCTACTCGAACGCGCTGGAGCAGCCGCTGTTCCTGCGGATTGCGCTGGAGCTGTACCTCAAGCGCTGCATCATCGGGGGGATCGAGCGCGTCTTCGAGATCGGTAAGAATTTCCGCAATGAGGGCATCTCCTTCAAGCACCACCCTGAGTTCACCATGCTGGAGCTGTACCAGGCGTATGCCGACTACCAGGACATCATGCGGCTGACGGAAGTGCTGGTAGCCGGCATGGCGGAGGCGGTGCGCGGAACCACGCGGGTCCAATGGGTGGACAAGGAGGGGGCGCCGACGGAGATCGAGCTGGCGCCGCCCTGGCGGCGGATGGCGCTCCGCGAGGCGCTCATCGAGTACGCCCGGATCGACTACCGGGAGCATCCGGATGACGCCGAGCTCCGTGCCATGGCACGCGAGCGCGGGCTGCCGGTGGAGTCGAGCTGGAGTCGCGGCAAGGTGCTGGATGAGCTGCTGACCGTGTTCGTCGAGCCCAAGCTGGTCCAGCCCACGTTTCTGATCGACTATCCGGTGGAATACCCGGGCTCGACGCTGGCGAAGCCGAAGCCCGGCAGCCCGGGCGAGGTGGAGCGCTTCGAGGCGTTCGTCGGCGGGATGGAGATCGCCAACGCCTTTTCTGAACTGAACGACCCGGTCGAGCAGCGCCTTCGCTTCGAGGAGCAGGCGCGGCTGAAGGCCGCCGGCGATGAGGAGGCCCAGCCGTATGACGAGGACTTCGTCGAGGCGATGGAGTATGGCATGCCACCTACCGGCGGGATGGGGATGGGGATCGACCGCGTGGTCATGCTCCTCACCGGGCAGACGAGCATCCGCGACGTCATCCTGTTCCCCCAACTGCGCTCGCGCGACTGACGAGGAGGGGAAGATGCTAGCCGCGAGCCTGATCCGCGAGCATCCTGAGCAGGTCCGGGCGATGCTGCTGGCCCGGGGTGACGATCCGGCCCAGGTGGATCGGATCCTCGGGCTGGATGCGCGCCGCCGAGCACTGCTGCAGGAAGAGGAGTCGCTGCGGGCGGAGCGCAAGCGCGGCAGCAAGGCCCAGGCCGGCCAGCCGATCGACCCGGCCACACGCGAGCACTTGCGCGGGCTCGGCGAGCGGATCGAGGGCCTCGCTCGGGAGCGCGCCGAGGTCGAGGCCGAGCTCCAGGACCTGCTGGCTCGGCTGCCCAACATGCCGGATGAGGGTGTGCCGGTGGGCCACAGCGAGGAGGAGAACGTCCTGGTGCGGACCTGGGGCACGCTGCGCGCGTTCGACTTCACCCCGCTGCCGCACTGGGAGCTGGGGGAACGGCTCGGGATTATCGACCTGCCTCGGGCGGCGAAGCTCTCCGGCGCCCGCTTTACCCTCTTCAAGGGGGCCGGGGCGCTGCTGGAGCGGGCGCTGATCGACTTCATGCTTGACGTGCACACCCGCGAGCACGGCTACACCGAGATCGCCCCACCCTACCTGGTGCGCTCGGACGTAGTCTATGGCAGCGGGCAGCTCCCACGCTTCGGCGACACGATGTACCGCGACGCGGAGGAGGACCTCTGGCTGATCCCGACCGCCGAGGTACCGCTGGTGAATCTTCATCGCGACGAGATCCTGGAGCCCGGGACCCTGCCGCTGCTGTACGTCGCGGCAACCCCCTGCTTCCGGCGCGAGCGGGTGGCGGCGGGCCGAGACGTGCGGGGGATCAAGCGCGTCCACCAGTTCGACAAGGTCGAGATGGTCCGCTTTACCGCGCCCGAGGAGTCGGCCGCAGCGCTGGAACAGCTTGTCGGCAACGCCGAGGACATCTTCCAGCGGCTCGGGCTGCCCTACCAGGTGTGGCTGCTGTGTACGGGCGAGATGAGCTCGGCGATGCGGCGCACCTATGATCTCAACGTCTGGGCGCCGGGCTCGGGCGAGTGGCAGGAGGCGTCGAGCTGCTCGAACGCCGGCGATTACCAGGCACGCCGGGCGAACATCCGTTTCCGCCGCGCACCCGGCGGCCCGACCGAGTTTGTCCACACGCTGAACGGCTCGGGCGTGGCGCTGCCGCGCACGATGATCGCGCTGCTGGAGCAGTATCAGCAGGCGGACGGCAGTGTGGTGATCCCGGAGGCGCTGCGCCCCTACATGCACGGCCTGGAGCGGATCACGCCGCCCGCATCCTGACGGCCGCGCGAATGCACAGCGGCGCCGCGCCGAGCGCAGGTTGCCGCGCGTTCCGGGCACTGGGTAGCATTCCGATATGTCCGTCCCACCGTCGAGCCTTTCCGCCTCCGCCTCGGCTGCCGTCTCCGCCGCGCCCACATTTCCCCCCTACGAGCGCAGCGGCTACCGCCTGCAAGACCTCTCCAAGCTCGTGGCGCTGTGCAAACGCCGGGGCTTCATCTTTCCCTCGAGCGAGATCTACGGCGGCTTCGCCTCCGTCTGGGATTACGGCCCGCTCGGCTTCCTCCTGAAGAACAATATTAAGGCCGCCTGGATGCGCTCGATGGTCCAGCTCCGTGACGACATCGTCCCGCTGGATTCAGCAATCCTGATGCATCCGCGGGTCTGGGTTGCCTCGGGCCACCTGGAGCACTTCTCCGATCCTCTGGTGGAGTGCCAGCGCTGCAACAGCCGCTTCCGTGCTGACGAGGTGGAGGGGAGCATCTGTCCGAACTGTGGCGGGGCGCTGGGCGAGCCGCGGCAGTTCAACACGATGTTCAAGACGTTCGTCGGCCCGGTGGAGGACGAGGCGAGTGTCGCCTACCTGCGGCCCGAAACGGCGCAGGGGATCTTCGTGAACCTGAAGAACGTCCTGGACACGATGCGGCGCAAGCTGCCGTTCGGGATCTGCCAGATCGGCAAGGCGTTCCGCAACGAGATCACCACCGGCAACTTCATCTTCCGCGTCCGCGAGTTCGAGCAGATGGAGCTGGAGTACTTCACCCGGCCGGACGACGCGGAGCGGGCGTACGAGGCGTGGCTCCAGGCGCGGATGGACTGGTATACGCGGCTGGGGCTCCGCCCGGAGTCGCTGCGGCTGCATCGCAAGGAGCGGGATGAGCTGGCGCACTACGCGCTGGCCGGGGCGGATATCGAGTTCCTGTTCCCGTTCGGCTGGGGGGAGCTGGAGGGGATCGCCAACCGGGGCGACTACGACCTGGCACGGCACGAGGAGATGAGCGGTGAGCGGCTCACCTACTTCGACGAGGAGACGCGGGAGCACGTGCGTCCCTATGTCGTCGAGCCCTCCGCGGGGGTGGACCGCAACGTGCTCGCCTTCCTGTCCGACGCCTACGACGAGGAGCCGGACAAGGAGGAGATTCGGGTCGTGCTGCGGCTGCACCCGGTGCTGGCGCCGTACAAGGTGGCGGTGCTGCCGATCGTCCGCAAGCCCGAGCTGATCGACTTCGCCCGTGAGGTGCAGGAGCTGCTGCGGCCGCACGTGATGACGTTCTACGACGAGACGAGCACCATCGGCCGGCGCTACCGGCGCCAGGACGAGATCGGAACCCCCTGGTGCGTCACTGTCGACCGCCAGTCACTGGAGGACGGAACGGTCACGGTGCGCGACCGGGATACGATGGTGCAGGTGCGCCTCCACCGCGCCGAGCTCGTCCCCTGGATCCGCGAACGACTCGAGTTCTAAGCGTGGCCGGGCGCGGAGAAGGCGCGCCCGGGCGCACCCCTGAGGAGGAAGCACATGGTGCAAGTGAGCGCCGCTGAGCGCCCGGCCGGAGCCGAGACCACCAAGTGGGTCTACCTGTTCCGTGAGGGCAGCGCCGACATGCGCGACCTGCTGGGCGGCAAGGGCGCCGGCGTCGCCGGGATGACCCGCGCGGGCCTGCCCGTTCCGCCCGGCTTCACCATCACCACCCAGGCCTGCAACGCCTACTTCGCTAACCGCAACCAGTTCCCGCCCGGGATGTGGGACCAGGTGCTGGCGGCGCTGCGGACCCTGGAGCAGGAGTCCGGAAAGCGGTTCGGCGACCCGTCCAACCCGCTGCTCGTCTCCGTTCGCTCCGGCGCCAAGTTCTCGATGCCGGGGATGATGGACACCGTCCTGAACCTGGGGCTCAATGACGAGACGGTCGAGGGGCTGGCCCGGCTGACGAACAACCCGCGCTTCGCCTACGACGCCTACCGCCGCTTCGTCCAGATGTTCGGCCGGATCGTGCTGGACATCCCGGCCGAGAAGTTCGACGAGGTGTTCGAGGGCTACAAGCGCCGGCTGGGAGCGAAGGCCGACACAGATCTGGACGCCGAGGCGCTCAAGCAGATCACGCAGGAGTTCAAGGAGATCGTCCGGCGGGAGACCGGGAAGCCGTTCCCGTCCGACCCGCTGGAGCAGCTCCGCCTCGCCATCGCCGCGGTGTTCGACTCCTGGATGGGCAAGCGCGCGGTGGATTACCGCAACTTCAACAAGATCCCGCACGACCTGGGGACCGCGGTCAACGTGCAGATGATGGTCTTCGGGAATATGGGCGACGACTCGGGTACGGGCGTCGCGTTCAGCCGCAACCCCGAAACCGGCGAGAACGCACTGTACGGCGAGTTCCTGCCCAACGCCCAGGGCGAGGATGTCGTCGCCGGCATCCGTACCCCGCTGCCGATCTCGAAGATGCAGCAGGTCTGGCCCGACGTCTACCAACAGTTTCGCGACATCGCCCATCGGCTGGAGCAAACCTACCGTGACGTGCAGGATATGGAGTTCACCGTCGAGCGTGGCAAGCTCTACATGCTCCAGACCCGCACCGGCAAGCGCACCGCCAAGGCGGCGGTGAAGATCGCGGTCGACATGGTGCAGGAGGGGCTGATCTCCAAGGAGGAGGCGGTCCTGCGGGTGGAGCCGAGCCACGTCGAGCAGCTCCTGCTGCCACGGTTTGAGCAGAAGGACAAGCAGGCGGCGGTGCAGGCCGGCCGGCTGCTCACGACCGGCATCCCGGCCTCGCCGGGCGCGGCCGTGGGCGCAGCGATCTTCGACGCCGACCGAGCCGAGGAACGGGCGCTGAAGGGCGAACGGGTGATCCTGGTGCGTCCCGAGACGTCGCCCGAGGATGTCCACGGGATGATTCCTGCCGAAGGGGTGCTGACCGCTCGGGGCGGGAAGACCAGCCATGCCGCGGTGGTGGCGCGCGGGATGGGCAAGCCGGCGGTCGTTGGCGCCGAGGCGCTCGCCATCGACCTGGCGAAGCGGACGATGAGCGTGGGCAACACGACAATCGCTGAGGGCGACGTCATCTCGATCGACGGCTCTACCGGCGAGGTGATCGCCGGGGAGCTCCCGAAGATCGAGCCGCGCTTTTCCGAGGAGCGGGAGCTGGCGCAGATCCTGGCCTGGGCGGACGAGATCCGCCGGCTCGGCTGCTGGGCCAACGCGGACTATCCGCGCGATGCCCGCAAGGCGCGGGAGCTGGGGGCGGAGGGCATTGGCCTCTGCCGCACCGAGCATATGTTTATGGAAGAGGAGCGGCTCCCCTACGTCCAGCAGATGATCCTGTCCGCCCCGGAGGCGGCCAAGCTGCTGCGGCCGATTCGCCAGCTCCGCGAGCAGCTCGTCGGCGACCTAGCGGACGACACCCGCGCCGACCTGGAGCGGAAGCTGCGGCAGGCGCAGGCCGCGGCCGACGCTTCCCCGGCGGTGAAGCGGTACCTGGAAGCGCTCGACCGGCTGCTGGAGTTCCAGCGCTCCGACTTCGTCGGCATCCTGGAGGCGATGGAGGGGCTGCCGGTCATTATCCGCCTGATCGACCCGCCGCTCCACGAGTTCCTGCCGAGCCACGAGGAGCTGCTGAAGCGGGTGGTGGCGGCCCAGGCGACCGGGCAGCCGGCTGCGGCCTATGCCGAGGACGCAGCGCTACTGGCCGCCGTCGAGTCGATGCGCGAGCAGAACCCGATGCTTGGTCTGCGTGGCATTCGCCTGGGGATCCTGTATCCCGAGATCATCCAGATGCAGACGCGGGCGATCCTGGAAGCGGCGACGGAGCTGGCCGAGCGTGGCGTCGAGACCAGACCGGAGATCATGATCCCGCTCGTCGGCGACGTGGCAGAACTGCGCGCGGTGCGGCGAGAGCTGGAGCCGGTGGCGCGGGAGGTGACGGCCAAGGCGAGCAAGGCGGTCCATTACAAGTTCGGCACGATGATCGAGATTCCGCGCGCGGCGCTGACCGCGGGCCAGATCGCCAGTGAAGCCGAGTTCTTCAGCTTTGGGACCAACGACCTGACGCAGACGACCTACGGCTTCTCGCGCGACGATGCCGAGGCGAAGTTCCTGGCCTACTACATGGACCAGAAGCTGCTGCCGGTGAGCCCGTTCCAGGTGCTGGATCGGGCCGGGGTTGGCAAGTTGATGATGATGGCGGTACAGGACGGCCGGGCGACTCGCCAGGATCTGGAGGTGGGCATCTGCGGCGAGCACGGCGGCGACCCGTCGTCGATCGAGTTCTGCCACCAGATCGGGCTGGATTACGTGAGCGCCTCGCCGTATCGCGTCCCAGTGGCGCGCTTGGCCGCCGCGCAGGCGGCGATCCGCCACGCTGGGAGCGAAAAGGATCGCTAAGTGGCCGAGACGGCCAGCAGTCCGGCGTCGCGCCAGACCCCTGTGCCAGGGTCTGGCGCGACGCCGTTTCTCCGCGCCCGGGTGCGGCGGCATCCGGAAGTTCGCGCGCGGCTGGAGGAGGCGGAGGAGCGCCTGTCCAAGTTTGCCGCGCGCAGTCGGCTCAGCCGGGGGCGCGCGGTTCCCGAGCCGCCGGACGACATGCGCACCGCGTTCCAGCGGGACCGTGACCGGATCATTCACTCCAAAGCGTTCCGCCGGCTCAAGCACAAGACCCAGGTCTTCATCGCCCCAGTGGGCGACCACTACCGCACCCGCCTGACCCATACCATCGAGGTTGTCCAGGTCGCCCGCTCCATCGCCCGGGCGCTCAACCTGAATGAAGACCTGACGGAGGCGATCGCGCTCGGGCACGACCTGGGACACACCGCGTTCGGCCACGCCGGCGAAGAGGCGCTGGCGGAGGTGCTGCCCGGCGGATTTCGCCACAACGAGCAGAGCGTCCGGGTAGTGGAGGTGCTGGAGAAGGATGGCCGCGGCTTGAACTTGACGTGGGAAGTGCGAGACGGCATCCTGAAGCACTCCAAAGTCCGCGAGAGCATCTCGGCCGAAGCGTGGGGTATCGCCGAGACGCTCGAGGGACAGGTGGTCAAGGTGGCGGACAGCCTGGCGTACCTGGCCCACGACCTGGACGATGCCCGCCGCGCCGGCATCCTGGCGCACACGCCGCTGCCGCGGCGCTTCGTCGAAGCGCTCGGCGAGCGCACCTCGCAGATGATCGACGCGATGATCGCCGACGTCGTCGACTACAACTGGCGTGTGGCCGAGGGCGCCGGCAGCCACTGGCGCGAGGCGGTGGGCAATGGCGTTGCCATCGCCCCGAGCCCGGCCATGCTCGAAGTGCTGGACAGCCTGCGGGAGTTCATGTTCCGCAACGTCTACCGCGACTCCATTGCGCAGCGCGACGTGCCCAAGGCCCGCTTCGTCCTGCATACGCTCTTCAAGCACTATCTGCGGCACCCTGAGCTGCTCCCCTCCGAACTGCGGGCTAACCCCCGCCGCGAACCACTCGAGCGGCTGGTGGCCGATCACGTGGCTGGAATGACAGATCGGTATGCTCTCAGCGAATTCGAGCGTCTATTCATTCCACGCGCGTGGAGCGGGATGATGGACGTGCCGTCGGGCGGGGACGGAGATGAGCGATAGCCCCATCGAGGCGATCAAAGCGCGGCTAGACGCTGTCGAGCTCATCGGCGAGACCGTACCTCTGAAGAAGGCCGGCCGCACCTACAAGGCACTCTGTCCGTTCCACGCGGAGAAAACCCCTTCATTCATTGTCTGGCCCGAGACCGGTACCTGGAAGTGCTTCGGCTGCGGCGAGGGCGGCGACCTCTTCCACTTTGTGATGAAGCGGGACCGCATCGACTTCCGCGAGGCGCTGGAGCTGCTGGCGGCCAGGGCCGGGGTCGAGTTGCCGAGCCGGCCGGGGCGAAGCCCGGAGCAGGACGAAGAGCACGCGCGACTCTACGCCGTGCTGCAGACTGCGGCGCTCTACTACCACGCGATGCTCCTGTCGCCCGCCGGGCTCGCGGCGCGGGAGTACCTGGAGCGCCGGGGGCTGAGTCCCGAGACGATTGAAACTGCGCTGCTTGGCTTCGCCCCGCACGCCCCCGGCGCGTTCGAGCGACACCTGGTCGAGGCCGGGTTCACGCGCCAGGAGCTGACAGCCGCCGGGCTGCTCGGCTCCGGCGAACACGGGACGTTCGACTGGTTCCGCGGGCGGGTGCTGTTCCCGATCCGCGACCAGCAGGGCCGGGTGGTGGGGTTCGGTGGCCGGGCGATGTCCGACGAGGTGCAGCCGAAATATCTCAACTCGCCCCAGACGCCGCTGTTCGACAAGGGGGCGCTGCTGTACGGGCTGGATCGCGCCCGAGCGGCGATCCGCTCCGAGGGCCGGGCAGTGGTGGTCGAGGGGTACATGGACGTGCTCGCCGTCCACCAGGCCGGGTTTCTGAACGTGGTGGCGACGCTGGGAACGTCCATCACCGAGCGCCATCTCGACCAGCTCAAGCGGCTTGCGCCCGAGATCGTCCTGGCGCTGGATCCCGACACCGCCGGGCTGCACGCGACCGAGCGCGCCATTGAGGTCGCGCGTTCGGCACAGCCCGATGACGTGGTCCCGGAGATCGCGGTCGAGGTGGGCCGGCGGGGGCTGCTGCGAACGCTGGTGCGCTACCGCGGCACGCGCAAGACCCGGGTGCGGGTGGCGCTGCTGCCAGCTGGGCTCGATCCGGACGATCTCGTCCGCCACGATCCGGGTGCCTGGCGCTCCCTGGTGGAACAGGCGCTGCCTGTAGTAGACTTCGCGCTCGCCCGCCTGGGGCAGCGATACGACCTGAGCAGCGCAGAGGGAAAGAGGGCGGCGGCGGAGGACGCCCTCGATCTTATCGCGGACATGGTCGACGCGGTGGAGCGGGCCCACTATCTCCAGCGCCTGGCCCGTTTACTCCAGGTGAGCGAGCGGGAGCTGGCGGAAAAGGCTCGCCGTCCGGTGGCGCCCGCTCGCGGCGAGAGTGGGGCGGCGGCGCCGCCCACAGGAGACACGCTTGAGGAGTATACGCTGGCGCTGGCGGCCCACCTTGGCCCATCGGCGTTGCAGCAATTGGACCCCGGACACTTCGAGACGACCGAAGGGCGGGCGCTCCTGTCCTTCCTGCAGCGCTCCAGCCAGGGTGATACGCTCGATCTCGCCGCGCTCGAGCCCTACGTAGAGCCCTGGCTGGAAAGCTCATTGCGACGGATGGCACAGTACAACGCGATGTGGGAGCTGGTTCCGGAGGAGGCTCTGGGTGAGCGGCTGGCGGACTTGCGGCTCCGACTGGAGGAGCGGGCGCTGTTTCGCGAGCAGCGGCAGATCCACGAGCTGCTGGCCGCGGACGGCGAGGCAGATGGCGGCCGCTGGTACACGGAGCTCGCTGCTCTCGCCCGCCGAATTCGCCAGGTCCAGGCATCGCGTGCTAGCTTGAACCGCGCCGGGGCGAGGGCGTGAATATGGTAGGGCCGAACGATATGCTGCTTGTCGCGGGCGATCTCGGAATGCCCGAGAGTGGACCCGGCGTGAACGGCCGTACCGAGGCACCGGCGCCGGCCCTGGATCACGCCGACCCGCCGGATGAAGCGAGCGAGGTCGAGGCCTCGTTCGAGCTGATCGACGAGATGGCGCTCCCCGAGCCCCCGCTCGCTCTCCCGGAAGGGCCGGAGCCCGGCTGGGAGGAAGAGCCCGAGCCGGAGATCGAGTCGATCGCGCGGATCGAGGAGCACGAAGGGCTCGAAGATCACGTCCGCATGTACCTGCGCGAGATCGGCACCGTCCCGCTCCTGAGCTGGGAGGGCGAGAAGCGGCTGGCCCGGCGGATGGAGGAAGGAGCCTATCTCGACCGGCTTCTCTTCGAGCACCTCCAGCTCCACCAGTGGCCGGCCCGTGCCGACCGTGCCGCGGTGGCCGTGCGCGTGATGGCCGAGGCCTACTGCCGCTTTGTCAAGTATCGACCCTATCTGCAAGCAGCCTGCCCTGACACCCCGCCCACACCCTTTGGCTGGCAGGACGCCATCCGGCGCTTCGGCGAGCGCACCGAGATGGACGATGCTCTGGTGCAGCGGGTGTCCGAGGGGCTCGGCGAAGCGGATCCGGAGCTGGTCCGGGAGCGGCTGATCGAGCTCTCTATCCTCTGCCGCATCCTCCCAGATGACATCCTGGACCTGTGCGCTGCGGCGCTGGCGCAGGGCGCCGAGCTCCCCGTGCCGCGCAGCGTGCAGGAGCGCTTCAGCGCTGCCAGCCACGACATCTCCGAGCACTGCCTGCAACTGCGGCGCGAGGCGGACCAGGCGCGGGCCAGCCTGACCGAGGCGAACCTCCGGCTCGTCGTCAGCGTCGCCAAGAAGTACATCGGCCGCGGCATGTCGCTGCTCGACCTGATCCAGGAGGGCAATATCGGCCTGATCCGGGCGGTGGAGAAGTTCGAGTACCGCAAGGGGTACAAGTTCTCCACCTACGCCACCTGGTGGATCCGGCAGGCGATCACGCGCGCCATCGCCGACCAGGCGCGGACGATTCGCATTCCGGTCCACATGGTCGAGACGATCAACAAGCTCAGCCGGCTGTCGCGGCGGCTGGTCCAGGACCTGGGTCGGGAGCCGACCTCCGAGGAGATCGGGGCGGAGATGGAGATCAGCCCCGAGAAGGTGCGCGAGATCTTGAAGGTATCGCAGGAGCCCGTCTCCCTGGAGACGCCGATCGGCGAGGAGGAAGACAGCCACCTGGGAGATTTCATCGAGGACCAGGGCGCGCTGGCTCCGGCGGAGGCGGCGTCGCATCAGTTGCTGAAGGAGCAGGTGGAGGACGTGCTTGACTCGCTGACCGGCCGAGAGCGCCGGGTGCTGCAGCTTCGCTTCGGCCTGGACGATGGCCGGCAGCGGACGCTGGAGGAGGTGGGCCGGGAGTTCGGGGTGACCCGGGAGCGCATCCGCCAGATCGAGGCCAAGGCATTGCGGAAGCTGCGCCACCCCTCGCGCTCGAAGAAGCTGCGCGACTACCTCGACTGATGTCCTGTCCTGTTCCTGCGACGCTGATCGGCTGTGCCAAGGTCGATCCGGAGGTGGCGTAGCGTGCGCGTCTGGTCGCTGGCGAGCGGCTCGTCGGGCAACGCCTACCTGCTCGAAGCGGATGGCTGCCAGGTCCTGGTCGAGTGCGGGCTGCCGCTGCCGACGCTGGAAGCGGCGCTCGGAGCGCTGGGCTCAAGTCCAGGCCGCCTCTCCGCTGCGCTGGTGACGCACGACCATGGTGACCACCTGCGCGGTGCGCGCCCGCTCGCCGACGCCTACAGCGTGCCGATCTACGCCAGCGCCGGGACGCTGGCGCACCCCAGCCTGGAGGGGTGCGCCAGGCTGCGAGAGCTACGGGTCGGGGAAGCCCGGCGGATTGGCGAGCTGGAGGTGCGCCCATTCCGCGTTCCCCACGACGGCGCCGAGCCGCTCGCCTTTCGGATCGAGGCGCAGGGAGCCAGCGTCGCCATCGTGACGGACCTGGGGTACGTGCCGGAGAGCCTGCTCCCGTGTCTCCAGGACCTGGACCTGCTGATCCTTGAGGCGAACCATGATCCGGAGATGCTCTGGGCAGGGCCATATCACCCCCGGCTGAAGCGTCGGATCGCCGGCGACCTGGGGCACCTCTCCAACACCGCAGCCGGCCAGACGGTGGCCGCCTGTGGCGACCGGGCGCCGCGCCAGCTCTGGCTGGCGCATCTGAGCACGGTCAACAACAGCCCAGCGCGCGCGGTGGAGCAGGTGAGTGCCGTCCTGCGGGCGCGCGGATTGGGCTGGCTGAAGCCGCGCGCGCTGCCCCGCGCTGGCAAGCCGTTCGGCTGGGCGTCAAGGCCAGCCGCCCAGCAGCTTCCATTGTTCTGACGCGCAGAGAGGCGGCGTGCCCACCTGGAACGGGCGTCGCGGTGGTCGTGCAGGACCGCGCGGCCGAGCAGCCGCGGGGTGCAGGCTCACGATTTGTGGCACGGTAACGGGGTGGGCGATCATCCTCTCTTGCAAGGGTCGCGCGGGCGCCGGCGGGGCCGCCTTCGGGCCGTGCTATACTCGCTCGGTCGGCCCCGTCTCCCGCTCGATGCCTCGCCCCGCCGCTGGCGCGCTCGGGCGTACCAGCCGTCGTGGGGTCGTCCCAGTGAGGTGACGGGTGATGGCACAGGACACTGTGGTGCCACGCAGCAGTGACGCGCTGCGGCGCGCGTTTCTCGAGTTCTTCCGCTCCAAAGGGAGCCTGGAAGTCCCCTCGTCGAGCCTGATTCCCGCCGATCCCACCGTGCTGCTGACCACGGCCGGGATGCAACAGTTCGTGCCCTACCTGACGGGCCGCGCCGAGCCGCCCGCGCGGCGGCTCATGTCGGTCCAGAAGTGCTTCCGCACGACCGATATCGACTCGGTGGGCAACCCGCGCAATCTCACCTTCTTCGAGATGCTCGGCAACTTCTCCATTGGCGACTACTTCAAGCAGGAAGCGATCGCCTGGGCCTGGGAGTTCCTGACCGAGTGGACGAAGATGCCACCGGAGCGGCTATCCGTGACGGTCCACCCGGACGACGACGAGTCAGCCCAGTACTGGGCGGCGTTCGTTCCTCCCGAGCGCATCACCCGGCTGGCGGACAACTGGTGGGGGCCGCCCGGCGCGGAGGGGCCGTGCGGGCCAGACACCGAGATCTATTACGACTGGGGTCCCGAGCGTGGCTGCGGCCGTCCGGACTGCGCTCCTGGCTGCGACTGCGACCGCTATCTGGAGATCTGGAACCTGGTGCTGATGCAGTTCTACCAGGAGCGGGACGGCCGGCGGCATCCGCTGAAGCAGAAGAACATCGACACCGGGATGGGGCTGGAGCGGCTCGCCGCGGTGCAGCAGGGGGTGGACACCGTCTAC
Source organism: Pseudomonadota bacterium (assembly GCA_021325655.1). Classification (GTDB taxonomy): domain Bacteria; phylum Chloroflexota; class UBA6077; order UBA6077; family JAJPGT01; genus JAJPGT01. Next base: position 82,704 of record JAJPGT010000095.1, read on the forward strand.
GAGACGGACCTGTTTTTGCCGATCATGGACGGCATTGGCCGCATTGTCGGCAAGCGCTACGGTGCTGACCCGAAGGACGATTGGGCGCTGCGGGTGATCGCCGATCACGGGCGGGGGATGACCTTCCTGATCTCCGACGGGGTGCGGCCGGCGAACGAGGGGCGTGAGTACGTGCTCCGGCGGATCATGCGCCGGGCGATCTACCATGGCCGGCTGCTCGGAATCGAGCGGCCCTTCCTGGTGGACGTGGTGGACCTGGTCATCAACCGGATGAAAGGCCACTACCCTGAGCTGGAGCGGAACCGGCTGGCGATCGAAGAGGTCGCCCGCGGCGAAGAGGAGCGCTTTGGCGCGGTGCTCGCCGAGGGGATGGAGCGGCTGGGGCGGGTGATCGCCGAGGCACGCGTGCGCGGGCAGCAGGTGGTGGACGGCGAGACGATCTTCCGGCTGTACGATACCTTCGGCTTCCCACGCGAGCTGAGCGAGGAGATCCTGGCGCGCCAGGGGCTGCGCGTCGACTGGCAGGGCTTCGATGCCGCGCTGGAGGCGCAGCGGGAGCGTGCCCGCCAGGCCGCGCGCTTCAGCGAGCTGGTGCTCCCTGGAACCCCGGGCGTGGAGCGGCTGCCCGCCACCATCTTTACCGGCTACAACGCCCTGGAGGGGGAGAGCGGGGTGCTGGCGACACTGCGCGATGGCGCCCCGGTGCCCGAGCTGCGCGCCGGGGAGCAGGGCGCGCTGGTGCTGGAGCGGACGCCCTTCTACGCGGAGGGCGGCGGACAGGTGGGCGACACTGGCATCCTCCGTGCACATGAAGGCGTGTTCCAGGTTCAGGACACGCAGGACGACGATGTCGGGCACATCCTCCACCTCGGGGTGGTCCGCGAAGGCGTCTTCCGTCCGGGCACGGTGGTCTGGGCCGAGGTGGAACAGGAGCGCCGGCTGCGCACCATGCGCCACCACACGGTGACGCACATTCTGCACCGTGCGCTGAAGGACCTGTTCGGCGAGGGCACCGCGCAGCAGGGCTCGCTGGTGGCGCCGAACATCGCCCGCTTCGACTTCAACCACCCGGCCGCCCTGAGCCGGGATGAGCAGCTCGAGCTGCAGCAGCGTATCAACGACAAGATCCTGGAGAACCTCCCGGTGTCCTGGCAGATCGTCCCGATGGAAGAGGCGATGCGCCAGGGCGCGATCGCGATGTTCGGCGAGAAGTACGGCGACATGGTCCGACTGGTGAAGGTGGGGAGCTACAGCCGCGAGCTGTGCGGCGGGACGCACGCCTTCCGCTCGGGCGACCTGGGCTCCGCCTTCATCATCCGCGAGGGCTCGGCCGCGGCCGGCATCCGTCGGGTGGAGGTTGCCTGCGGCCCGGCGGCGATCGACTTCGTCAACGAGAAGCTGGCGGAGCTCCAGGCGATTCGCGAAGCGGTCGGGGGTTCGGCCGACCAGGCGGCCGGCCGGGTGCGAGCGCTCATCGAGGAGCTAGAGCGCACGCGCAAGGAGGCGGCGCGTCTGGCGGCACTGCTGGCCGCGCGCCAGGTGGATGACCTGGCGGCACGGGCGACAGCGGTGGATGGCGTCACCGTTGTCGCGGCGCGGGTCGAGGCCCAGGGCCCAGACGTCCTGCGGACGATGGCGGACAGCCTGCGGCAGAAGCTGGGCAGCGCACTGGTCGTGCTGGCCACGGTCACCAGGAACAAGCCCGCGCTGGTCGTTGCGCTCACTCCCGACCTGGTGCAGCGCGGGCTCGACGCTGGGCGGCTGGCCAAGCAGGTGGCAGCGGTGGTGGGCGGCGGCGGCGGCGGCCGGCCGGACTTTGCCACAGGCCAGGGCGCCGATCCCGCCCGGCTTCCAGAGGCGCTGGCCCGAGTCCCCGCGCTGGTCAAAGACCAGGTCGCGGCAGCGGAGTAGCGCGTGGTGGCAGCGGCACGCGGAAGTCCTGGTTTGACGCAGGAGCTGATCTTCCTGGACCGCGACGACGACCTGGCTTCAATCAAGGCGAAGCTCGAGTCGGCCGGGGCGGACCAGATCTTCCTGGCGATCCCGAAGCGCGCCGCAGTGCTGCGGACGCCGCTGGAGTTCCGCATCCTGGCGCGGATGGCGCACGAGACGTCGTCGGAAACGATCATCGTGACGAGCGACGGCGAGCGGCGCCGCATGGCGCGGGAGGAGGGGTTCCGTACCAAGCGCTCGCTGCGCGCGGTCCGCCACCTGCTGCGCCCGTCCGACCGCCGCGGCCTCTGGCTGCCGGGGCTGATCCCCGAGCTGCCACTACCATCGCTGGGAGCGATCTTCACCATCGCGGTCCTGCTCGCGGTCCTGGCGGCGCTGAACTTCTATATCCTGCCCGTGATGACGGTACACCTGACGCCGAAGACGAGTACCATCCAGCGCGAGCTGACCTTGACAATAGACCCGACGGCAGTCGAGCCGGACCCCGAGCACGGGGTGGTGCCGGGCAAGACACTGGATACCACCTTTCAGGTGAGCGGGTCAGCCGTGGTGGAGGGGACACGCACAGTTGGCAAGGACAAAGCGCACGGAGAGGTACTATTCTCGAACAGCGGCCCGGCGCTCACCCTCCCGGCCGGCACTGGCGTGCTGGCCAAGAACGGGGCGCGCTTCGTGACGGATGCGAGCGTGACGCTGCCAGCGGGTGCGCGCAACGTGCGCGCGGCGATCACCGCGGCCGACCCCGGGTCCGGCGGCAACGTCAATCCCGGTGACATCGTTGGCCTGGACCCCTCGGTCCCCAAGACGGTCAGCGTGACCAACCAGCAGCCGACCTCGGGTGGAACGGACCGCGAGGGGAAGGTGGTGAGTGACGGCGACGTCGCGAAGCTGCGCGACCAGTTGCTCAAGAAGGCCAATGACCAGGCGCTACGGCAGCTTCAGACTCTGGCCGGGGAGGGCAAGACGGTCCCGCCGCAGTCGATCCAGACCAAGGTCGTCAACGAGCTGTTCGACCCCGCTGTTGGCCAGGATGCCGACCAGGTGACCGGGCGGCTATCGGTTCGCGCCACCGGTACCGCGTTCGAGAACAAGGTGTTCAACGACCTGGTGACGCAGCTCCTGCTGGGCAACGTCGGCGACGACGTGGACATTGCCGGCAGCGGCCCCAGGATCGGCACGCCAGAGGTCGTCGGCGTGGAAGGCCAGGCGGTTCGGCTCCGAGTGCAGGCGAGCGCGCTCGCGGTTCAGCGGATCGACCCCGCCGCCATCGCGCAGCTCCTCTCCGGGAAGACGGTCGCGCAGGCGCGCGCGGCGCTGCAGAATGTACCGGGACTGGACGAACCGCCGACGATCGAGCTGTGGCCCACCTGGGCGACACGCGCCTACCGCGTCCAGGTGGAGGTCGCCTCGCCGCAGTAACGCTCCATGTGGCGCGCGCTTGCCATCCTCCTGTCCATCGGCTGCATCGTTGGTGCCGGGCTGGTCGTGTATCTCGCGACGGACCACGCGGCTAGCGCAGTGCGGCTGTTCGCCCAGAGCTGGGGCGCACCGGTGAGCGACGATCCGACCCCACGGGTCTTCACCGTCCGACCTGGAATGTCCGCGCGGGAGGTCGGCGACGAGCTCGAGCGGCAGCAGCTCATCCGCTCCTCCCTGGTGTTCCGAATGCTGGTGGATCAGCTCGGCGTGGGGGAGAAGATCCCCGCCGGCGACTATGAGCTGAGCCCGAACATGTCCACCCAGGAGATCGTCCAGGTGCTGGCCAGCGGACGGGTGAAGCGCCAGCCGACGATCACCGTGGTGGAGGGCTGGCGAGCGGAGGAGATCGCGGCCCGTCTCGCTGGGCTGCACCTAGCCAGCGCTGACGACTTCCTGGCGCTGGTGCACGATCCCGCCGGGGTGACCATTCCGTCCGATCTTCCGCTTGGCGGCGGCGGCCTGGAGGGCTTCCTCTTCCCCGCTACCTACGAGTGGGACCCGCATACCGGCCTGGTTGGTCTGGTCAATGCGATGTTGCGGCAGTTCGACGAGCAGGTCACCCCAGAGCTGCGGGCCGGCTTTGCGCGCCACAGGCTCACGCTGCGCCAGGGTATCATTCTCGCCTCGATCGTGGAGCGCGAGGCAGCCCGCCCCGACGAACGGCCGGTCATCGCCAGCGTGTACGAGAATCGGCTCGCGGCCGGGATGCCGCTACAGGCGGACCCGACGGTGCAGTACGCGGTCGCGTCGGCCGACCTGGCGGAAGCCAGCCAGCTTGGATTCTGGCGGCCGCTGCAGCCGGCGGATCTGGAGCTCGATTCCCCCTACAATACGTACACCATCCGCGGGCTGCCGCCGGCCCCCATCTGCAACCCTGGGCTCGCCTCCATCCGGGCTGTGGCCGAGCCGGCCGATACGGATTACCTCTACTTCGTCGCGCGCGGCGACGGCTCGCACGCCTTCGCCCGCACCAACGCAGAGCACCTGCAAAACGTCCAGAAGTACCAGCAGTAGCCCGGGCGGGCCGGTGGCGTCTGGTATACTCGAAGACTTGAGCGGCTGCTACACGCCGATCACACACGCGGCCGGATCGTCGGAGCGTCCCTGGCTGGCCAGGGCTCCGACGAGATGAGGGCCGCGGAGGATTCAACGAAGGGTTGGTACGATCGATGGCATCCCCTGTTCAGATGAAGACCCTCCTGGAGGCTGGGGTCCACTTCGGGCATCAAACCCGTCGCTGGGACCCGCGGATGCGCCCGTTCATCTTCACCGAGCGCAACGGCATCCACATCATTGATCTCCAGCAGACAGTCCGCCGCCTGGAAGAGGCCATGGCCTACGTGCGTGACCTGGCCGCGCGCGGTGGAGTGCTCCTGTTCGTCGGGACCAAGAAACAGGCCCAGGAGACGATCGAGGAAGAGGCGCGCCGCTGCGGGATGCCGTTCGTCAACCAGCGCTGGATGGGCGGGATGCTCACCAACTTCCAGACGATCCTATCGCGGATTCGCCGCATGGAGGAGCTGGAGCAGCAGCGCGAGCGAGGCGACTTCGACTATCTCCCGAAGAAGGAGGCCGCCAAGCTGGAGGACGAGCTGGAGAAGCTCCACCGGCTGCTCGGCGGTCTCTCCAGGCGCTACAAGCTGCCCGACGCGGTCTTCATCGTCGACCCGCACCGCGAGCAGAACGCGGTGAAGGAGGCGCGGCGGATGGAGATCCCCATCGTCGCGATGGTGGACACCAACTGCAACCCGGATGAGATCGACTACCCGATCCCGGCCAACGACGACGCGATTCGGGCGATCCGGCTGATCACCGGGAAGATCGCCGACGCGGTGATCGAGGGGCAGCAGCACCGCGAGGCGGTGCTGGCTGGCGTCGAGGCCGGCGAGGAGGGCGAGTCCGAGGAGGCGAAGCCGATCGACGTCGCCGCGGCGAGCGACCTGGAGGCGATGTTCCAGGCGCGAGAGGCGGCGGCGCAGGCCACGACTGCGCCGGAGCCGACCCCGGTGAACGAGATAGCGTCGCCCGTGGCCGATCTGGCATCGCAGGAGGTGGAGGCAGAAAGCATGACATCCGCGGTGACGGCGGCGGCCCCGGCGGCGCGCGGGGGGGAAGAAGCGCCCGAGGTGTCGGAGTCTGCTAGCGAGGAGCTGCGCGAGGGCGAGTAGCCGGGCAGTGGCAACAGTACAGCAGTGCGAGGCGGCGGCCTCGGCACAGAGTTCGGAGGGAGCATTTTGGCGGTAACGACTGAGCAGGTCAAGCAGCTCCGGGAGGCGACCGGCGCCGGGATCATGGATTGCCGACGGGCGCTGGAGCAGACCGGGGGCAACCTGGAGGAGGCGCGCGAGATTCTGCGGCGGCAGGGGCTCGCCTCCGTGGAGAAGAAGAAGAGCCGCGAGGCGCGCCAGGGGCTGGTCGACGCGTACATCCACGCGGGCGGTCGCATTGGAGCGATGGTCGAGGTCAACTGCGAGACGGACTTTGTCGCTCGAACCGACCAGTTCCGCACGCTGGCGCGCGAGCTGGCGATGCAGGTCGCGGCGATGAACCCGAGCCGGGTGGGCAACGAAGAGACCGATGGGCAAGTGTCTGAGGACAGCGTTGCACTGCTTGACCAGCCGTGGATCCGCGACCCCAGCAAGACGATTCGAGACCTAGTGAACGAGACGATCGCCCAGGTGGGCGAAAATGTCGTCGTCCGCCGCTTCGCTCGTTTCGAGCTCGGCGGCTAGCGGCGACGTCATGGCCGATGCAGCCGAGCTCCGCTACCGCCGGGTGCTGCTTAAGCTGAGCGGCCAGTCCATGCAGGGCGACCGCCAGTTCGGCATCGACCACCAGGTCGTCAGCTACATGGCCTCGCAGGTCGCCGACCTGGTTCGGATCGGCGTGGAGGTGGCCGTAGCGGTCGGTGGGGGCAACATCTGGCGGGGCGAGGCCGCGGCCGCGGCGGGGATGGACCGCACGACGGCTGACTACGTCGGAATGCTGGCGACGGTGATGAACGCGCTGACCTTGCAGTTCGCCGTCGAGCAGATCGGGGTGCAGACGCGGGTTCTGTCGGCGATCGCGATGACGGAGATCGCGGAGCCGTACATCCGGCGCCGCGCGGTGCGCCACCTGGAGAAGGGCCGGGTAGTGATCTTCGCCGCCGGGACCGGCAATCCCTATTTCACCGTGGATACCGCGGCAGCGCTGCGCGCGCTGGAGATCGATGCCGACGTGCTGCTGATGGCGAAGAACGGCGTCGACGGCGTCTACGATGCCGACCCGCGCACTACCCCGGGGGCACGAAAGTTCACCCGGCTGGGCTACATGGAGGCGCTCCAGCTTGGCCTGGAGGTTATGGACAGCACCGCGCTGTCGTTGTGCATGGACAACCGGCTCCCGATTATTGTCTTCGACCTGCGCAATCCCGAGAATCTTCAGCGGATTGTCCGCGGTGAGCAGGTGGGCACGCTCGTGTACTGAGCGTCTCAGCCGCGTGGACGCGGCGGCGCGTGAAGAGGAGGCAGGTATGGTTGACAAGGTTTTGAGCTCCTGCGAGCACCGAATGCACACGGCCGTAGACATCCTGAAGCGCGAGCTCGCTTCGATCCGCGCCGGCCGCGCCAGCCCGGCGCTGGTGGAGCGGCTTCAAGTAGACTACTTCGGCACGCCCACCCCGTTGGCTCAGTTGGCAACCGTGAGTGTTCCCGAGCCGCGGATGCTGCTGATCCAGCCGTGGGACAAGACTCAGGTCAACGCGATCGCCAAGGCGATTCAGAAATCGGATCTCGGGCTCAATCCCTCCACCGATTCGAACGTTGTCCGGCTGGTGCTGCCGCCGCTGACCGAGGAGCGCCGAAAGGAGCTGGTGAAGCAGGTGCACAAACGCGCGGAGGAGGCCAAGGTAGCGATTCGCAACTGTCGCCGCGACGCCCAGGACGAGTTGAAGAAGCTCCAGAAGGAGCAGCACCTGTCTGAGGATGAGGTGAAGCGGGCCCAGGAGCGACTGCAGAAGCTGACCGACGCGGCGATCGCTCAGGTGGACGAGGCGGCACAGCGGAAGGAGCGCGAGGTCCTCGAGGTGTGATGCCGCAGACGGAGCCGGCCGACACGGCACTCACGGCGCCGCTCAAGGTTCCGCGGCACGTCGCCATCATCATGGACGGCAATGGCCGCTGGGCACGCGAGCGCGGGCTGCCGCGGCTGGCCGGCCATCGGGCGGGGACGAAGAATATCCGACGCATCGTCGAAGCCTGCGTTGAGCACGGGGTCGAGGTCCTTACCCTCTACGCTTTCTCGACCGAGAACTGGCAGCGGCCGGATGACGAGGTGCGTGGCCTGATGGAGCTGCTGGCGGAGGTGATCGACACCGAGACCGATGAGCTGCGCGAGCGCGGTGCCCAGGTACGGCACATTGGGAACCTGGAGGCGCTGGCGCCCTCGCTCCAGGAGCGCATCCGCCACGCCGTGGCCTCCACCAGCCACAATACCCGCCTGATCCTGAACGTCGCGTTCAATTACGGCGGCCGGGCAGAAATCCTCCAGGCGGTGCGGCGGATGCTGGCCGACCGGGTCGACCCGGCCAGTGTTGACGAGCGGACCTTTGCCTCCTACCTGTACACCGATCTCCTACCCGACCCGGATCTCATCATCCGCACCGCGGGCGAGCTTCGGCTGAGCAACTTCCTGCTCTGGCAGGCGGCATACGCCGAGTATTACTCCACTTCCACGCTCTGGCCCGACTTCGGCCGAGAGGATTTTGCCCAGGCCCTGCTGGAATACGGGCAGCGGCAGCGACGGTTTGGCCGCGTCTGAGCCTGCCGCACTCGGGTCCGCGCGGAGCGAAACCATGCTTGGACAGCGTCTGGCGACCGCTGCTATCGGCGGTCCGCTGCTGCTGGCGCTCGTGGTGATCGGCGGCGTCCCATTGGTTGTTGTCACTGCTCTCGCCGCAGCCTATGGCAGCCATGAGCTGCGGGCGATGCTGCGCCGGGCCGGCTACGCGCCTTCCGGGCTGGTCATGATCCCGCTCTCCGCAGCCCTGCCACTGCTGGCCTGGGATGGCTGGGCGGCGCTCGAGCCACTGGTCCTGGGGCTGGCGGTCGTCTGCACCCTGGCGCTCGCGCTGGCGCGGGGAGGGCGGTGGAGCGCGCCGGACTGGGCCTTTACCCTGGCAGGTCCTCTGCTGGTCGGCGGGCTGCTGCGGCTGCTTGTTGCCCTGCGTCTGCGCTCCGACGGGCTCTGGTGGCTGCTGGCGGTGGTGCTCGGCACCTGGATCTCCGACACCGCGGCCTACACTGCGGGAAGACTGTTCGGGCGCCATCTGCTTGCGCCGACGATCAGTCCGAAGAAGACGGTCGAAGGCCTGGTTGGCTCGCTGGTGGCCACCCCGCTCGCGCTCGTCCTGCTTGCGCTGCTGGTGCCCGTCGTTGGAGTGCGCAGCCCGATGTCGGCACCGGCAGCGCTGGGGGCTGGCCTGCTGCTGGCCCTGGCCGCGACCCTGGGCGACCTGGCCGAGTCGCTGATCAAGCGGCAGTGTGGGGTGAAGGACTCCGGCGCGGTGTTTCCCGGCCACGGCGGGCTGCTGGACCGTGTCGATAGCCTCCTGTTCGCCGGCGTGGCGGGTTACGGCGTGGCGCTCGTGGTACGCTGAAGCCATGAAGCAGATCGCCCTGCTCGGCTGTAGCGGCTCCATTGGACGGCAGACGCTCGATGTCGTCGCGTGGCACCCCGACCAGTTCCGCCTGGTCGCGCTCGCTGCGCGCAGCGACAGCCCGATCTTTCGCGAGCAGGTATATCGACACCGACCGGCGCTGGCGGTGGTGACCGAGGGGACGGAGCCGGGCTGGGAGCCCGAGGGGGTGCGGCTGGCGGTGGGCGAGGCGGGCCTGTTGGAGGCGGCGACGCTGCCAGAGGCAGATATCGTCGTCGTCGCTACCTCCGGCCGGGTTGGCCTGCGGCCTACCCTGGCCGCCCTGGCTACCAGCACGCCGGTGGCGCTGGCCAACAAGGAGGCGCTCGTCACCGCTGGGCACCTCGTCATGCGCACGGCACGGGAGAGCGGCGCGGCGGTACTGCCCGTGGACAGCGAGCACTCCGCGGTCTGGCAGTGCCTGCTCGGTGAGCAGCCCGAGCAGGTGCGCTCCATCACCCTGACCGCCTCCGGCGGGGCGCTGCGCGACCTCCCGCTAGAGATGCTCCCGACAGTGACGCCCGAGCAGGCGCTGCGCCACCCGAACTGGCGCATGGGGCCGAAGATCACGGTGGACAGCGCGACGCTAATGAATAAGGGGCTGGAGGTGCTGGAAGCCGCCTGTCTGTTTGGCCTGGAGCTCCGCCAGATCGAGGTGGTGCTGCACCGCGAGAGTATCGTCCACGCACTTGTCCAGTTCGTCGACGGGGCGGTGAAGGCGCAGCTCGCGGCGCCGGACATGCGACTGCCCATCATGTACGCGCTCTCCTATCCCGCCCGGCTGCCAGCACCCGTGGAGTCGCTCGATCTCGTCGCGCTCGGCAAGCTCAGCTTCGCGGCGGTGGATCCCCGCCGCTATCCGTGCCTTGAGCTAGCATACGAAGCCGGACGACGGGGTGGGACGTACCCGGCGGTGCTGAATGCGAGCAATGAAGAGGCGGTCCACCTGTTCCTGAACGGGGCGATCGGCTTCTGCGAGATCGCCCGGCTGGTCGAGCGTGCCCTGGAACGGCACGTGCCTATTCATGAGCCGGGCCTGGACGACATCCTCGAGGCGGATGCCTGGGCTCGTCGCTTTGCGCTCGATCAGGGGTTGCTGAGCGCCACCAGGACCAATTAGCGTTTCTGGCTATGCCCGGCTGATACCATGCAGGTGTATCCGTCGTGGTCCGGTTCGGTGCCGGCGCGGTGGAGCCAGCGCCTGCAAGAGCGCGTAACTTGAAATCGCGCGGTGAGTATGGACCTGCAACTGCTAGCCATCATCCCGATCCTGAGCCTGCTGCTCGTCGCTCATGAGCTGGGGCATTTCTTCACTGCCCGGCGAGCGGGTATCACCGTCGAGGAGTTTGGGATCGGCCTGCCGCCGCGCCTGTTCGGCATCCGCCGTGGTGGCATCTTGTACTCCATCAACCTGATCCCGTTCGGCGCATTCGTCCGCATGCTCGGGGAGGAGGACCCAACGGCTCCGGGCAGCTTCGCCCGAAAGCCGAAGCTGGTGCGGGGCATCGTCTTGTCCGCGGGCTCGTTTATGAACTTTCTGCTGGCCGTGGCGGTCTTCAGTATCGCGTTCATGACCGGGGTGCCCGATGTGGTGGAGGTGACCGCGACGCGGGTGGTCAGCGTCGCGGACGGCTCGCCCGCGCAGCAGGCCGGGCTGCGGCCAGGGGACATCATCGACACCATCAACGGCCAGAAGGCGGTGCCGGTCGAGAACGTCCGCCAGGTGACCAACCAGAACCTGGGCAAGCCGGTGACGCTGGACGTAATCCGTGATGGGCAGCACCTGACGATTACCGTGACCCCGCGCGCGAACCCTCCGGAAGGGCAGGGGGCGCTGGGCGTCGCGATCCAGCCGGAGGGCCGGATCGGGATGCGAACGTATGGATTGTTCGAGTCGCTCTGGCGCGGCTTCGAGGCCTCGGTCGGCGTCGTCCTCACCACGCTGGCGATCCCGGTTCTGCTGCTGAAGGGCCTGATCCCGGCCGAGGCGGCGCGGCCCATCGGGCTGCCCGGCATGGCCGAGCTGGCCTCGCAGGCGGCGAGCGTGTCGGTGGAGACGGGGCGCTGGTTTCCGATCCTCTCGCTCACCGGCTACATTAGCGCGGGGCTCTCGCTGGCCAACATGCTGCCGCTGCCAGCGCTGGACGGTGGGCGGCTCCTGTTTGTCGTGATCGAAGCGATCCGCGGCCGGCGCATCTCGCCCGAGAAAGAGGCGGCGGTGCACTTCGTCGGCCTGGTGGCGCTGCTGGCGCTGATGATCCTGATCTCGCTGAACGATCTCGCCTCGCCGCTCCCGAAGATCGACTGGGGAGTGCGCTAGCGCATGGCTGACCTCGCCATACTCGACCCGCGCCCAGCTTCGGCCGTGAGTGACCTTCCCTACGTCGCCAGCCCCTTCCACTACCGGCGGCGGGTGACGCGGGAGGTGAAGGTGGGGGACGTAGGGATCGGCGGCGATAACCCA
>JAJPGT010000004.1 GCA_021325655.1 Pseudomonadota bacterium
CCGCGGCCGGGCTGCTGCTGGGCTGGTACCTGGGGGCGTTCTGGCCCTTGTGGCACATGATCGACAAGGAGCCGCGCTACGACCTGCCGCTGTACCCGGCCTTCGCCCTGCTGTCGGTGTCCCCGCTGGCGCTGCTTGCCTCTCTGCCCGCACTGGCACGGCTGTGCCAGGCGGGGAGCGCCACGCTCCTCTGCGCGCTGGGCCTCTACGGCCTGAGCACGCTGGCCTGGCACGCCTTCGGGCTCGACTCGCCGTTACAGGTGGTCCACCTGCCCGGCGCCGCCCGCTCCGAGCCGCCCCCTCCCATCAACGGGCGGGTGACCGTCTGGCAGCACCTGGCCCGCCCGGCGGCCGAGAACTGGCAGGATGCGGCGATCACGGCTCTGCTGGCTCGCACCCGCCACGCGCTGGGGTTGCCACGGCTGGTCGTCGCCTTCGTTCCAATGGCCAACTTCTTCCAGGTCGAGACGTTCCGGTATCGGGCCATGCTGGCAGACGAGCCGATCACCTTCGTCACCGATGCCTGGGACCCGGCCAGCGACTACAGTCGCGGGCAACTGTTCGGAGCGGATCTCGTGGTCACCAAGACCGGCGAACCGGGCGTTCCACGCGATAGCCTGCCCGGGCTGCCCGCGTTCGCCCGAGCACTGGCGGATCCATCCACCGACCTGGGCGCCGAGGTCGCCCGCCAGTTCACCCTGCTGGCTCGGCTGCCGCTGCCCGACGGCAGCGAAGCGCTCCTGTATGCGCGGAACAGCCTGCTCGCTTCCTGGAGCGCGCTGGAATCCTGGCCAACCGCCCGGGTGGAGTCGCCGCTGCCAGATGCCGCTCACCCGCTAGCCGGGCCTGACGGACGGCTGCAAGCGGTTGGCCTCGGCGGCAGCTATCGCCGGGCGCTGTTCGAGCACCCGCCCGCGGTCCAGGCCATGACCCGGGTGAGCTACACCCTGCCCGCCCTTCCCGAGCACGCCGCGCTGGAGCTTGGGGTGGGGCTGCTCCCCGATGCCTGGCAGGGAGCGGGGGACGGGGTGGAGTTCCGCGTGGTGGCGAACGCCGATGGCCAGGATGAGGTGCTGTTCGACCAGTACGTCGACCCGAAGCATGACCCCGCGGCGCGCCGCTGGCTCGACGCCCGGCTGGACCTCAGCCGCTACGCGGGCCGCGCAATCCAGCTTCGTTTCGAGACCGGCCCCGGGCCAGCGGGCGACAACACCGCCGACTGGGCGGTCTGGAGCGAGCCGATCCTGCTCCCGCTGGACCCGGCTCGCCTGGGTGCATTCCACAGCTAGCACGTGTCGCCCACCCGCCCGAGCAGGTGCGGCGGCTCCCGCCTCTCAGGGAGCGAAAGCGTTGCACCTGGTGGACCGATGACCTGGCCTGGCGGCGCGGTCGGCCAGCGCCGGGGCGCCCAGGCGCTGGCCCAGCTCGGGCGGCCATTCCTGGCCGAGGTGGACGTTCGCACCCAGTTCAAGCGTGCCGCCAGGTCGTGGCCGCGATAGTTGTGATGTGTTCGTTGCACAACTTCCGATTCATATCTGCCAAAAGCCTGTATTCTGGCGTTAGGCTCCGCTGACCGCTTTATGAGTCTATCTCACAGATCTCGGGTATATCACACGGCACTTGTATCCATAGCGAAGCCTGGGCCAGGCACGTGGGGCAGGAATAGCGCCCGCTCGTGTGCGCCGACCGACTGTCTGGAGGGAGTATGGCTATCGGTATGTGGCTTGACGTCGAGGGCGAATTCACCGCTCCGCCCTCTCCTGCCACGGCCGTGCCGGCCTGGCTGGACTGGGTGGTTGGAGCGCTGAACGACTCCGCTGAGTTCAGCACGACCTCGGCGTTGGGAGGTGTGACCGACCCACAAGGCGACAGCGTCACCCAGTTGCGGATCACTGCGCTGACCGTCGACAGCACGCTGGCCGAGGCGAGCGTGGCACTGACCCTGGATTGCGCCCAGGGGACGGTGCTGACCCTGACCGATATCGGCAGCGTCTCGGCTAGTGGCGCCCCTGGCGTGGCGATTAGCACGACTGGAGTGAACTAGCCGCACCGCAGCGGCGTGTTGGTACTACAAGAACCCGGCTGCTACCGGATCCATAGCTCTGCGGCACGTAGGGCGTGTCTCCGGGTGAGGAGAGCCGCCCAGCCAGGACGAAGGTTAAGGAGGAGACAAGCGATGACCAAGAGCCAGGCTGTTATAAGCGTAGTCCCAGGAGCGAGTTTGCCTCCGCCATCCAACTCCAACGTACAGTACTCGCCCGGATTTTGCCTGGGCGGTCGCCTGTCTCCCATCACCGCGGTCACTACGGCCGGCCCAGGGACGCTGCTGACCGCCGTGCTGATGGACCCAGATGCGCAGAACGCGCCCATCGACCTGTACCTGTATAACGTGGACACCAGCCTCACCAGCAACTGCTCATCGACTGGCATGGTGACAGATCATATGCCGTTCAGCCCGCCCTCGTGTGTCCCGGTCGGGGTCGTGACCTTCGCGGACTACGCTACTCCGCCTTCGGGAGCGGCGAACACATATAGCGTTGCAACGCTGCGCTCGATCGGCCTGACGTTCATTGCACCGACCAACGGGCAGTTGTGGCCGATCTTGGTCATGCGGGGCAACGCCACCTATAGGGGTACCGTGAATAATATCCAGTACCCGCTCGTACTGCGGTTCATGTTCGACGTCGGGTAGGTGCGCCATGGCGTGGCCATTCCCTCCAGGCGATGGATGGCAGGTCGGAGCCTTCATGAGAGTGCCAGTCCAGCCGGGCAACATCCCCACGAACTTGGCACTGCTCCGCCAGACCGGCGCCAGATGGGTTCGCATCAACGTGGCATGGTCCACCGTCCAGCCGTCACAGCCGCCACCGGTCACGTACGACTGGAGCACCTACGACCCGGTCATGGACACGACGGCGGCCCTCGGCCTCGAACCCATCCTGACCCTTTTCAGCACCCCCACCTGGGCTTCACTCAATGGAGACCCCAACTGCGCGGCCAAGTCAGAGCCTGCTCCTGCGCACTTATCGGACTTTGCCGCCTTCTGCACGGCGATCGGCCAGCACTATCTCGGAAAGGTGCGCTATTACCAGATCTGGAACGAGCCGAACGGGGCCGGCAACTTCATCGTCACCTCGGGCTGTGCGGGTCCCGATGATCCGGCCAAGGCGGTCCGGGACTACTGCCAACTGCTGAAGATAGGCGCGGACGCCCTACACAACGTCGACCCGAACATCAAGGTGCTAATGGGTGGCATGGGTTATGGACTGCCCAATCCACGGCCAACCTTCTTCGCCGACTGCATGAACGACCCGACGAACCCGGCCTGGCAGTCTGCAGACATCTATGACCTGCACTTCTACGGCCCGACGTCCGCACCGCCAGGGAGCTCGTCCCCAGGGCTCCGTGACTGGATCGACCAGTTTCGCTCCGTAGTGCCCGCACAGGGCACTAGGCCGTTTTTCTGCACTGAGACCGGCAAGCAGTCGCTCCAAGCTGACGGACCAGTGGGCCAGAGCCGACAGATCCGGCAAGTGTTCCCGGCGATGCTGCAGTACGGTGTGGAGGTCGTCCTGTGGTACCAACTGTCTGACTCTTGCCAAGGATGTCCCGACCAGCCGGAGGCGTGGGGGCTGATCGGCTGGCCGGCCCCGGGTTGCGACCGAACGCAATACGGCCCCAAGCTCGGCTACTACGCGCTGCGGGAGTTCATCCAGGGCGGCGGGCGGTTGTAAGTGGCTTTGTCGACCTAGGGGTGCGGCGGATGGCGGGAATTCGCACCGTGGGGCCGTTCCTCATAATAATATACCGTTCCTCATAATAATATAATAATGATGTCGTCGGGTCCCACTGCCCGGAGATCGCTAAAGTCCCGGTCCGAGGCGACCCACCTCAGGGCTGTGAGTCCGAGGCGCCGCCTAACCTGGATGACGCGTCGCGCAGCCCTGCGCTATACTGCGGCGCCTTGTCGACGATCATCTCGCCTGCTCCACCCGCCCAGCACACTCGGCCGGCGGTCGTGCTGGCCGC
>JAJPGT010000001.1 GCA_021325655.1 Pseudomonadota bacterium
GCGGGGGGCGGATGCCACCGACTACTTCCAAGGTGCCATCGACGAGGTGGCGGTCTACAACACCGGGCTCTCGCCCGCCCGCGTCCTCGCCCACTACACCGCCGCCAACACCGCTGCTAGACTACGCTCTAGACCACGCTAGGGATTAGCACCGCAGGCGGGCCCTGCTCAGCCGCCCGGGGCCTCGCCCGTCACCGGGTTGCCAGCACGGCCGTCGCAGCCAGCACCATGCCACTGGCATTGACGCGATCGGCTCGTGTACCGGCCGAGAGACTCCACGCTTCCTCAACGCTGGCTCAGCGCCAAGACATCCCGACGGCTGGAACCTCTGCGAGGCCATCGCAGCCCGAGGCACTGCGGTGGGCAGAAGGCGGGGCTCCCGCCATCGCTTGCGCCGAGAGCCGTGATGCGAAGCGGCCAGCTCCCCTCGCGTCGGCCCGGGTGGGCACATCCCTGCCTTCGCCCAGGCCTCGGGGATACTCGGATCGGCGGCATGGCGGTCATATCCTGCGCCACCGATTTAGACGACGAGAACGTCAAGGAGATCGCATGAACATCCCGTTGGTCGACCTGCGGGCCCAGCATGACGAGCTGCGCCCAAGCATCGAAGCGGCCCTGCGCGTGGCGCTCGACGAATCGACGTTCATCGGTGGCCCCTCTATCACCTCTTTTGAGCAGGCTTTCGCCCACTTCTGTGGAGCTAAGCATGCCGTCGCAGTGGCCAGCGGCACCGACGCGCTCGAACTGGCACTGCGAGCCGCTGGCGTGGGGCCGGGGGACGTGGTTATCACGGTGCCGAATACCTTCATCGCCACCGTGGAAGCGGTCGTCCAGGTCGGCGCCACCCCGCGCTTCGTCGACATCGATCCAACAACCTTCAATATGGATCCCGAGAAGCTGCGTGCCTATGTCGTTGATCACTGTACCTGGGATCTCAGTGGAACGCTCCGCGAACGCTTCACCGGCCTCCGCATCGCTGCTGTCATGCCGGTCCACCTCTATGGATTACCTGCCGAGATGAACGCGATTCTTTCGCTGGCCGGTGAGTTCGGCCTCGAGGTAATCGAGGACGCCTGTCAGGCGCACGGCGCGGAGCACCGCCTAGCCGACGGTCGCTGGGTCAAGGCGGGGACGCTGGGGAGGGCGGGCTGCTTCAGCTTTTATCCCGGTAAGAATTTGGGCGCGCTGGGCGAAGCAGGTGCGCTTGTTACTGCTGATGACGACCTTGCCGGGCGGGTTCGATGCCTGCGCGACCACGGCCAGATCGAGCGCTATGTCCACCTCTCGCCCGATGGCGTAAACGCGCGGATGGATGCGATCCAGGCGGCGGTCCTGGAAATCAAGTTGACACGCCTTGCCGATTGGAATGCCCGGCGACGGGAGGTAGCGGCGTGGTATGCCGAAGAGCTAGCAGGAACCGAGCTGCGGTTGCCACGTGAACCTGAGGGGACACGCCACGTGTTCCACCTGTACGTGGTCCGAGTGCCGCGCCGCGACGCCGTTCGCCACGACCTTGCTCAGTACGGTATCAGCACCGGTCTGCATTACCCAATCCCGCTCCATCTCCAACCGGCCTTCGCACACCTCGAGCTGGGCCCTGGCAGCTTCCCTGAGGCTGAGCGCGCGGCCACCGAGGTTCTCTCCCTCCCGATGTACCCGCATCTCACTCGCCACCAGGTAGCATACATCTCGGATCGCCTCCGGAAGGCGTTGAGCCGCCTCTAGCGCTCGTTGCCCGATCCATGGCTCGCCGTTCCTGGTCGGGCCTTCACCGCCCACGGCGGTAGAGACACTGGATTCCCGTTGTACCACCGCAATCGATGCCGGCGCTGTGCCGGAACAGCGGTGGCGGCTGAGCGCTCCCCCGCGTCCTACCCCTTCTTACCTTACTTAATGCGCGGAGAGGGAGACTCAACCGTTTCTCAACCCCCGACTAACCCGTGGGCATCCGCGTCGTCTCACCCTCTGCGAAACCATCCACGCTTAGACAGCGCCGTTCGCCGCAGGCGGATGTGTCAGGGTCCGCCTGGAGAACTGCGATCTGCTGGCGCTTATCAAGGCGATCCGGCAATGGATGGTCATCTTCGTCCAAGGAAGTAGCTGGTGGACAAGTCGTGGGCGGTTCTCAAAGTCCAACCCAGGCAGGAGCTGTTGGCCGCGGAGGCGGTGCGGGCGAGAGGGGTGGAGAGCTACGTACCCCTCTTGCGGCCGAGGCGCTCGACAGACCGCGCCGCGCCGCTGTTCCCCGGCTACCTGTTCGCGCGCATCGCGCCGTTGTCGGACGATCTGCTGCGCATCCGCTCTGCGCCGGGTGTCGCCTACGTACTTCCTCGGGGTGCCCCGCCTACCCTGTTCCCTGACGCAGTGCTGGACGAGATTCGGCATCGCCTCGCCGCCCCGGCCTATCCGTCCGCTCGGCAGCCATTCCAGACAGGCGATCGGGTCACGGTGGTATCTGGCCCCTTCCGCTGGCTCGACGCCGTGTTTGACCGCCACATGAATGCGGCGGGGCGTGTGCGGATCCTGCTGCAGTTCGTGCATCGCACTGTGCCGGTCGAGATCCAAGAGGAGTGCCTGAAACGCGTCAGCTAAGCACCGGCCCAGCCGCCGGCTCTCGTCCTGGAGGGTGCGTCGCGGCTGAGAGCTACGCCGTCGGGCCTGCTTCCCCCTTGTCCGTTCCTGTTCGGAGGTCCTTCGCTCGTGACCCCACAGCGACTTTGGCAGTTCTCGCGGCGCTGGCTGTGGCTGCTTGCCTTAGGCATGCTGGTAGGCGGAGCACTCAGCTACGTGGTGTCTCTTCAACTTCCTAAGGTGTATGAAGGCCGAGCTTGGCTGCTCGTCACGCCAGGCCAGGTGGGCAGTGATCTGGCGAACTATAACCAGGTGCTGGCCGCGGAGCGGCTGACGCACACTTACTCAGAGGCGATCATGCGACGCCCGGTGGTGGAAGCCGCCATCCAGGCGGGTGGTTTCAACCTCGGGTATGCAGAGGCGTCGAAGATGCTCGAGGCGACGCCGCTCCGTGATACCCAGTTCATCCAGATCAGCGCGCGTGCTGCCGACCCCGAGGTGGCCGGCAAGCTCCCGAACCTCGTCGCGGAGGCGTTCATTCAGCAGATTCAGGCGAGCCAAGCGAGCCGTTTTGCTGCCAGCAGGGAAAGTCTGAGCAAACAGGTGGACCAGCTCACTACCGACATCGCCCAGCGTGCACACCGCGCTGAGGCAGTCCAGGCTCAGCCCCCCAGTGTGGAGCGGGATCTCGAGCTCGCCAGTATCCAGTTCGAAATTACCCAGCTCCAGCAGGCCCAGGCGGCAGCGGCGCGGAGCTTGGAGGACGTGCGCTTGGCCGAGGCGCGGACCAGCGATATCTTAACTGTTGTTGAGCCCGCTTCACCGCCGCGGACCCCCGTGCAGCCACAGGTGTCGTTCAACGTGTTGCTCGGCGCAGTGGTCGGCTTGATGATCGCCGTAGGAGTGGCGATCCTGAGAGAGTACGTTGACGACCGGGTGATCTCGTCGGAGCGGCTCGTTCGCTTTGCGAGCTTGCATGATCTCGGCAGCGTCGGGGTGATGCCCAACAATGCGCCGTGCCTGGTAGTAGACCAGCCGCCAGCGAACGGATCGCCTCCGGGAAGCGTTCGTCATGACTCTGAGGCCGTTGACGTCGCTGATGCGTTCCGGCTGTTGCGGGCGAACCTGCAGTTTGCCACGCTGGAGCACCCAGCACGGGTGCTGCTTGTCACCAGCAGCGATGCTGGGGCTGGGAAGACGACCATCGCGGCCAACCTGGCAGCGGTCGTGGCGCAGGCGGGAGAGCGAGTCGTGCTGGCGGATACGGATCTCCGCCAGCCGTCCCTTCACGAGGTCTTTGGCCTGGAGAACACGGTGGGCCTCACCTCGCTCCTGGTGGACCAGCAGCTCAGGACGGCGAGAGTGCTGGCGCCGACTCAAGTCGAGGGACTGTGGCTCTTGCCGAGTGGTCCGTTGCCGCCTAACCCGAGCGAGTTGCTCGCTTCGGCGCGAATGCGGGCCCGCCTGGCCGAGCTGCGCGAGCTCGCCGATCTGGTTATCCTCGACTCACCGCCCGTCCTGGCAGCGAGCGACGCCGCTGTGCTCACCCATCTGGTGGATGGCACGCTGCTCGTGGTGGATGCGCAGCACACGCGCGGCCAGCACGTTGCCCAGGCGGTCGCCACGCTACGCAATGCCGGCGGGCAGATCCTGGGGGCCGTTCGCAACCGTGTGGCCCATGGTGGTGTCTCCCGGTACCACTATGGATACCGCCAGACGCGCAGCCCGCTGGTCTCGCCACCCCGTTCGAGGTTGTGGATCGTGCAAATTGTGGGAGTGGCGATACTTGTATTGATCGCTCTCGTACTAGGTCATCGCCTTGTTTTCTCCGCTGATTTGACCAAAATCGCTTCAGAATTGACTAGGAATCTGGTGATGTTCAATGGATTAATCGGCCAGAAGGACTCGGCCAGTACGGCCTCCTCTAGCGACCGCCAGCCCGCGGCTCCTGCACAGGTTGGTGTATCGGGAACCGAAGGTTCTTCCCCAATCGTTCAGCAGCCGCTTCCCACCGCCACCTCATCGGCGCCAAGCGCCACCGTGAGCGTCGCGACGCCCCTCCCAACGGCGCAGAGACCAGAGGCATCGGCGAGCCCGCTACAGCCCGCCCGCGCCACCCCCTCGCTACTCTCGGCCACTCCCTCGAGCAGCCCACCCGTGCTGGCACAGGCGGGTGCCACGAGCACACCCGCTCCGAGGCCCTCAGCGCCCCCGACCACGTCAACAGCCCCAACCCCCAGCGCATCCTCCGTGACCACCGTACTCCAGCAGGTGACCGACGCCGAGGCGGGGCTGCACACAGGCCGACTGGAAGCCACGCTCGACCATGGCAGGGGGAGCGTTTCATCCGCAACACTTGTCTTTGATCTGGGCAGCCCGACGAGTGTACCCCGTTTGCACATGACGGCCACGTACGGGAACGCCTCGGGGAATGTCCAGTCCATCGAGCGCATCACCATTGGAGATCGCTCCTGGCAACGGCAGTCGAGTGGGGGCTGGGACGAGCAGCGGGCGGAGGAAGCGCCGCCCCTCTCACAAGTGCTTGCGTTTCTGCCCAACGCCCGTTCGGCTTCGAACCCGACGATCGAGAGCGACGGGAACGTCCACGTGCTCCACTGGCTCGACGCGAGCCTCGACGAGGACGTGACGCTGTGGGTCGATCCGAGCACCGGTGTCCCTCAACGGTTGCGCCGGGTGACGCATGCAACCGGCACAACGCTGACGGTGCGCTACACGGATTGGAACAACCCGGTAGAGATAACGCCTCCGCAGGCATCCTAGTGCCATGGCCACATACGGCCGACCGATGCCGATCCTGGTGCCCCTGTATGGAGAAAGACGGGTGGGGGGCACTATATCGGGTGGGTAGCGGCGGGCTAGCTGGTCAGCAACGGTAGCCCTTCGTATCCTCTCCCGTTTCCCCGGTTCGAAGAGACGCTCTCGGGGAATCACCGGGCTCACTCACGCTCCTCGCGCCCATGGGTGCTCCATTCCCAAGTGTCCTCATGTGTCGACCGGTGGCCGTCGCACCGGTTCGAGTGGGAACCAATGCCCAGGCTACCAAGCCAAACTGCCATCCGCGGACCTTTCTGGCCGGCTTGCAGCGTTGCAGGGCCGAGGAGCCCGACGATGTCGGAGGACCGGGTCCCAGCCGCCTGGTGGCCGGGGCCCGACGTGCCCGCATGCGACTCGTGAGCAGATGATGCGTGATACCGCTTTGGAGGGGGGGGCCCGATGGCTCGCGTTAGTGTCGCCGGTCGTGGCTGGCTGGTGGCGATGCTGTGCGTCCTCGCCGTGGCTGCGACCATATTCTTTCTCAGCCGCGAGCGTGGCGAGGTGAACAAGAGAGTGGTGGTACTGCCCCCTGCGACCCCGGCGGGTGTCAGTGTCCAGTCCTCGGAGAGGACCAGGACTACCCTGAGCGCCGAGGGCAGGGCACCGTCCCTAGCAAGCGCCACGGTGACTCTGAGCCAGGAGGCTGGAGCTGCGTCTGCGGTGAGGGACACGGGGAGCTTGCCAGCGAACAACGAGGTAGAGGCTCCTTCGGTCCGCCGGGCGAGTGAGCCCAGGGAGCCAGGGGCGGGGGGGAGTGAGTCCGGGGAGGTGGGGGTGGCGGGGGCGGTGCTGCTGGCGGCGGGGGACATTGGGCGCTGTGAC
>JAJPGT010000025.1 GCA_021325655.1 Pseudomonadota bacterium
GACGGGCGGCCGGATCCGCGGCCCACGGTGCGGGAGACCGTACCGCAGCTCGGCGACCTGCTGGATGACTTCGACTTCTCCCAGACCCCCCGCGCCCCGCTGGTGCTGCCGCCGTGGCCACCCGCTGCACCGACCGGGCTGACGGCCAGCGCGGTCGCCGCCACCAGCGTCACGCTCACCTGGGTGGACAACGCTA
Source organism: Pseudomonadota bacterium (assembly GCA_021325655.1). Lineage (GTDB taxonomy): Bacteria > Chloroflexota > UBA6077 > UBA6077 > JAJPGT01 > JAJPGT01. Next base: position 197 of record JAJPGT010000025.1, read on the forward strand.
CGGATGAGACCGGCTATGTCGTGCAGCGCAAGGCGCCCGGAGGCGCCTACACGCAGGTGGGACCCACCCTCCCCCCGAACACCACCAGCTTTGTCGATACCAGCGTCTCGCCGGCGAGTAGCTATCGGTACCGGGTCTTCGCCCAGAACCAGGTCGGGCCTTCCGCTCCATCCAACGAGATCAGCGTCACCACGCCCGAAGCCGCGCCCGCCGCCCCGAGCAACCTGGCGGTGAGCGGGGCCACCACCAATAGCCTCACCTTGACCTGGACGGACAATGCGCTGAACGAGGCCGGCTTTGCGATCGAGCGGCAGGACCCGAGCACCGGCCAGTGGAGCCAGATCAAGACGGTGGGGGCGAACGTCACCACGTACACTAATACCGGGCTGAGCCCGGCGACGAGCTACAGCTACCGGGTGCGGGCGTCTAACAGCGTGGGCTACTCGGATTACAGCAACGTGGCGACCGGGACGACACTGACTCCACCGCCCCCGGCGCCGCCGACGAATCTCAGCGTCACCGGCGCGACCACGAGCAGCCTGACCCTGGCCTGGACGCCGGTCGGCACCGGGATCAGTGGCTTTACCATTGAGCGGCTGGATCCGACCAGCGGGGCGTGGAACCAGCTCAAGCAGGTGGGCAAGACGGTCACGACCTATACCGACAGTGGGCTGAGCCCGGCGACGAGCTACAGCTACCGGGTGCGGGCGTTCAACGCCTGGGGCACGTCCGACCCCAGCAGCGTGGCGACCGGCACCACGCTCCCCCCGACCCCGCCCGCCGCCCCGAGCAACCTGGCGGTGAGCGGGGCCACCACCAATAGCCTGACGTTGACCTGGACGGACAACTCGACCGACGAGAGTGGTTTCAACATCGAGCGGCTGGATCCATCGAGCGGCACCTGGGTGCTGATCAAGACCACCTCGAGGAACGTCACCAGCTACACGAACGGCCGGCTCGCCCCGGGGACGACCTACACCTACCGCGTCTACGCCTTCAACAGCGCTGGCAATTCGGCCTATTCGAACCAGGCGAGCGGGACGACCCTGCCGGCCGCCCCCGCCAGGGTGCACCGGGCAGCGGGCTGACCGCCCACTTGTTCAGGCCGTGGAAGGCGAGAGGTTCGCAGCCTGTGCGCGTGTCGCGTTGAGCCAGTGCCGATGGCCCGCTGGCCCCAGGTTTTGCGCGCAATGCCTGCGCTGTGCCTAGGCGCAGGCATGTCAAGCCGAACCAGCGCTCGCCGGCGCCTAGCGTTTTTCACAGGCCGTATGTATGCTGGCGTCTCTCGCTGGCATGGCTCCAAGGCTCTTCGGGGCGGCTCGGCGGTGGCCTGCTGTGTGCAGGGGTGTGTCGTCTTCGCAGCGAGGCGGCAGCTCCCAGCACGCATGGCCGGGTACTTGCAGACGGCGCCGAGACAACGGCTAGACAAGGTAGGCGCAGTATGAACCCAGCGTTTGACAGCCGTGAGCCTGACTGGCGGGTGCGCCCGGCTCGCACGGCATCCGATGCCGTGCGAATCGCCACCTGGGGTCTGCTACCGGCGCTCCTGCGCGAGGTGGGAGAGCTGTGGGACTGGGGCTGGCACCGCAGTCCGGAGCAGCAAGCCGCCTTCCTCGGATTTCCTCATCCGTGGAACTTCCCACACCTGCTGTTCGCCACGGGCATTCTCGGCCTGTTCGCCGTGCTCGGCCTGGGCCACCCCCGGCTGTTCCAGTGGATCCGCAGTGGCTTCCGGGGCAGCGCCAGCATTGCGCTACGCGATTCCCCGGGGACGACCGTTGCCGTCGCCGGCGTGTTGCTATTCCTCGTCGCCTCGGTGCTGGATACCCGGCGGCATCTTCAGGGTGGCCCGGATCCCGCCTTCACCTTCCAGCACGTTATGCTGACCGCCTCCAGCGCGGTCGCCTGCCTTGGGATGTTCCTGATCGCCACGCTCGATGTTCCCGCCGGGCGGGCGAGGCGCATCCTGTCCTGGGCCTGGCTGGTCGCGCTGCTGAGCACCACGATGACGCCCTTCCCGCCACTGGGCCTTCAGGCGTGGAGCGCGAACGCGCAGGCAGCGATCGGGCTGGTGAAGCTCGTCCTTCCGGTCGCGCTGGCGCTCCGCTTTGGCCCATGGCCGCTGCGGGTGACCGGCGTGGTCGGGGCCTACGTGTTTATCCGCCTGCTCGCCTGGCTCGTCGAATCGGCCGCCGGGTTCTCCGTGCCGCCGCCCGTGCTCCAGGGCTACCTCGTCCCGGCGGTGCTGTCGGATGGCGCGCTCCTGCTGCTCGGCACGTGGCGCGGCGCCCCATTCGTGGCGGCGCTGGTGTTCGGCCTCGCCGCCGGACCGGCCGGCTACCTCTCGCTGATGGTCCGGCCCGAAACCTGGAGCCTGCACGGGCTCCGCGTCGCCAGCGCAGAGGGGGCTGCCGGTGCGGCAGCGCTGGTGGTCCTCCTGCTGGCGATCGACGGCATCCGGCGGCGATTCACCCGCGTTGCCGTGTCTCCGAACCCGCGGGCCAACGGTGTCGCCAGATTCTGGCCAGGCGCGCCAGCGGCAGGCGACGAGCACTCGGCCCCGGGCAGCCGCCACCGCTCTCACTGAAGGACCCCGGATTCGGGCGGCCAGCGCCCAGGGGGCGGCGGGAGCACAGAAGGCCGGGACGCGGCAGGCACTCTTACCTGCCGCGTCCCGACGCGCGGTGTGGCCGCGGGGAGGGCACGGCCACGCCGTAGGGGGTTAGGCCGTCGCGGCGCGGGCCGGGGTGCCGCGCCCCTCTACCCCCTCTACCTCGTCCCAGATCCGGACGTGGTGGCTCTCCTTCAGGAAGAGCCCGCCAACGATCAGCGAGATCAGCGCCACCGCCCCGGGGTAGATGAGCGGCAGGTAGATGCTGTGCGAGGAGGCGTAGATAGCGGTGCAGATCAGCGGAAGCAGCCCGCCGAACCAGCCGTTGCCCAGGTGGTAGGGCAGCGACAGCGAGGTGTAGCGAATCTTGGCCGGGAACGTCTCCACCAGGAACGCGGCGATCGGCCCGTAGACCATCGTCACGTACAGCACCTGGAGGAACACGACGATCGTCAGCACCGGGATGTTCGCCGTGGCCGGGGTGTTCGCCGGCGAGCCCGCCGGTGGCGGCGTCACCGCGAGCGACATGATGGAGTACAGCGGAACGTAGGTAATGAGCGCCAGCGCCAGGCCGGCCATGATGATCTTCTTACGCCCGATCCTGTCCGACAGCCAGCCAAACACGATGAAGAACGGCGTCGCGAGTAGCAGCGCGATCGCGACGATCGTGTTGGCCTCCACCAGCCCCACATGGAGCTGGCTCTGGAGCACCGTCAGCGCGTAGAACTGCCCCGCGTACCAGACCACTGCCTGCCCAGCCGTCGCTCCGAACAGCACGGTCAGGATCACCTTCCACGATCGCCAGGAGCCGAGGCTATCCTTCAGCGGCCTGGTGGATGACCGGCCGGACTCCTTGAGCCTGGCGAACAGCGGTGTCTCGCGCAGCCGCCAGCGGATGTACAGCGAGATGGCCACCAGGAAGATGGAGAGCAGGAATGGAATCCGCCAGCCATAGGCCTGCAGGTCGGCAGCGCTCATCGACAGGCGCGTCGCCAGCACGACCACCAGAGAGACGAAGAGGCCGACGGTCGCGGTGGTCTGGATCCAGCTTGTGTAAAACCCGCGCTTGCCATCCGGCGCGTGCTCGGCGACGTAGACCGCGGCGCCGCCGTACTCGCCGCCGAGCGCCAGGCCTTGCAGCAGCCGCAGCAAGACCAGGATTGCCGGGGCGAGTGCCCCGATCTGCTGGTAGGTGGGCAGTAGGCCGATCAGGAACGTCGCCCCGCCCATCACCGTCACGGTGACGATAAAGGCGTACTTCCGGCCGACCAGGTCGCCAATGCGCCCGAAGACCAGCGCGCCGAACGGCCGGACCATGAAGCCGGTGGCGTAAGCCGCCAGCGTCGCCAGCAGCGAGGCCAGATTGTCGTTGCTCGGAAAGAAGAGCTGATTGATGACGAACGCCATGCTGCCGAAGATGTAGAAGTCGTACCACTCGATCATCGTCCCGGCGGACGCCGCGGCGATAATCTGTGCCATGCTGTAGTGGTAGGCGGAGCTGCCTGCGCCGGCGCGCAGAGCGGAACTGCTCATTACACAGACTCCTTTCGAGAGCTTGAGAGTGATCCGATGAAGCTGTGGCGAGCGTGGCAGCTTGCTCTTCTCGTCTCCCCCTTCCCTCCTCAGTCGTGGCAGATGCGCGAGGCGCGGCGCACAGCCTGGCCGCGTGGCCGCCCCTCGTAGCTCCACTCTGCTCGTGCTCCACGTCGTTGGCAAGACACCTGGTGCGACACTCGACCAACCTTTACGGAATTCTTATGGGCATCTGCTTGAATGGATTGGCGGTATCATGCTGCAACGATTCGCCCGGCGAAGGGGCCAGCCGGGCGAGACGAGTAGGAGGGGTATGCCGGAAACGCCCCGCGCCATCCTGGTTGTAGATGACGACCCCCACGTGCTCTACGCGCTGCGTGTCGCGCTGGAAGCGCGCGGCTATGCTGTCCACACCGCCCAGAGCGGGGCTGCCGCGCTGGAGGCCGCAGCGGCGGTTCGGCCCGACGCGGTGGTGCTGGACCTGGCCATGCCGGGGATGGACGGGCTCCAGGTCCTTCAGCGGCTTCGTTCCTGGAGCCGCGTGCCAGTCATCGTGTTGTCCGGCCGGGCCGACGAGGCGGACAAGGTGGTCGCGCTTGACACCGGGGCAGACGACTATCTCACCAAGCCGTTTGGGAATGAGGAGCTGCTGGCGCGGATCCGGGTAGCGCTGCGGCATGCGCAGGCGCGCCGCGACGAGGCGCCAGTGGTGCGGGCCGGCGACCTGCTGATCGACCTGGCGGCGCGGCGGGTCACGCTCAACGGCGCCGAGGTCCGTCTGACGCCTACCGAGTTCGCGCTGCTGCGCGAGCTGGCCATCAATGCGGACCGGGTGCTTACCCACCGCCAGCTCTTGCGCGCGGTGTTCGGCCCGGGCTACGAAGATGCTACGGCCAACTTGCGGGTCTTCGTCGGCCAGCTCCGTCGTAAGATCGAGGGCGAGCCGGCCCGGCCGCGCCTGGTCGTGACCGAGCCGGGCGTGGGCTACCGCTTCCGACTGAACTGACTCCCCGCCGTCGCTCCGGGCGGCGCGGGTATACTCGCGGCATGGATCGGCTGTTCTTCGCCCTTGGCGCGCTGTCCGCGCTCATCGGCGTCGCCGCTGGCGCCTTCGGCGCGCACTCCTTGCGCGACCGGCTCGCCCCCGAGCTGCTGGCAGTCTTCGAGACCGGGGTGCGCTACCAGATGTATCACGCGCTGGCGCTGCTGGCGGTCGCCTGGGCCGCGAGCCGCTGGCCCGGGGGCGCCACAAGTCTGGCCGGCTGGCTGATGGTCGCCGGCACGGTGCTGTTCTCCGGCAGCCTGTACGCGCTCAGCCTGAGCGGCGCCCGGGTGCTGGGCGCGATCACCCCGCTCGGCGGGCTGGCCTGGCTGGCCGGCTGGGCGCTGCTCGCTTACAGCGTCCTGCGCCCCTGAGCCTCAGCGGGCGTAGCCCGTTAGCTCGACGTAGCCCTGGCCGGCGATCGGGCCGTCGGCGGTAAAGCCGGCCACCGTCACCTCGCCCTCCCAGTAGGTCGTCCCACTCCCCAGGCTCAGCTCCTGATCCTCCAGCACCGGGCTCAGCGTCAGGCTCAGCTCGGGCCGGGTCGTCCGCAGCCGCCAGCCCATCGGGTAGCGCGCCCCGCTGTGGGGGCTCAGCCAGGCGCCGGTCGCCTCCGCCTGGAAGTCGCCCGCGGCCAGATGGGTGGTGCCCCCCTTCGGGTCGACGTACGTCCCGTACCTCAGGCGGACCTCGCCCTGCTCGTCACGGACGACGGACAGGGTCAGCTCGCTGTCGTCATCAAGCTGCACGCTGTACCAGTCCCAGCCGCCGCCGATGCCCACCAGGAAGTTGCCCCACTGGTGATCGAACCAGGCCAGCCCGCGCACCGGCCAGCGCTCGCCATGGTCCTCCACCACTCCGGCCACGTCCAGGCGGGTGCGGGAGTAGTAGTAGGAGCCACCGGCCGCGCCCAACGCGAGGTAGCCGTCCACGTTGTGCAGCGCCGGCGGCTTGCTGGCCTGGGTGGCCAGGTCGATCGCGTAGCCCTCCATCGCGGCGGCCAGATGATCGCTCCCGCCGGCCCCACGCATCGTCCAGCCGTCGACGTCCAGATCGAAGCCGGGCCCCGGGGCCGGCCGATCCTGGGCCCGGGCGCGCTGGTCGAAGTGGAAGCTGTGGCGCTGATGGTCGGTGATCGCGTAGTGGGCGACGTAGTAGGGCGGACTCTGGCCGCGCAGCACTTGGAAGGTGACAAGCTCGAATCCGTAGCGCCTCCCGCTGCCCGCGTCCAGGTGCCCGGTGTAGTACCACCACTCGGTCAGCAGGTTGTGGGGGGCGTCGTCATCGGGCAGGCGGATCGGCTGAACTGCCTCGAGCGTCGGCGTGGGTGCAGGGGGCAGCGGCTGGGGCGCGGGGCGGCAGCCGGCGAGCAGCGCCAGCAGCACCAGGCAGCACATGAGGGGACCACGGCAGCGCATGGCCAATTCTGCCCGCCGCAGCCCCCTCCAGCAAGCACGCGACGCGGTCAGGCACGCGAGGCGGCGGCCTGGTGCTGCCGGCCGGGCTCCAGCGCCCCGGCCTGCTCCAGCAGCCGGGCCAGCGCCTGCTGCTTGTCGGGCGCCAGCGGCCGGAACGGCGGGCGCGGATCGCCCACGGCGAAGCCGAGCAGGTTCGCCCCCGCCTTGACACTCGCAATGTACCCTTCCGTCACCAGGAAGTGCTGCACCGGCCAGAGGCGGTCCCACAGCGCCTTCGCCTCGGCCAGGCGCCCCGCCGCGACCAGCTCGAACAGCTCGGCGCACTGGCGCGGCAGGCAGTTGGCCGCGCCCCAGACCGCCCCCGGGCTGCCCAGCGCCAGGCCCGAGAAGGTGAGGGTGTCCCAGCCGTTGAAGGTGGTGACCACGTCCCCGTAGCGATACAGCAGCTCCGAGATCTGCGACAGATCGCCCGAGGAGTCCTTGACGTAGCGGACGGTGGGAATCTCCTGTGCCAGTTTGGCCAGGAAGGCCGGGGGCAGGTTCATCCCGGTGCAGGAGGGGATGTTGTAGACCATCAGCGGGAGATCGACCGCAGCGGCAATGTCCGCGAAGTAGCCGAACACCTCGTCCAGCGAGAGCGGCTCGTAGTACGGATGAACCACCATGATCGCGTCGGCGCCCGCCCGCTGGGCGTGCCGGCTCAGCTCGATCGCCACCGCGGTGCTGGTATGGCCCGTCTGTGGCACGACCGGCGCCCGGCCATTTGCCTGCTCGATGACAATCTCGACCACCCGCATGCGCTCCTCGAGCGTCAGGGCGGTAAACTCCCCGGTGCTGCCACAGGGGATCAGCCCGTGGATGCCGGCTGCGAGCTGGCCGTCCACCAGCTCCCGCAACGCGCCCGGGTTGAGCTGGCCCTGCCGATCGAACGGGGTGGCCAGCGCCGAAAGAATCCCTCGCAACTGCTTCGCCATCGCTTCCTCCTCATGCCCCGCGCCCACCGGGGAGCTTTGCTGCACTCTAGGAGATCAGGCCAGGGCTGTCAACGGCCGGTCGAATGTCTACTGTCTACTCCCCTGGTCGCGGGCCTGCTTGCCGGGCCTCATCCTCCCCTCTGGCGCGCAGCGCGCCACCCTCCTCCCCTGGGGAGACACGGAGGACGGGCTGAGGGCGACCAGGAACGGGCCAGGCTGGCTCTGGCAGCCCGTCGGCTGGGCAGCACCCCAACGATGTGCCGCTAGCCCCCAGGCGTCGGGGCGGCCGGGCTCGGCTGGCTCACTGGCTCGGTATATTCGAGCGGAACCCAGCCCTCCTGGCCATCAGGGGCACGCACCGGAAGCCACTGTCTCCCTTCCCCCTCCTCCGCCGGGCCGCGCACCGTCAGGAGCGTCCCCTCGGGATAGGCCCGGAGCTTGTCTGCCATCTGCTTGCTCGCCCGCAGGTACACCCCTTCGCCGTCCGTGTGCGCCACGATAACCGCGGCCGGCGGGGCCGGCGCGGGCGTGGCCGTGGGCGAGACAGGGGTAGGGGTGAGGGTGGGCGGTACGCGCGTGGGGGTTGGAGGAGGGGCGGCTCGAGTTGCCGTGGGCGCCTCGGTGACAACCACCGCCGGAAGCGCCGTTGGGGTAGGCGCGGAGGAGGACACGAAGCTGCACGCCGCGCCTATGGCGACCAGAGCCAAACCTGCCAGCCATGCCAGGCGAGGCATCTGCCGCTCCTGCCGCGCCGGCGTCCCGGGCGCAGTGCCCAGCCTAGAGCGCAGGCGCTCCCCTGTCAACCGGTGTTCCTCTCCGCGCACCCAGGATTGGCGGCGGCGGGGAGGTCCAGGACAGTCTGGCCAGTGCCCAGGCCAAGTGGCGGCTCGGCCTCCTCCAGCCGGGTGATCGACTGGAGCTTCTGCAGCGTCGCGGCAGCGCCCTGCGCGCCGCGCATCACCTCCTCAATGAGGCGGGTGAGCGCGTCGACCAGCGCTCCAAACAGCACCTCGCGGCCGAAGTCCAGCAGTGCGCCGGTAAGTCGAGCTGCAGGCCCTTCATCGGTTCAGCCTAGTACGCCCAGGCGTGCCAGCGCCGATTTCCCCCCCGCCCAGCGGGCCATGGGGGCTCAGCCGCGCCATGGGGTGCGGGCGTGCGCGGTGCCCTCCGGGCGCGGGCCATCCAGTGTCTCACCACGGAGGTACAGGCTCTCGAAGAGCGCCTCGCGGCCTTGCTGGCCCGCCGCCTGGGCGGCGCTGACCCGATGCTCCAGATACCGCTCGGTGTAGCGTTGGATCCGCTGGTGCTCGGCGCCGCTGTCGTGGATCGCCAGTTGGGCGCCTTTCAGGAGCAGCGTGGGGTAGGGGAGTAGCGCGCAGAGGGGCGTCCGCGGCGGAAGCTGCACTCGGCCGGGGACGACGAAGCGGAAGGAGATGTTGAACGTGTAGTCGAGCCAGTCCGTCTCGACGAACCCTTCCACCAGCATGAGCCGGCCCAACGGCAGGTTGGGCACGGCCTTGACAAGGGTGCCGATCCCGGGCGGCGTCTTGACAACGATGTTGGGGAACAGGGTGGCGATCCCGGGCCCGAAGTCGGTGCGCGCCTCGATCGGCTGGCCATGTAGGTCGATCATCACACCGTCGGGTGTCGGCCGGCCGTCCCAGGCCATGTCCAGCGGGCCGTCCAGGCTTACGAGATAGCCAAGCTGATTGGCGAAGGTGATCGGTGGGCAGCGGTAGGCCTCTTGGGGCAGCCAGCTCCGCCGGGCCGGCGCTGGCTCCAGGCGGACGTTCGAGCCGAACAACCGATAGACCTCCACCCGCAACCCCTCGCCGGGTTCAGCCAGCGGTTCTCGCTGCTGCGCCGTCTCGTCCATCCTCTCCCCCTGTTCCATCCTCGGCATACCACCGGGCACGGCGCCTGGCCTGCGCGCGGGCCGCGGTGCGAGAAGGTAGCATATGCAGGCCAGGCAGCGTGAGCCTCGCAGCGCTAGTCGGCCCGAGTGCTCACCCCGGCGTACCGGTCGCCGGCGGAGAGCATGCCGTGATCGGCGATCTGGAGCCCGCCGTCTACCAGCCGGTAGACGGTGAAAAAGCGTCGGGCAGTGATGCACTGGCAGATAGAGGCCTCCACCTCGCTCTCCTCCACCATCAGTTCGCGCTCCACCAGCCGCGCCCGGCCATTGGGCAGGGCGTGCAGGCTCAGGAGCACCCGCGTCGCTCGGCGCTCGTAGGCGAGGACGACGACGTCGGTAGACGGGGCGGCCAGGCGGCCGCTGCGCCAGGTGCGGGTGACGAGCACCTGATGGTGGCCGTCACCCCGCAAATCCACGAACTGAAGATCCATCATCGGCGCCCAGTCCGCCAGGTCGCGCGCTGCCTGCACACGCGGCAGCGCGACGGGCTGCCAGGCGGGGTCGGTCTGCTCCCAGAGCGCGCGCCAGCCGCCAGCGCCATCCGGGGTGTAGATACCGCGCACCCGCTCCCCGTCGGCGGCCCACTGGCCCAGGTCGATGTTCACGTCATCTTCTTCCTGGATGATCCGCGCCGGGTACAGGCGTTGGAAGGTGGCAGCGACTTCAAGCTGGCCGTCGCCGTCCATGTCGGCGCTGGCCAGGATCCGGGCCCCATCGGGGAACGCGGTGGGCGGCGACTGCGCCATGAATGGCATCCCGCGGCAGCCGGCGGCGAGCAGCGCCAGCGCAGCCGCGAGGGCACAGAGTCGCGCGCCAGGGACGGTGCCCGGTGTCCCTCGCCTGGCGCGCTGGCCGGGCTCAGTTGCGCCGGCCCCAGAGCGCATCGACCTGCGTCCGCACCCCACGCAGCAGCTCCGCCTCCTCGTCGGGCACGGGCCCGGCCAGATAGCCGTCCAAGTCCCCGAGCGCCCCGCGCAGGTCACCCAGGCGCATCCGCAGCAGCGCCCGATCGCGGAGCTCCAGTCGGGCGTCGGGCGTGACGACCAGCAGCGTCTCGACGGTCCGCAACGCGCGGGGCAGGTCGCCCCGCCGCAGGTACGAGCCTTTCAAGTTGCGGAGCATCCGCGCCAGGATCTCGCGCTTGCTGACCGGCTGCAAGTAGCGCGGATCGAACGGCACCGCGTCGCCGTACTGCTCCCGCACCCGCGCCCAGCATTCCGCCTCCGTGAGCCGCACCCCGCCGTTGAACGGGTCCAGCAGCACGGCGCCATCCGCTTCGTGCGCGCGGACGATGAAGTGGCCTGGGAGGCCCACGCCTTCCGCGTGGCGCTGACAGCGGCGGGCCAGCTCCAGGTAGAGAACGGACAGGGTGATCGGCAGCCCGGTGCGCCGCTCGATGACGTCGTTCAAGTAGCTGTTGCGCGGGTCGTCGTAGTGCTCAACGTCGCCCTGGAACCCCAGCTCGGCGAACAGGAAGCGGCTCAGGCCGTCCGACCAGCGCCCCCTGGCGGCGGCGCTGCCAACCCAGGGGTGAGCCGCCTCCGCCAGGTCATCCAGCACCGCGAGCCAGCGGCGCACGCTCAGGTCGGGGTACTCCTCGGCCGCCAGGAGCAGCGCTGCTTCGGCCAGGTCCACGTCGTCCCCGGCCGCGCGCAGAGTGCTGGCAAGACGCTCTCGGGCCGCGTCTGGCTCACTCACCCTTACTGCACCTCATCCAGTCGAGTATAGCGCCCTCCCGAGCGCTGGGCGCGGATCTGCCCGCGGGCGGCCGATACATACCGGCGCGCCCGGGCCCGGCGCCTGCGGGGCATGGCTATACTGCACTCTTGCCCCACTCGACCCATCCAGAGGAAGGCGTTGTCGTGCAACCAACCACGCGTCTCCTGACTCAGAAGCCCCCGCCCACACTACAGGAGGCAGGACGCCCGGGTCGCTCGCCATTCAGCCCGGCGGCGTGGGCGCTGTTCACCAATAGCGCCCTGCTGAGCCTCGGCTTCTACATGCTCTACCCGCTGCTGGCGGTCCACTTCACCAGCGATCTGGGGCTGGCAGCAGCCACCGTCGGCTTCGTCCTGGCCGTACGACAGTTCCTGCAGCAGGGGGTTGGGCCACTGGGCGGGGCGCTGTCTGACCGCGTCGGCTACAAGCCGGCGATCGTCGTCGGGCTGGTCGTGCGCGCCATGGGCTTCGTGGCATTCGGCCTGTCCACCGAGCTATCAGGCTTGCTGCTCGGCGCCATGCTTAGCGCCCTGGGCGGCTCGCTGTTCGAGTCGCCGGGCCGGGCGGCGCTGACCGCGGTCACCCCGCCACGCGATCGGCCGCGGGCGTTCGCGGCGTTCGGGGTCGCCAACTGGATCGGCTTCGCGGTTGGGCCGCTGCTGGGCGGGCTACTGCTCGGCGTCTCCTTCCAGGTGGTGAGCTTTGCCGCCGCCAGCGTCTACGCCGCCTGCCTGGCGATCATCGTCCTGCTGGTGCCGAGCGGGCTGCGGGCCGAGGCACGCGCTCCGTCGTTGTTCGCCGCGATGGGCACCGCGGCGCGCGACCGGCCGTTTGTGCTCTACAGCGCGCTCATGGCCGGCTACTGGTTTCTGTCCGTGCAGTACTTCGTCGCCGTGCCGCTGCTGGTCGAGCGGGTCGCCGGCGCCGGCTGGATCGGGCCGCTATACGCCACCCGCTCGGTGCTGGCGCTGGGGCTGCAGTACCCGCTGTCCGGCTGGCTCAGCCGGCGCTGGCCGCCGTTCTTGATCCTGGCCGCGGGCACCACGCTGACCGCCCTCGGGTTCGCCGGGCTGGGCCTGGCCAGCGGCCCGACCAGCCTGCTCGCCTGGACGCTGGTGGAGACGCTCGGCGAGGTGGTCGTCACCCCGGCAGCGCAGACCACCACCGCCCGTCTCGGCTTGGCCCAGCCGGGAACGTACTTCGGGCTCAACGCACTCGGGCTCGCGCTCGGCGGAGCGGCCGGCAACGTCTCCGGTGGGTTTCTAATGGACCTTGGCCAGGCAATGGGCGCTGCCTGGCTCCCATGGCTCACGTTCGGTGTCGTCGGCCTCGTGACGGGTATCGGGCTCTGGCGCCTGGGCCTGGCGGAGAGCATGCGCTACCGGCTGCAGCACAGCCCGCACTAAGCGATTGTTTCAGTCCTCGGTCCTCGGGGAGGCGGCGCGGGCCTCCAACCGCGCCGCCCCGGCGGGCACCCGTTTCGTCCCGCGGCACGGGCTCCGCTGGTGGGACCTGCTGCGGGAGCTGGGCTTCGGCAGTGGCGGAACCTGCTAACGCCTGCGCCAGTGGCAAGCGGTCGGCGTCTGGACCGGTGTCCATCGGGCGCTGCCGAGCTAGCTGGGCACCTTAGGGGCGATCGACTCGGCTCGTGCCAGTCTGGCCAGCACCAGCATGCCGGCTAAGCGTGATGGCGAGACTACCGGCCCGAACCCCACTGATCGGGGCAAAGCCGGCGCGGGCTTTCCTGCATCTCGCTTGCGCTGATCTGCCTCCGCTGCCTCCAGCGAATGGCAGCCAGCCTGGGTCCGGCAGGGCCAAGTGGCCGCCGAGAGACAGCCCGGACGCGACAAGGGGCTGGAAATGGCGCAACCGGAGATGATACGCTGGCTCGACTCGAGCAGTGGCAGCGCGCCGAGTGAATGGCAGGGGGTGTGAGATGCAGGCCGCGGACCTCGGGCAGGAGATGACGGCGGCCCAGCGCTACTTGGATGCGTGGAACCGGCATGATGCCGAAGGCATCGTGGCAACGTTCACTGAGGGCGGTACCTACAGCGACCCAACCGTGGGCACGCTGGCCGGGCCGGCGATCGCCGCCTACGCGGGCGCGCTCTTCGCGTCCTTCCCCGATCTGCACTTCGAAGTGCAGAGCGCGGCCCCTGCCGGCGACCACGTCGTGGCAGCGCGCTGGCTGATGCGTGGCACCAATACGGGGCCGCTCGCCGGTAATCCACCGAGTGGGCGGGAGATCGCCTTACCGGGCGTGGACTTCATCACGGTCGATGATGGCAAGGTCCGCTCGGTGCAAGGTTACTTCGACCAGAAGACGTTCTTCGAGCAGCTCGGCCTCCAGGTGCTCCTGGCGCCCCAGTCCGACCAGAACCTTGCCTGGGGGGTAGCCGCCTACGCGCGCTCCGGCCGCCGCACCAAGCCAGCGGCCTTCAGCACCACCTGGATTGATGTGCGCGACGAGCAGGAGCAACGGCAGGTAGCGAACGCCTCCAGGCAGGTCGTCGCCGAGATGGGCACGGTGCCTGGCTTCATCTCGTGGCTGGGCGTCGTCGCCGCCGGGCGGATGTTCACGGCCACGGCGTGGGAGGATGCAGAAACCCCCAAACACCTGATGCGCCAGGGCTCCCATAAGCAGGCCATGGGGCTGTTCTTCGCCGGCGATCTGGGAACAGCGGTCCACACCAGCGTCTGGGCTGTTGACCACCAGAATCCGATCTGGGTGCGCTGCGCTGCCTGCAAACAGGTCGTCGCGTACGACGAGGGTGAGCCGATCTGCCGCTGTGGTCGGCCTCTCCCCCCTGCTCCACCGTACTGGTAGAGTCGCCGGATGGAGTGCATCTCGGCTCTATCAGGCGTTGCTTGAAGCCACACCGTACGTCGGCAGAAGGACGTGGTGAGGAGCTAGTCCAAACGCCGCGCAGTCTGAGCGAGGAGGTCGCGCGGGACAGGGTCTCCTCGCTCCCGCCGCTGCCAGGTCGGTCAGCCCTTGCCGAGACCGTCGGCGAGAGCGAGCGTCCGCGCCTCGTACGGGTCAGCGGCGAGCGGGACGAAGCGACGGACCTTGCCCGTCGCCTGACGCTCCAGGCCGGCTACCACGCGGAGGCGGACAGACGGGCGCGGGACGCCGACCCGCGCTAACTGGGCGGCGATCTCGCGTTCGATCGTTGCGGGGTCAGCCGGTGCCCCGACCACCAGGATCTCGGCGCCGGCTGACGTCTGGCGGACCTGGTACTCCACGATGGCCGGCTCGCGGCCCAGCACCGAGCGGAAGGCGTGTGGGTGGACGAGCACGCCGCCCGAATACGCGAAGGCATCGTCCAGGCGCCCCTCCACGTCGGCGATCAGGCGATGGGCCGAGCCGCAGGGGCAGGGGGCGTCCAGGAGCCGCATCCGGTCGGTGATCTCGAAGCGGATCAGCGGCAGCGTGGGGTTCGAGATGCCGGTCACGTAGACCTTGTCGGACAGGGCGCCGGGAGCCACCGGCCGGCCTCGCGCGTCGACCGGCTCGATGATGACGAGGTCGTCGCACAGGTGCATGCCCGGGCCACGCCAGCAGCCGACCGCCATCGGTCCCGCCTCCGAGGTCCCCCCGTTCGCGACCAGCGCCCCGAACGCCTCCTCCAGCGCCAGGCGCACCTCGGGAAGCAGAGGCTCACTCGTCGCATAGAGCCGCTTGGGTGAGATCCGTAAGCGGCCCGCGCGGGCCTCGGCGGCGAGGATGGCCAGCGCCGAGGGATAGCCCAGGAGCATCGTCGGCTGGAACCGGTTCAATCCCGCCACGATCTCCTCGATCGGCTGGGTGACGGGGAAGCGGGCGATCTGGACCATCGGGTTGGCGAAGGTCTGCCCCAAGGCGCTCGTCATGTGCGAGGCGTGGTGGGCGGCGACCAGGGCGACCGTGTTCGGTGCCGCCGCGAGCTCCGGCGTCACCGCGCGGTCCCAGAGGGCGGGGCGCATGAAGCCCGCGTACGCCGTGGCCCACGCCTGCCAGCCATAGACGAAGACGCCTCGGCGGCCGGTCGACCCGCCCGAAGCCACGGCGTGGAGCTCGTCCAACAGGTAGGCGTCCGAATGGAGGTCGGCCAGGTGACGCTCGACGCGGGCCAGGGTGAGCCGACGGTCGGCGACGATCTCGTCCCAGTGCGCCATGAGGTCGTCTTTTGGCCGTCGGGACCTGTGCCTCTGCCATTCTGGCAAGCTGGAACCGGCCTGATCCACCGGCTGCACCCGCCCAACGCCGCGTTTCCCGGTGTTACATTCACGCTACTTCGAACAACCTCGTTTCAGGCATATCGCGCTTAATACTCTTTCAGGTATGACTAGCTGGCTTATCGACGATGAGAGTGCTATATCTGTCCCAATGTGGAACGATATTTGACACAAACACTGCATTCTCGACCTAACTTGGCCTAACGGCAGGCAGTTAAGCAGCCGTATCCAAATTCTGCCGTGGCACGACTTTTGCTTTACGGGCGTGACTGCACGAGGGGGCCCCTGGGCGACCCGAGAACAGCGCTAGGGCGGCGCTGTCTGTTACAGGCAGTACCGAGATGTTCCAGATGTTTCGGGCTGGATCAGGCGGTTTGTCCTCGAAACTTCCTCCGGGGGGCGATCCGTGAAACGTACAACGAAGGCAATGGGGGTGGTAGTCGGCGTCACCCTCGCGGTCGTTTCGACCAGTGCCGTCTTAGCCGACGACACTGGGCCCGCGGCGCGGTCCACTGCGGAGACGTCCCAGGCCAAGCACGCGGCCAAGCGTGCAGTTGACCTGGTGGCCGACAAGACTGGGAAGACGAAGGTTGAGGCGGCGCGGGTGGTTGCCGACCACGCGCGGGACATCGCCAGGCAGGTGGCCGACCGCAAGGACCAGGCCGCCTCCGCTGCCAGCGGCAGCCAGGCTGGTAACAGCCGCTTGTCGCAGAACAGTGATGGCGCCAAGCAGGCCGCGCCATCCCAGGGCTCCGGCACCGGACAGCGCAAGCTGGACAAGGTTGAAACGGCGCTCGATCTGGCGCCGACGCATCCACAGATCAAGCGGGAGCTGCTGGACCGGCTCGCCGCTGAACTGGAGAACCCGGCCACCCGGCCAGAAGCGGGGCACTTCTTCCTGACACACCCGGAGCTTCATGACCAGATCATGAGCCTGCTCCCACCCAACATCGCTGCCCACTGCCCGATCAGCGGCGGTGGTGGCGGTGGCGGCACAGGTGGCGGCACCTCGGGTGGTGGCACCAGTGGCGGCGGGACCACTGGCGGTGGGACCACCGGCGGCACAACAGGTGGGTCCACCGCGTCGTCAGGGGGGATCGTCCACAGCCGCAACCAGAATGAAGAGTCGCGCTCGCACGAGAGCAGCGAGTCGTCGGCTGGCAGCGCCTCAGCGGCTGGTGGCGCCGGGGCGTCGAGCGCGGGCACCAGTGGCGCAGCCGCGGCGGGCGCGGCGCCTTCCGCGAGCAGCGGGGTAGCGGGTGTAAGCACCTCGGTCGCGTCGGCGCCGGCCAGCACCGCGCCCGCGACGAGCGTCGCCGCGGCGCCCGCGGCGCAGCAGCCGACCGCGGCAGTGATGCCGGCTGTCCAGCAGCCGACGACACGAGCGGCCGCGGGGGTGCAGACCAGCGCCGCAGCCCCAGCCCAGGCGGGGGCAGGAGCGCGGCTACAGGCGGTACCAGCGGTGGCCACGCTGCCGTCCACCGGCGGCCCGGGCCCGGAGTGGCTGGCCGGCCTGTCGATGCTAGGCGGGATCGGCGTCGGCCTCCGCCGCCTGGCTGCGCTGCTCCGCTAAGACAGACACCGGAGGAGTCGTGGGGCGGGGCTCCCTGCCCGGGCAGGGAGCCCCGCCCCGGCGCTCGGGAGGGATGAGCGACATGAGCCGGCTGCTGACCTGGCTGGGCAACGGCTTGATCGCGCTGAGTGTTATCGGAACGCTACTCGTCGTCTTCGGCCCGCCGGACGACTGGCTGGCGGCGCTGCCCCGCCTGACTGCCCTGGCCGGGCTGCCGGCCGGCGGCCCGCTGCAGCAGCAGCCCGCGATCGTCCCTGGCGCCGCCGTGCAGCATCCGCCGGCCGGCGCGCTCGAGGCCCGGCCCACGGCGACGGCCAGCCCCGTCCCTCCGACAGCCAGCCTCACCCCTCCGATCGAGACGCCGGTGCCGGTCCAGACCGTGCCGAGTCTGGTGCCCTCGGCTGCCCCGCTGCCGCGGCCGGCCGACGCTGCCGAGCGCGGCCACGGCCGCGCTCCCGTGGAGACGGCTTCCCTGGTCCGCGTTGAGGCCCGCGAGCAAGCGGCGCTGGCCGTCCGCCGCGCCTGGCTGCGCCAGCGGCTGGCGGGGTCCCCACGCGACCCGTCGCGTGGGGTGCCCCTGGCGCCCACGCCCACGCCGACCCCGCTGCCCACGCCCACCCCGATCCCCGCTCTCCCGATCACCGGGGTGGCGATCCCCAGCATCGGCCTCCAGGCGGAGGTAGTGCCGGCCGCGTTCGTGGAGAAGAACGGGGTGGGGAACTGGGAAGTGCCAGCGTTCAAGGCCGGGCACGCCCAGTACACCGCCGGCGCGGGCGCCCCGGGCAACGCGGTGCTGTTCGGCCATGTCACCAGCCTGCACTCCGGCAACGTCTTCGCGGACCTCGACAAGGTCCACACGGGCGATCTGATTCACCTGCTGAGCGGCGACCAGGACTTCGTCTACCGAGTGGTCGAGATCCGCGCCGTCCCGCGCGACGACATCTCGGTGATCCAGCCAACCGACACCCCGACCGTCACGCTAATCACCTGCACCGGTACCTGGGTGCCGCGCCTGTGGGACTATGACCAGCGGCTCGTAGTCCGCGGCGAGCTACTCCCCGAAGGCGCGCAGTAGGCGGGAGTTACGCCTGTCCCCCGCCGCCGGCGCAGCTCCCCCTGGCCATCAACGACACGCTAGCCTGTCGACTCGCCCGGGCTCGCCACGGGCGGCCGCCGCCAGGAGCGGCGGAACAGCCGACTCCGCCGGCCGACGGCCAGCCCCAGGACAAGCAGCGGGAGCAGCCACCAGAAGAACACCAGGAGCTGCGCCAGCCCAATCCCCACCTCGGAAAGCATGGCCAGCGAGGCCTCCCAGGCTTGCGTGACCGAGCGCCAGAAGCGGGTCAGGCCTCGCTGGCTGTCTTGGCCGCCCACCAGCACCGCCAGCAGGTCCGAATCCACCGACGGCAGCGTCACGTGCTGCCGCTGCGCCTGATCCTCCACTGCCTGGAGCCGCTCGTTGAGCGCCTGCAGCCGCAGCACCGCGTCCTTCAGATCGGTCCGGAGCGCGTCGACGTTGGCGGGCGGCGGCGTCTGCTGGAGCTGCTGCTGCAGCACGTCGCGGCGCAGCTCGGTGGCGCGGATCTCCACCCGCAGATCCAGGTAGGTGCGGGCAAGGTCATCCGCGCTGGTGGCGGCCAGGCTCGTGTCGACCGCTGTCCCCAGCTCTGGGGTTGGGAGCACGACGCTGGCGCGCTGGGCCTTCTCCCTGATCTGCGCGATCGTCACCGCGAGCGCGTCGAGCCGGAGCTTGACCTGACCAAGCTGATCGAGCAGGCTGTTCCGCTCCTCGTCTGTGCGTGCCTGCTTGATCTGGATGAGCAGGGTGGCCTGCTGCATCTGGAGGCTCCGCTGCTGCGCCAGGCGCGCGGAATACTCCTGCATCAGCACCTCCTGGGCCGGCAGCAGGGTGACGGTGACGGTGGCGAACGCCGACTGCCGTTGCAGGAAGCTTACCCGCCCTTTGAGACGGTCGAGCTGCAGCTTCACCTCGTCGATGCGCTGCTGGAGCTTAACGACGTCGTCAACCGTCTGAGCCTTCTTCATCAGCTCCAGGTACTGGTTATAGGTCGCCTGGAGCGAGGCGAGCTGGTTCTGCAGGTCGTTGTACTCCTCGGTAACGTCGTCGGTGGTCGTCTTCTCGTCTCGCGCATCCACGCCGTCGCGGCGCAGCCGGTTCATCGCTTCGTCGTACTTGTCGGCCGGCACCTTCAGCCGCACCACCGCGCTGGGGTGCTCGTCCTGGAAGTGCTGCTCCACTCCGGCGACGAAGCCGCCCAGGCTGGTGGCGATGGCGCTGACCTCGCTGACCGCGCCGGGCAGATTGACGACCAGCAGCGTCAGACTGGTGGTGTAGATGATCATCCGCTCCAGCGGCGCCGGCTGGCTGCTCGGCGTCGGTTCCTCCGCGGGCGTCGGCGCCGCGGCCGGCTGCGCCGCGTGGACCGCTGTGGCCTCCTGCGCCGCGCTGGCGTCCTGCGCCCCGCCGGCTCCGGCAGCCTTCGGAGTGGCAGCCGAGGCGTCAACGGGCGCCGCTGGCTGGGGGCCGGTGGTCGGCGCCAGGGCCGGCAGGACTGCCCTCGCGGCGGGGGCGCTTGTCGGGGCTGCCGCGGCCGAGGTCGAGGCGACGTTCCGTGGGGTCAGGGCGCCAGGCGAGCAAGCAGTCGCCAGCAGGCTCGCGGCGAGGAGCCCGCCCAGGATGCGTTTCATGGATGCCTCCTGCCCAGAGGGGAGAACTGAGCCCCGCCGCTCGGGCCCGCGGCCGTCGAGCGCGGTTGCCCGCTACTGGTGAGGACGAACAGCCCCAGGCAGCGGTTCCCAATTTCGCCACGGCCCATCCTGCTACCATCCAGCGTCGCTCGCGGCGGCTGGAGCTGGGTCGTCTTACGCGCGAGCAGTCGTGCGCTTCGCGCAATTGCAATTATTGATGCGCCTGTGCTTCCTGACCTCCGGTCCGCTTCTGAGCGCCCTCCTACAATGAGCCCGTAGTGGCATCCTGGGCCGCCGCGCCTCCTAGGACAGGGTGCCAGGGCGCGGTGAGCCGGGCACTCCTGCAGCGAGTATGATCTGTCCCGCGAGCAGCGGAAGAGTTCGCCCCCTGCTGTCTCGCCAGTAGCCTGGCCGTGGAGGAGGTCGTTGGTGCGCTCGAGGCGAACCCCGCAGGCGCTCCTGCTGGTGGCTGCGCTTGTCGCGCTGCTGCTGCCCGCGCTCCTCAGCCGCCCGGACCCCACCGCCTCCGCCCCCGACTGCTCCTTCCACTTCGGCTTCGCCCGGCTACACGAGCAGCTCCCCGACGTGGTCGGCGACTGCCTGGAGAACGAGCACCACCTCCCGGTCACCGGCGACGCGCTGCAGCGAACCAGCCACGGGATGCTGTTCTGGCGGAAAGAGGACAACTGGACCGGCTTCACCAACGGCAGCCGCACCTGGGTGGCGGGACCGAATGGGATTCAGTCCCGTCCCAACGAGGCTCGCTTCACCTGGGAGTCAGACGCGAGCAGCGCTCGCCAGGTCATCCCGGACGATTCTCCTGCGCTCGCCGATAGCCCGGCTGAGCCAGTGCTGGCGCTGGCTCAGCCGCTGCGTGCCGCCGAGCCAAGCCCAATGGCGGACGAGCCGCAACCGGCTGAGACGCCCACGCCTACCCCGGAGCTTCAGGGCAGCGTGAGCGCAGTCCAGGTGCCGAACTCTGCCCAGGTGGTCGCCTTCACCTTCAAGGTCGATATTAATCGTCCTGGCGACTTCAAGATCGAAGCGAACTTCGAGGTCTCCGAGAACGGCAGCATCGCGTACACCGATGGCCTGGTCACCTCGAGCGAGCAGGGTGATTTCGCCCCGCAGCCGTTCGATCCGGCCCCGGTGGTGGGTGGGCGTCGGCCGGCGATCCACTGGCCGCCAGACGTCGCCTTCACGCCGATGGCGGTCCAGGGCCACGCCGCGGCTACCGTCTACGCCCAGTGCCTCAACCCCGGCCCGCTGGCCGGGACGCTCATCCTCACCGTGATTCAGCCAGGCCAGCCGCCGCTGACGTTCGGTGACACTGGGGTCACGCTCTGCAGCGCCACCCCGCTGTTCATCCCGACTGCCCAGCCCACCTCGACGCCGCGCCCTACCTCCACGCCCACGCCAACCCCGACACCGTCGCCGACCTTCACCCCCAACCCGACCCAGGCGACGCAGACCGCGGTTGCCGCCACCGCGACGGTGCAGGCCGCCACCGCGACCGCCGAGGCGGCCACCGCCACGGTCCAGGCGGTCGCCACCGCCACCCAGTCCGCCAACGCGACCGCGACCGCCACCGTGGCTGCCGGTACGGAGATCACGCTGGGCACGACGGTGACCTGCGGACAGGTGACCGGCACCTCCGGCAATCGGCTGATCACCGCCACGTTCACGCTCACCCAGGGTGGGGAGGCAGTGTCCGACGCGACCATTCAGGGCCAGTTCACCCTTCCCGACGGGTCGGTGCAGGCGTTCACCGTGACGACGGATAGCAACGGCGTGGCGGTGGCCTCCTTGCTGACCACCAATCTGCCGGGCACCTACACGGTCACCGTGACGAGCGTGAGCGGCACGAGCCCCACCAACTCGAACAGCAACCTGAACGTGAGCCTGAACGCCAATAACAACGCCAACGACAACATCACGTCCAGCAACAGCGCTACCTGCTAGTAGTACAGTTCCCCTTCGCACGATTCTTCCGTCTGGTGTCGTTCGGAGGTCAATGCGATGCCAGCGGGATGCTCGTGTCTCCCTGAGGGGCAGATAGCCGCGGCGGGTGCCGCGGCCGTGGAGGCTGCCGCCGGCCTGCTCCGCCCGCACGTGCGCCGCCCCGAGGCCCGGCGCCACGCGGTGGATTCTCTGCGGGGGCTGATCGCGGAGGGGGGAGCGAAAGAACGACCGGCACCTGGCCGAGGAGCCGGCTATGTCCCCCGCGCGGGATCCAGCGGGTGCGGGACCGGTACGCCTGGAACGCCGACGCGGCCCGCGACGAGGCGAGCGTCCCGCAGCAGGGCAGCACTCGGTCGGTCTGGCCCGTGCGCTGTTCATCCCCCAGGACTGGGGCGGCGACCGCGAAGGGGGGCGCTGCGCGGGCATCCCCGAGAGGTCACCCCCGCACCAAGCCGCACCGCGCCCGGGAGCGGGCGCCCCGCAGCGGGGGTGACCGGGGATTGAGAGGTACGGCAGCGCCGGGAAGCTCCGGCGGGCCCGGGAGGCGCGCGGCCAGGCCGACGGCCTGGCAACGACTCGGCTGCGACGAAGGCACCCCGGGGCCGCGCCGCTCCGAGGGGGCCTGATCCCGCTGCGGCCCGCCGCCAGCCCGAGCGAGTCGACGAGCGCGCCTATTCCCGGGGCCTAGCCCCGGGCGCGACGGCGCTCACGGCGATCGTCCGTGCCGCCGGGGCGCGCTGGACGAGCGACGACACGTTCAAGCGGGCCAAGGGGCAGGTCGGGCTGGGCCACGACGAGGTCCGCAGCCGGCAGGGCTAGGACCGCCCCATCTCCCCCGCCCTGCTGGCCCTCGCGGCGCTGCCCTTCGGGGCGCGGAGAACGGGGGCCGGCCTGCCCCGACCACCTCCCGATCCCCGTCCCAGAGGTCTGCCAACTGCTCGTCCGCCGCCTCTGGCGCGCCATGCACCAGCCCGATGCGGGCCTCGCCGGGGCCCACTGGCGCCGACAGCACGCTCAGGCACGCGCCTCAGGTGCCACCTCCTGAGCGAGCAGCTCGAGCGCGCGGAGATCAGTGGAATCGTAGACCTGGAAATAGATAGCGGCCATAGCGGCCGCTCCGGCCTGGATAAGGTCCCGCACCTGTTCGACGACCTGCCCCGGCGTTCCGACCCACCATTTTCACCGTGACGCCCTCCTGCGCTTCGATGGAGAGCCCGACCATCGTGCTCATCGCCTGCCCCCACGCCGAGGCTGGAAACCCGGACCTGCATCACAGACCATACTCCGCCCAGCGCTGGTCGACCAGCCGCTTGACGTCGTCGCTCATCACGATGTCGTTCGGCCACTCGCGGCTGTAGCCATCCAGCGGCCCCTTGCGGGTGGCGTCGATCCCCAACCGGGTGCCGAAGGCGAAGCGCGGCGCGGCATGGTCCAGCACGTCCACCGGCCCCGGCGCCAGCACCAGGTCGCGGCCGGCGTCCACATTGCCGGTCACCCGCCAGGCGACCTCGGAGAGATTGTGGATGTCCACATCCTCATCCAGCACGATGATGTTGCGGGCGAACATCATCTGCCCCATGCCCCACAGCGCGTACATCACCTTGTGCGGCTGACCGGGATAGCGCTTGCGGATCTTGACGAGCACCAGGTTGTGGAAGACGCCCTCGGCCGGCATGTTCATGTCGAGGATCTCGGGGACGACCATCTGGATCAGCGGCAGGAACAGCCGCTCGGTCGCCTTGCCGAGATAGTAGTCTTCCATCGGCGGCCGGCCGACGATCGTCGTCTGGTAGATCGGGTCCCGCCGGTGGGTGATCGCGGTGACGTGGAGCACCGGGTACAGGTCGGCCAGGGAGTAGAAGCCGGTGTGGTCGCCAAACGGCCCTTCCAGCCGCCGCTCCGCGGGGTCCACGTAGCCTTCGATCACGTACTCGGAGCTGGCGGGCACCTCCAGGTCCACGGTCCGACACTTCACCAATTCCACGGGCTCGCCGCGTAGGAACCCGGCGAACAGCAGCTCATCCACCCCGGGCGGCAGCGGCGCCGAGGCGGCGTAGGTCACCGCCGGGTCCGGGCCGATGGCGACCGCCACCTCCAGCCGGCCCGTTGCCCGCCGCTCGTGCTCGGCGCCCCCCTTGTGCAGTTGCCAGTGCATCCCGGCCTCGCGCGGGCCATACACTTGCAGCCGGTACAGCCCCACGTTGCGCTTGCCATCGCGCGGGTCGCGAGTGATGGTGAGGCCAAGGGTGATGTACGGCCCGCCGTCCTCCGGCCAGCAGGTGAGCACCGGGAGCCGCTCCAGCGAGGGCTCGGGCTCCACCACCTCCTGGCACGGCCCCCGCGCCACCAGCTTCGGCGCAGCGGAGGCGAGCTGCTTCAGGTCACCCAGCGCCCGCAGCTTGCCGAACAGACTCTCTGGCACCTCGGGCTTGAGCAGGTGGCGGATGCGCTCGGCGTGCTCCTCGAGGTTCTCGACCCCGAGCGCCCAGGCCATCCGCTGCTGTGAGCCGAAGGCGTTGATGAGCACCGGGGCGGTGTGCCCCCGCACGTGCTCGAACAGCAGCGCCGGTCCGCCACCAGGAGATTTCATCACCCGGTCGGCGATCTCAGTGATCTCGAGCTTCGGATCGACCGGCGCCCGGACACGCCGCAGCTCGCCGCGCGATTCGAGCAGCTTCACGAAGGCACGCAGGTCACGCAGGGCCACGTCGAACGACTCCAGGGCTCGGGTGTCGCAATCGTAGCATCCGCCCTCCGGCGCGACCACGAACACGGCCTCGCCTGTGCGGCCGCCGGGGCGGGCAGCGGCAAGCCGCTGCTGCTGGATAGGACGCTGAGCAGCCATCCAGCTATGATGACCACACCCGAGTGGGCAGCGTCGCCCCGCTGCCCGCTCTACCCGAGGAGGCAGGCGTGTCATTCATCCTCGCCGTGCTCCTATTCGTCGTGATCCTTGGGGCGCTCGACGCCCGGCTCCCGTGGCCGAACCCGCGGTCGACTGAGCGTTGAGCCGGTGATCGCCGGACATTTCGGCTTCGCAGCCGCGGTGAAGGCGCGGGAGCCGCAAGCTCCTCTGTGGGCGCTGATGCTCGCCACCGCCTGGCTGGACATCCTGTTCGTCCCGCTGCTGCTGGCCGGGATCGAGACGATCGAGACTGTCCCCGGCACCAGCGGCGGCTACGGCGACTCGGTTATCCACGCCGACTACACCCACTCGCTCGTCGGCGCGCTGCTCCTCGCCGCGGTATACGGGCTCGTGGCGGCCGCCCCCTGGGGCCGGCGCACCGGGGCGGTGCTGGGCGGAGTGGTGTTCTCGCACTGGCTGCTGGACCTGATCGTCCATCGCGGCGACATGCCAATCCTGCCGGGCGACATCGGCGGCCTGCCCCGGCTCGGCTTCGGCCTCTGGCGCGTGCCAGCGGCATCGGCCGCGGTCGAGCTCGCCCTGGTCCTCGTCGGGTCCTACGGGTACTGGCAGGCGGCGACGGCGACGCTGCGCGCTGCCGGAGCGGCCACCTTGACGCGGGCGCACCTGCTCGGCGCCCTGACGCTCGCGGCCGGGCTCGCCATCCTGGCGCTCAGCCTGCTTGGCTTCTAGCCAGCGCAAGCGTACCGCCCTGCCGAGTGGACGGATCAGAATTGATGTTCTATGCCCGTTGGGATCATTCCTACCACGGGAGGGGGACTGCATGGCGCCGCCGTTCCAGGTGACCTTCGACTACGCCGATCTGGGTCGGCTGGCCAGCTTCTGGACTACGGCGCTCGGCTACACCAAGCGGTCGCCGCCAGCGGGGACCGCCACCCGGCCGAAGTATCTGGCCGCGCAGGGCATCCCCGAGGAGCAGTGGGACGCCTTCAGCGCGGTGGCGGACCCGGAGGGCAAGGGGCCGCGGCTGTACTTCCAGCGCGTGCCCGAGCCCAGGACGGCGAAGAATCGAGTTCACCTGAATGTGAACGTGGGCGGCGGGCTGCAAACCCCGTCGGAGGAACGGCGCTAGCGAGTGGACGCGGAGGCTGAGCGGCTGGTTGGCGCGGGCACGATCCGGTTGCGGGCGTTCGAGCAGCACGGCGAGTACTGGGTGGTGCTGCAGAATCCCGAAGGCCATGAATTCTGCTTCCAGTAGCGCCGCGGGCGCTAGGCGGCGTCCTGGCCCACGCATCCTGTCCCGAGGCGCTGCCCGCCCGCGGCCGACGCGCTTGGCCGCGACCTCCGAAAGGCCGTGCTATACTTTTGTCTGGTCGGGACCACCACGGCTGGTATGAGGTGGGTCAGTGCTGACCTCTTTCGTTCCTATCGCGCTCTTTTTCGTCGTCGCACTCATCTTTGGGCTCGCTCCGCTGATCATCTCGCGTCTGCTGGCGCCATACCGGCCGACTCGGGTGAAGCTCGAGCCGTACGAGAGCGGCATGTCCACCATTGGGACGACCCACGTGCAATTTCGCACGCGGTACTACATGTACGCCCTTGTCTTCGTCATCTTTGACGTTGAAGCCGTCTTTCTCTTTCCATGGGCGGTCGCGTACCACCAATTGGGTCTGTTCGCGCTGATTGAAATGGCGATCTTCATCGGGATGCTGCTGGTCGCCTTTGCTTATGCGTGGAAGAAACGGGCCCTCGAGTGGTACTGATCGTGCCGGCGGGGTTTGGAAGGTGCATCGAGCATGGCGATTGATCTCAACAACCCGTTCGCGGCCAGCGCAACCCCCTTCGAAGAGCCGCGTCCGTTTCATGAAGAGGTGCCCGCTTCGCTCCCGGTTCCGACGGAGCTGAAGGGACACGTGCACGTCACGAAGCTCGACGAGCTGGTGGGCTGGGCACGCAAGTCGTCGCTATGGCCAATGACGTTTGGACTGGCCTGCTGCGCGATCGAGATGATGGCGATGGGCACGGCCCGCTTCGACATCTCCCGCTTCGGAGCGGAGGTGTTCCGCCCGAGCCCCCGCCAGGCGGACGTGATGATCGTCTCCGGCACGGTGACGACCAAGATGGCCCCGGCGGTGCGCCGCCTGTACGACCAGATGGCCGATCCGAAGTACGTCATCGCAATGGGCACCTGCGTCATCGCTGGCGGCCCGTACCAGGGCAGCTACTCGACGGTGCCGGGGATCGACAATTTCGTCCCGGTAGACGTGTACCTGGCGGGCTGTCCGCCGCGGCCGGACGCGCTGATCCACGGGATCATTCGGCTGCAGCAGAAGATCCAGCGGGAGAAGAACGTCGGCCCGGCGACGCTGGGGGCGCAGTATGCCTGAGGGCAAGGGGATTCCCTGGAAGGGCAAGGCCGCGGAGCGTGGCGGCTCGCTGGCCGCCACCGATCCGAACTACAAGCCGGCCGCCCCGGCGCCGAAGCCCGCCGCGGCCGCTCCGGCGGCGCCCACTGCTCCGGCGCCGGCCGCCCAGCCGGCGGCGCCTGCCGCTCGGCCCGCCGGCGCGGGCGGCAAGGCGATTCCCTGGAAGGGCAAGGCGGCCCAGCGCGCGGCGGAGGCGCCAGCGGCGCCCGCCGCTCCCGCCGCGCCTGCCCCGGCGGCGCGCCCGGCGGCCGGGGCGCCAGCGCGGCCCGCTGGCCCACCACCGGTGATCGACGCCCTGAAGGAGCGTTTTCCGGAGCTGAAGTTCGAGATGCGCCATGGCTACGCCGAGGTGACCCTGGCGCCGGAGCAGCTCCTAGAGGCGGCCCGCCTGGCGCGGGACCGGTTTGGCTACGACTACCTGTCCGCGGTGACAGCGGTGGACTGGCAGGACCGCTTCGAGATTCTCTACCACTGCTACTCCTACAACTACCAGAAGAATCCGAGCTGCCTGGTGCTGCGAGTGCCGCTCCCGCGTGAGGCGTACCCGCTGATCCCCTCCGTGACCGGCATCTGGCCGGGGGCGGATTTCCAGGAGCGCGAGATCTATGACCTGATGGGGGTGAAGTTCATCGGCCACCCCGATCTGCGGCGCATCCTGCTGTCCGACGACTTCCCGGGCCACCCGCTCCGCAAGGACTACCGGATCGACTACAGCTACGTGCTGGTGCATCACCTGCGAGCCGGCGCCGAGGGCGGGGCCGAGCAGATCTACAACCCGCCACACATCGCCCGCCAGGGCGAGTTCGCCCGACCCAGCGCCAACGGCAGTGCTGGCTAAGGACAGGCGAGGAGCGAGGCAAGCGTGCAGACACTCGAACCCGGAGCGCTCGACGTCCGCACCGGCGAGCGCGAGATGACCTTGAACATGGGGCCACAGCACCCCAGCACCCATGGGGTGTTCCGGCTCATCCTGCAGCTTGATGGGGAGACGGTGGTCGGCTGCAAGCCGGTGATGGGCTACCTGCACCGCTCGTCCGAGAAGCTGGGCGAGATGCGCACCTACGTGCAGGCGGTGACGCTCACCGACCGGCTCGACTACCTGGCCCCGATGTCGAACAACTGGGCTTACTGCCTGGCCGTGGAGAAGCTGGCCGGGATGGAGGTGCCCGAGCGGGCCGAGTACATCCGGGTGATCGTCGCTGAGCTTTACCGAATCGCCAGCCACCTGGTGGCGATCGGGACGTTCGGCGCTGACGTCGGCACCTGGTTCACCCCGCTGATCTACACCTTTCGCGAGCGAGAGATGATTCTGGACATGACGCTGCTGTGCGCCGGAGTGCGGATGAACCCGTCCTACGTGCGCTTCGGCGGCGTCGCTCGCGACCTCCCGCCAGAGTTCATTGACAGGCTGAAGTACTTCCTGGACATCTTCCCCGCCAAGATCGACGAGTACGAGCGGCTGCTGACGGGCAACGAGATCTTCACCGCTCGCACCAAGGGCGTGGGCATCCTGCCCCCGGAGCTGGCCAGGGCGTACTCCATCACCGGGCCGATGCTGCGGGCGAGCGGGATTCAGTACGACGTTCGCCGCGCCGAGCCCTACGGGATCTATGACCGCTTCGAGTTCGACGTCCCGGTGCGCTACAACGGCGACTGCTTCGACCGCTACATGGTGCGGGTCGAAGAGCTTCGCCAGAGCCACCGCATCCTGACGCAGGCGCTGCGGGACCTGCCGCCGGGCGAGATCCGCGGCAAGCAGCCCAAGGTGCTCAAGCCACCGAAGGGCGAGGCATATGCCCGGCTGGAAGGGCCGAAGGGCGAGCTCGGGTTTTACATCGTCAGCGACGGCTCGCCCAACCCGTATCGGTTCAAGATCCGGGCGCCGTCGTTCATCAACCTCGGGGTGCTCAGCCAGCTTGTAGTCGGCCACAAGGTGGCCGACGCGGTGGTGATCCTTGGCTCATTCGACATCGTGATGGGCGAGGTGGACCGCTGAACAGGCGAGCGCGGCGTCCACCCCGGGTGGCGGCCTGGCGGTCCGACCGTGAACACTTGAACCCGCTGACCGGGTCTGACTTCGTGCTGGACGAGGGCGCATGGACCTGCTGAGCTTTCTCCAGAATCCGTTTGGCGTGATCGGGGGGGCGATCGGCTCCCTGCTCAGCCCGATCTTGCCCGGGTGGCTGGTCTCGTTGATCCTGATCGTCCTGGGCATCGCGGTCGTCGCGGCGATCATCCCGGCCATCGTGATGGGGGAGATCTGGGCCGAACGGCGAATCATCGCCCGCTTCCAGGATCGGATCGGGCCCAACCGCGTCGGGCCCTTCGGGCTGCTGCAGCCGGTGGCCGATGCGCTGAAGCTGCTGACCAAGGAGGACGTCACGCCAGCGCGGGCGGACAAGTTCCTGCACTACATCGCCCCGCTGCTGGTGCTGGCGTTCTCACTGATGGTCTGGGCGGTGATCCCCTGGAACAAGGGGATGGCGCTGACCGACATCAACGTCGCGGTGCTGTACGTGATCGCCATGGGCGGCGTCCCGACGGTTGGCTTCATCGTCGCCGGCTGGGCATCGGACAATAAGTACTCGCTGCTGGGCGGGATGCGCTCGGCGGCGCAGTTCTTCTCCTACGAGATCCCGGGTGTGCTGGCGGTGATGACGCCAGTGCTGCTGGCCGGGAGCATGTCGCTCCAGGACATCGCCGAGGCGCAGCGGCGGGTCTGGTTCATCTTTTATCCGATCATCGGGCAATTGGCCTTTATCGTTTTTCTCATCGCGGGCGTGGCCGAGTCGAACCGCACGCCCTTCGACCTGGTAGAGGCGGAGTCGGAGATCATCGCCGGCTTTCACACCGAGTATAGTGGGATGCGCTTCGCGCTGTTCTTCCTGGCAGAGTACGCCAACGTCTTCGCTATCTCGGCTATCGGGGCAACGCTGTTCCTGGGTGGCTACACCTTCTTCGGGCTTGAAAGCGCCATTCCCGGCTGGATCTTCCTGATCGGGAAATCACTGTTCCTGGTCTTCGTCTTCTTCTGGCTGCGCGGGACGCTGCCGCGCCTGCGCTACGATCAACTGATGAACTTCGCCTGGAAGCAGCTCCTGCCGATTGGCATCGTGAACATGCTGCTCACCGGTATCGCGGTGAGCCTGTACCAGGCGTATCTTCAGCCGTTTCTGAGGTAGCGATGCTGGGTTGGGGTATTCTCAAAGGCATGTTCACCACGCTGGCGCACGTGTTCATGCCGCCGGTGACGGTGCAGTATCCTGAGCAGCGGCCGGACTTGCCGCCCTGGACGCGCGGCCGCCCGCGGCTCATTTACAACCTGGACACCGGCGACCTGCGCTGCGTCTCCTGCCGCGCCTGCGCGCTCGCCTGCCCGGTGGACGTGATCAAGATCGAAGACCACCGTGGCGCGGGCGGGAAGAAGGTGCTGGACCGCTTCGACATCGACATGGGCGGCTGCATTGAGTGCGCGCTGTGCGTGGAGGCCTGCCCCTTCCGAGCGATCGTGATGGCGCCGGACTTCGAGTTCGGCACCTACGACCGCCAGGAGTCGCTCGTCTTCAACATGTACCAGCTCCGTATCGCCGGGACGCCCGAGGTGGACCATGCGATGGAGTTCATCCAGGGCGTGAAGCGTGGGCTGGCGGCGCAGGCGGCGCGCGGCGAGGCGCCCGTGGGCCGCGCGCCGGCCGCGGTCGGCGCCGCCCCGGCAGCAGCGCCGAAGCCGGCCGCGCCGGCCGCCGCAACGGCGAAGCCGGCCGGCGGCAAGGGCATTCCCTGGAAGGGCAAGGCGGCGGCGCAGGGTGGTTCACTGGCAGCCAAGACCGGGGCCGGGGCGCCAGCGGCGCCGGCAGCCACGCCAGCTCAGGCCGCGGCGCCCGCTCCGGCAACGGCGAAGCCAGCCGGCGCGGGCGGTGGCTCGAAGGGAATCCCCTGGAAGGGCAAGGCGGCGGAGCGCGGCGGCTCGATCGCCGCGACCGGTGGCGACGCTGGCGCCGACAACCAGTAGGGGACGGGGCCGGATGAGCAGCTTCGACGTCTTTTACGGCCTCGCCTTCTACCTGTTCGCCATCCTGACGCTCGTCGGCGCCTTCGGGATGGTGCTCACCCGCAACATGGTCCGCAGTGCGCTGCTGCTGGTGCTGGCGCTGGGCGGGGTGGCGACCATATACCTGCTGCTGAGCGCGGACTTCCTGGCGATCGTCCAGCTCCTGGTCTACGTTGGCGCGATCATGGTGCTGATGCTGTTCGCGATCATGCTCACCCCCAATCAGGTGGACCTGCCCGCGCTCGCCGAGCGGGGGCAGCGCCTGCTGGC
Organism: Pseudomonadota bacterium; assembly: GCA_021325655.1. Classification (GTDB taxonomy): domain Bacteria; phylum Chloroflexota; class UBA6077; order UBA6077; family JAJPGT01; genus JAJPGT01. The sequence continues at coordinate 31,484 of JAJPGT010000025.1, forward strand.
GCTGGTCGTGGCGATCGGGTTCTTCATCATCGCGACCGCGACCGTGGTGACCACCTCTTGGAAGTGGTCGAGCGAGCCGCTGAACACGACCACGACGCTGCAGATCGGCCAGCAGTTGCTTGGCAACTTCGTGCTTCCGTTCGAGATCGCCTCGGTGCTGCTGACCGCGGCGATGATCGGTGCGATCATCATCGCCCAGGAGGAGTAGCCGGTGCTGCTGCCTGTGGGGCCGATCCACTACCTGATCTTCGCGACGCTGCTGTTCGCCATCGGGATGTACGGGGCGCTGGCGCGCCGCAACGCGGTGGCGGTGCTACTGTCGATCGAGCTGATGTTCAACGGCGCGGCGATCCTGTTCGTGACGTTCGCCCGCTACCTGCAGATCGTCCAGGGGTTCGAGCTGGCCGGCCAGCTCTTCGCAATCTTCATCATCACCGTCGCCGCCGCCGACGCCGCGGTCGGGCTGGCGATCGTGGTGGCGGTGTACCGCCTCCGACACACGGTCCAGGTCGACCAGATCGACCTGATGAAAGGGTAGGCACGCATGGCGAGTCTCGCCTGGGTCGTCTTCGCGCTGCCGGCCATCGCCTTCCTGCTGATCGGGCTGGTCACGCTGTCCAACCCCCGGCTGTCGAGCCTGATCTCGATCCTCGCGGTGGCCGGCTCCTGGGTGCTGGCGCTGGTCGTGTTCGCCGCGGTCGCCGGCGGGGCGCGGCTGGAGCAAGGCTTCCCCTGGCTGTCGATCGGGCCGGACGCGGCGCTGCCGTTCGGGATCCGGGTAGATTCCCTGAGCGCGATGATGCTGGTGGTCGTCACCACGGTATCGCTGCTGATCCAGGTGTACTCCCTGGGCTACATGGCGGGTGATCCCGGCTTTGCGCGCTATTACTGCTTCCTGTCGCTGTTCACCTTCTCGATGCTCGGGCTGGTGCTCGCCGCCAACCTGCTGACGATCTTTATCTTCTGGGAAGGGGTTGGTGTCTGCTCCTACCTGCTGATCGGGCACTGGTTCGCCAAGCCAGAGGCGGCGGAGGCAGCGAAGAAGGCGTTCGTCACCACCCGCTTCGGCGACTTCGGCTTCCTCATCGGGATTCTGCTGCTATTCACCATCACCGCCCGCCTGGGCGAGCCGACGCTCGACTTCGCCCGACTGGCCGAGCTGGCGGAGAACGGTCAGCTTATGACGTTCGGCAGCGGGCTGGTCACCGTGGCGGCGGTGCTGCTGTTCTGCGGGGCGATCGGCAAGTCGGCGCAGTTCCCGCTGCACGTCTGGCTCCCGGATGCGATGGAGGGGCCAACGCCGGTGAGCGCGCTGATCCACGCGGCGACCATGGTCGCCGCGGGGGTGTACCTGGTCGCCCGGGCGTTCCCGCTGTTCGAGACGGTGCCGACGGCGCTGACGGTGGTGGCGATCATCGGCGGCTTTACCGCCATCTTCGCCGCGACGATGGGCCTGGTGGCCAATGACATCAAGCGGGTGATGGCGTACTCGACGGTGTCGCAGCTCGGCTACATGATGCTCGGCCTCGGCTCAGGCGCGCTGGTGGCCGGCACGTTCCACCTGTTCACCCACGCCTTCTTCAAGGCGCTGCTGTTCCTGACAGCCGGCTCGGTCATTCACGCGATCGGGACGCAGGACCTGCGGGAGATGGGCGGGCTGCGGCGTTACATGCCGATCACGTTCGCCACAATGGGCTTCGCCGGCGCCGCCCTGGCCGGAATTCCGCCGCTGAGCGGTTTCTGGAGCAAGGATGAGGTGCTGGCGGCGGCGTACAGCAGCGGGAACTGGGTGCTGTTCCTGTTCGCGATGATTACTGTCTTCCTGACGGCGTTCTACATGTTCCGCGCCTGGTTCATGACGTTCTTCGGCGAGTGGCGCGGCGGCCGGCAGGAGAGCTCCATCGACGTGCACGCGGCGGACGCAGCCCGGATCGCCCAGGACGTCCACGGGACGCACGGCGCGGTCCACGCCGCGGGCGGCCACGCCGCGCCTCATGGCGGCGCCCACGCGCCGGGCAGCACCCCGCATGAGTCGCCCGCGGTGATGTCGATCCCGCTGCTGATCCTGCTGGTGCCGACGCTGGTGAGCGGCTTCTGGGCGCTGCTCGGCCCGGCTAGCTTCGCCGCGTTCATCGAGGGCAAGCCGGAGCCATTCCGCTTCGACCCCGTGGTCGGCGGCCTGTCGATCGTCCTGGCGGTGCTCGGAATCGGGCTGGCGTACCTGATCTACGGCGCGCGAGCGATGCGTCCGATCAGCGTCCAGCCGCTGTACGAGCTGCTGGCTCACAAGTACTGGATCGACGAGATCTACAACAAGATCATGGACGTGGTGATCCTGGCCGGAGCACAGCTCGTCTTCCTGTTCGACCTGCGGGTGATCGACGGGATCGTGGACGGGATCGGCCGACTGGCGGTCGGGATCGGCTACACGGTGCGGACGCTCCAGTCCGGGCGGGTGCAGGCCTACGCGATGGTCGTCTTCGGCGGCCTACTCGTGATCATGGTGTTCACCACGCTGCTCCCGCTGCTGGGGGTCGGCACGCGCTAATCAACGCCACGCGGGGGCGGCTAGCGCCTGCCGCGTTCAAAGGGTGAGGAAGAGTGGTCGAAGCCACAGTGCTCAACCTGGTGATCTGGCTGCCGCTGCTCGGGGCGATCCTGCTGCTACTGTTCTCCGATGAGCAGGGCTCGAACGGGGCGCGGGGGTGGGCCGCGGTCGTCGGCGCAATCGTCCTGGTGCTGGCGATCTGGCTGTACTTCCGCTTCGACATGGCCGCTCCGGGCTACCAGTTCGTGAGCGAGGTGAACTGGCTGCGCAGCGCCGGGTTCGACTTCGGCTCCAGCTACATCATCGGGGTAGACGGCGTGAGCCTGCCGCTGGAGTTGCTGAACGCGCTGCTCGGCTTCCTGGCGGTGCTGATCTCCTGGCACAGCATCCAGCACCGCACCCGGCTGTTCTACGCGCTGCTGCTGATCCTGCAGACGGCGGTGGCGGGGGTGTTCGCCAGCCTGGACTTCTTCCTGTTCTTCCTGTTCTGGGAGCTGGAGCTGGCCCCGATGTTCCTGCTGATCGGCATCTGGGGCGGGGCTCGGCGCGAATACGCGGCGTTCAAGTTCATCCTGTACACGCTGTTCGGCAGCGCCTTCATGCTGATGGGGATTCTGGCGCTGTACTTCAACGCCGGGCAGCACACCTTCAATATGCTGGCGCTGGCCAGCCAGTCGCGTGGCTTCGCTCTGGGGCTGCAGACGCTGATCTTCGTGCTGCTGTTCATCGGCTTCGCGGTGAAGCTGCCGGTCTTCCCGTTCCACACCTGGCTCCCCGACGCCCACACCGAGGCGCCCACCGCCGGGAGCGTGATCCTGGCCGGGGTGCTGCTCAAGATGGGTGGCTACGGGCTGGTGCGGCTGACGGTGAGCTTCCTGCCCCAGGCGGCGGCGTACTTCGCCTTCGCCATCGGGGTGCTGGCGGTGATCAACGTGCTGTACGGCGCGTATCTCGCGATGAACCAGGTAGTGCCGACCAGCCGGCAGCAGGACGTCAAGAAGCTGATCGCCAGCTCCAGCATCAGCCATATGGGCTACGTGCTGCTGGGGCTGGCGGCGCTGAACCAGATCGGGCTCCAGGGCGCGGTGATCCAGATGTTCACCCACGGAGTGATCACCGGGCTGCTGTTCATGGTCTTCGGGCTGGTGTACGACCGGACCCATACCCGCGAGGTCGTGCGAATGAGCGGGCTGGCGCAGCGGATTCCGTTCATCTCCACGGTATTCATCATCGCCGGGCTGGCCTCCCTGGGCCTACCGTTGCTGGCGGGCTTCATCGGTGAGATCACCGTGTTCTTCGGCGCTTACTCGTCGACCTCCACTCCGGCGATGCCGGTGCTAACGATCCTGTCGGCCTTCGGGGTGGTGCTGACCGCCGGCTACATCCTCTGGCTGATCAACCGCGTCTTCCACGGTCCGCTGAGCGAGGAGTGGGCACACCACGAGTTGCCGGACGCGACCCCGATCGAGCGGTTCGCGGTGGGGGCGCTGGTGTTCGTCATCGCGCTGGTTGGGGTGTATCCGGGCATCCTGGCGCCGATGGTCGCTCACGGCGTGCAGCCGATCGCGGCGCTGTTCCCGAGCTAGGGCGCAAGGAGAGCACTGACGATGCCGCTTGACCAGCTGGCCCACGGCACGTTCCTGCTAGGGCCCGAGATCATCCTGATCCTCTGCAGCTTCCTGATCCTGCTACTTGACCTGTTTGTCCTCCCCGAGGGCGCCAGCCGGCGCTGGCTCGGTTACCTCGGGCTTGTCGGGATCGGCCTCGCCGCGGGCTACGCCTCGGTGTTCCTCGGCCAGGTCGAGCAGCCGCCGGCCTTCAACGGGTTCCTGCGCGCCGACGCCTTCGCGCTCTTCTTCAAATACCTGTTCCTGCTCGCCACCGCGCTGGTGATCCTGGCCGCGGAGCCGTTCCTCCGCCGCTACCAGCGCAACGAGGCCGAGTTCTACGGCCTGCTGCTGCTGACGACCGTCGGGCTGAACCTGATGGCGGCGACCGCGGAGCTGATGAGCATCTACCTATCGCTGGAGATCTCCAGCCTGTCGCTGGCGTTCCTGGCCGCCTGGGCGCGTGGCGATCTGCGCTCCAGCGAGGCGGGGCTGAAGTTCTTCATCCTCAGTGCGCTCTCCTCGGCGCTGCTGCTCTATGGCCTGGCGCTGCTGTACGGCCTGAGTGGCGCCACCACGCTGGCGCAGATCGCCCAGGTGCTCCAGGGGCCGATCGCGCCTGCGCCGCTGCTGGCTATGTCGTTGGTGCTGGCCGGCTTTGGCTTCAAGATTGCGGTGGTGCCGTTCCAGATGTGGACGCCGGACGTGTACGAAGGGGCGCCGACCCCGGTGACCGCCTACATGTCCGTGGCTTCCAAGGCGGCCGGCTTCGCGGTGCTGATCCGGGTCTTCCAGTCGGCACTGCCCGGACTGGAGCCGAACTGGACCACGCTGCTGGCCTGGCTGGCGTTCCTGACCATGACGTTCGGGAACCTGGTCGCGCTGGCGCAGGGGAACATCAAGCGCATGCTGGCCTACTCCAGCATCGCCCACGTCGGCTTCGTCCTGATCGGGCTGGCGGCGGCCACCTCGGCGGGCATCGCCGCCTCGCTCTACTACTTGCTGGTGTACACGGTGACGAACCTGGCCACGTTCATCGTCGTGATCGTGATGGGTCGCTTCGCGCCGGATGAGTCGATCGCCAGCTACGCCGGGCTGGCCCGGCGGTCGCCCTGGCTGGGGCTGTCGCTCGCGCTCGGGCTGCTGTCCCTGGCCGGGCTGCCGCCGCTGGCCGGCTTCTTCGCCAAGTTCTTCATCTTCTGGGCCGCCTGGGAGCGGGGCCTGTACCTGCTGGTGGCGGCCGGGGTGCTGAACAGTGTCATCTCGCTGTTCTACTACGTCCGCATCATTCGCACCATGTACCTGGCGGAGCCGGCCGCGGAGCGACCGGTCGGGGCCGCGCCCGGCGTGGGGGTCTCGCTGGCGGTGGCGGTGCTCGGAGTGCTGTTCGTCGGCTTGATCGCCGCGCCCTTCCTGGGCGCCGCCGGCCTGGCCGCGCTCAACGTGGTGCCAGCGAGCTAGGAGACGCCGCCATCACCGGGCCTGCATAGCACGGATGGCGCGTGGAACGGGCACGACGGCGGCTGCACGGAACGCGCAACACGGCTGCGCACGCGGCTCTGAGCGAAGCCACCGAGCTATTACGTGGCGAGCACGCGTAGGACAAAGAATTCACCACGATCCAAGCGACTCGCCCAGGTTCGGGAAGCGGCTGCGCCCCCGGTGGGCAGGGATAGCCCGCTCCCTCCTGGCTCGCCGCGCATCCACCCGGCTTGATACCCTCACAGCGTCCTGTACCGCGGCTATGAGACACGCGGAAGGCCCATCCGACGAGGACGAGGCATGTCCGAGCCCCCGCCCCTGAGCGAAGTCATCGAGCTGCGCGGCCACATCATCGATAGCTACATCCTGCCCACCCTGATGGACGAGGTGATGGATCGGGGCGGGGAGTTCGAGATCGAGCAGATCCAGGTCGGCCGGCGCAAGGACGAGCCCTCGTACGCCCGCATCCGCATCTCCGCCCCCACGCGCGAGCTGCTGGACCTGCTGCTGGACCGCGCCCAGCGCATCGGCGCGACGGCCATGGAAGCGGAGAGCGTCCGGCTGGAGCCTGCTCCGGCGGATGGAGTGTTCCCGGAAGGGTTCTATTCCACAACCAACTTGGAGACGGAGATTCGGCTGGAGGGCCAGTGGCTCCGGGTGGCCTACCCGGAGATGGACTGCGGGATCGTGGTCGACCCGGCAGCTCATACGGCGGTCACGATGCCGCTGGCGGACGTGCGCAAGGGGCAACTGGTGGTCGTCGGGCACGCAGGGGTACGGGTCCAGCCGCTGGAGCGGCCGCGCCGCCAGCCGCAAGCGTTCGCCTTCATGGGCAGCGCGGTGTCCAGCGAGAAGCCGCGGGCCGTGCTGATCCGCGAGGTGGCGGAGACACTGCGCACCGTCCGCGCGCGCCGGGGCCGAGTGCTGGTGGTAGCCGGACCTGCTCTCGTCCACACTGGCGCACGGGAGCTACTGGCGCGGCTCATCGACGCCGGCTACGTGCAAGTGTTGTTCGCCGGCAACGGCCTGGCGACGCACGACGTCGAGTCCGCCCTGTTCGGCACCTCGCTCGGGGTCTCGCTTGAGCAGGGCGTCCCGCTGGAGGGTGGGCACGAGCACCACCTGCGGGCGATCAACCGCATCCGCGCCATCGGCAGCCTCGCGCGGGCGGTCGAACAGGGGGTGTTGCGGAGCGGGATCATGTACGCCTGCATCCGCAACCAGGTGGACTTCGTGCTCGGCGGCTCGGTCCGTGACGATGGCCCGCTGCCAGATGTCATTACCGACACCCAGCAGGCACAGCGCGAGATGCGGCGGCTGGTGCGCCAGGGCATAGACGTGGCCCTGTTCCTGTCGTCGATGCTGCACGGGATCGCCACTGGCAACCTGCTCCCGGCCAGTACGACCACGGTGTGCGTGGACATCAGCCCCGCGGCGGTGACCAAGCTGCTGGATCGGGGGAGTTTCCAGGCGATCGGGCTGGTCATGGACGTGGAGGGATTCCTGCGGGAGCTCTGCCTGAACCTGGGGCTGCCCGCTTAAGCGGGGAAGGCGGCTCAGTGGCCGCCTTCCCCTGGCTTCGTCAGATGCGCCCGGCTGGCTAGCGGACCCGGACCTGGTCGAAGCAGGTGCTGCAGTACACGGGCCGGTCGCCGCGCGGCAGGAATGGCACCCTGGTCTCCAGGCCGCACTGCGCGCAGACGGCCGGGTGCATCTCACGCGGGGGCCGATAGCTCCCCCCGTCCGCCGAGCTCCCGCCTTCGCGCGCCGCGCGCCGGGCTGCCCGGCACGAGGGGCAGCGGCCTGGCTCATTGAGCAGGCCCTTGAGCGCAAAGAACTGCTGCTCCCCGGCGGTGAAGACGAAATCGGCGCCGCACTCGCGGCAACGCAGCACTTTGTCTGCGAACATCCTCCGGTTCACCTCCTTCCCTCACCTGGTGTGGCGTGGCCTGTGAGCCGAGGGCTGTCGCAGACGTCCCGCAGTGTACCTGGAGGCGCCGAACTAGAAACCGTTCCGAAGCCAGCCTGGTCCCGAGCCGTGCCGGCGCGCACTATACAGCAGCTTTGCCCCTGGCACAAGAGGGAAACCGTTTTGTTAGGAGATTGTTACGGCAAGCGGGCGACGCTCGGGTACTCCGGCCCGACGCGGGTAGCGCGCGGGCGTGGGACGCTCCTTGTCGGCCACGAACAGCGCCCGCCCATCGTCCAGTCCCGGCAGTGTCACGGGGACCAGCCGCGCGTTGCCGCCGCCCAGCTCGCGCAGCGCGCCCGCCGCCTGCCTCAGCTCGGCCTCCAGCTCCCCCTTGCGCGGCGCCACCAGCCGCCCGCCCACGCGCACAAACGGCAGGCACAGCTCCAGCAGGACAGGCAGCTTGGCCAGCGCCCGGGCGGTGGCCACGTCGTATCGCTCGCGATGCTCCGGCCGGTGGGCCGCGTCCTCCGCTCGCGCCGCGACGATCTGGACATCCCGCAGCCCCAGTGTTCCCACCAGCCGCTCCAGGAAGGCCACGCGCTTGCCGAGCGCGTCGAGCAGCGTCAGCTCGAGCGTGGGAAGGGCGATCTTGAGCGGGAGCCCGGGGAACCCGGCACCGCTGCCAACGTCGATCAGCCGCAGCCCGGCCGAGTCGCGTAGCAGATCGCCCAGCGCCAGTAGGCAGGTCAGGGAGTCCAGGAAGTGGCGCTCCTGGACCGCTTCGTACTCCACCACCCGGGTGAGGTTGACGCGCTGGTTCTCCTGAACGAGCAGCTCGTAGTAGCGCTGGAACTGCGCCAACTGCTCGTCGGAGAGCGCCAGGCCCAGGCGGTGCGCGCCAGCACGAAGCCGCTCCATAGAACCGTCCAGTCGGCTGGTATACTGGTGCTACACGCATTCTGACGACTTTGGGTGAGCAATCGCATGACTGACGAGCCCTCCCTGGGGGAGGCGATCACAGCCTATGTCACCCGGCTCCCCGCGGCCGAGCGCGACGCCGCGGCGCGGGAGCTGAACCGATTCGCCCGCTGGTTCGGTTTCGACCGGTCGCTCCGGCAGATTCAGCCGGCTGACCTGGAGCGCTACCAGGAGCAGATCGGCCAGGCCGGGGGAGATAGCCGCAAGCTGGAGCCATTGCGCCAGTTCCTGAGCGACGCCAGGGCGAAGCGGCTCATCGACGCGAGCCTCGCGGTGCACGTCCGCGTCCGCCGCAAGGCGGCGAAGGCGGCCGCGCAGAGCGGGCCCGAGGCGCCGACGATCAAGATGACCGAGGCGGGCTATGCCAACCTGAAGGCCGAGCTGGAGCGGCTCGAGCGCGAGGTGCGGCCGCAGATTCAGACGGACATGCAGCGGGCGGCGGCCGACAAGGACCTGCGCGAGAACGCACCCTACCATGCGGCCAAGGAGAAGCTGGCCGAGGTCCAGAGCAAGATGAACGCGATCAAGGCGTCGCTGAGCGCCGCCACGATCGTCAAGGAAGCAGAGTCCACGCACCGGGTCGGGATGGGGACCACCGTCGTCGTCCGTGACATCGCGGAAAACGAGGAGCTCTGCTACACCCTGGTTGGCCCGGGCGAGATCGACCCGCGCCGAGGCCGGATCTCCATCCAGTCACCGCTCGGCCGAGCGCTGGCGGACCACGCTGTGGGCGACCTGGTTGAGGTCGAAACGCCCTCAGGCCGCCACCACTACCGGATCGAGCGGATCGAGGCCTCCTGAACATCTCGCGGGTAGATCCCCGGCTCACCATGGCGCTGCTCGCCGGCCGCTCGGCCGGCGCGCTCAGCCGCCGCCTGGGCCTCGGCGGCGGCACGGTCATCGCCGGGCACGTCGTGCCCCGGCTCGCCCCACAGGCCCTGCGGTCGATCTCCAGCCGGCTCCCACAGGGGGTCGTCGTCGTCAGCGGGACGAACGGGAAGACGACCACCGCGCGCATCATCTCGCGCATCCTGGCCGAGGCGGGCCTCCGCCCCCTGCACAATCGCGCGGGTGCGAATCTGCTCACCGGGCTGGTCACCGCCATTGCCGCGGATGCCACGCTCGATGGCCGGCCGCGATCCGACGTCGGCGTCTTCGAGGTCGACGAGGCGACCGTTCCCCGCGCCCTGGAGCACCTCGTGCCGCGCGCGCTGGTGCTGACCAACCTGTTCCGCGACCAGCTCGACCGCTACGGCGAGGTGCACTACGTCGCCGGGCTCTGGCGCGAGGCGCTGGCGCGCCTCGACCCGAGCTGCCAGCTCGTCCTGAACGCCGACGACCCGCTCGTCGCCTCGCTCAGCTCCAGCCGAGCCGGTGGGACGCGCTATTTCGGGATCGGCGACCGGCAGCAGGCGGTCGCGGCGCTTCCGCATGCGGCGGACGCGCGTCTGTGCACCCGCTGCCAGGCGCGGCTGGACTACTCGCTGGTGTTCTACGGGCACCTGGGCCACTATCGCTGCCCGAGCTGCGGACTGGAGCGTCCGACCCCGGCGGTGGAGGCGGAGTCGGTGGTGCTGGAGGGCACCGAGGGCGCACGGCTCACGCTGCGCACTCCGGCCGGACCGATCGGCGTCTCCTGGCGCCTGCCCGGCCTGTACAACGTCTACAACGCGCTCGCGGCCACCGCCTGCTGTCTGGCGCTGGGGATCTCTCCCGAGCCGATTCGCCATGGGCTGGAACTCTTCACCACCGCCTTCGGCCGCCTGGAGCGGATCACGGTCGAGGAGCGTTGCCTCTACCTGGCGCTGGTCAAGAACCCGGTCGGCTTTACGGAGGTGCTGCGGACGATCACCGGTAGCACCCCCCACGCCACGCTGCTGATCCTCATCAACGACCTGTTCGCCGATGGCACGGACGTCTCCTGGCTCTGGGACGTCGACGCTGAGCAGCTCGCCGGGCGGGTGCAACTCGCCATCTGCTCGGGGCTGCGCGCCGAGGACATGGCGGTTCGGCTGAAGTACGCCAGCGTCGATCCGAGCCGCATCGTCGTCGAGAACGACCCGCGGCGCGGCCTAGAGCTTGCGCTACAGCGGACAGTGCCGGGGGACACGATTTACGTTTTGCCAACGTATACCGCTATGCTTGAGATACGCGAGACCCTGCGCCGGTTCGGCTACGTGAGCGGCTTCTGGGAAGATTGAGCGGCGCCTCCGCCCGGCAGCAATTGCCAGGCCACGCTCAGACCAGCAGCGCGGTGCAGCCGGTGGCGGATGAGGAATGGCTGAGCGGTTACGGCTGACCATTACGCACCTGTACCCCGAGCTGATGAACGTCTACGGCGATCGGGGGAACATCCTGGCGCTCGCGCGGCGCTGCGAGTGGCGGGGGATCGAGGTGCGAGAGGAGGCAGCAACGCTAGGCGACCGGCTGAACCCGGGCGCGCTGGACCTGGTGTTCTTCGGCGGCGGGCAGGATCGCGAGCAGGAGGTGGTCGCCCCGGATCTGCAAGTGACGAAGGCCGAGGCGCTTCGCGAGGCGGCCGAGGCCGGGGTGACGATGCTGCTCGTCTGCGGTGGCTACCAGCTTCTGGGCAAATTCTTCCGCACCCACACTGGAACAGAGATCCCCGGCGTCGGCGTGCTCGACGCCTGGACGATCGCCGGGCCGCGGCGGCTCATCGGCAACGTCGTCGTCCGCTGTGACTGGGACCCGCAGCGGCGAACGCTGGTCGGGTTCGAGAACCACAGCGGCCAGACCTTCCTGGGCCCTGCCTGCCAGCCGCTCGGGAGCGTGCTCGTCGGCGGCGGCAACAATGGGACGGACGGACAGGAGGGCGCGATCTACCGCAACGTGTTCGGCTGCTACCTGCACGGCTCGCTGCTCCCCAAGAACCCCTGGTTTGCCGACGAGCTGCTCCGCCGCGCGCTCGCCCGGCGCTACGGCCCCGAGGTAACGCTTGCGCCACTCGACGACCGTCTGGAGGTCCAGGCGCACGACGCAGTGGCGCGGCGGGCACGCCAGCTTCGCCGCGTCCGTTCCGGAGCCTGGTGAGGCCATGTACGGCCCACTGCGCGCGCTGGCCCGGGCCTCGCTGATCGTCCTGCTCGGCTTCATCGCCAGCCGGCTGCTGGGGCTGGTGCGCAATGCAGTGCTGCTCAGCTACTTCGGCACTAGCCGCGAGTACGACGCCTTCCTCTCCGCAATTGCGATCCCGGACCTGGTCTTCCAGGTGCTGGCCGGGGGCGCTGTCGGCTCCGCCTTCATCCCCGTGTTCAAAACGCTGCTCGGCCGGGGCGAGCGGGATGCGGCCTGGCGCCTGGTCAACACCGTGATCACCGTGGCCGGCATCAGCCTGGGCCTCGTGGCCGCGGTCCTGGCGCTCTTCTCCCGGCCGCTGATGGAAGTGGTGATCCCCGGCCGTGACCCGGCGTTCAAGGACCTGGCGGCGTCGCTCACCCGCATCATGCTCATTTCGCCGGTCCTGTTCGCCATGAGCGGCTTCGTCACCAGTGTCCTGCAATCGTACCAGCGCTTCGGCTGGGCGGCTCTGGCCCCGGTGTTCTACAACCTGGCGATCATCAGCACTGCGGCGCTGCTCACGCCCTGGTTCGGCATCTACGCCGCGGCCTACGGGGTGGTGCTGGGCGCGCTGCTGCACCTGCTCATCCAGGTGCCCGTCGCCCGCCGCTACGGCTGGCGCTGGAGCACGGGGATCAGCCTGCGAGACACAGCAGTGCATGAGGTGGGCCGACTGTTCGCGCCGCGGATGCTCGGGCTAGCCGTGGTGCAGCTCAACCAGCTCACCAACGTCGTCCTGGTCTCGTTCATCGCCGTGGTCGGCAGCCTCACCGCGCTGAACGTCGCCTGGATCGTGCTGATGGCGCCGCTGGTGATCGCAATGGCGGTGGGCACCGCGCTATTCCCAACCCTGGCAGAGGCGGGCGCCGACAACCGGGGCGACGAGCTGCGAGATCTGTTCTCGCTGGCGTTGCGGATGATCCTGTTCATCACCGTCCCGATGAGCCTCGGGATCATCGTGCTGGCCACACCGCTGGTCCGGCTCCTGTTCGAGCGCGGCGAGTTCGGCCCGACCTCCACCGCGATGACCGCCTACGTGCTCAGCCTGTACGCGATCGGGCTGGCCGGCCACGCCACGGTAGAGATCGCCGACCGCGTGTTCTACGCGCTGCACGATACCGCCACCCCGGTCCGTGTGGCCGTGGGCGCGGTCAGCACGAACATCGTGCTGAGCCTGATCCTGATGCACACCCCGTTGTCGTATGGCGGACTGGCGCTCGCCAACTCCTTCGCCGCGCTGCTGGAGGCAGGTCTGCTGGCCTGGCTCCTGTCCGGCCGCCTCCATGGCTGGGGTGTGGAGCTCGGGCTGCGGCGCATCAGCCGCTCGCTGGCTGGCTTCCTGGCGGCAGCGGCCCCGATGGGCGCGGTCAGCTATGGCCTGCTGCTGCTCCTCACCGCCCGGCTGGACACCACGCACCTGGCAGCACAGGTGCTGCTCGTCGCGATCGTTGCGGGCGTCGGCACGCTGGTCTACCTCGGGCTATCTGCCGTATTCGGCTCCGAGGAGCTGGCGACCTTGCTCCAGCTCGTCCGCCCGCGCAGCCGGGCGGCGTGATCTGCCTTGCAGTGCTTCATGCTGCCGCCACCCGTATCCGGCGCTCCCCGTCTCCGTTGTAGAGGCAGGAGGGACGCGCTGGAGCGGGGCGCCTGCCGGTGACAGGTCCCGTGCCAGACGACGAGCGCTCCGGGGACAGGGCTGGACCGGACGCTGAACAGGCGCTCATCTGTGGCCTGAAGGCACGCGACGCAGCGGCGATTCGGCAAGTCTACCGGCTCTACGCCGACGCGATCTACCGGTTTGCGCTGTACCAGCTTGGTGACCAGGCTGCGGCGGAAGACGTCGTGGGCGAGGTGTTCCTACGCATGCTGAGTACCATCGACCGCTACGAGTACCGCGGCGTTCCCCTCCAGGCGTACCTGTATCGGATCGCCCGCAACCTGATCGTCGATCAGCAGCGGCGGCAGGGCCGCTTCGCCTCGCTCGATGCCCCCCCCGAACGGCTGGCGCTGTCGCAGAACCCGGCCCAGCTTGCTGAGCAGCGACTCGCCTGGGAGGACCTGCGCCACGCACTGCGTGAGCTGACCGAGGAGCAGCGCCAGGTAGTGCTGCTCAAGTTCGTGGAGGACCTGGACAACAAGCAGGTGGCCGAGATCATGGGCAAGAACGAAGGCTCGGTGAAATCGCTGCAGCACCGAGCCCTGGGCGCGCTACGCCGCATCCTGGAGCGACAGCCCCGTGGCACTTGACGAAGAGCAGCTCGAGGCGATCCTGAGCCGCTTTCTGGCCGATGAGCCGCTGGAGGCGCTGCTGACCGACCTGCCACTGGAGGAGCGGGTGGAGGCGGAGGAGACACTGCGGCTGCTAGCGCGGATTCGCCAGGCGGAGCGGCCCGCGCTCTCGGCAGCGGCCGTGGCCCGCCACGAGCGCATGCTCATGCAGCACGCCGCGGGGCCTGGCGCAGGGCTCTCGGCCAGGCCTGCCCCACCCGAGAACGCTGGCTGGCTCCGATGGCTGCCCTGGCGCCTGGGCGCAGTGCCCGCCGCGGTGGCGGCGGCGATCACTATTGTGGTGCTCATGCTGGGAGGGACGCTGTCAGCCGCGGCGAGCAGCCTGCCCTCCAGTCCGCTGTACTCGGTCAAGCTGGCCACCGAGCAGCTTCAGCTCGCCCTGGCGTTCAACGACGAGACGCGCGCCCGAGTACACCTGGCGCTCGCCGAGCACCGGCTGGCGGAGGCGGAGCGCCTGGCGCAGAGCGAAGGCGCTGGCAGCCCCGACGAACTCGAGCGGCTGCTGCTCTCCGCGCAAGAAAGCATCGCACAGGCGGTCGCGATCGCTCAGCAGATGCGGGGCCCGAGCGCGATTGCACTGCTGACCGATCTCTCCGGCGTGGTTACCTGGGAGCGAACGCTGCTCGAGGGGCTGCTCCCCGCAGTCCCGCCGCCGCGGCAACCGACCATCGAGCAGGCGATCAGCACCGCGCGTGCGAACCAGGCAGAGGTCCAGCAGGTGCTGCAGGAGCGCGTTTCGGAGACGATTACCGCGCCCGGTACGCCGCCCGAGACCGAGGCGCCAGCCCCCGTGGGCAGCGCGACGCCCGAGCCAGCACCGCCCACAGCGACCACAGAGCAGGCCGGGCTCGGCGCTGCCAGCCGCGCGGCTGGCCTGATCCCACAAGCGCCGGAGGCGGTCGAACATGTCGGGGCCGCACCGCCAGCACTGGCCGCCGCTTCAGCGGCGACCGCTGCTCCCCAGCGCCCGCAACCCGCCGAGCCCGGCGCGCATCCCACCAGCTCGCCCCGGAAAACACCGAGAGGCAAGAGGCACCCGGCTCCAACCCAGGCTCCAGCCGCGAATACTGGCCCTGGGTCGCCAGCCGCGTCGCCCGGCCAGGGGCGCGAGGGCTCGCCTGCGGGCAAAGACAAGGACAACCCTTGGGACAACGGCCATGCCGGTGGCCCGGACGCCCGCCCGCCAGACGCCGACGGCCAGCATGCTCGCCCCGCAGCAGAAGACCTCTCCGCTGGAGCGAGGTCTGGGCCGCCGTACTGGATCGTGCCGACGCCGACCGTCGAGCCGCCGGCGGGCAGCGGGGACCGAGCGTCTCGGTCAGCCGGGGCAGGGACGAAGGCCGGCCAGGGCGAGAAGTCGAAGCCTGGCCTGGGCCCGAACATGGACTCCGGCGCGAAAAAGGCCGGCCTCAGCCCCCCGGATGGGCCCGACAGGAAGGCCAGCGGCCACCACTGATCGCTGTCGGCCGCTGCTCACCGCCCCCGCGGGGCGTGCGTCATTCCGGGCATCCAGGTGTCCCGGGTACACAACGGAGCGCAGAGCTGCAGGTCCGCCTGGGGCCGCCGCGGCTGATAGAGCTGCTGAGCCAGCCCCAGGCACGTCGCCATGATGGCGAGACCAACGGCTACCAATACCATGAGATCGCGCATCGTCTTCGCGCTCCCGCTCGCAGCCAGCTCCGGAGCGCCATCCCCGTGCTCCTCGCCCGGCCGATCACCCGGCGCTGAGCGAACCTCGCGGGCCGCTCGCGCTGACGTGAGCCGGAGACCTCAGGATCGCCAGCGCCTCACCTCGGCTCGTCCCCCGTGCGCCGCGCCCCCGAGACCTCGTGGCGTCCGTTCGAGGCGGCCATCCGGCCAGCCCGGTAAGCGCGATCCAGCAGGTCCACCAGATGAAACACCCGCAGCGGCATCCCGCGCTTGCGCGCTCCGGACAGGATTTGGAAGGTGCAGCCGGGATTCGAGACCACCAGCGCGTTTACGCCCGTCGCCTGGATATTGTCTATCTTCCACTCCAGGATCTGGCTGGCGTACTGCGGGTGGGTCAGGTTGTAGATCCCGGCGCTGCCGCAGCAGGTGTCGGACTCCTTCATCTCGACCAGCTCCAGGCCCGGGATGGCCCGCAGGAGCTCCCGCGGCTGGTTGCGCACCCCCTGGCCGTGCACCAGGTGGCAGGCGTCCTGGTAGGTCACCCGCTCGCGCACCGCACCGAGCGTCTCGGTCCGCAGCCCGAGCTGCGCCAGGAACTCGCTGACGTCCTTGACCTTGCGACTGAACCCGGCGGCCCGCTCGGCCCAGGCCGGGTCGTCCTCCAGCAGGTGGCCATACTCCTTCATCGCTGAGCCGCAGCCGGCCGCGTTGACGATAATCGCGTCCGGGCTCGTCCGCTCGAACGCCTCGATGTTCTGGCGCGCGAGCGTCTGGGCCGACGCCCTGTCGCCGGTGTGCGCGTGCAGCGCGCCACAGCACTTCTGATCAGGTGGGGTGACGACTTCACAGCCATTCGCGGCCAGCACCCGCACCGTCGCCGCGTTCGTCTCCCCCATGAACTGGCTCATGACACAGCCGCTGAGGAAGGCCACTCGGGCCCGCTGCTCTCCGATCGCCGGGACGACAGGTGGGATCCGCACCTTGGCGATGCCGCCCTGGAGCGGCGGCATCATCGCCTCCAACGAGTCCAGCCCACCAGGCAGGACCTTGAGCAGCCCGGAGCGGCGGATCAGCGTTTGCAGCCCGGACTTCTGGTAGGCCCGCATCGCCAGCCCGACCGCGTCCAGGGCCGCGTTCGAGGTGAACAGGGTGTTGAGCACCGCGCGGCCGATCGTGCGCTCCGCCTTGCTCGGCGGCGGAGTGGCGGCACGTGCCGCCTCGATGATCTTGCCGTACTGCACTCCCGAGGAACAGGCGGTCTCACAGGCGCGGCAGTCCAGGCAGGCGTAGATATGCTCCCGGAAGTGTGGATCGTCGGCGGAGATTTTGTTCTCGTAGACCATCCGCACCTGGTAGATGCGGCCGCGCGGCGAGTCCATCTCGACCCCGAGCAGCCGATAGGTGGGGCAGGCGTCCAGACACAGACCACAGTGCACGCACTGCTTGAGCAGCCGCTTATTGATCTCCAGTCCGGGTCTCTGCTCCGCTCTCTCGCGCGGCCGCTCCTCGATCGCCATCGTCTCTCCTCGCCTAGATGTGGGCCACGAACCGGCCGCGATTGAGCGTCCCGCGCGGATCGAGCTGCTCCTTCAGTGCTCGCATCACCCGCAGCGACGGCCCGACGTCGCCCCACACGTCTACGCGCGCCTTGAGCGCGGGCGGCGCAGCCTCAACGACCAGGCTGCCGCCCTCGGCCACCGCCCAGGCCCGCGCCCGCTCCACCAGCGCCGCCACCGCGCCGAGCGTGTCGTCGCTCCAGCCAGCAGGGGGCGCCAGCCGAGCGTACGTCACCCCGCTGCCCATCCGCCCCTGCAGGCTCGCCGGCATCCCCGCCTCGGCCGCCAGTGTCCGAAGCTGGCCGAGCGCGGCGGTGGCGCGGGAGATCGGGACCGCCAGCCGCAGGAGGACCTGGTCGCCCTCCGCGCTTGCGTGGTCGGCCATCCGCGTCCAGAGCTCGGCGCACTCGCCCGGCAGCCGCTGCACCTCCGTCGCGCCGGCACTGCCAAACAGCCGCTCCACGTCGGCCACCTGCCGCGCCAGCGCCCGCTCGGAGCCGCCGAGCCGCGCCGCCAGCAGCCAGCGGCCGGGGCCAGGGTCTACCGCTGCCACGGAGGCCGCGGCGCTCGGGCTCAGCGCATCGAGCGCGAGTGGCCCGAGCGGGGAATGCAGCAGCTCGCTGACCGCTGCGGCCATGCCCTCAGGGGGGAACGCGGCCAGCAGCGTCGCCTGTGCCGGTGGCAGCGGCCAGAGCTTGAACGACAGCTCGACCACGATCCCCACGGTGCCGAGCGAGCCGATGTACAGCTTGTTCAGATCATAGCCGGCAACATTCTTCACCACCCGACCGCCGGCCTTGCTCACCACGCCGTCGGCGTTGACCACCCGCGTTCCAATCACCAGGTCGCGCGCCGAGCCGTAGGCGAGCCGCAGCGGACCGCTGGCATTGGAGGCGATGATCCCGCCGAGGGTGGAGCGCTCGGCTCGCGGCGGGTCCAGCGCCAGGAACTGCCCCTCGGCCCGCAGCAGCCGCTGCACCTCGCCCAGCGTCGCCCCCGCCTGGATGGTGAGCGTCAGGTCGGCCGGCTCGTAGTCGATCACCCGGTTCAGGCCGGTCGTCTGCACCAGAATGTCGGCCGCCGCGGGCGGGAAGCCGAGCCCCATGCGGGTGCCACCCCCGCGGGGGATCACGCCCAGGCCGTCCTGGTTCGCCTGTGCCACCACCTGGCTCAGCTCCTCGACCGAGGCCGGGGCACAGACATAGCCCGGCAGGACACCATCGACAGCCAGGGCTCGGTCCGCCTCGCTCGTTCGCCGCCAGCCGGTCACCTGGAGCCGCTGGTCAATTGACATCGCTCACCATCCCACCGCCGCGCCCCGGCGCGGGAGCATCTCCAGGCAGCGGCCCGGAGTGGGGAACACCTTGCCAGGATTGCAGCGCTCCTCCGGGTCCAGGGCGCGCTTGACCCTGCGCATCACCTCCAGGTCGGCCTCGGTGAAGATCAGCGGCATCAGGTCGTTCTTTTCCATCCCGATACCGTGCTCCCCGCTCAGCGAGCCGCCTACCTCGGCGCAGGTCTGCATAATCTTCGCCCCAACCTCGAGAGTGGTCTTCGTCTGCTCCGGATCGTCGGCATCGAACAGCACCAGCGGGTGCAGATTTCCATCGCCGGCGTGGAACACGTTGGCGATCCGCAGCCCGAACTCGCGGGAGTACTGTTGGATCTGGTCCAGTACGTCGGGTAGCCTGCTGCGCGGAACGACGCCGTCAACGGTGTAATAGTCGGGGGTGATCCGCCCAATGGCGCCAAAGGCGCCCTTGCGCCCGGCCCAGAGCGCCGCCCGCTCCTTGTCCGACTGCGCCACCCGCACGCTCAGCGCGCGGTGCTCCTGGCAGAGCGTGGCGATCCGGTCCGCCAGCTCGTCCAGCTCGTCGCGCAGCCCCTCCAGCTCCACCAGCAGCACCGCCTCGGCGTCGATCGGATACCCGGCCGGCTTGGACAGTTCGATCGCCCGGATCGTCAGGTTGTCCATCATCTCCAGCGCCGCTGGGACGATCCGGGCGCCGATGATCGCCGCCACCGCAGCGGAGGCGTCGCGCACGGTCGGGAAGATCGCGAGCAGCGTCTTGACCGCCTCGGCGACGGGCACGAGCCGGGAGATGATCTGCGTCACCAGCCCCAGCGTTCCCTCTGAGCCGACGAACAGCCCGGTCAGGTCGTAGCCCGGCTCATCCAGCGCCTTGCCGCCGGTGGTGATCACCTCGCCATCCGGGAGCACGATCTCCAATCCGATGGTGTGGTTCGTCGTTACGCCGTAGCGGAGCGTGTGCGGGCCGCCAGAATTCTCGCCCACGTTCCCACCCACGGTGCACGCCTTCTGGCTGGAAGGGTCGGGCACGTACTGCAAGCCATACGGCGCCGCCGCCTGGCTCAGCCGCAGGTTCACCACCCCCGGCTCGACGGTAGCGCGCAGGTTGTCGACGTCGATCTTCAGAATTCGATTCATCCGGGCGAAGCTAATCAGCAGTCCGCCGTCGCGCGGGATCGCCCCGCCCGACAGTCCAGTGCCCGCGCCACGCGCGGTATAGGGAACGTTCCACCGGTTGGCGAGGCGCACCAGCGCCGACACCTGCTGAGTAGAGGTGGGAAAGACGACCGCGAGCGGCCGGGACTTGTCGATGGAGCCGTCGTACTCATAGAGGGCCAGGTCATAGTCGTTCCAGAGCACGCCCGCTTCGCCGACGATCGCTTCCAGCTCGGCAACGAGCTCGGGCTTGGCGCTGAGAGCGCTGGTGGCGGCCATGGCGCCCGCACCTCCACGGGGATCGGCAAAAGTATACCCGTCCACTCGCCCCCAGGACCGGCGAACGCCCTGGGAAGCGCGAGCGCGGGCTACCATGTGGCAGGAGGCAGGCGCTGGCATGAGCAGCGCTTCCCAGACGAGACAAGGGGGAGCCGCGATGGCAGTAGTGACGGTCCGGAGCGCGGCGGGGCTGCGGCAGGAGATCGAGGCGCGCGGGCACCGGCTGACCGCGGACGAGCCGCTGGACGCCGGCGGCGAGGACAGCGGGCCAACGCCCTACGAGCTGTTGCTCGCGGCGCTCGGCGCCTGTACCGCGATCACGCTGCGACTGTACGCGCAGCGCAAAGGGTGGCCGCTGGATGGCGTCGAGGTCCGACTGGAGCACCGGCGGAGGCACCGCGCGGACTGCGAGGAGTGCGAGGGCCGCGAGGTGCTGCTGGACCAGATCGACAAGCGCATTGAGCTGCGCGGCCCGCTGACCGACGAGCAGCGCGCCCGGCTGCTGGAGATCGCGGAGCGCTGCCCGGTGCAGCGGACGCTTACCCGCCCGATCCAGATCGTGCCGGCCAGGTAGCGGGTGGGGTGATGTACGAGGCGATCGTCCGCCAGCTTACCGAGCGCGGGGTGCGCTTTCGGATTCACCGCCACCCGGTCGCCGCGACCGTGGCCGAGGCCCAGGCCCGGCTTCCCTTTCCCCCCGAGCAGTTCCTCAAGACGCTCGCCTTCAAGGTCCGGGACGGCGGCTGGGTGCTCGCCGCGCTACGCGGGCTGGACCGGATCGACTACCGCAAGCTGGCGGATGCGGTAGGGGTGAAACGGGCCGAGCTGCACCAGCCGGGGCCGGAGGAGGTGCAGGCCGAGCTCGGCTTCGCCGTCGGCGGGGTCTGCCCCTTTCCCCCTACCCCTGACACCGTGGTGATCGTGGATCGCGACGCGGCACGCCTGGATGTGGTGTATTGCGGCATCGCCCGCGAGGACAGCACGCTGGAGATTGGGCTGCGCGATCTTCTCGCGCTGACCAACGCCCGGGTGCAGGCGATCGCGCAATCGCGGCCGGAGTGACCCCGACGGGCGCAAGCCGCGCTCAATCTGCTCCTCCGCCGACCATGCGGACGATCTCGAGCACGTCGCCATCGTGCAGCACGACCTCACCGTAGCGCGGCCGTTTGACGATCTCGCCATTCAGCTCCACGGCGACGATCTGCGGGTTGATGCCGAGCGACTCCAGGTAGCCCAGCAGGGTGATCGAGTCGCTGGCCTCACGGGGCTTGCCGTTGACGGTAAGCCGCATCAGCCGATCCTCAGGACGCTCGCCGCCCCCACACGGAGCTGCCAGCCAGCCTGTACTGCCTGGACAATCTGGCGCGCTGCCGCCTCCACGTCCGCTGCGCTCAGGATGGCGCTCACGACCGCGACGCCATCCGCCCCGGCCTCGATCGTCTGGGCCGCGTTCTCCGCGGTGATCCCGCCGATCACCAGCAGCGGGAGCGAGACCCGGGCCCGGGTCTCCCGCACCAGTGACAGGCCGGCCGGGGTGACGTCCGGGTGGGTGGCGGTGGCGAAGATCGTCCCGAGCAGCAGATAGTCCACACCTTCGGCGGCGACGCGCGCCGCCTCCCATGGATCATGGACCGAGCGGCCGACGATCAGGTCGCGGGCCACCCGCCGCGCCGCGCCAGGCGGGAGCCCATTCGCTGGAAGGTGCACCCCGGCGGCGTCGGCCGCGAGCGCGACATCCAGGCGGTCGTTGACCAGCAGCGCCGCCCGACCGTCCAGGCGCTCCCGCAGCGCGGCCGCCAGCTCCAGCAGCTCGCCGGCCGGACGCTGCTTCTCGCGGAGCTGCACCAGGGTGACGCCGCCAGCAACGGCGGCCTCGACCCGGGCGACCAGGTCGGACGGCTCGCGGCGGCCGTCTGTGACCAGACAAACTAGCGGCTGGCGCAGCAGCGCCGCCTGTCGGCCAGGGAGCAGGTGGGTCACCGCACCACGCCCGTGAGCGGGCTGGAGGCCTCGGCGTAGGCGAGCTTCGGGATGCGGCCGGCCAGGAACGCCTTGCGCCCCGCTTCGACGCCGAGCTTGAACGCCTCGGCCATCAGCGCCGGCTTGGCGGCCTTGGCGATAGCGGTGTTCACGAGCACCGCGTCCGCGCCGATCTCCAGCGCCAGCGAGGCGTCGGAGGGTGCCCCGAGCCCGGCGTCCACCACCACTGGGACACGCGCCTGCTCGATGATGACTCTGATCCGCTCGAAGTGCGGGATGCCCTGGCCGGAGCCGATGGGCGAGCCGAGCGGCATCACGGTGACGGTGCCGATCTCCTGCAGCTTGCGGGCCAGGATCGGGTCGTCGGTGATGTAGGGCAGCACCGCGAAGTTCTCCTTCACGAGCTGCCGGGCCGCTTGCAGCGTCCCCTCCATGTCCGGGAGCAGGTACTTCTGGTCGCCGATAACCTCCAGCTTCACCCAATCGGAGCCGGTCACCTCGCGTCCCAGCCGAGCGACGCGGATCGCCTCCTCGGCGGTATAGCAGCCGGCGGTATTGGGGAGAATGGTGTAGCGCGACCAGTCGATCTCATCCAGGAGCGTGCGCGGCTCGTCGAAGTTGAGCCGCCGGATGGCGACGGTGACGATCTCCGTCCCGGACGCCTCGAGCGCCTCCCGCATCTCGTCGGCGGTACGATATTTCCCACTGCCGAGCATCAATCGCGACTTGAATCGCTTACCAGCGATCTCCAGCACGTCGTCCACGTGCGCCTCCTTGTGTCCGCACTCGGGCGGCCTCACACCGCCAGAACCGCGAGCCCGCTCCGCGCGTAAAGCAGCAGAGCGGGCTCGTCGTACAACGGTGCCTTCGTGCCGCTTCCCTGCGCTGGCATTACCCAGGTCAGGTTCCGAGGGTCGTCCGCGTAAACGGCGGACTCTCAGCCTGAGAGCTCCCCTAGCGGGCCCAGCCCCGAGAGGGGCTACGCTGGAATTCTACCCCGCGCGGGCAGGTGGGACAACAGGATCCGAGCCCAGCGGATCTCCACCCCTCCGCGTCAGCCGCGCCGGTTCCCGGTCGCCAGCGGGGGCAGGAGCGCCGGGGGTGGCACTACGACGCCGCGGCCGGGGCGCGCAGGCTCCGCACCAGCTCTGCGGCCATTTCATAGCGGTGGAACGAGGGCATGATGTACACGCCCTGGACGTATGGGCGTGCCGCCTCCAGCAGCTCCCGTGCCTGGGCCGCGCCCTCCTCCAGCCCGTGCTCCCCTGCCTGGCGCATCCGTTCGCGCACATCGGCCGGGATCGTCACCCCGGGCAGTTCATGGTGGAGAAACTCGGCGTGCTTGTAGCTCTGCAGCGGCATGATCCCCAGGATCAGCGGGATCGGCAGCGGCCCGGACAGATCCAGGAAGCGCAGCAACTGGTCGAGCGCGTAGATCGGCTGGGACATTGCAAAATCCGCTCCGGCGTCCACCTTCCGTTTGAACCGCTCCAGCTCCCGGCGCGGGTCCTCCGCAGTCGGGTTGAGCGCGCAGCCGACAGTAAACGCGGCGGCGCGCCCGATGGAGTTGCCGGCCCAGTCCAGACCCTGGTTCATCCGCTTGAGGATGCTCACCAGGCCGGCGGAGTCGACGTCCCAGACGCCGGTGGCGTGCGGGTAGTTGCCGACCGCTGGCGGATCGCCGGTCAGTGCGAGCACGTTGCGGATACCGAGCGCGTGCGCCCCGAGCAGCTCCGACTGGAGCGCCATCAGGTTGCGGTCGCGCGTCGTGAAGTGGATGATGGATTCCAGTCCAAGCCGCTCCTTCAGCAGCAGCGCCAGCGCCAGGGCCGACATCCGCACCCGCGCCATCGGGCTATCGCCGATGTTGATGCAGTCCACCCCGGCGTCGCGCAGCAGCGCCGCGCCTTCCAGGATACGGCCCGGATTCAGCCCTTTGGGCGGATCGAGCTCCACGCTCACCACGAACTCGCCCGCGGCCAGCCGGCGCGCCAGCCCGGTCGGCCCCTCCGTCCCAGCCGGGGCCGGCTCGGGCGCCGGCCGCGGCGCCTGGACAACCACCGCGGTGTGGGGACGGGGATGTGTCTCATCCAGCGCGGCACGCATTGCGCGGATGTGTGCCGGGGTGGTGCCGCAGCAGCCGCCGAGCAGCGCCAGGCCCGCCTGGCGGAAGCGGCGGGCGTACTCGGCGAAGTACTCGGGCGTGGTCACGTAGACGTAACGCCCTTCCACTCGGGCCGGGAACCCGGCGTTGGGCAGCGCCGAGATGCGCGGGACGCCGCTGCTCCGCATCCGCTCCACCACGTCGAGCGCGGCCTGCGGCCCCACCCCGCAGTTGACCCCGACGACGTCCGCCCCCAGTTCCACCAGCAGTCGGGCGACCTCGGCCGGGTCTTCCCCAGCTACTGTCTGGCCCTCCTCGGTAAATGTCACCTGGGCGACGAGGGGAAGGTCGGTCACCGAGCGCGCCGCGCACACCGCCTCGCGCAGCTCGGCCAGGTCGCTGAACGTCTCCAGGATCAGCAGGTCCGCCCCGCCTTCGAGCAGCGCCTCGATCTGCTCCTGGAACGCCTCCCGCGCCTGGGCCGGGCTGACCGTGCCGACCGGAGCGAGCGGCCGCCCGATGGGTCCGACAGCGCCGGCGAGGAAGACCGGCTCCCCGGTGACCTCCCGCGCCTCGCGGGCGACCTTCACCCCACGCAGATTGATATCGCGGACGCGCCGGTCGAGCCCGTGCGTGGCCAGCTTGAACCGGTTCGCCCCGAAGGTGTTGGTCTCGATCAGCTCTGCGCCGGCGGCGATGTACTCGCGGTGGACGCGCTGGACCAGCTCCGGCTGCGACAGGTTCAGCTCGTCGAAGCAGCGCTGGTAGGGGATCCCCAGCGCGTACAGCATGGTGCCCATGCCGCCATCAGCGAGCAGCGGGCCGCTATCCAGTCGAACGAGGAAGGGGCTTTTCATCTCGGCCCGGTATACGGCCTGGCGCTGCCGGGTGGCAACGTGCCGCGCGTGCTACGATGCTTCCCCGGAGGGATGCGATGCCCAGAGCCGCCCGCCAGGCCACCGCCGCAGTGGAGATCGCCGGAGTCGCCATCACCCACCCGGACAAGGTGCTCTGGCCAGACGCGGGGGTCACCAAGCTGGAGCTCGCCCGCTACTACGAGCGCCTCTGGCCGGTGCTGCAGCGCTACGTCGCCGCACGCCCGCTCACGCTGCGCCCATTCCCCCGCGGGATCACCGGCGGCTCGTACTACCTGAAGAACGCGCCGGCGCAGGCGCCCGCCTGGCTCCCCACCTGGACCGACGTCCCCGCCTCCACCGGCCGGCCCGTCCGCTTCGTTGTCGGCGGCGAGCTACGCACCCAGATCTGGTGCGTGCAGTACAACGCGATCGAGGTCCATCCCTGGCTGTCGCGGATCGACGCCCCGGACCTGCCCGACTGGGCGGTGGTGGACCTCGACCCGGGCGAGCGAACGCCGTTCGCGCTCGTGGTGCGAGCGGCGAAGGCGGTGGGGCGGGAGCTGGCGCGGCAGGGGCTGGCCGGCTACCCGAAGCTGAGCGGCTCCTCCGGCATCCACGTCTATCTGCCGCTGGAGCGGGTCCATTCCTTCGAGGCGGTGCGCGCCTGGATGCACGCGCTGGCCGAGCGCCTCTGCGCCGCCGCGCCGGAGACGCTAACACTCGACTACGACGTGGCCGATCGGCACGACCTGGTGCTGATCGACTATGCCCAGAACGCACGGGGCAAGAATACCGTCGCCCCGTATAGCGTCCGCCCCAAACCCGGCGCCCCGGTCTCGGCCCCGATCCGCTGGGAGGAGCTGGACGATCCGGACCTCCGCCCGGGCCGCTGGACGCTGCGCACCCTCCCGGCGCGGCTGGAGCAGATCGGCGACCTGTTTGCCCCGGCGCTGGAGCGCCCCCAGCGGCTGCCCGGGGCGGCAACAGTGGCCTGAACCGTCCTCCCGCCATCCGCCCCCAATAGGGAGCAGCGGGCGTGGCGCGCCCGGCCCGCTTCCTGCTAGCATGCCGCGCTGGAGGATGGCAGCGTCGCCTGGCACAAGGCGGCGAGACGGTCAAGCGCCTGGCCCGCGCGGGGCGCGGGTGACGCGGCAGGGGTCTAGCGAACCACTCGGCGGGTGGCCCCTCGGCTGGCACGGTCGTGATGGCGGCACAAACCAGGGCGGCAACGCCCTGACAAATGCCTGCCAGTGTGCGTGGACGGTCTAACATGGCCTCCGCTTTCTGCCCTCCTCCAGGTACTGGCGCGCAGTTCGCATAGCCACGACCATGGGTCGACGGCCATCCGTCCATGCCGTGGCCGTGCGCTACTCTCAGGCGGAGGATGGGCCGGTATGTGCGGAATCTTCGGCTACGTTGGTCAGCGGGACGACACGCCCACGCTGGTGCTCGAAGGGTTACGGCGGCTCGAGTACCGCGGCTACGACTCCTGGGGCATCGCCGTTAAGCGCAACGGCACCGCGCTGGTCGAAAAGCACGTTGGCAAGATCGGGCAGGCCAGCACCTCGCTTCCTGCCAGCACCATCGGGCTCGGCCACACCCGCTGGGCGACCCACGGCGGGATCACCACCCTCAATGCCCACCCGCACCTGGACTGTAGTGGCCGGCTGGCGCTGATCCACAACGGGATCGTCGAGAACTTCGCCGAGCTGCGCCAGGCACTGCGCGCCCGCGGCCACGTCTTCCGCTCCGAGACAGATACCGAGGTGGTGGCGCACCTGCTGGAGGACGAGCTGCGGGGCGCGGCGGGGACGCGCGAGGCGCTGCGCCTGGCAACGATGGCCACGTTCCGGCAGCTCGAAGGGCTGAACGCGATCGCAGTGCTGGACGTGCAGACCAGCACGCTCGTCGCCGCCAAGAACGGCTCGCCACTGGTGCTGGGCTGGGGCGACGACGGCGTCTTTCTGGCCTCGGATGCCAGCGCGCTGCTGGAGCACACCCGCCGCCTCTCGTTCCTGGCCGACGACCAGCTCGCGCTGCTCGCCTCGGACGGGGCGTGGCTGTACGACGTCCGCAGCGGCGAGGAGCTCCGCCCGGCGATCCGCGAGATCGCCTGGGAGCAGCAGGATGGGGGCCTGGCCGGCTACCAGCACTATATGCTCAAGGAGATCCGCGAGCAGCCGCGGGTGCTGCGGCGGATCGCGCGCGAGGGGCAGGCGCAGGCCCAGACGCTGGCCGACCTGGTGCTGGACGCCCACGGCACCTACCTGATCGGCTGCGGCACCGCCGCCAACGCGGCGCTGAGCGGCAAGTACCTGTTCTCGCGCATCGCCGCCCGCCAGGTAAGCTTCGCCACCGCGAGCGAGTTCGCCTACACCGAGCACTACCTGAACGAGCGCAGCCTGGTCGTCGCGCTGAGCCAGAGCGGCGAGACGATCGACGTGCTGGAGACGGTGCGCGCTGCCAGGGAGCGCGGGGCCTACCTGGCGGCGCTGGTGAACGTGGAGGGCAGCAGCCTGTACCGGCTGGCCGACTGCCCGATCCTGCTCGGGGCCGGGCCGGAGCGCTGCGTGCTGGCGACCAAGTCGTTCACCGCCAAGCTCGCCTACCTGTTGCTGGCCGCCTACGCCGCGGCGGGCAGGATCGAGCAGGGGGTGCGGCTGGTGGAGCGGGCGGCGGACGAGATCGAGGCGTTCCTGGACGACCCCCGGGCGGCGCAGGTGGCGGAGCTGGCGCAGCGGCTGTACCGGAAGGAGCACCTGTACCTGATCGGCCGCGGCCCGTCCTACCCGCTGGCGCTGGAGGCGGCGCTGAAGATCAAAGAGGTGAGCTACATCCACGCCGAGGGGTTCGCCGGCGGGGAGCTGAAGCACGGGGTGATCGCGCTGATCGAGGCCGATACGCCCTGCATCGTCTTCGCCCCGCGCGACGAGACGCAGCGGGCGATCATCTCCGGCGCGATGGAGGTGAAGGCGCGCGGCGGCTGCATCATCGGGCTCGGCCCCGACGCGCACGAGGCGTTCGACCACCACGTCCCGCTGGCGGACGTCGGCGACGCCTCGGTGATCGTCAACGCCGTGCCGCCGCAGCTCCTGGCCTACCACCTGTGCCTGCTGCGCGGCTATGACCCCGACAAGCCGCGCAATCTGGCCAAGAGCGTGACGGTGAAGTAGCGGGCGTCAGCCCCGAAGCGGCTGGCCAGGCACCTCTCCGCCCTGGCGCGGGGCCAGGAGAGCCCGCGCTAGCGGTGCACCCGTACCGGGGTACCGCTGCTGGCCCAGCTCCAGAGCCAGGCGGCGTCCCCCGGCCGCAGACTGACGCAGCCGTGGCTGCCCGGCACCCCGAAGAGCTGCGCGTCCCGCCAGGTGTTCTCGTGGAACGCCGCGCCGTCGGTGGTGAAGTACTGCGCGTAGCGGACGTGCTCGATCCGATAGCGCGGTGGCGCCTGGCCGGGAGGCACCTGGCCGGCCAGTGTCGCCGCGTCCATCGTCTCGCTCTCCACCCGCCGGCCGATCTGGAACGTCCCCAGCGGGGTGTCCCAGCCCGGCCGCCCGGTGGAGACGAGCAGCGTCCGCACCGGCGTCGCCCCCTCGTACGCAGTCAGCACCTGGCGCGTGACGTCGACGTCGATCCAGCGCCCACTCGCCAGCGGCGCGACCGCCGGTGCGGGCAGCTCCGGGAGCGGCCCATGGCGAAGCGTGGCACTGTAGAGGTAGCCGCCATCGGCCCGCTCGGCCCAGACCGGATTGTCCGGCAGCACCTCGTCGCCCTGCACCCAGCGCCGCACCCGCACCGCCGTGCCGCCAGCCAGCTCGGCCAGCACCGGCGCGTCGCGGCGCGGCGCCTGCCGCAGCCGCGCCCCCTCGGCCTGGACCGTGCCGCTCCACAGCCGCTCATCTGGTGCCGCCTCGGCGGAAAGATCGGCCTCGACAGGCTGAAGCCGTGGCGCCGACGCCAACGACGCTTGCCCTGGCTCAGCCTCTGCCAGAGCTGGTGGCACCTGGATGCGTGCCATGGAGGGCGCCACGGCTGGCAGCTCGGGCAGGCTCGGGCTCGGCTGGACGACGGGCGCCTCCAGCGACAGCGCACTCGACTCGGGACCGGGTGGGCGGAGGCTGGCATCCGGCCGCGCCTCCGCCAGCGGGGTCGCGCCGACACCGAGGAGCGTCGCCAGGCCAAGCAGGAGCGCGGCGTGGTGCGGGAGCCGCAAGGCGTGTCCCAGCCCACGCGCCTGGTGGTGTGGAGGAAGTGTCTCTATCTGCACGCCAGCGCGATAACGCAGGCGCCGTACCAGGCAGGCGGGAAGACAGCGTTACAGGGGCACCACAGCCGGCAGCGGAGAGCCCTGGTGGGAAGCGGAGCGGGCGCGGCGGGGCGTGAATTAGCCCCTGCCCGAGCTCGCCGGCTCGGGGCTCGGGAGGCCCTGGAGCTGGTGGCGGAACTGGGTGGCGTAGAGTTGCGCATACAGCCCGCCGCGAGCGAGGAGCTCCGCGTGGGTGCCCTGCTCCACCAGCCGGCCGCGATCCAGCACCAGGATCACGTCCGCCGCCAGGATGGTGCTCAGCCGGTGGGCGATCGCCACCGTGGTCCGGCCGCGCATCACCTGGGTGAGCGCCGCCTGGATCAGCGCCTCGGACTGCGAGTCCAAGTGCGAGGTCGCCTCGTCCAGCACCAGGATGCGGGGGTCTTTGAGAATCACCCGGGCGATGGCCACCCGCTGCTTCTCCCCGCCGCTCAGCCGGTAGCCGCGCTCGCCGACGATCGTGTCGTACCCCTCCGGCAGGCTGGCGATGAAGTCGTGGATGTTCGCCAGCCGGCACGCCTGCTCCAGCTCCGCCTGGGTGGCGTCCGGCTTGGCATACAGCAGATTCGCCCGGATGGTGTCGTGGAACAGGTAGGTCTCCTGCGTCACCATCCCGATCTGCCGCGAGAGCGACTCGAGGGTGACAGCGCGCAGGTCGTGGCCGTCCAGAAGGATGCGCCCCGCGGTCGGGTCATACAGCCGCGGCAGCAGATAGGTGATGGTCGTCTTGCCGGCGCCGCTCGGGCCCACCAGCGCCGCGAGCTGGCCCGGCTTCACCTCGAAGCTCACGTCGTCCAGCGCCAGCCGCGGCACGCTCGGCTCCTCGTCGCCCAGACCATCGGACTTCTCCACCCCATCGGCCCGACCGTCGCCATTGCGCGCGCGCAGCCCGCTGAGCGGCACACTCGCCGCGGACGAGGCGCCGGGCCAGCGGAAGCGGCGCACCTCGCGCAGCCCCACCGCGCCGTCGCTCGGCGGCTGCGTGTAGCTGAAGGTCACGTGCTCGAAGCGGACGTGGCCCTGGACACGCGGCAGGCTGATCGCGCCGGGCCGATCGGTGATCTCCACCGGCAGGTCCAGCACCTCGAACACCCGCTCGAAGCTGACCAGCGAGGTGGCGAACTCCACCCGGGCGTTGGTGAGCGCGGTGAGCGGGCCGTAGAGCTGCTGCAGGTAGAAGCCGAAGGCGACCAGGGTGCCGATGGTGAAGGCGCCGCTCAGCACCAGGTGGCCGCCCACCCAGAACACCAGCGCCAGCCCTAGAGCGCTGGCCAGCCCCAGCCCCATGAAGAACCAGCGGCCGACCACCGCCAGCCGGATCCCGATGTCGCGGACGCGCGTCGCCCGGACCCGGAATCGCGCCATCTCATCGGGCGCCCGGCCAAACAGCTTCACCAGCAGCGCACCCGAGACGTTCAGTGTCTCGTTCATCAGCGCGTTCATCTCCGCGTTCAGATCGAACGACTCGCGGGTGAGGCGGCGCAGGATCAGCCCCACGCGCCGGGCCGGGAGGATGAACAGCGGCAGCACCGCCACCGACAGCAGGGTGAGCCGCCAGTCGAGCGAGACCATGATCCCGAGCGTCAGCACCACCGAGACGACGTTCGAGATGATGTTCACCATCGTGCTGGTGATCGCCTGCTGCGAGCCGACCACGTCGTTGTTCAGCCGGCTCATTAGCTCGCCGGTGCGGGTATTGGTGAAGAAGCGTAGCGACATCCGCTGCAAGTGCTCGAACAGCGCCTGGCGCAGGTCGGCGATGATCCCTTCGCCAACAGAGGCGCTCAGGTAGCGCTGCGCCACCCCGAGCAATCCATTGAACAGCGGGACGCCGATCATCCCCAGGGCGAGCAGGTTCAGCCGGGCAGCGTTGTGCTCCGGAAGAGCGTGGTCGATCAGGTCGCGGTACAGCAGCGGTGGGACCAGTCCGAGCAGGGTGACGCCCAGGATCGTGGCCAGCATGAGGACGATGCGCAGCAGGTAGGGGCGGGCGTAGCCGGCGACGCGGCGCAGCATAGCGCGATTGAGCGTCGGCCGATCCTGCTGCTCGTCATAGCGGATAAAGGACCACCAGCCGCCTTCTTGCACCCCACCCCCGAAGACGCGTCCCCTCATCGCTGCCATTGTACCTGGCCGTTGCACTCCACCCACCGAAATGCCGCGGCCGCTACTGACACCCTCGATCGTCCCGGCGGCATGCCCCGATGCCGCCCTAGGCTGAGCATCCTATGTATGTACCTCGTGTCCAGACGTGGATACGTTGCGCCACGGCATCCAAGGGAAGCCTGCTTCCGGCTGCCAGCACCCATAATAGGAGAGCATCAGCCGCCGCGAGGGCAGCACGATCGGCAGTGTCCACTCACGCATACCGAGCACCCGTAGTAGCGTTCGGTCGAGGGTCAGCAGCTCGTCGGCCATCTGCACGTCGGGGCGAGCCATTCCCAGAGAAGGCGGAAGATGGTTTCGAGCGCGCCGGCCTGGGGTGGGGCTGATCTTCACAGATCGGCCGCGGGCTCGTCGAGCGCCCGGCGTGCGTGCTACGTACCCGATGGCGTCCAGCGGTTGGCGCGGCCGTAGGTGTGGCTGAGCTCGGCCAGGCTGGTGGCGCAGTCCGGGCTGAGCTGGCCCGCGCGCAGCCGCCAGGACCAGTTGCCGCCAGCGCGGCCGGGGACGTTCATTCGGGCCTCGCTCCCCAGCCCGAGCACGTCCTGCACCGGGGCGATGGCGATGTCGGCGATGGAGGCGAGCGCCAGGCGCAGCAGCCCCAGGTGGATCCGTCCCGGACGGTAGCCCAGGTAGCGCAGGAGGTGGCCGCGGGTGCGGTCGTCCAGGCCGGCGAACCAGCCGACGCTGGTGTCGTTGTCGTGGGTGCCGGTGTAGACGACGCAGTTGTGGACGTAGTTGTGGGGCAGGTGGGGGTTGTCGGCATCGCCACCAAAGGCGAACTGGAGCACCCGCATCCCGGGGTAGCCGAGCTGCTCGCGCAGCGCGATGACGTCTGGGGTGATGAGGCCGAGGTCTTCGACGATGATCGGCAGCGGCCCGAGCGCGGCGGCGAGCGCCGCGAACAGCGCCGCGCCCGGCCCCGGCACCCATTCGCCGCGGATGGCGGTGCGCTCGCCGGCAGGCACCTGCCAGGAGGCCTGGAAGCCGCGGAAGTGGTCCAGCCGCACCAGCTCCACCTGGCGCAGGGTCCAGCGGAAGCGCTCGATCCACCAGGCGAAGCCGCCCGCTCGCTGCCGCTCCCAGTCGTACACCGGGTTGCCCCAGAGCTGGCCCTCGGCGGAGAAGTAGTCGGGCGGGACGCCGGCCACCCCGATCGGCTCGCCGGCGGGGGTGAGCTTGAACTGCTCCGGATGAGCCCAGACGTCGGCGCTGTCCAGGGCGACGAAGATGGGGAGGTCGCCCACCAGGTGCACGTCGCGGGCGTTGGCGTACCGCTTCAGCCGCGACCACTGGGCGTCGAAGGCGTACTGGAGGAACTGCTGGAAGCCGACCTCTACGGAGAGCCGCGCGCGCGCCGCGTTCAGCACGGCGGGTTGGCGCTGGCGGAGCTCAGCGGGCCAGGCGCGCCAGTCGCGGCCGCCGTGCGCTGCCTTGAGCGCGGCGTACAATGCGTAGTCGTCCAGCCAGTCCCGCGCCTGCTCGCGGAAGGCGCCGAAGTCGGGGCCGTCCAGGCCGCCGGTGGCGGCAAAGCGCTCGTACGCCCGCCGCAGCCGCGGCAGCTTAGCGGCGCGCACCCTGGCGAAGTCCACTCGCTCGGCCGGGGCGTCCGGGGCGCTGGCCAGGTCGTCGCTGTCCAGCAGCCCCTCCTCGGCCAGCGCCGCCAGCGAGATGAGCAGCGGGTTGCCGGCGAAGGCAGACTCGGCAGCGTAGGGGGAGCCATCGGCGTCGGGCGGGCCGAGCGGCAGGATCTGCCAGAGCCGCTGCTCCGCGGCGGCCAGGAAGTCGACGAAGCGGTACGCCTCGTCGCCCAGGTCGCCGATCCCCTGTCCGCCCGGGAGCGAGGTGGGGTGCAGCAGGAGCCCGCTGGCGCGCGGCCAGCGGCGCTGGCTGGACGGTGGCGGCGGCGTCTGCTCGGGCACGAGATGTTGTACCAGCCCCGACCAGCCCTGGCAGCACGTTGCGCGCCAGCGTGGCGCGCGGGCATGCTTGAGCGACGGAGAGGCGACGATGGCGGTCACGACGACGGCAGCGGGTGCGCTAGCGCGGCATTTGGAGCCGGCGGCGCTGAAGCGGTTCCTGCGCTACGCGCGGGTGGATACGCAGGCGCGCGAGGGGCGGCCCAGCCCCTCCTCGCCCGGCCAGGTGCGGCTGGGTCGAAGGCTGGTGCAGGAGCTGCAGGCGCTCGGGCTGCGCGACGCGCAGCAGGACGCGCACGGGATCGTCACCGCGACGCTGCCGGCAACCGTGGACGGGGCGCCGACGATCGGGCTGCTGGCCCACCTGGACACCTCGCCCCAGGCGCCTGGAAACGTGAAGCCGCGGCTGATCCGGGGCTACGACGGCAGCGCAATCCGCTTCCCGGCCGATCCCAGCCTGTCGCTCGACCCGGCCGAGGATGAGGAGCTGTCTGGCTGCGTTGGCCACGACCTGGTCTTCAGCCAGGGCGACACGCTGCTCGGGGCGGACGACAAGGCCGGGGTGGCGGCGATCGTGGCCGCGGTGGAGCATCTGGCGCACCATCCCGAGCTGCCCCGGCCCACCCTGCGCCTCGCCTTCACTCCAGATGAGGAGATCGCCAGCGGGGTAGAGCACCTGGACCCGACGACGTTCGGCGCCGAGGCGGCCTATACCCTGGACGGCGGCGGGGCCGGCATCGTCGAGGCGGAGTCGTTCTCCGCCGACAAGGCGGTGCTGCGGGTGCGCGGCCGCTCCGCCCACCCGGGCATGGCCGGGGCGCAGCTCGTCAACGCCCTGCGCGTCGCCGCCCGCTTCGTCGCCCTGATCGACCTGCCCACCCCCGAGACCACGCGCGGCCGCGAGGGCTTCGTCCACCCCTACCATATCCAGGGCACCGAGGAGCTGGCCGAGGTCACGCTGATCCTGCGCTCGTTCGAGGAGCGCGAGCTGCGCGAGCAGGAGGCGCGGCTGCGGGCGCTCGCCGCCGAGGCGGCGCGGAGCGAGCCGCGCGCCAGCTACGAGCTGGTGGTGACGCCGCAGTACCGCAATATGGCCGAGACGCTGCGGCGCTTCCCCTGGGTGGTGGACCGCGCGGTGGAGGCGATCCGCCGGGCCGGGCTGGAGCCGCGCTTCGGGCTGATCCGCGGCGGCACCGACGGCTCGATCCTCTCCAACCGCGGCCTGCCCTGCCCAAACCTCTCCAGCGGCCAGCACCGCATCCACTCCACCCGCGAGTGGCTCTGCGCCCGCGAGCTGGGCCAGGCGGCGGAAGTGGTCGTCCACCTCGTCGCGATCTGGGCCGCGGGCTGAGCCAGCCCCGCCTCCCGCGAGCACGCACCCGCGCCCGTGCGGTATACTACGAACAAATGTTCTAATCCCCGAGGCGGCGCGGTGGACAACGTCCAGGCGGCAAAGACGGTCTTCTCCATCGCCTCCCTGCTCGAAGCGCAGGGGGCCAACCCCTACCGCGTCCGCGCCTACCGCCGCGCCGCCGTCGGGCTGCTCCGGCTGCCTGAGCAGGCGGAGCGCTACGCCAACGCCCAGGGGCAGCTCGAGCTGCCCTGGCTGGGCGAGCGGCTGCGGCGCAAGCTCGGGGAGCTGGTGACCCGGGGGCGGATGCAGTTCCACGATGAGCTGCTGGCCGAGCTGCCCGAGGGGTACCGGACGCTGCTGGCGGTGCCGGGCGTCGGCCCGAAGACGGCAGAGCGGCTGATCCGCGAGCTGAAGATCGAGGGCGTGGCGGCGCTCGCCGCTGCCGCGCGCCGGGGCGAGCTGCGGACGCTGCGCGGCATCGGCGTGGTCCGCGAGCAGCGGCTGGGCGAGGCCGCCGAGCGGCTGCTGGCCGAGGTGGCGTAGGGGCGTGCTCTGCGCCCGGTGGCCGCGTTCGGGACCGCGCGGCCGTTCCATACCCCCGAGGAGCCTGGAGTGGACCGATTTGCTGGGATGCTCAAGACGCTGGAGACGCCGGCCGAAGCTGACGCCGAGACGCTGCTCGATCCGCTCGCTGATGACGCTGAGGGGCTGGATGAGGAGCTGCTGGAGCGCTACGCGCTGCCGTTTTCTCCCCGGCTGGCGGTCCAGCCGCGGCCGTACCAGCGCGAGGCGCTGCGCACCTGGCTGGCAAACGCCGGCCGCGGGGTGGTAGTGCTGCCGACTGGCGCGGGCAAGACGGTGCTGGCCCTCATGGCGCTGGAGCAGGCGCCCGTGCGGACGCTGGTGATCGTGCCGACCATCGACCTGCTGCGCCAGTGGCGCACCGGGCTGATCGAGAAGGCCGGGGTGCCGGCAGACCAGGTGGGGATCGTCGGTGGCGGCGAGCGCTCGCCCCGGGCGATCACGGTGATGACCTACGACTCCGCGGCGATGCCGCGCCGGTCGCTGGCCGACTACGGGCTGCTGATCGTGGACGAGGTCCACCATCTGCCGGCGCCCACCTACCGGGCGATCGCCGCCAAGGCGGCCGCCCCCTGGCGGCTGGGGCTCAGTGCCACCCCGGAGCGCTCGGACGGCGCACATGTCGACCTGGCGGAGCTGATCGGGCCGGAGGTGTATCGCCGCCTGCCCGCCGACCTCTCGCGCGACGGCCACATCGCCAGCTACCGCGAGAAGCGAATCTTCGTCGACCTCTCGCCCCAGGAGCGGGCCCGCTACGACGCGCTGATGGCGGAGTGGAAGTGGTACCTGGCGACCAAGCGCAGCTTCCTGCTGCACGGCAACCTGTTCGAGCAGATCGTCCGCCAGAGCGCCTACGACCCGGGCGCGCGCAAGGCGCTGCAGGCGCACCACCAGGCGCGGATGATCGCGCTCAACGCCGAGGGCAAGCTGGCACGGGTGGAGGAGCTGCTCACCAAGCACCGCGACGAGCACGTCATCGTCTTCTCCGAGTACAGCGCAATGGTCTACACGATCAGCCGCCACCTCGGGCTGCCGGCGATCACCTATCGCACCCCCGCCGACGAGCGCCGGCTGATCCTGGAGCGCTTCCGCGCCGGCCGCTACACCAAGCTGGTGACCGGACGGGTGCTGAACGAGGGGGTGGACGTGCCCGACGCGAACGTCGCGATCGTCGTTAGCGGCAGCGCCGCCACCCGCGAGTACATCCAGCGTCTCGGGCGGGTGCTCCGCCCCAAGCCGCGCGGGGCGGTCCTGTACGAGATCATCAGCCGCCAGACCACCGAGGGCCGCGCCGCCCGCGCCCGCCGTCCCGCTGGATCGAGCTGAGCGCGGCGTACCGCCGCGGCGCGGCCGCGCGTTCCGGCTATAATAGAACATTCGTTCTAAAAGGTGGGCGGCATGGCGTTCCCCCTCAAGGACGTGCGGTTCACCACTCGACGCAGCGGCGACCGGCTGACGGTCTACCCGCGCTTGCTGCGCGACCGCGCGGCGCTCCCCAAGATCGACATCGCCATCCAGTACTTCGAATCCCTGCTCGGCCGCGAGCGGCGCGAGCTCGATCCGGAGGTGCTGGCCCACTTTTTTGCCGACCACAAGCTGGCCCGCTGCGTGGTCGCCTGCCTGGCCCAGAGCTACCGCTACCGGCCGCGGCCGCTGGAGGTGA
This sequence comes from Pseudomonadota bacterium, assembly GCA_021325655.1. Lineage (GTDB taxonomy): Bacteria > Chloroflexota > UBA6077 > UBA6077 > JAJPGT01 > JAJPGT01. The sequence continues at coordinate 68,255 of JAJPGT010000025.1, forward strand.
TCGTCACCCGCGCTGCGCTGCGCAAGCTCCAGCGCCTCGGTGTTGCTGCCCCAAAGGCGCTCCGCGCGCGGCTGTACGATCGGCTCAACGACTTCGGCCACGGCTTTCTCCCGAGCGCGGGGCGCGAGGAGACCCTGGGGCGGATCGAGCACGAGCTCGGGCTGCGCCGGGGCGAGCTGGAGCGGCTGCTCTACCTGGATGCCGAGGAGCACGCCATCCTGGTCCGGGTCGGGGCTCCGCCGAGTGGCGAGGATGTGGTTGCGCAGTACAACCTGGGGATGCTGCTGGCGCTGCTCCGCCACGCTGAGCGGGTGGAACTGACCTACGTCGGCCGGTCGGCGGCGGAGCGGGCCGCCCTGCTGGCGCTCTGCGCCGCCAACGGGGTGGAGGCGGAGGCTGCTGCTGAGGGACGGCACGGGCTGCGGCTGCGGCTGCACGGCCGCCAGGACGCACTCGGCGTCTGGACACGCCACGGGCAGAAGCTGGCACGGACAGTGGTCCAGCTCCTGGAGCGGGGACGCGAGGCGATTATTGACGGCGCGGCGACCGTAGCGCTGAAGGAGCGGCGGGCGGTACTGCGGCTGAGCGGCGAGGGGCTGGACATCCTGAGCGGGGCGTCGACGCTGGGCGGGGCGCCGCTGCCTGGCGCCGGCTGGGCGGACGACGCGGGCTGGTCACCGGTGGAGGTGGGACGGGCCCTGGCCGGGCCGCGTCCCGCCGGCGACGGGGCGCGGCTGCGCCGGGCGCCCGAGCCACGCGCCTGGGCCGCCGGCGTGCTCGTCCCGGACCTGCTGGTGCAGATCGGGGCGCGGGGCGCCCTGGTGTGCGTCGTGCGCTCGCCCGAGCACGGGGCGCGGCTCGCCCGGATCGCTCCCGGCGCCACCTCGGGTGAGCCACTGCTGTTCGCCGGGAGCGAGGCGGCACTGGCCCCGCTGGCCGCGGCCGGCGCGAGCGTCCTGCCTCTGCCCCATCCGGACCTGCCGGCGATCATCCAGGCGCTGAAGCGCCGCGCCGAGGCGAGCGCCGTCGCCCAGGTCGCCTGAGCCGTCCCAACCGGGAGCCCCAGGCAGGGGGCTCCCAGGAGCAGTAGAATAAGCGGCGTGCGGCAGGAGAGCGTTCCCACCGGGCAGGGGATAACAGAGACGGGGCAGCTTGCACTGCCCTCCTGGCTGCGTCGACTCCATCCGTTCTCCCTGCGGCTTGCCCCGCGCTGGCAGGACGTGCTCGCGGCGGCGCTGATCTCGCGCGCCGCGATCTTCTTCGTCACCGCGCTCGCCTTCGGCCTGGTCGCCCCGCAGCAGCTCCCGCCATCCGAGGGGCTGCCGCGAACCGGGGTGAAGCTGCTGGACGCCCTCTGGCTCTGGGATGGTGGCTGGTACGGGGCGGTAGCGCGCATCGGGTACCACCTGGAGCCGCCCTTCACGCCCACCGCCGCCTTCTGGCCGCTGTACCCGCTGCTCGTCCGGCTGGTGAGTCTGCCGTTCGGTCCCCAGGCGCTCTACGTAGCCGGGCTGGCGATCCCCGTCTGCGGCTACGTGGTCGGGCTGTCCTACGTCTATCGGCTCGCCGAGCAGCGCTGGGGCCGGGCAGTGGCGCGCAGCACCGTGCTGCTGATCTCGATCTTCCCCTCCTCCTTCTTCTTCAACGCCGGCTACCCCACCGGGCTGCTGCTGGCGTTCACCGCGGGAGCGTTCTGGTACGCCCGCCAGGGAGCGTGGTGGCGGGCCGGGCTGTGCGGACTGTTCGCGGCGCTGGCCGATGTGCCCGGGGTGCTGCTGAGCGCGCCCCTCGGCTGGGAGTTCCTCCGCCAGCACGGGCTGAGCCGCCGCCTGCTCCGGCCGGAGATCCTCACGCTGGCGCTGCCCCCGCTGGGGCTGGCGCTCTTCATGGCCTACCTCTGGCTTCAGGTGGGCCACCCGCTGGCGTTCGTCCGGGCCTCCGAGCTCTGGCACCACCACCTCGCGTTCTGGCCGCACACGCTCTGGGACGGGCTGGTGCAGACGTACCGCCAGCCGTTCTACAGCCCGCTAGTCACGGTCAACGCCCTGGTTTCGGCCGGCTTCACCCTGGCGGCGCTCTGGTGGCTGGCGCGGGGCGAGGTCGCCTTCGGCGGCTGGATGCTCAGCGTATTGGGGCTGTACCTGTCGTTTCCCTCGGTCGAGCCGATGGACGGGATCGTCCGCTACATGCTGCCGGTCTTCCCCGGATTCATCGCGCTGGCGCTGGCGGTGGAGCGGTGGTGGTGGCTGCGGCAGCTCGTGGTCGCGCTGTTCCTGATGCTGCTGGGGCTGTTTACCAGCCTGTTCGTCACCAACCACTGGGTCGCCTAGCACGGCCGCGGCTTCGCCCCGAGGCGGCGCGCCTGCAGCCCTCCCCTCCAGCACCCCGGGCGCACGCTCGAAGCCTGCCCATCGCCACTCATGGAGTCTGTGCTTCTTCCATAATAGCTCTTGACAATGAAGTGCTCAGTATTGTAGAGTCGGAGTAGGCAGCCAGTCGCTCCTGTCTGCCGCTAAAGGGAACGACACTTCGGGATACGTCGAGGAGGTGCGATCCGTGCTTCCGATGCGCTATCAGTCGACGGTGCCGGCTACCCCGGTGAGCCGATTCTTTGATTACTTCTTCGACCGCTTCATGGGCGATCGCTTCTTCGCCGACAACTTCTGGGGCCCGGCCTGGTCCACCCTGGCACGACCGACCTGGTCCCCGATGAACGTCCGCGACGCCGGCGACGCCTATGAAGTGGAGCTGGCCGCGCCGGGGATCAACCCCGAGCAATTCGACATCCAGATTCAGCGCGGCCTGGTCACGGTCCGCGTGCAGCAGCAGAGCCAGCAGGAGACGGAGCGGGACGGCTATCTACTGCGCGAGATGAGCCAGGGCGCACTGGTTCGCAGCGTGCAGCTCCCGGCGGAGATCGACGCCGATCACGCCGAGGCCACCTACGAGCACGGGGTGCTGAAGCTGCGCCTGCCCAAGGTCGAGTCGGCTCGGCCGCGCCAGATCACCGTCAAGACGAGCTAAGCCTCTCCTGCTCGGCTGAGCCGCGAAGCGCCCGGTCTCCCCGGGCGCTTCGGCGTCCCCGGCCTTCGCGCCCGCCTACCGCTGGGGCGCGCCCTCTTCCAGCGGGGTGATGCCACCTGCCTCGGCCAGCCGCACCCGCACCTTTGCCTGGTGCTCCTTGATCTTCAGCACCGTGCTCAGGTCCTTGTTGCCCAGCCCTTCCGCCACCACCTCGCTGAACTGCTCGCGGATCAGGGCGGTGATCGGAAGCGAGACGCCGAGCTGGTAGCCGAGCTGGATGATCAGCCCCAGGTCCTTATGGGCCAGCCGGGCCATGAAGCCCGGGTTCTCGTCACCTGCCAGCACCCGGTTGCGCATCGTCCGCACCAGTTGGCCGTTGGTGGCAGCGGTGGAGCTCATCACTTCCAGCATCGTCTCCACCGTCAGACCGCACTTGGCCCCCAGCACCAGCGCCTCGGCATTCAGCGCCATCAGGTTGGTGGAGATCAGGTTGTTGACCAGCTTCATCGCGTGGCCGCTGCCGATCGGGCCGCAGTAGAAGATATCGGTGCCCATCGTCTGGAGCACCGGCAGCGCCTCGTCCATCGTCGCCCGCTCGCCGCCGACCATGATCGTCAGCGTCCCGGTCACCGCCGCGTCGGAGGTCTTGGCGACCGGGCAGTCGAGCATGCGGATCCCCTTTTCCGCCGCCTGGCCGGCCAGGCGGCGGGAGACCAGCGGGTCGATGGTGCTCATCTCGATCAAGATGGTCCCGGGCCGGGCGCCGGCCAGGACGCCGTCGTCGCCCAGGTAGACTGATTCGACGTCCGGGGAGTTCGGCAGCGAGGTGATGACGAAGTCGCTCTGCTCCGCCAGCGCTCGTGGCGAGGCGGCCGCCTCCGCGCCCAGCTCGCGCAACTGCTCCACCGCGGCCGGGACGATATCGTAGACGATTAGCGGAAAGCCCTTCTTGAGGACATTGGTGGACATGGGACGCCCCATCGTCCCCAGCCCGATGAAGCCGACACGCTTGGCCATCGTTCCGCTCCGAGGTCACGGCTCATAGTTGTCCGGTTCGGGTGAGCCCGTGCTACCCCGACAGGATACTCCGAACCTCGGCAGCCCGGGGCCGCTCCACACCGAAGACGGCCGCCAATCCGAACATCGAACTGCGCCTCTAACGTCTTCGGGGCGTTCGTCTCCAGCGTCTGAGGGGCAGCCTGGTCAGGCCTCGGCGCGCAGCTCGCGGGCGGTAAGCGCGAAGGGGATCGTTCCGCTGCTCAGCAGCCGGTCGTGGAACTCGCGTAGCGGCAGATGGGCGAACTCCCGGCGCAGCGCCAGGATCTGCTCCTTGCCCATCGCATAGGTCATGGGCTGGGTGGGGGTCATGGTGTAGCGGCGCACCTCGCCCTCCGCCTGGGCCCGCGCCAGATACGCCTCGTTCACCAGCAGGTCCACCGCTTCCGGCACCGACATCTGGCCCGTTTGCAGCCGGGCATCGATGTACACCCGCGCCGAACGCCAGAGCTGGTCCTTGAGCTGGAACAGCCGCAGCCGGCGGTCCTGGTAGTAGCCCTGCTCCTCCATGAGCTGCTCGCAGTAAAACGCCCAGCCCTCGGCGCACAGGTCGCTCTGGAAGTGCTTGCGGACGTAGCCGGCGCTGAGGTTGGCGAAGGCGAGCTGCAGGTGATGGCCGGGATAGGCTTCGTGGAGCGCGGTGATCGGGAAGGAGTACAGGCAGTGCTCCTTGAGCTGCTCCTGCTGCGCCTCGGGCGGCAGGGAGGGGTCGATGGGGGTGACCCAGAAGCTGCCAAGCTGCCGCGACTCGAACGGCCCGGGCGGCATGTAGGCGGCGTAGGGCACGATCGCCCGCTCGAACACCGGCGTCTCGATCACCTCCAGCTCCTCGCCCTCGGGGATCGAGACGAAGCCGCGGTCCAGGATGAACTGCCGCAGGCGGGCGATCTCGCGCCGATAGGCGTCGAGCAGCTCGTCCGCGGCGGGCGTATCGTGCTTGGCTGCCTCCACGATCTCCTGCCAGCTCCGGCGCGGGTCGATCTCGCGGGCGACTCGCTCCAGCTCCTCCCGCGTCTCCTGCATCAGCCGCAGGCCGGTCGCTGCCATCTCGTCGGCGGTCAGGTCCAGGAAGTGCCACTCGCGCAGCCGCCGCTCGTAGAGCGCGCGTCCAACGGCGAAGCCACCATTGGAGCGCGGCAGCAGCGCATCGCGCAGATAGGCCAGGTAGTCGCGATACGCCCGCGCCGCCTCCTGCGCCGCCGCGTGGAGGTCGTCACGCTGGCGCGCATCGGGCAGCTCGGCGGCCAGGCGTGGGATGACGTCGCCCAGGAAGCGTAGTCCGCCTTCGCAGGTCTGCATCGCTGTCTCGGTGAAGATGTGCGGTGGCTGAGCGACGTTCTGGATCCCCTGCTCCAGCACCCGCCCTGCCGCCCGCAGGCGGGACGCGGCGCTCCGCATCCGCTCCTCCAGTGGCGCGTAATCGCGGCTGACCAGCACCAGCAGCCCGACCAGCGGCGCCTCGGCGTACAGGTTGGGGTTGCGGCGCCAGTCCACCACGTCCTGCAGCGTCCAGAGCGTCGCCCGCAGCTCCGCGGCGATGAGGTCGTAGTCGACGCCCATCTCGGTTCCCAGCTCCGCCTGGTCGATCGCCAGCAGGCGCTGCAGGTACTCCGCAGTGAGCAGGATGCGATCGTCGAGACTGCCGGCGTCATAGTCGCCGAGCAGGTCGTCGTAGGCGTGAATGCCAAGCCACGAGGCCTCGACCGGGTTGTGCCGGTACCAGGTGTCGAAATAGTCCTGCGCCAGCGCCTGGAACTCCTCACGCGCCCCCACCCTGCGCTCCTTCACGGTGTTCTTTGTGCCTGATTATCGCCACGGCTTGGGAGCCCGGCAACGGCGCTTGAAGCCGCGACGGGCAGGGCGCTACCATGCCTGGCCAGACGGACCCGGGGCGCGCAGCAGCGGGCGCAGAGGAGCGATGGACGACCACTTGCCTGAGGACATCCAGATGCTCGTCGCGTCCGTGCGCGAGTACGTCGAGTCGCGGCTCGAGCCGCTCTGGCAGCAGGTGGAGCGCGAGGACGCGATTCCGCCGAGCGTGCTGCGAGAGATGGGCGACCTCGGGCTGTTCGGGCTCTCGATCCCCGAGGCGTACGGCGGGTTGGGGCTGAGCTACCAGGGCTACGTCGCGGTGATGGAGGAGCTGGGCCGGACCAGCTCCGCCTATACCAATGTGATCGGCGCCAGCACCGGCCTGTTCGGGATGACGGTTCTGCACGCCGGCACCGAGGAGCAGAAGCGCCAGGTGCTGCCCAGGATCGCCAGCGCCCAGGCGATCGGCTGCTTCGGGCTCACCGAGCCAGGGGCTGGCAGCGACGCGGCCGCGCTGCAGATGACCGCGGTCGCCCACGACAGCGGCTACGTACTCAACGGGACGAAGCAGTATGTGACCAACGCCCCGATCGCCGACTACTTCGTCGTCTTCGCCAAGACGGATCCGACCGCCGGGGCGCGAGGGATCAGCGCTTTTCTGCTTGAGCGGGGCACGCCGGGCCTGCTGACCAGCCCGCCGGACGAGAAGATGGGGCTGCGGGGCTCCAGCACCGGCCAGGTGATCCTGCAGGACTGCTGCGTTCCCCGCGCAGCCTTGCTGGGCGGGCAGGAGGGGACTGGCTGGCGGGCGGCGCTGTCGACGCTGGACAGCGGCCGGGTGAGCCTGGCGGCCGGCGCGGTAGGGCTGGCGCAGAAGGCGCTGGAGCTGAGCCTGAGCTACGCCCGCCAGCGCACCCAGTTCGGCCAGCCGATCGCCAGCTTCCAGGCGATCCAGTGGATGCTGGCGGACACCGCCACGGAGATCCACGCCGCCCGGCTGATGGTGCGGGCGGCGGCGCGGGGGTTGGACGCGGGCCGGCGGATCAGCCGCGAGGCGGCGATGGCCAAGCTATTCGCCTCGGAGATGGCCGGGCGGGCGGTGGACCGCGCGGTGCAGATCCACGGCGGGCTGGGCTACATGAAGGCGTCGCCGGTGGAGCGGCTCTACCGCGACGCGCGGATTTTGCGGATCTACGAAGGCACAAGCGAGATCCAGCGGCTGGTGATCGCCGAGGATCTCGTCAAGAACGGCTAATGCCGCCCGCGGAGCGGCGGTCGAGAAGGAGACACGGATGCTGCTGGAGGGCAAGCGCGCCCTGATCTTCGGCGTGGCGAACAAGCGGAGCATCGCCTGGGCGATTGCGCAATCGCTGCGGCGCGAGGGCGCCGAGCTGGCGTTCACCTACCAGGGCGAGCGGGTGGAGCAGGGCGTGCGCGAGCTGGCGGCCAGCGCCGGTAGCTCGCTGGTATTCCCGTGCGACGTGCAGGACGACGCGCAGATCGATGCGGTGTTCGATCAGATCGCCCGGGCCTGGAATGGCCGGCTGGACGTCCTGGTGCACAGCCTGGCGTACACTCCGCACGAGGAGCTGGAGAACCGCTACGTCGACAGCAAGCGCGAGAATTGGCTGCTGACGCTGGATATCAGCGCCTACTCGCTCGTCGCCCTCACCCGACGGGCGGAGCCGCTCATGCGCGAGCACGGCGGCAGCATCATCACTATGACCTACAACGGGAGCCAGCGCGCCACGCCCCACTACAACACCATGGGCATCGCCAAGGCGGCCCTCGAGTCCAGCGTGCGCTATCTGGCCGCGGAGCTGGGCCAGTACAACATCCGCGTCAACGCTATCTCGGCCGGGCCGCTGCGCACCCTGGCGGCGCGCTCCATCACCGGATTTGCTGAGATGGAGGAGGAGTTCCGCAAGCGCAACCCGCTGCGCCGAAGCCTGGACCAGAGCGAGGTGGGCGATACTGCGGCGTTCCTGGCAAGCGACTGGTCGCGCGGGACGACCGGGACGATCATCTTCGTGGACGCCGGGTGGCACATCCTGTAGCCAGCCCACCGCCCGCTGGATGATCAGACCGTGAGGGTGGTAGCCGAGCTGCGGGTGCGCTACGGCGACACCGATGCCGCTGGGCTGGTGTACTACGCCAACTACCTGCGCTACTTCGAGGCGGCGCGCGTCGAGTACCTGCGCCAGCTTGGCCAGACCTACCGCGAGATCGAGGCCGGCGGGGTGGTGCTGGCGGTCACCCAGGCCATCTGCCGCTACCACGCCCCAGCCCGCTTCGACGACCTGCTCGCGCTGAGCTGCCGGATCGCTGATCTGCGCCGCGCCAGCTTCGCCTTCGAGTACGAGATCCACCGCCTGCCGGACGGCGCCCTCATCGCCAGCGGGCGCACCGAGCACGCCTGCGTGGACCGCGAGACCCTGCGCCCGGTCCGCATGCCCGAGCCGCTGCGGGCACTGGTGGCGGCGTTCGAGACGGGATCGAGCAGGTAGCGGCGCGAAGCCTGGCATACTGCAAGGGATGGCTCGCGCGCGCGTCACCCTGACCGACGTCGCCTTCGGCGGCGAAGCGATCGGCCGCCTGGATGGGCGCGTCGTCTTCGTCCCCTACGGCCTGCTCGGCGAAGAGGTCGAGATCGAGCTGGTCGAAGACCACCGCGACTACGCCCGCGGCGAGATCGTGGCGATCCTCACGCGTTCTCCCCAGCGGGTCGAGCCGCCCTGCCAGTACTTCGGCGCCTGTGGCGGCTGCCAGTGGCAGCATGCCGCCTACCCGGCCCAGCTCGAGCTCAAGCGCAAGGTGGTGGCCGACCAGCTCCGCCGCATCGGCGGCTTCTCCGAGGCCGAGCAGCTCGTCCGCCCCACCATCGGGATGGTCTCCCCCTGGGAGTACCGCAACCAGGCGCGCTTCGCCTTCGGCCGCAAGTACGGCGAGCTCTGCTTCACCCGCCGGGGCACTCACCGGCTGCTGCGGATCGACTACTGCCACATCGCCCAGCCGGGCATCAACGCCCGGCTCGCTGCGCTCCAGCGCCGGCTGCCCGGCCTGCGGCTGCACCAGATCGTCCTTCGCGCTAGCAGCACCACTGGCCAGGCGCTGGTGAGCCCGTCGCTGCCCCCGGAGGCGGGTGTGGAAAGCGGCCAGCCCTTTCTCGAAGAGGAGATCCTCACCCGGCGCTACCGCGTCTCCGCCGACGTCTTCTTCCAGGTCAACACCCGCCGCGAGCCGCGCCCCCTCCCCGCGGCCGTCGGCGTCCCGCGCGTCCCCCTCCCCCCTGGCGGCCTCTCCATCGCCGACCTGCTGGCGCTGCTCGTCCTGGACCGGCTGGAACCGCGGCCGGACGACCTGGTGCTCGACCTGTACTGCGGCGTCGGCACCTTCAGCGCGCTGCTCGCGCCCCTGGTGGGGCAGGTCATCGGCATCGAGGAATCGGCCCCGGCAGTCCGCGACGCCCGCCACAACTGCGCCGACCTGCCGAATGTGCGCTTCGTGCTCGGCAAGAGCGAACACGCGCTACTGGACGCTGCCTGGCGCCCGACGGCGGTCGTCCTCGACCCGGCCCGGGTCGGCTGCGCCCCGGAGGTTCTGCGGGCGCTGGTCGGGATGCAGCCGGAGCGGGTGGTGTACGTCTCCTGCGATCCGGCCACCCTCGCCCGCGACCTGCGCCTCCTCCGCGACGGCGGCTACCGCCTGGTGGAAGCCCAGCCGCTGGACATGTTCCCGCACACGTACCACGTGGAGACCGTGGCGACGCTGCGACACGGACAGAGCGCAGGGCCAGGATAGGCTGGACGTGTCCCGCTTGGTGTGGCACGATGCTGGGCTCCGGCGCCTTGGCAGCGCAGCATGGAGGGGGTGAGCTGCCGCTGTATATGGACGTGCACCAGCGGGTAGAGGGGTTCACCGCCCAGGCCGTCGCCGAAGCGCATCAGCGCGACCGGGAGGTCCAGGGCAAGTACGGGGTGAGCTACCAGCGCTACTGGTTCGACGAGGGGACTGGCCGGGTCTTCTGCCGGGTCGAGGTCCCGAGCCAGGAGACTCCATCGCGTCCACGGAAGGCCCCCGGCCTGGTGGCCGATGACATCACCCAGGTGCGCGAGGGCGCATAGGGACACTGTGGGGCCCGAGGGACACTGTGGGGCCCGTCCAGGAAGGCGCCGATGAGGCCTCGCTAAACCAAATGCCCGTTCCCTGCGCTGCCAGGTGGCTTCTCGAACCACCCCCGCCAGCGCGGCTCCCCGGCCACCAGCGCCGTGCAGCCGAGCCGCTTTCCCCCACTGCGCTCGCTGGCCTGCCCGCCAACGCGTGGCCCTCTCACGGAAAGTCCTGAGATCAGACCAAGGTCTCACCCCGGCTGCAACCGAGGTCCCCTCGCTGGCGGCCACTCCGGGCGATAGGATGTTGGCCATTGGACAGTTGGGAGATGCGTGGGCACATTCCGCCGCATCCCCCATGGCGGAGGGAGATCAACGACATGACACTCGGACAGCACGTGGCACGCGTGCTCGGCTCCGGCCTGGCCGTGGTGCTCGCCAGCGGCCTCCTGGCCATCTCGGCCCTGGGGGCGCCAGCCCATCCTCAAGTGGGCGACTCGAGACTGTTCGCCACCTGGACCGGCTACGAGTCGGGCCGCTTCCTGGACGCCGTGGCCGCGGCCGATTTCAACGGCGACGGCAAGCCGGACGTTGCCTGGGCGCGGGACGACTTCTTCCAGAACCAGATGGACGTCCAGCTCAACCTGGGCGACGGCACGCTCGGGCCGGCCGTCGGCTATCCGGCGAGCCTGTCCTCGCGCGACATCGCTGTTGGCGATCTCGACCGCGACCGCGACCTGGATATCGTCGTCGCCAGCCAGGGGACCACGCTCGCCAATTCGACGATCGACCTGTATGTCAACAACGGCCACGGCGCGTTCACCCGACGCACCGCGACCGGCGGATCGGGCCCGACGCACCTCGTGCTGGCCGATCTCAACGGCGACGGCGCGCCCGACCTGGCGCTGTCGAACTACTGGACCGGCGCCGACGTGAGCGTGCTGCTGAACACCGGCACCGGCGCCTTCGGCCCGCAGAGTCGCTATCCGGTCGGGGATCACCCGTCGGGCATCGCCGCCGCCGACCTCGACGGGGACGGCGACCGCGATCTCGCGGTGGCGCGCCACGACTCCGGGCGCAACCGGGCAGTCGTCGAGGTGCTGGTGAACAACGGAACCGGCCGCTTCGTCCGCGCTCCGCAGCCCATCGTCACCATTAATAGCGGCCAGGACCCGGTTCTGGCGGCCGCGGACTTCAACGCCGACGGCCAGGCCGACCTGGCGGTGGGTGGGGCGAACACCGATCAGCAGACGGTTCTGCTCAATCGCGGCAACCGCACGTTCAGCCAGCAGTCCTACCCCGCCGGCCTCTCGGCGTCCTCCCTGCGCGCGCTCGACGTGAACGGCGACGGCGCGCCGGACCTGCTCAGCACCGCCAGCGGGGTGACGGTGCTCCTCAACCGGGGGGATGGCACATTCGGCGCGGCGACCACGGTCCAGTCCGGATACCTGCCGATCGACGCGACCGCGGCCGACTTCAACGGTGATGGACGGACGGACCTGGCGGTCGCCAACCGCGGCACGAACACTGGCGCGATCCACCCACAGTTACGCAACGGCTCGTTCGCCCGGCCTCCGCTCTATCCGAACAGCCTCGGCCTGACGCTCGGCGTGGCGAGCGCCGACTTCGACCGCGACGGGAACGTGGATGTTGCTGAGAGCAGCGAGACGATCCAGATCATGCGCAACCAGGGCAACGGGACACTGGCCCCCGGGCAGGTGCTCCCCTCGGGCGGACCGGTTGGGACGCTGGTGCGCTCCGTGTACGCCTCGGACCTGAACGGCGACGGCGCCCCCGACCTCGTCTGGACCCCCGACGCCCCGCCGTATCCGTACGTCTACGCGCTCAATCGCGGCGATGGCAGCTTCGGCCCGATCACCATGGTGAATCTGCAGACCTGCGGGACCGGGCAGGTGACGACGGCGGACGTGGACAACGACGGCGACCAGGACGTGCTGGTGGCGAACGACCGCAGCGGACCGAGCGCCTTCTGCAACCAGGTGAGCCGCACCGTCCGGATCGCGCTCAACAACGGGAACGGGACATTCCGACCGGACTACGGGGTGGAGGTCTTCCCGCTCCCGGAACAGGCGATCGGGGCAGACGTGAATGGGGACGGCAAGACCGACCTGGTCTCGACGAGCGCGATGACCTCGGTCGCGCTCGGCATCGGCGGCGGGGCCTTTGCCCCGCGGACCGATTACAACGCCCGCGGGCGCGAGGTGGCGGCGAGCGACTTCACCGGGGACGGCGCACTCGACCTGGCAACCGTCGACAGCAGCACCAACACCGCCTACGTGTTGCTCAACAACGGTGGTGGGATGTTCCCGAGCATCACCGCCTACCCGGGTGAGCAGATCTCCGGCTTTGCCAACAGCTTCTCCCTCGCCCTCGGCGATCTCGACGGCGACGGCGTCCTGGATCTGATCCTGGCCAACGCGGTCGGGAATAACGTCGGGGTGCACTTCGGCCACGGCGACGGGACGTTCGAGACACAGCAGATTCGCTACGGCGCCGACAGCGGCCTGCTCGACCTTGTCGCCGCCGACTTCAACCGCGATGGTCGGCTCGACCTCGCCGCCACCGCGACCACCGGGACCGGCTTCAGTGGCGCGGTGCAGACGCTGCTCAACGCGCGGCGGACCGCCGGTGGCTGAGGCGTCCGCCGCGCGCCGCCCTCGGTCGGGCGAGCGCAGAACACGAGCCAGGCCTGGCAGCAGGAACTACTAAGGAGGAATTGATGGCCACGCTCCACAGACACGTACGCACGGGATTCGTTCGGACGCTGCTCGCGCTCGTCGCGGCCCTGTCCCTGATCGCAGGGACCGCCGCGTTCGCCTTCGCCGCCCGCGTCGCGAGCGCACCCTCACCGCCAGGCGAGGTGGGGGCATGGGGGAGCAACGCCTTCGGTGAGCTCGGGGACGGGACCACGACGGATCGCGCCACGCCGGTGCGGGTCAGCGGGCTGGTGGACGCCGTGGCGGTAGACGCGGGCGACCACCATAGCCTGGCGCTGCTCTCGGACGGGACCGTGCGAGCCTGGGGGCAGAACGGCAACGGCGAACTGGGCGACGGGACGACGACCGAGCGCCTCACCCCGGTACAGGTGGTCGGGCTGTCGGGGGTTATCGCCGTAGCCGGGGGCGGATTCCACAGTCTGGCGCTGCTGCGCGACGGGACAGTGCGGGCCTGGGGCTGGAATGCGAATGGCCAACTGGGCGATGGGACGACGACCGAGCGGCATACGCCCGTCGCCGTGGGAGGGCTAACAGGGGCGGTCGCCATCTCCGCGGGCGCCTACCACAGTCTAGCGCTGCTGGCAGACGGCACCGTGCGGGCCTGGGGCTGGAACCCGTACGGGCAGTTGGGCGACGGGACGACGACCGAGCGCCACACCCCCGTCGCAGTCACTCGCCTGTCAGGGGTAACGGCCATCTCCGCGGGCGGATTCCACAGCCTGGCACTGCTGTCGGACGGCACGGTGCGCGCGTGGGGGCTCAACGACAGCGGCCAGGTGGGCGATGGCACCACCACCAACCGCGACGCGCCAGTGGCAGTGGCCGGGCTGGCGGGAGTGACAGCCCTCGCCGGAGGCAGCTTCCATAGCCTGGCAGTGGTGGCCGGCGGCCGTGTTCGCGCCTGGGGCCTTAACGCGGAGGGCCAGCTCGGAGACGGCACCACGACCGATCGCCACACACCGACGGCGGTCAGCGGGATGCGCGGGGCGGTCGCCGTCTCCGCAGGCTTCGACCACAGCCTGGCGCTGCTGGGCAATGGCAGCATCGCGGCATGGGGGCTTGACAATCACGGCCAGGTGGGCAACGGGACCGTGGCGACGATTGGTTGCCACTGCAAGACCACGCCAGTCCGGGTAAAGAACCGCACGGGCCAGCCGGTGACGATGATCTCGGCGGGTGGCGACCACAGCCTGGCGATCCAGCCCTGAGTGAGTGCACTCCAGCCCTGCTAGCCTCGCCAGGCGCACCGCGCAGGGCTGGAGTGCCTCCGCTCGTTGCCTGGCCGCTGCGAGTGCCCCCGCCGTGCCGCCAGGTGCTGTCACAGGCACCCATTCCACCCACCCCTCCCCAGCCCCACTCCCTAGCGGGGGGCCGCTGGCCGCGCCAACGAAGGGGACCGTTGCCGGGCGCGCGCTTGACAGCAGCGGACCCCCGCTCCTAGACTGGGTGGAACGTTCCACGGCCCGGGGAGGGGAGATGGTTGCTCGGCTGCGCGTCGGGGTGATTGGCTGCGGGCTGATCGCCCAGGTGATGCACCTGCCATACCTCCGGGAGCTGGGTGACCGCTTCGAGATCGCCGCGCTGAGCGACCTGTCGCCGTCCCTGCTCGACGCGCTCGGCGACGCCTACGGGGTGCCGGCCGAGCGACGCTGCCTGCGCTGGGAAGACCTGCTGGACCTCCCACTCGACGCGGTGATGGTGCTCACCTCCGGGAGCCACGCGCCGGCCGCGATCGCCGCGGCGCAGCGGGGTCGCCACGTCTTCGTCGAGAAGCCGATGTGTTTGAACGCGGCCGAAGGGGAGGCGATGGTCGCCGCAGCCCGCGCCGCCGGGGTGCGCCTCATGGTCGGCTACATGAAGCGCTACGATCCCGCCTACGAGCGACTGCTCCAGGAGCTGCCCACACTGGCTGACCTGCGTCTGGTGCGGGCGACAACGCTGGAATCGCCCCTGGCCCCTTATGTCGCCCACTACCCGCTCCGCAAGGCGGCCGACGTGGACGAAGCGGTGCTGGCTCGGCTGCGGGCCGAGGACGAACAGCGGGTGGAGCAGGCCGTCGGGTCGGCGAGCGCGCTCGGTCGCTGGACGTACCGCTGGGTGCTGCTGGATAGCCTGGTGCACGAGCTGAACCTGCTACGTGGCGCACTCGGCGAGCCGGAGCGGATCGACTTCGCGGATATTCGCGAGCAGGGCGTTACCCTGGTGCTCACCTTCCCGGCGGCGCAGTGTGTGCTCTCCTGGGTGGACCTGCAATCCGGCATCGCCCGCTATCAGCAGGAGTTCGCCTTCTACAGCCCCGAGCGAAGGCTCACACTCACGTTCCCGTCTCCGTTCCTGCGTAGCATGCCCACCCGCCTGACTCTGGAGAGTGGGGACAGCGGCACCTCCCGCTCCTGGCAAACCGAGGAGACGGTATCGTACGAGGAGGCGTTCAAGCGCGAACTGCTGGAGTTCTACGACGCTGTGGTGGGCGACCGCGAGCCGCGCACTCCGGGCCAGGATGGCCTGCGCGACGTGGCGCTCTGCCAGGCGATCGTCGCCAACTACGAGACGCGTCGGTCCGCGGCGAGCTAATCGAGGGAGGCCCGGGATGGAGACCCGGCCAGAGGTCTGCATCGCCATCGTCGGCTATGGCGGGATGGGCAAGGCGCACGCCTACGGCTACCGCATCGCCCCGCTCATCCGGACGCTCCCCTGCCGCCCCCGGGTGGTGGTTATCACCGGCCGGCACGCCAAGGCGGTGGAGCACGCCGCGCATGCCTACGACATCCCGGCCTGGTCCACCGACTGGCGGGCAGCGATCGAGCGAGACGACGTCGACGTGGTGGACGTGTGTACGCCCCCGGGGGCACACGTGGAGGTGGTGGTCGCCGCCGCTCGAGCCGGCAAGGCGGTGCTCTGTGAAAAGCCGCTCGCCGCGAGCTACGCCGAGGGGCGCCGGGCGCTCGCCGCGGTGCGCGAGGCCGGCGTGCTGAGCGCGATCGGGTTCAACTACCGGCGCCTGCCGGCGATCGCGCTGCTGAAGCAGCTCATTGACGACGGTGCGGTGGGCGAGGTACGCCTCTGGCGGGCACGCTGGCTGACCGACGAGTTCGCCGACCCGGCCACTCCGTTCGACTGGCGCTTCGACCGGGGGCTGGGTGGGACCACGATCGCTGACCTCGGCGCGCACCTGATCGACCTCGCGGAATGGATGGTGGGAGAGATCGCGGAGGTGTTGGCACAGTCCGCGACCTTCATCCCGGAGCGCCCCGACCCCGGGGGTGGCCCGGCGCGCCGCGTCACCGTCGACGACGCCTCTTCGGCGCTGGTCCGCTTCGCCAGCGGCGCCCAGGGCACGTTCGAGCTGGCACGGAGCTGCATCCGCCGCCCGTGTGACATGGCACTTGAAGTGAACGGGACCCGCGGCACGCTGTTCTTCGACTACGCTCGGCTCAACGAGCTGTGGTTCGGCGCGGCGGACGACGACCCGAGGCTCTACGGGCTGCGGCGGATCCGGGCCGAGCATCCGCGGCACCCCTACGCGGCGCAGTGGTGGCCGCTGGGCCAGGGGGTGGGCTGGGGGAGCAGCTTCGTCAACCAGGTGTGCGACCTGCTGGAGTGCTGGCCAGAAGGTCCCTGGGAGCCGAGCCTGGCCGTGGGGCTGCGGGTGCAGGCGGTGTGCGAGGCGATGGAGCGCTCGGCCGCCGAGCGCCGCTGGGTCACGCTCGCCGAGGTCGAGCGCGCCGCGCAACACTCGGAGTGAGACGAGGAGGAGCGAGCGATGCGGATCGGCGTCGTCACCGAAGCGTTGGCCGGGCTCACACTCAGCGAGCTGCTCGACTGGCTGGTCCGGGAGGTGCCGGAGATCACCGACCTGGAGATCGGCAGCGGCGGCTACGCCCCGCCGACGCACTGCGACCGGGCGGCGCTGCTGGCGAGCGCGGCGGAGCGGCGGCGCTGGCGGCACGAGATCGAGACGCGCGGGCTGCGCGTGGCAGCGCTGAACGTGTGGGGCAACCCGCTCCACCCGGACGTGGACCTGGCCCGCCGGCACGATCGCGACTTGCGCGACTCGATCCGGCTGGCCAGCGAGCTGGGGGTAGAGCGGGTGATCGCGATGGCCGGCTGCCCGGCGGCCGGGCCGGTGGACGGGATGATCCCGCACTTCGCCGCCGGCGGCTGGCTGCCCTATCTGGAGGGCGTCGGCGAGCGCCAGTGGAAGGAGCGAGTCGCACCCTACTGGACCGAGGTGTCCGAGTTCGCCCGCCGCGAGCATCCGGCGCTGCTGATCTGCCTGGAGCTCCACCCCGGGACCAACGTCTACAATGCCGAGACATTCGGGCGGCTGGCGGCGCTGGGCGACAACCTGGCCGCGAACCTCGACCCGAGCCACCTCTTCTGGCAGCACATGGATGCCGAGTTGATGGTACAACAGCTCGGGCGGCGGATCGGCTACTCGCACGGCAAGGACGTGGTGTTCTCGGCGCAGAACCTGGCACTGAACGGGCTCCTGGACCACCGCTGGCCCAGCCCGCCCGAAGCCATGCCGTGGACGTTCGCCGTCGTCGGCAAGGGGCACGATCTGGCCTGGTGGCGGCGCTTCGCCCAGCTCCTGGGGGAGCACACTCGGGCGGAGACGATCTCCGTGGAGCACGAGGACCCGTTCGTCCCACCCCAGCAAGGGATCAAGGAAGCGGCGCGCCTCCTGGCAGCGGCGATCAGTGGCCGGCAGGCCGCCTCGGAGGTCCGGGCATGAGCAGCGGCGTGCGCGCGGCGGTGATGAAAGCGCCGCGAAAGCTGGAGGTGGAGACGTTCCCGTACCCGGAGCTGGAGCCGGGCGCAGTGCTCCTGCAGGTGATCTATTCCGGCGTCTGCGGGACCGACAAGCACACCTGGCGCGGGGAGACCAAGCAGTACGCCGGAACACCGCACGAGCGCGAGCTGACCTATCCGCTCATCTGCGGCCACGAGACGGTCGGGATCGTCGCGGAGATTGGGCCCGGCGGGGCCGCGGACAGCGAGGGACGGCCACTGCGGGTGGGAGACCGGGTCGTCCCGGCTGCCAACGTCCCCTGTGGCCAGTGCTACTACTGCCGCAACGCCTACCCGTACTACTTCTGCGAGCACCTGGAAGACTACGGCAACAGCCTACACTGCGGCCGGCCGCCGGGCCTGTTCGGCGGCTGGGCCGAATACCTGTACCTGCTGCCCGGAACCCCGATCTTCCGTGTCCCGGACGAGCTGCCCTCCGAGGTGGCAGTGTACACTGAGGTGATGTCCGTCACGCACGGACTGGACGCCGCCCGGGCATTGGCGCAGACCTGGGGCGGGCCGGCGTACGGGGAGACCGTCGTGGTGCTGGGGGTGGGGCCGCTCGGACTCTGCCACCTCATCAAGGCGCGTCTGCTCGGCTGCGGGGAGCTGATCGCGGTCGACCGCTTTGACTCCCGCCTCGAGATGGCTCGCGCCTTCGGGGCAACGCTCACCCTGAACGCCGACCGCTCCAGCCCCGAGGAGCGGCTGGAGCGGGTGCGCGAGCGTACCGGTGGTCGGGGAGCGGACGTGGTGATAGACACCAGCGGGGTGCCGGTGACGTTCCCAGAGAGCCTGCGCCTGGCCCGCACGGGCGGGGTGGTGGTGGAGGCCGGAGCGTTCGTGGACCTGGGCCCGGTGGGGGTCAACCCGAACGCGGACATCTGCACCAAGAACGTGGCCGTGCTCGGCATCGGGGGCGAGCGCGCCACCGCCTACGTCCCGGCAATGCGAATGCTCGCCCGCAATCTGAATCGCCTTCCGCTGCGCTCCGTCGTCACCCATCGCCTGCCGCTGGAGCGGGCAGCCGAGGCGGTGGAGCTGTCGCAGACGGACGCCGCGATGAAGGTCGTCCTCGCCCCATGGGGCGACGTGGGCGCGGGTGGCTGAACTCCGGCTGGGCAGCGAGGCGATGAGCAAGCGCCGCCTCTCGGAAGCGCGGCCGCGGCGCACGCCGCCGACGATCCACGACGTCGCCTGGCTGGCGCAGGTCTCCAAGTCGACCGTCTCGAACGTGATCCGCGGGATGCCGGCGGTCTCCCCGGCCACGCGCCGCCGCGTGATCGAGGCAATCGAGCATCTCGGCTACCGCCCGAACGTGTTGGCGCGGCAGCTCGTCCAGCAGCGGACGACGATCCTGGGCGTGATCGTCGGCGACCTGGGCAACCCCTTTTACGCCGAAATGGCCAAGCTGCTGGAGCGCCACGCCTTCAGCCGCGGCTACACCACCATGTTCTGCAACACCGAAGGGGACGACGAGAGCGAGCTGGCCGGGCTGGAGACGCTGCTCCAGCATCGTGTCGCCGGTCTGATCTTCCTGGACGTCGCCGGGCAGCCGAGCACGGTGCAGCAGGCGCTCGCTCGGGTGCCAGCGGTGTTCGTCGGCTTCCGCGAAGAGTGGGGCGACTCCGTCTCCTCCAACGACGAGTACGGCGCCCGGCTCGCCTGCGAGCACCTGCTTGCGCTGGGCCACCGCCGGCTGGCGTTCCTCACCACGCCGGTAGAGCAGCGGGCTGACCAGGCCCGCCTGCACGGTTTTCGCCAGGCGCTCGCCCTGGCGGGCGTCGGCCCCGGGCGGGTGGCCATCTGGGAGCCGCCCGCCGACCAGGCCCGGGTCGACGGCAGCCCTCTGCCACTCCGCCAGCTCTTCACCGGGCCGTACGCGGTGACCGGCGTATTCGCCTCCAACGATCTGACCGCGATCGACCTGCTAGAGTTCTGCGACCGGGTGGGAGTTCGGATTCCAGAGGACGTGAGCCTGGTGGGGTTCGACGACGTCCCGCTGGCCGGCCTGGCCCGCATCTCGCTCACGACGATCGCACAACCAAGGGACGAGCTGGCCCGGCTGGGCGTGGAAACGCTCATCGACCGCCTGACCGGCCAGCACAGCGGCCCGCCGCGCCACCGGCTGGTCGACGTTCACCTGGTCGTGCGCGCCACCACCGCCCCGCCGCGCGCCGCCAGCGGCGGCTGACGCGCGGGGAACACCACCGCTCGCTGCCTCGCAGCCAGCCCGACACCCACGGGTAGAGGAAGCCCGCCCCGGCTGCCGTGAGCATGGCTCCTGGAGCACGGCCGACCTCGCCCAGGTCCGCCGGGCCAGCGGTGATCCGCGGAGACACGACACGGCTGAGCCCGCCTCTGCCCGGGAGCGTCAGCCTGCCGGGACGCCCCGGCTGCTCGCCGTGGCCTGGCCGTGGTCGGCGAGCGCGGCGCGCAGCTCCTCGAGCGCCTGGTTGGCCGGCCAGCGCTCCTGAATCACCCGGCAGAGCGCGCGGGTGATCGCCATCGGGCTCGGATGCTGGAAGATGTTCCGGCCGACGGAGCAGCCGATCGCGCCGACCGCCACCGCCTGCTCCATGCGGGTTAGCAGCTCCGCATCGGACACCAGGGTGCCACCCGCGACCACTACCGGCTTGCCCGTAGCGCGCACGATCCGGCCGAAGGAGGCGGCATCCCCGCTCCAATTCACTTTCACGATGTCCGCCCCCAGCTCCGCGCACAGCCGGGCGTTGCGCAGCAGGTAGTCCACCCCGTAGGCGCTGCTTGCCTCGTGGAGCGTCTGGTAGGCGTTGGGGAACTCCGCCTCGGCGATAAACGGCATGCCCCAGCGCTCGCAGGCCTCGCCCACCGCGGAGGCATACTGGATCATCTCCCGCTCGTCCTCCCCGGCCAGGGCGACGTAGACCACCACGGCGTCCGCCCCGAGCGCCAGCGCCTCCTCCACCGACCCGATCGGGGTCACCAGTGGACCGGCCGGGCGCCCCGCGGCGGAGGCGGTCAGCATCAGCGCCAGGGACGTGTCCGGCCGGAACTCGGCGACGACCCGAGCGTACATCCCGCGCCCGAGCATGAACACGTTGGCGCCCCCGGCGATCGCTTCTCGGACGCGCGCCTCCATGTCGGTGAGCCCCTCCAGGTAGCGCGGCGAGGTCATCCCGTGGTCCAGCGCGCAGATGATCGACGTCCCGCTGGCGGGCTCGATCAGGCGCTTCAGACGCATCTCCTTGCCGGCTCGTGACACCGCTCCCTCCCGGCGCCAGCCCTTCCCGGCTTGCAGCTCGGCCGCTCGCCGGCCCGGGCCAGGCACTGCTGGCCATCGTACTGGCCCGGCCACGCGCGCGCCAGCCCTCGCCTGCTGAGGCGCGGGACACGACTGCCAGGCGGGGGTAGGACCAGCCTCGGCAACGATTCGCCTCGGGACACTGGACACAGGCGCGGCCGCGGGGTACCGTGTGGGGCCTCGGCTTCACCGCCGCTGCAGACGGCCATCGCACTCCGGGTCCCGACCTCGAGAGGTGTGGATGCTTGGACTCCTCCGCGCCATAACCTTCCTCACCGCGGCCCTCGTGCTCGGCGGCTGCCAGCACCTCTCCTTGCCCACTGCACTGCAGCAGCGCTTGGCGGCGGAGCGCTACCAGGCCGCGGCTGAGCGCTACGACCAGGAGCTGCGCGCCGCCAATGCCGAGCTCGCGCGGGGCAACCTGCTCCCAGCCTTCGCATCGCTCGCCAGCGCGGAGCATGCGTTCTCCGCGGAGCTCCGGGCTATCCCCTTCCCGGACAGCGCCCAGGAGCCGGCGCGACGCCTGATCGCCGACTCCGAACGGCTGGAAGCGCTGTACCGCCAGACCGCCATTCAGACAGACGCGGACAAGCTGGCGGAGCTGCTGAAGGCGATCGGCGAGGCGCGCCGGGCCAGCTCCGCCGATGCGCTCCAGGTGCGGGCAGCGCTGGGGCTGCCGGCCCCGGCTGGCCCGTAGCCGCCAGCGGCATCGGCCGAGCGCTCTCGAAGCGCCCGTTCCAGGCCCGAGCACGAGCGGCTCCCTGCCGCGCGGGCCTGCCGCCAGTCCGCCGTGCGGTCGTCGGCCCCGAGCGGCCCAGGCTGCTCAGCGCGCGGAGCGCGGGACGCCGAAGTGGAATAGCACGTTGCGGACGAGCTGGCGTATCCCCGGGTCGACGGCGAGCGCGCCGGTCAGCCCGATGCTGCCGGCGTTGAACACCCAGCCTCCGTTCGGGCGCTCCCAGAAGGCGATGTCTGCCCCATGGTTACGCTCGCGACCGTGCCACTCGATGTTGCGCTGGCCCAGCGCGCTGGCGAGGACAACCAGCCCCGGCAGCGGGTCGTCGCGCAGCCCAACCGCGTCGGGCGCGGCGTCGAACTCGTAGCCGCTGGCCTTGGCTCCGTTGAGACTCGTCTCGCCGATGGTCCCCCGCGGGGTAATCGGCACCGGCTCCGGCTCGTGGAACAGGAAGTGGTCGGGGCGAAGCACGGTGAAGGCGCCGAAGTCGGTGGGGGTCCCATCGTCGACCATGCCCTGGGTGTCGAGCCCGAGCACCTCGTAGCCGGGGCGGCCGACCAGCGTGAACAGGCCGCCCGGGCGGCCATCGTCGCTGTGCCAGCGCTCACCCCACTCGCGTGGAGACAGCCAGCGGGGGTCGTCGCCCTGCACCGTCTTCCGACATTCCAGGACGGTCAGATCGTCGTTGAAGGTGGCGCGCCAGCAGAGCGTGTTGCCGGAGAGCGACAGCACCCGGCCCCCCTGGCGGAGAAAGGCATCGACCCCATCCCTGGCGGCGTCGGTCCAGTACTCGCTGTGCCCGACGATGACGAGCGCGCGGAAGTTGGCGAGGAGCTCCGGCTCGGCGTGCAGGTCGGTGTCGGTGATCACCTCGAACGGATAGCCCTCCGCGGCGAGCCAGGCCTCGGCATAGCGCTCGGGGCGAACCAGGTGCGAGTGGCGAGTGTGGGCAGCGCGGCGAGACTCGAAGCCATACGGGTCGGCTCGCGGGATCGGGGCGAGGGTCGGCACGTGGAAGAACGGGCGGCCGCTCAGGTGGACCGAGTAGTACGACGCGGACAGGCCGGCCAGGCGGTGCCAGTCGGTCGGCCGCCGGCCGTAGGCGTACCAGGTGTTGGTCGCCAGCAGGAGCGCCACGCTGTCTGGCCGCCGCGGCCGGGTGCGCACCACAGCGAAGACGATCGGGGTAGCGGAGGCCGGGTCCTGCCCGGCGAGCTGGATACGGCCGGCGTACAGGCCGGAGTCGGCCTCCTCCGGCACGGTCCACTCGTCGGTCAGCGTCCACTCCGCGTCGACCAGGTCGTCGCTGGACAGCCGCAGCCCGTGTCCGCGATCGGGATCGGCGGTGGGGTCATAGCCCGGGGTGCCCCGCGAGGCGTCATGGGCCGGCCCGCCGATCTGCCAGGTCCCGCCCTGGACGATCCGGCCATGCCGTCCGTGGCCAGAGACGTCGCGCACGCGCGCACCCCGCTCCTCATCCAGCGGCCAGGCGGCGTGCAGCGGCCCCAGCCCGAGGGCCGTGACGGCGGAGCGGCCGCGGTCGCCGGCCAGGCGGGCGATGGCCGGATCGTCCAGGGTGGTCGCAGCCACCAGCGGACCGGCTAGATCGCCATCCAGGAAGTCGTCGGCAGCGCCCTGCTCGGCGCTCGCCCCGATCCGCAGGCGGGCGGCCGGCCCGGGTTCGCTCAACGGGATCGGGCCGGGGGCGGTATAGGCGATCCGGCCGTCCACCAGGATCCGCACGCCAGCCTCGGCGATGCTCGCCGCGAGGTGCACCCAGCGCCCCAGGCGCTGGGCCAGCACGGGCTCGGTCAGGTGCAGCCATTCGTGGCGAAACAGCCCGCCATCGCCGGCGTAGGCGCCAACGCGCCCGAGATGGTCGACCAACAGCCCGAAGCGGCACGCCTCCGGGTAGTCCAGGTCGGTCAGGATCCCGAACCAGGCCCACTGGATCGCATCGATCACGGGCAGGCGCCAGAGACGCAGCCAGGTGGCCAGCGTGAGCGGCCCGCGCGGGAGCGGCTCGCCCCCCACGAACACGTACGAGCCGGCGGCGAGGGTCTGCGGAGTGGCCGTCGCGTGCTGGCGGCTGGAGAGCAGCGTAACGTCTGCCCGATCGGCCTGCTCATCCGCCGCTGGGTCGAGCAGCGCCCGCCGGCCCAGTTGGACGATCGAGAAGTCGTACGCCGCCGGCGCGTTCACCGCAAAGCGAACGGTCTGCCCAGGGCGGACCCCGATCCGGTCGACGTAGCCCGAGACACCTGGAACGGCAACCCGGCGGGCAGGTTCCGGACGGCCACGAGGCGCGGACATGCGCATCTCCTCCTCACGACGTGGGGCAGCGCCGGGTCTCGGCTACCTGGAAGAGTCAGCCGGGCTCGGCGCGGCCGAGCCCACGGATTGTTTGAGCGCTTCCAGCTCCTGGGTCAGCTTCTCGAGCTCGGCGCCGCCACCCATCAGGCCAAGCAGACGCTCCGGCCGCAGCTCGGCCTTTGTGAAGGTCCCGAGGCTTCGACCGCGGTCGAGCACGGTAAACCGGTCGCCCACCGGGTAGGCGTGGTTCGGATTGTGGGTGATCAGGATCAGGCCCACGCCCCGCGCTCGCGCCTGGACGATGTAGCGCAGGACGATCGCCGCCTCCTTGACCCCAAGCGCCGAGGTGGGCTCGTCAAGAATGATCACCCGAGCGCCGAAGTAGATCGCCCGGGCAATCGCCAGGGACTGACGCTCCCCGCCGGAGAGTGTGCCCGCTAACTGCGACGTGTCCCGCAGGTCGATCCCCATCTTCAGCAGCTCTTCATGGGCGATGCGATCGGCCAGCCGGCGGTCGAACTGGCGCAGCGGCCCCCAGCCCTTCGTCGGTTCGGAGCCCAGGAAGAAGTTCCGGGAGACCGACATCAGCGGCAGGACCGCCAGGTCCTGGTACACCGTAGCGATCCCGCGCTCCCGCGCATCGTGCGCGAATCGGAAATGCACCGCTTCGCCATCCACGAACACCTGCCCCCTGTCTGGCGGGAAGACGCCCGACAGGATCTTGATGAGCGTGGACTTGCCTGCCCCGTTGTCGCCCAGCAGGCAGACCACTTCCCCGGCGTGAACGCTGATGGAGACATCTTCCAGGGCAACCACGCTCCCGAAGTACTTCGAGACGTTGCGGGCTTCCAGAATTGGCGTCCGATTGCTGTTCACCACCGCCCTCCATCAGCGCCGCGTCGACGCAGCGCGAAGGCGCACATACTGATTGAGGAGTACCGCGCTGAGCAAAATCAGAGCCAGACAGACCTTGTACCACTCGGCATCGACCGCGGCGAAGAACAACCCCTGCTGGGTGATGGCGAGCGTGAGCGCCCCGAATATCGTGCCGATAATGGTTCCGTAGCCTCCGCTCAAGAGGGTTCCGCCAATCACGGCAGTGATAATCGCCTCGAACTCCTTCTGCACACCCCGATTGGCGTCCGCGCTGCCCACGGCGATCACCTGGATGCAGGCCAGGAGGCAGGATGCTGCCGCGGTGCTCATGAACAGAACGATCTTCACCCGGTCGACCGGCACACCCAGATTCCTGGCCGCGGTCGCCGAGCCCCCGGTTCCGAAGATCCAGTTGCCGAACTGCGTCCTCATCAGCACCCAGTGGCAAATCACGGCCACCAGCACCCACCAGAGAATCACGATGGAAAATCCGCTCACGCTCGAGTTGAACAGGCTCGCCACAACGTCACCGGTTGTATGCTGGTCGAGTCCACCAACAACCGTCTTTCCAGTCAGCAGACGTGCCATCGCCAGCGCTAATCCGCGCAGTCCGAAGAGGCTTGCCAGGGTAATAATGAACGACGGAAGGCCGGTTCTGACCACAAGGAGACCGTTGAGGAATCCGATCACGAGCGCAAAAAAGAATGCCGCCAGCACTCCTGCCCAGACAGGCCAGTTGAACTGGGCGACGGTGAGCGCGAGAATCATGCCGGTCGCGCCGACCATCGAGCCCATGGAGAGGTCGAACTCGCCGGCGATAATCAGCAACGATGCAACCGCTCCAATGATCCCGAGCTGCGCCGCGATCTCCAGGTAGTTCGCTGTTCCCTTCACCGTCATGAAGCCACGATGCCCGGCGACGATCGCGAAGAACGCCCAGACGAGGATCGTGCCGAGGACCGCCGCCAGCTCGGGGCGAGCCAGGGACCGGCGAAAGCCGCTGACCCGGCGAACCCGTTCGTCGGCTCGGACTGCGACGTCGGCTGTACCCATGACCACCTCCGGTGAGAACGGGGAGCGGGGCCGGTGGATCTCCCGGCCCCTTCCACCAGATCCGCCTCGGCCCAGGCGCGCTAGCGGATCCCTTGCTGCGACAGGGCCAGGACGCTCGCCGCCGTATCCTTCGTCACGAAGTTGGGGCCGCTCAGGATCGCCTGTCCGCCACCCGGCATCAGCAGGTACTGCTTGTAGAGCATGAGGAACACGATCGGCAGGTAGCCCTGCAGGAACTGCTGCTGGTCGATCGCGAACTGCATGTCGCCCGACTCCAGCGCCTGGAGGGTGTCCGGGCCGAGGTCGAAGGTCGCGAACTTCACCTGCGGCAGCCGCTCGGCCGCCTTCAGCGCCTTGAGGGTCGGCACCGCGCCGTCCGGCCCCATGGTCACCACCCCGTCGATCGTCGGATCGGCCTGGAGCGACGCCGCCACGGCGTTCTGGACCCCCACCGGATCTCCGGTTGGGGCGGCCAGCACCTTCATCTTCCCGCCGGACTCGGCCAGGCCCTTGGTCAGGCCATCGCAGCGGGTATCGAGCGCAGCGTTGCCGACTTCATCGTTCACGCAGATCGCGTTCTTCACTCCCATCGCGCCCAGACGCCGGCCGCCGGCCAGGCCGGCCACGGCCTCGTCCGAGCCAACATGGGTGAGGATGCCGAACTGCTGGAACACGTCGCCGCCCGAGTTCATCGAGACCACGGGAATGCCGGCGTCGACAGCCTTCTTGATATGCGGCCCGAGCGCGCTGGGGTCGGGAATCGACACCACTAGCCCATCCGGCTTGCTCGCCACCGCAGCATCGATCAGCTCGCCCATCCGCACCATGTCGAACGTCTCGGGCGAGTTGTACTCCACGTTGACACACAAGTCCTTCTGCGCTTGCCGCACCCCGTTCTGGACGACAGCCCAGAAGTTCGACGTCGCCTGGCCATGGGTGACCACGACGATCCGCACGTCCTTCATGGTCGCGCAGTCCGCTGCCGCGCCGGTTCCCGAAGCCGCGACTGCCAGTACCTGCGAGAACAGCCCAGCAACCAGGGCCAGGATAGCTACCACCACCAGCCCGCGAGAGATCCTCATCTTGCGCCTCTCACCCCTACGTGTCGGGGACGAATCGCGTCCCCGGGTGGCCCAGAGCTTCCGCGTCCAAACCGTTCGCTCCCGTTCCCCACACCTCCCCGCCAACGGCGTGCCGCAATCTCGGCCTCCGGATAGGCACGACCGTGAGGATTACCGATAGCTGCAGGACATGGTGACGCAATGAGAGCGTGGGATTTGAGGCGCCAGAAAGATCGATTCTGGCAATAGAACCGCACGTCTCCCCGCCTCCAACATCGGGTCTGGCATGGCCAGGTCAACACCGGGCCGTTACTAACAAGGGCTCTACCGACGCTGAGGTCCTGCGCATTCCGTGTTATCGCTGGAAACATCGGGGTGCCGCATCCCCGCCGGCTTCGGCGAGAACCCCGCGGTTGAGATGGACGCTAGCGCTCCATCCGGGCTAATGGTCGCAACAAACTCGTCGGAACGTTGGGACGTCCACTCGCCGACTTCGCGCCGATGTGCACGCTCCGCCACGCTAGCAGAGTGCCGAACCCCTGTCAAGAACTCCTGCTCGAAATCCGTTCTTGCTCAGCGATTATGTCCGATTTTATTGCTCAGTTATTTCGTCCAGAGACGCGCGGCCTGAGGGTGGTCAGCATTGTGGAGACCGCGCCACCAGTCGAGGATCCATCCCGTTCGATCCAGGCGTTGGCAGGGCACCTCCGGGTGCCTGGTGGAACGGCTGGTTTGGTGGTCAGGGCGGTAGACTATCGCATGCAGATGCCCTCGCCGGCCGACGCCCCCGAGCATCCACACCCCGCGCCTGGTGTCCCGCGCTGGCCGGCCGCCGTTGCCCTCCTCCTGATCGGCGGCATCTACTTACTGGTGTCCGAGCGGCTCACGCTCGGGCCGCCGTGGCTGCTCCTCCTGGTCATTGTGGTGCTGCTCCCGGCGCTGCGAGTGGCGAGGCTACGCGGCCGCCACGACCTGACCCGCCGGATCGGACTGGCACTCATCAGCCTGGTCACGCTGGCCGTCGTTGTCAGCACCATCTCCCTGGTGATCGAGCTCACCCGAAGGAATCTCCCCCCGCAGACGCTGCTGCAGGGCGCGGCGCTGATCTGGGTGGTCAACGTGCTGACGTTCGCGGTCTGGTACTGGGAGATCGATGGGGGAGGACCGGGTCAGCGACACCGCGATCGCCATGCCAGCACGGATTTCCTGTTCCCGCAGCTCGCGGCGCCCGACAGCGCGATCCGGCAGGGCTGGTCGCCCGGCTTCCTGGACTACCTCTTCCTGGCGTTCAACACCAGCACCGCCTTCAGTCCCACCGACACGATGGTGCTCTCGCGGCGCGCGAAGGCGCTCATGATGCTGCAATCGCTGATCTCGCTGCTGACCATCGCGGTGCTGGTGGCGCGCGCGATCAACACCCTCTGATGCCCTGCCGAGCGGCAACGCGCCGCGCACGGGCAGGGGACAAGGCCCCGCGCTCCAGACGAGCCACGCCGACAGCCTGCCCCGAGCGTGCTCTCACGGGCAGGCGGTCTTAGACGACGAGCGCGACCGGGCGCACCGGCGAGCCGGTCCCGCCGCGCATCTTGAGCGGCAGCACGACGACCAGGAACTCCTTGTTCACCAGGCGCTCCAGGTTGCAGAGCTGCTGCACCATCGGCAGCCCGCCTTTGAGGAAGGCGACGTGGGTCGGCTCCCACCACTCGTCCGGGTTGTCCATCCCGATCAGATCGGTCCCGAACAGCGTCACCTTCTGGTCGACCAGCCACTGGGCCGTCTCGGCCGGAATGTACGGTCGCTCAGTCTTGAAGCCTTCCTTGCCCCAGTTCTTGTCCTGGCCAGTCCAGAAGATGACGATTGTGCCGGTCTCGATCGGCTTGCCCGAGCGCTCCACGGCCGCCTTGACGTCCTCGATCGTGATCGGCTCACGTGCCGGCTCGGAGTCAGCCAGACTCGCCGTCTGGGCATGCTTCGAGCCCCCTCGCGGCCCCTTCCACACCCGCCGGGCTTCGGCTACACTAGCCGAGGGTGGCGGGCTGTCAGTTCGCAGGGCCGTCTCCCGTGCCCGGGCGCGGGGGACGAGGAGAGTGGGCTGTCCGCGTTCACCCGGCCGTGTCCACCTTCAGAGAGTAACTGCAGAGAGTAGCTGCCGCAGGGAGGGGAGAATGAGCACCCCGGTCCCGGAGGTACTGGTCGCCGCGTACGAGACGCCGCCGGAGCAGGCGGCGCTCAAGCACCAGTGGATCCACCAGGCGTCGTGGCGCGAGCTGGTCGAGCGGCGCGGGCTGCGCGTCTTCGAGCGCGGCGAGGGCATCTACATCTACGACGTGCACGGGCGGCGCTACATCGACGCGATTGCCGGGCTCCTGGTGGTCAACATCGGGCACGGGCGCGCGGAGATCGCCGAGGTGGCGGCTGAGCAGCTCCGCAAACTGGCCTACGTCTCGGCGGCCAGCTACACCTCGGTGCCGGCCGCCGAACTGGCAGCGCGCATCGCGGAGCTAACCCCGGGCGACCTCGAGCGCGTGTTCTTCTGCAGCGGGGGGTCGGAGGCGGTCGAGACCGCGATCAAGATCGCTAAACAGGTGCAGCTCCTGCGCGGCTTCCCGAAGCGCTACAAGATCATCGCCCGCCGCGGCGGCTATCACGGCGCGACCTACGGGGCGATGAGCCTGACCAGTAATCGCGCCGAGCTGGAGCCGCCCTTCGGGCCGTTCATGCCTGGGGTCTTCCATATCCCCACCGTGGACCACTACCGGAACGACTTCGGGCTGAACGGTCCCGAGGGGGACCTGATGGCTGCACGGTACCTGGAGCAGGAGATCAAGTTCCAGGGGCCGGAGACGGTCGCCGCGTTCATCGGCGAGCCGATCAGCACCGCGGCCGGCTGCCACGTGCCGAGCCCGGAGTACTGGCACGAGGTGCGGCGCATCTGCGACCGGTACGGGGTGCTGCTGATCATGGACGAGGTGATCAACGGCTGGGGCAGGACCGGCAAGCTGTTCGCCGCCGAGCACTTCGGGGTGACGCCGGACATCATGACGATGGCCAAGGGGTTGTCCAGCGGCTACGCCCCGATCGCGGCGGCTGTGGCGCGGCCCTCAGTGTACGGGGAGTTCCAGCAGCAGGAGCGGCGCCTGGCGCACCTGCTGACGTTTGGTGGCCATGCGGTCGCCTGCGCGATCGCGCTCAAGAACATCGAGATCATGCTGCGCGAGCGGCTGGTGGAAAACGCCGCCGCCATGGGCGACTACTTGCTGGCGGGCATGAAGCGGCTGGTGGAGACGCACCCGAGCGCGGGCGACGCCCGTGGCAAAGGGCTGATGTGCGCGCTGGACCTGGTGAAGGATAAGGACACGAAGGAGCGCTGGCTGAAGGACAGCCCGTTCAGCATCCGGCTGGGCGAGCTGCTGCACGAGCGCGGCGTGCTGGTGCGGATCCTGGGCGACCTGCTGCTGGCACCGCCGCTGGTCATTACGCGCGAGCAGGTCGACGAGCTGCTGAACATCGTCGATGACTCGCTCACCCAGGTCGAGCACGAGTTCGCGATGCGCTAGCCCGTCAATCGCTCCCCTTCGGGGCGGAACAGCGCCTTCGGCAGCAGGGCGTGGATGCCGCGCCGCGCGTCCACCACTTGGGTTACCCCGAAGTCCACCCCCACGCTCATCAGCGCGTAGGCGTCCTCCCGTGCCAGCCCGAAGCGCGCGACCAGCAGCTCCAGCATCTCCAACGCCGCCTGCTTCATCGCCAGATTCAGATCCTCATCGAACCCATGCGTGATCCAGTGCGTTGGCGTCTCCAGCAGCGGATTGCCGATCGGGCGTCCTTTGTGCAGCACCAGACGCAGGAGGACGTTCAGCGAGGCCTCCACCGCGGTGCCGTTCAGCTCGGCGTCGCCCTGGGCCGCGTGAGGATCGCCCACCGAGAACAGCGCCCCGGGCACCAGCACCGGGTAGTACATCCGCGCTCCGGGGCCAATGCGCCAGTTGTCGATGTTGCCGCCGTAGCGGCCGGGCGGAACGCTGCTGTGACGCCCGGGCTCCGCGGGCGCGACGACCGCGATCCCCAGGTGCGGTCGCAGTGGAACCGCGATGCCGCTCGGCGCCGCGACCACCGCCTGGGCCTGCACGTCCACCCGCTCGCCGATGCCGAGCGCCGACGATACCGGATAGCGGAACAGCGGCCGAGCCAGACCGAGTGCGTCGTCCAGCGCGAAGAGCGTCACCAGGGAGCGGCGCTCGAACTCCTCGTACAGGTGGCCATAAGGCGACGAGCGGTTCGAGCCATAGCGCAGCCGCGGGGTGAGGGACAGAAGCTCCACCTCCAGCACGTCGCCCGGCTCGGCCTCTTCGACCCGGATCGGCCCGGTCATGATGTGTCCGCCGGGGCCGCGGTCGGTCACCGCCTCGTAGATCGCGGTGATGGCCGGATCCATCAGCAGCTCGGGGGCGTCGCCGGCGCGGTGTGTCACGGCCTCGACTGCTACCAGGTCGCCCGAGCGCACCGCGAGCACGGGCGGCAGGCCGCGGTCGAAAAAGCCCCAGTGCACCGTGTCCGGTCGGGCCGGCAGGTGATGCAGCCTGGCTGCTCGGGGCGCCGCGGAGCCGCTCGTGATCACGCCATTTCCCCACGTGGCCGACGCCTGGCGGGATCGGCGCAGCCTATGGTAGGAGAAATCACCCCGGCGCGCTCGCCACAGGGGAACGTGATGGGCGAACCGACCTTGCTCGTCACTGGCGCGAGTGGGCTGCTTGGCCATGCTGTCCTGTGCCTGGCCGCGGGCCGCTATCGCCGCGTCGATGTAGAGGCGTGGGGCCCGCTGGAGTTCGGAACGTTGAACGCGGCGCCCGTAGAGGGCAGGTGGGGGTTGCGATGGACTACGCGCTGGTGATCCGCCATGGGACCGTCGTCACCGCGAGCGACACCTTCCAGGCCGACCTGGGGATCCGGGATGGGCGGATCGCCGCGATCGCTGCCGGGCTGCCACGCGGGCAGCAGGAGATCGACGCTTCGGGCCTGCAGGTGCTCCCCGGCGGGGTGGACGTCCATACCCATCTGGATGCGCCCGTCGGCGACGTGGTCACGGTCGACGACTTCGAGTCGGGCACCGCCGCCGCGGCCTGCGGCGGAATTACCACCATCTGCGACTACGCCTGGCAGCAGCCGGGCCAGACCATTGCTCAGGCGATCGACACCTGGCAGGCCAAGGCCCGCAGCCGGGCGCACATCGACTATGGATTCCACGTGATTCTCTCGGACGCGGGCCCGGAGCGGCTGGCTGAGCTGCCAGCGATGGTGGCGGCGGGCTACCCCAGCTACAAGGTGTTCCTAATCTCGGAGTTCGGCATCGGCGATCCGGCCATCTTGCGCCTGCTCGCGGCGGCCAGGGCCTGCGGCGCCATCGTCAACGTCCACTGCGAAAACGGCGCCATGCTCGACTTCGTTGCCCAGCGCCTGCTCGCCCAAGGCAAGCGCGATCCGCGCTACTATGCCGAGAGCCGCCCGGCCCTGGCCGAGACGGAGGCGACCGAGCGCATTATCCGCTACGCGGAGCTGCTGGACGCCGAGATCTACATCGTCCATCTCTCCTGCCAGGGAGCGCTGGAGGCGGTGCGGGCCGCGCGCCGCCGCGGGCTGCGCGTCTGGGCCGAGACGCGCCCGATCTACCTGGCGCTCACCGAGGAGCGCTACCAGGTAGGAGGGGTGGAGGCGGCCAAGCTGGTGGGAGCGCCGCCACTGCGCTCCCCCGCCGACCAGGCCGCCCTCTGGGAGGGACTGCGCAGCGGGGATATCGTCGCGATCGGCAGCGACAACACTTCCTGGACGCCCGAGCAGAAAGCGGCGGGCCGGGACGACTTCACCCGGGTGCCGTACGGCGTGCCGGGGCTGGAGACAGAATTGCGGGTGATCTACTCGGAGGGCGTGAGCAAGGGCCGGATCTCGGCCAACACCTTTGTCGCCGTCTTCGCCACCAACCCGGCGCGAATCTTCGGACTGTATCCCCGCAAGGGCACCATCGCGGTCGGCAGCGACGCCGACCTGGTGCTGTTCGACCCGCGCCGCACCGAGCGACTGGATGAGCGGAGGCTGCATTCGCGGGCTGGCTACGACCCCTTCCATGGCTTCGAGGTGGCCGGCTGGCCGGTTCTTACCCTGTCGCGCGGCGAGGTCATCGCCCGTGAGGGCGAGCTGCTGAGTCGCCCTGGCCGCGGGCAGCTCCTGCTCCGCCACCGAAAGAGCTGAGGGCAGCGCGCGAGCACGAACGCCGCCCCATCTGAGCAGCGCTCACAAGCCCAGCCCATCCTGCGTGTTGAGCTCCCCCGCCGATGCCCGGGTCGCGGTTGCCCAGGCCAATGTGGCGTAGTCGATCCGCCTTCAGAGCGGCTGCGCAGCCGCTCTCACCGGGCCCGAGCGCCTCTCCGCGCGTTGCCGTGTGATCTGCTCCCGCCGAGTGGCACCCATTTCTTTATCTTTAGGGGCCAGCTTTGCTGCCCAATGGTTGCGGTATGGTCGCTGCCGTCCTCCAACGCATCCGGGCGTTCGGGCTGGTTGCTCGCTTCACCCTCGTCGGCGCCGGCGTAGCGCTGCTGGTGGCCAGCAGCCTGGCCTGGTTCATCGAGGCCAGGCTGACCGAGCTGATGCTCGCGCAGACCGCGGCGCGCGCGATCGACCAGGTTCAGCTCGGCATCCTTGACCGCGTGACCGCGGCGGACTTTGCGCCGCCCTTCACACCCGCCAGGCTGGACGAGCTGGCCGCGCGCCTGGATCCCGCGCTCGTCGGTGCGCGGCAGGCCGGCTCGGGCGTGATCCGGCTGAACCTGTTCGCCCGCGATGGCACGATCCTGTACTCCGATCTCGTCGCCAAGCGTGGCCAGATGGAGGACCCCGACGATTCAGAGCGCCTGGCCGCGGCGCTGGCGGGCTCGATCAGCACCGAGGTCTCGGATCTCGACGGGGTGGAAAACGCGGACCTCCACGCCCGCTATGGCAGCGCGCTGGAGGTCTACGTGCCGTTCACGCTGGACGGCCGGGTCGTGGGCGCCTACGAGCTGTACCAGGATCTCGCGCCGATCCGGCCCATCCGCCCCCTGGTGTGGGGCACGGTGCTGGGAGGCTTCCTGCTACTGCTGCTGTCGGTGCTCGTCGTCGTCCGCGGCGCGGCCCTGCTCATCCGGCGGCAGCAAGACACCCTGCTGCATCAGGCCCTGCACGATCCGCTAACCGGGCTGCCGAATCGGACGCTGTTCCTCGACCGCCTGGAGCACGCCCTCGATCGGGCCGCGCAGGATCGGACCCTGGTCGCGGTGCTGTTCCTGGACTTAGACGATTTCAAGGTGGTCAATGATTCGCTGGGGCACGTGGCCGGCGACGAGCTCCTGGTGGCCGTCGCACACTGCCTGCAAGCCTGCACCCAGCCCGGCGAGATCCTCGCCCGTATCGGCGGCGATGAGTTCCTGCTCCTGCTCGAACGCTGCGCGGGCATCCACGACGCCACACAGCGAGCGGGGCAGATCCTGGAGCAGCTACGCACCCCGGTTCAGGTGCGCGGGCGCGAGATGGTCGTTCGGACGAGCATCGGGATCGCGGTTGGCGACACGGCCGACCAGCCGCCTGAGGAGCTGGTGCGCAACGCGGATGTGGCGATGTACCGAGCGAAGCGCCAGGGAAAGGGGCGCTATGAGATCTTTGACCCAGGCATGAACGCCCAGCTCCTGGCACGACTGGAGCTGGAGAGCGACCTGCGCCAGGCACTGGCACGCGGTCAGTTCTGCGTCTACTACCAGCCGATCGTGCAGCTCGGGACAGGACGGATCCGGGAGGTCGAGGCGCTGGTGCGCTGGCAGCACCCGCGGCGCGGGCTGGTCGCCCCAGCCGAGTTCATCCCGCTGGCCGAGGAGACGGGGCTGATCGTGCCGCTGGGGCGCTGGGTGCTCGAGGAGGCGTGCCGTCAGGTCAGGAGCTGGCAGGCGACGTTCGGGCTCCCGCTGATCCTTAGCGCCAACTTGTCGGTCCGCCAGGTCCAGCAGCCAGCCTTGATCGAGGACATCGCGGGTATTCTGCACGCGACGGGCCTGGACCCGCGCACACTAAAGCTCGAGATCACCGAGAGCCTGCTGCTGGAAGACCAGGAGGCGGTGCGTACGACCTTGCGCGCCCTGAAGGGCCTGGGGATCCAGCTCGCCCTCGACGACTTCGGGACTGGCTACTCGGCGCTCGGATATTTGAAGTGCTTTCCGATCGACACCCTGAAGATCGACCGCTCGTTTACCGCCGGGCTCGGCCGGGATCCGTACGACACGGCGATCGTCCGTGCGGTGGTCGCGTTTGCCCGGGCGCTCGGTCTGAGCGTCACGGCCGAAGGGGTCGAGACGGCCGAGCAACTGGCAGAGCTGCGGCGGCTGGGCTGTGATCGTGGGCAAGGTTTCTACTTCGACCGCCCGCTGCCACCCGACGGGATCAGCGCCCTGCTGGCGCAGGAGAACGGCAGGTGGCGGGACACAGCACGCGCGACCGCGGGACGAGGGCTCACGGGGCTGCCCCATGGGGAGCGTCTCCGGACGTGGGTGCGGCAGACGGCGCCCAGCGACGCCTGAACTGCGGTGGCCACGGCCCACTACGCCTACTGGCCCTCGGGCAGCTCCCACGAAACCTGGAGCGGCGGCGCGATAGCGTCTGTCGTGACGCGACGCTGCCGCCCGCGCGCCCCTGGCAGATTCGCCTCACGCCAGTCGTGTTTCAGTCGGTGTCGCCGGGCTGGGAATCGTAGACGTCGGCGCGGGCGGCTCCGACGCGGTCGCGGCGCTGCTGGCGCGTGGCGCGAATGCCTATGCTGTCGATCCCCGCTACCGCTCGTTGCCCGGACTGGTCAGGGACGTGCAGGCGTACCTCGCCCGACAGGCAGCGATCGGGCAGCTCCCCCAGGCGCGGGAGGCGTCGGCAGCAGGCATCGCGGCGCAGCGCGGTGCATTCCGGCGCTGCGTCGCCTCGTTCCAGGATAGGCGAGCCCGCGGGCGCTACCTCGCGGCGGTGGCCACCAACCTGCCGTTCGACGCGCAGAGCCAGGACTTCGTCTACTCAGTGGACTGCATCACCCAGTATCTGGATCGCGACAGTGATCCCCTGCAGGCTGGTAGGGCTATCTAAAGCAGAAAGCTCGGCTGCGGCCTGGCCCAGACCCTTGACCGCCTGGATAGAGAGGTCCAGGGTAGCTGTGGCCGAGGCGCTCGGAGGCGACCAGCAGCCCACCGCCTACTCCAGTACCAATTGCTCAACACCTGAGGGACGCTTCAAAGTGCTCCCGGCCGACTGCTGTGACGGCGCTGCGGCGCCGGACGCAAGCTGCTGGGCAATCCCCTGGGCCCAGGCGTCGATCTCCCGCCAGTCCCGATAGTCACCGCAGTACCCCTTCAGGACCCTGTTGTAGATGGCGCTGCCGAGCACAACCGCGTCGTACAGCGCGGCGTCGGCCACCTCCGCAGCGTTCCGCACCGCGACCACGTGGCCCGCGGCGCGCAGCGTCCCGGCGAGCGCCTCCGCGATCTCACGGGTGCTGCCATAACGACTCGCTACAGCGATCAACACGTGCATTGTCGCTCCTCTTAGTGTGGATGGCGTTCCCGTCCGCCCCAAGACACTCCGGCCGGCCGAGGCGAGGGGTAAACGGCCCGCCCCACCAGGCAGCGGCACGGCGCACTCCCGATCAGCGCGCCACAGGGGGCGGACTAGGAGCAGCGGGGCCTTGGCCTGCCGCAACACGCCGCCGGCGACGCAGCCCCAGCACCGGGCGCCCAGGCCGGTGCGGCCGTGCGGCGCCAGCGCGATCAGCGTGGCGCCGTGGTCGCGGGCCGCCGCGGACGTCGCTCGGGACCAGCGTCGCCCCCACGATCTGGTCTACCGCGCCGGTAGCGGAGTCCAGAGCCGTACCGGCAGATCCGTGGGCCAGGGTCGCCCGTAGCAGCCCCGCTCGCCCAGCCAGTTCCGAGCTGTCGAGGGGAACCAGAATGGTCTGATACATCTCGCGCCTCCGTTGACCACATCGATCTGTCAAGGTGGAGGAGACCACTCCCCGCGAGCACGCGGCGGCCATTACTTCACCTGGAACGAGGCCACCATGCCCGCCTTGTAGTGGCCAGGCACGTTGCAGACCAGGACATAGTGCCCCGCCTCCAGGTTGAAGGTTCCGCTCTTCGTCTCGCCCGGCTGGATATCCTCGACCTCGCCCACGTCGTCCTGGCCCGGCGCCGTCTCCTCGACCCGGGCGCCGTCGGCTTCGAGCGTGAGCGCGTCCGCGGCCAGATCAGTCTTGACGACGATCAGCTCGTGTGGCAGCTTGCCCTGGTTGGTCACCTCGAAGGTCACTTCGCCCGCTGGCGCCGCGGCCACGCTCGGCTTGAGACTCCACTCGTTCATCACGACCTGCACTCTGGTCGCCGGACCAGACGGGGCCGCGGCCGTGCGCGTTGGCTGGGCGACCGCGCTCGCGGCCGGCCCGGGCGCGGCCAGCGTCGGCGCTGGAGCCACGGTACCCTGGGGCGCCGTCGTTGCCGCCGGCCGAGGAGTGGCGACCACCGTCGGCGCCATGGTCGGAAGAACGGCGCTGGTGGCTGGCGGCGACGTGGCTGGGGCGGCTACCGGCGCCGTCGCCGCGGTAGTCACGAGCGTCGGGGCTGCGCCCGGCGGGGCGGCGGTAGGAGCGGCCGGCGCCGGCGTGCAGGCGAGGCCGGCCAGGCCGACGAGGACACCTACGACCACCAAGTGTGCTGCGGGGCGCGAGAGGAGTGCTCGGGTTCTCATGGCCATTCCACCCAGGAGGATGTCGTCGGCCTGCCCGCCGCACGCGCCCTCACTGTCTCAGGCCAACCTTGCGGGCCTCGTTGCCGGAGGTTGCCGCAAGGTTGCCGTCGCCGCCGTTGCTTGTGTGACCCAGCGTTTACCCCGGGCTACGGGCCTATTTACCCAGCGGATGGACAATCGCGTATCTCCATCTAGGAGGCACGCGATGTGGCAGCTCCTTTCCCAGCGCGGCAGAGCCAGGCTCCTGCTACTCGGCTCCGCGCTTGCCCTCGGCGCGCTGTCCTCGCCGTGGCACACTTTCGCTGTAGATCCCCAGCAGGTGGCGATCACTGCGACGGACTTCTCGTTCGCGCCGAGCACGATCACGCTGACGGTTGGCCAACCGGTTACCCTGGCTGTGACCAACCGCGGCAAGGTTGATCACGATCTGAAATCGGACATCCCGCTGACGGCGCTGACCTACCAGCAGGCAGAAAACCCGATCGACGAGCAGAAGGAGAACGAAGAGAAGGGGACGCTCGACGTCGATTTCGGGCCGGGCAACACCGCGCAAGTGACCTTCACCCCGACGAAGGCTGGGAACTATGAGTTCTTCTGCGACGTGCAGAACCACAAGGAGCTCGGGATGCAGGGAATGTTCGTCGTGCAGCCAACAGCCGCCGGCGTCACCGAGCTGCCGAATTCCGGCGGCGACCCGAACGCGCTGCTGCCCCTGTGGCTGGCGCTGGCCGGCCTGGCGCTGGTGCTCGCCGGCCTCGCCGTCCGGACCATGCGGGCGTCGCTCCAGCCATAGCCAGGGTAAGCGGCTCGTCGGGCAGCCGGCTGCGCGACGAGGCGGGGTCGGGCGACGGAGGCCGTGAGAATGGTCACTGCTGCCCGGTCCGTGCCGCGCCCTGGCGCTCCGGAAGTCCCCATACCCCGCCACCGGCGGTGGACGTCTCGCTCGCCGTCCAACCTCCAGCGATACTCGCGGCGGGATGGTCGCCGTCAGACAGTGGCGTGCAGTTCCAGCTCGACGTAGCTGTGCGAGGCCTGCCCGCTCTCCCTCGGAGAGAAAGACCGGCACTGCTTACTCATGCGGGAGCATACCCACGCGCCAATGCGTACCGGCCGATGATTGACGCGCAGCCCAATGGGGCGCATAGTAGCGGCACTCGCACTCAGCGAGCCGTCCTTCGAGACATGCGTGAAGGGGTGGGCGAATGCACCAGGCGAGCGAGTCCCGAGGCGGAGACGTCGCGCCGGCCCAGGACACCTTGCTG
Source organism: Pseudomonadota bacterium (assembly GCA_021325655.1). Classification (GTDB taxonomy): domain Bacteria; phylum Chloroflexota; class UBA6077; order UBA6077; family JAJPGT01; genus JAJPGT01. The sequence goes on from JAJPGT010000025.1 coordinate 107,166, forward strand.
CAGATGACCAACGGGTACTGGATCACGCAGATCATCTACGTGGCGGCGAAACTCGGCATCGCCGATTTGCTGGAGGGCAGTCCTCAGGGCATCGATGCACTGGCGCAGGCCACCAATACGCACGCGCCGTCGCTGTATCGGCTCATGCGAGCCCTGGCCGGCCTTGGCATGTTCATGGAGAACGAGGACGGGACGTACGAAACGACTAACCTCGGGCGCTGCCTCGTGAGCGGAAGCCCTGGAGCGCTCCGGGCGAGGGCTATCCTGAACGGCGAAGACTGGTACCGAGGGTGGGGTGGATTGCTCCATAGCGTGCGCACCGGCGAGACCGCCTTTGAGCCAATCACCGGGATGACGTTCTTCGAACACTTGGCCGCGAACCCCGAGACCGCCCTGGTCTTCAATGAGGCAATGGCCAGCTCGACCGAGGCTGCAGCTACTGCAGTGGCAGACGCCTACGACTTCTCCTGGTGCCGGACCATCGTCGATGTGGGTGGTGGGACCGGTGCTTTCCTGGCCGTCATCCTGAAGGCCAACCCGCAGGCGCGCGGCATCCTCTTCGACCGTCCGAACGTCATCGCCGCGGCCGGAGGGCTCCTGGCAAGTGCAGGGGTGGCAGATCGATGCGATGTAGTCGCGGGCGATTTCTTCCAGGCGGTGCCGAGCGGTGGGGACCTCTATCTCTTGTCCTGGATCATCCATGACTGGGATGATGATCGTAGCGTTGCGATCTTGAAGAACTGCCGATGGGTAATGCCGGATGACGCGCGGCTCCTGCTCATCGAGCAGATAGTCCCCCCTGGTAACCAGCCGTCGCTCAGCAAGCTCTATGACCTCCACATGCTCGTGCTGAGCGGGGGTCGTGAGCGCCGTGAGCACGAGTACCGAGATCTCCTCGCCGAGGCCGCCCTGGAACTCACCAGGATCATCCCGACCGCCGTGCCCCGAAGTGTAATCGAGTCAGTGCCACGGTAGTGAGCCTCAGGGCTGACAAGGTACTTGGACGGGCAGCTTGCCCTCGAGCTTCCAGCCATCGTCGCGGTATGGCTTGCCCAGGCTCCAGCGGGCCACCGCGCTATCCAGGAACAGGCTGGTGTAGCCGTAGCCCTGGTCGTCGAACTGGGTGTGCAGCGGCCCGAGCCCGAGCTCCACCTGAGCCTCGACGGTCTTGTCGTACGGCAGGACCGGGATGGCGAAATCGTCCCGGTCGAACTGCTCCGCCTTGATCGCCTGCTGGATCTTCTCGAAGCTGTAGATGGTGACGTGCGGGTCGAGCTTGCCGCCGACAACGATGAAGTCGCCCTTGGGGGCGACGTCGACGCCGTGCGGGCTCTTCGGCTCTGGCACCAGGTACAGCAGGCCCTCCTTGATGGCGGTGTCGAGGCGGATGACCTTCATCCCCTTGATCGTGTCCACCTTGCCAGCCTTGGCCACCTCCTCCGCCCTCTTCCAGTTGATGACGTGGAGGTAATCCATCGCCCGCTGCGTGGTGCCCGCCTCGAACGGCGGCTGGCCGTCCTCGATCCCGTCGCTGGCCAGCTTCCCGAAGTCGGACAGGTCCTGCCAGTAGGGTGGGAGCTCGATCGCCCAGGAGGCGCCGGTGTCGATGCGGCCCTTGTCGCGGTCGAACTTCCAGAAGGTCATCGGGCCGCGGTACTTCTGCTTGTACTCGCTGAGTGGAGCGTACTCGTAGCCCAGCGGGGTGGCGTACTGGGTACCCTGGGCGATGTAGGTGGTGTTCGGATCCACGAACGTGCCGCCGTGGTCCGACATCATCAGCGGGTTCTTGACGATCTGCTTGGTCTCGAAGTCGCGCAGGTCGATCACCGCCACCCGGGCATTGGCTTTGTCATTGATGAACAGCCACTGGCCGTCGTACTGGCCGTTGGTCTCGCTGAGCGCCGGGTGGTGCGTATCGCCCCAGTGGACTTCGCCGTCGATGTTGCCGCCGGCCAGGACCTCCTTACTCTCGTTCGATCCGAACCCATAGCCCTGCCATGGCTCGGGGGTGAACACGGCGATAGTCTTGAGCAGTCGCATCGACAGCAGCCCGATCACCCGCACCTGCCCGGCGTGGCCGCCGGACGAGAACATGATGTACTCGTCGAGCTTGCCGCTCGGGGTGTAGGTCATCAGCGCCGCCTTCATATCCTCAGGGGTTAACCCGCGCTTGGTCGCAATCTCGTCGACGTTCATCCCTGCGCTCGGGGTGGCGTTGCCGCCCGGAGCGGGCGGCGCGGTCGGTTCTGGCAGGGGCGATGATTGGCACGCGCTTACGAGGGGAATGGCAGCCGCCAGCCCGGCAGCCGCGACGACGAAGCGTCTTCTGGTGAGCATAGTCCTCGTTCCTCCTCCTCCCTGCCCGGATTCCGGGCACTCCGCGCCGACCTCCGCGCTCCCCGCGTGGGGCGGGGGCCGGATCGGCCGTCTGCTGCCGAGACGATGTCAGGCTCGGGTTGCCGCCGCGGTAGCGGACCGTAAACGCCGGGGCAACGTCCGGTTCGAGCTCGAGCCACAGCGGGGTTGCTCTGGCGCGTCGCTGGTGCGACTATGCGGCTTACTCCGCTGACTTAGCAGTGACGGATGCCATGCCTGCCCTGGCATTTCGTCCCGCGGCATGCCAGGGGTTCCGGCGGGTAGGGTCAGCCGCTTGCCCGGGTACTCCGCTCGGCGACTGCATCTCGCGAAGGAGATCGCGCTGACCTCCCTGCGGGCGGCGTGACATCGCGGCCGTCCACGCGAGCGAGGGATGGGCCACCAGGGACGGTGGACACAGGACGATTCGCCCAGGTAGCGCTGGAGTTCGCCCCGGTCGAGGTCGGGGCCGGCTACGTCCGCGACTGGCGGCTGGCCGCAGACCTGGGCACCCGCCCGTGGCCGCCTTCGTACCTGTCCGTCACGACGCGCGTGCTCGCTGGGACGGTCCGAAGTAGGGTCTTCCAGCGGAATTCGCTCCGCTGCGCCTCGAGCGTCTCTTCCGCCGTGAACGAGATCCAGCGGGCCCGGGGTGAGGCACGGAGCTGTCCGCGTAACGTCAGCCGAACGCCGCGCACGGCGCGCGCCGCCTCTTCCCCGCCCGGCAGGCTGAAGGCGTGCAGCCGCTTGAGGAGGGCGAGTGCATCGGGGTTTGCCTCACCGGCAGGCGCGGTGCCTTGTGCGATCAGCGGCTACCTCGGGCGGAAGCGCCGGCTGGCGTCGGCAGGGTAGGGATTGGGTCAGGCATCGTCTCCACGGTTCCTCTTCACGGCCGTGTCTTGGCAGAACCCGGCGGCACCGGGTCTGATACCTCTGTGTCCGTGGTGGCGCTCGCGGGGGGCGACGCCGACGCGATCAGGGCAGCGGGGCGAACCAGGAGCAGCGGCGCGCTGGCCTGGCGGAGCACGCCGCCGGCGACGCTGCCGAACACGACTCGGCTCAGGCCAGTGCGGCCATGGGTGCTCATCACCACCAGGTCCGCCCGGCGCTCGCGGGTCGCCTCGGCGATCGCTTGGGCCGGCTCCCCGAGCCGCACGTCGATCGCCGGCGGCTGGCCGAGCGATGCGGCCAGCTTGCGCGCCACCTGCTCCAGGTACTGCTGAGCCGCCAGCCGTAGCTCCTCCACGTCCTCGATCTTTCCAGCGATCGGGACGCCCGGCCCGGCCGCGGCGGCGATGATCTGGTCGACGAGCGGCACCGCCCGCAGCAGCACCAGCTCCCCACCGAACTGCCGGACGAACTCCACGGCCACGGGTAGCGCCGCCTCGCCGAATTTGGAGCCATCCAATGGCACTAGCAGGCGGGGCTGCTCTGCCAGCCGCCGCCAGGGCTGCTCTCCGAGCCAGCTCTGCAGCAGCAGCGCTGGCACCGGACTCTGGGCCAGCACGCCCTCAGCGACGCTGCCATACACCCAGCGGCCCAGGCCGGAGCGGCCGTGGGTGGTCATCACCACCAGATCCACCCCGCGGAGTTGGATCTCTGCCACGATCCCCTCCACCGCCGGGCCGTACGGCACTGCGGTCTCCACCGCGATGCCCTGGCGGGCGATCCGCGCCGCCAGGTCGTCCAGGTAGCTCTGGGCTTGCTCGACCGCGCGCACCTGCGCCGCGGTGGGATCGGCGCCGGGCATGGTGCGGACGCTGGTCGCCTGCACCAGAAGGACGCGGGCGCCAGTCCGGCGCGCCAGCGCCTCGGCGAACGGGAGGGCCCGCTCGGCCTGAGCGGAGCCATCCAGCGGAACCAGGATCGTTCGGAACATCGCCTCCTCCTCTGTACCTGTCGGCTTCGAACAGGTGCAGCATGCCCAGCCGGGGTTGCCGGCCAGGTTGCCGGAGGTTGCTGGGCGGAAAACAGCCAGCGGTCGGCCGAACACCAGGTGGCCCTGTGCCAGCGTGGACGAAGCGCGCGTTGACGCCTCGTTTACGCCCGGCAACGGGGCCGGCAACTGACCCGGGCGATCATCGTCGAGATGTGCCTACGAGGACGGGGGCGCGCCTTGAGCACGGCGTTCGCGATCACCTGGCTGCTGCGCCTGCCCTATCCCGCCCGCAACCTGCTGCGGCGCTGGCGCGGGATGCTCGGGATGATGGTAGGGGTGGGAATCGCGCTCGGGATCGGGATGGCGATGCTCGCGATCAACAATGCGACCATTGAGCTGTTCACCGCCGACTTCCGCCGCTCGGCCGCCAACCTGTATGGAGTGACGGAGGGCGGCACCCCGATTCCGATCCTGCCCGGCGAGTCGCCGGGCAGGATCGAGCACGCGCATCGAACGCTGGCCCAGCTCCGCACCCTGCCCGCAGTGAACGAGGCGGTGGGAGTGATGAGCTGGACCGTTGAACGCGAGCGACCCGGACCGAAGCAGCCGGATGCGCCGGACGGGCAGGTGCTGGCGACCGGGGTGGACGGCGACCCCACCCGCATCCCTGGCGCCCTTGACCTGAAGGAGGGGCGCTGGCTCCAGCGCTCGGACAAAGTGGTGCTGGGGCGGAAGCTGGCCCGCGAGAAGGGACTGGCGGTGGGGGACACCCTGCGTCTGGCCGAGCGCGACTTCATGGTGGTGGGCATCGGCACGCTGCGCGGCTTCGGCTTCGCGATGGACAGCGTCGCCTACCTGGACGCCCGCGCCTTCGCCCGGCGCGCCGCCGTGGGCGACGTGGTGAATCTGATCGCGATCGAGGCGGCGGACCCGGAGCAGGCGCGGACCCGCATCTCCGAGATCGGCTCGCTGGCGGCCTTCAGCCCCGAGCAGCTTGTCGCTCAGGCCGAGGCGGCCAACGCCGACGCGGTGACCATCCGCTGGGTGTTCTCCGGGCTTACCCTGGTGATCGCGGCGCTGTTCGTGAGCAACATGCTGGCCCGCTCGGTGGCCCGGCGCCGACTGGAGTTCGCCACCCTGCGGGCGATCGGGATCCCGAACCGCACCCTCCTGCTGACGGTCGCGGCCGAGGCGGCGATCGTCAGCCTGGTCGCGGTGGCGGTCGGCATTGGGCTCAGCAGTGTCGTCGGCTGGGCGATCAACCGCTATCTCGCGCCGCGGTACCAGCTTGACACCCTGTATAGCGCCGGAGCTGGCCTGTTCGCGCTGGTGTTCCTGCTGGCGCTCGGGCTGGGCCTGGTCGCCGGGCTGCTGCCTGCCTGCGAGGCGTAGGGGAGCCTCAGGCCGCCGCGAGGCACTCAGATCCACGAATGGCCGCGCGATCTGGAACATGCGTCCGATGCCTGCGCAGCATCGCTCGTGACCGGCCAGCCCGGAATGTCACGGCCATCAAAGACGATTCGCCCAGAGCTCGGTGGCAGCAGGCCCGAGAGGAGATTGCAGGTGGTCGTCTTGCCGGCCCCATTCAGGCCGACGATGACCACGCCCCCGGGCGGGCCGGCCGCCGGCGCTTGCCCGTCCGGTCCGCCGCCCGGTCGCGCGCTGGCGCAACCGCACCCAGACGACCAGCGGCGAACGTACCGAGCCCCTCGGCCTGGCTCGCCATCGGGCCCCGACCTTCTGGGGCCGGCTCACCCGTGCCGCCGCGACGATCCTGGCGCACACCAGCAGTCGGCTCGGCGTGGCCTGAGGCATCCACCCACATTGCGCGCCTCAGGCCGCCCCAGGGTCGTTCCTGCTCAGAGGAGCGCCAGGGCTCGCTCCCCCCACCTCAGCCACTGGTTGATGCGCCCTTCGCAAGGCCATCGCGGGCTCACACCCCGACCCATAGGCCCCCGGGAGCCTGCGCCGTGGCCGGCGGATCTGCCGGCCCACCTTCCGATTGCATATCCTGGATCGCTCGCAAGTCACGCTCCTGGAGCGCACGCGCTTGCTCAAGAAGCTCCCGGAGCTCGCTCCAGTCCGGGTCCTGGAGGGTGCGCAGTTGCATCTGCAGTCCCCGGATCGCGTGCAAGTCCCGGTCCTGTACTGCACGCACGTCTCGGAGATTGCGTATCACCTCCTCCAATTGCCGGAGATCGAGGTCTCGCAGCGCGCGCACCGCCGGCCGGACTGCCGGCAGATTCCGCGCGTCGAGGCTGTCGAGCCCGCGCCGCACGAGCAGGAGGTTCCGGATGAGCTGCTGGAGGATCGGTACGTCGAGAGCCCCGAGCCGGGCCCCCACCTCTTGGAGCTGCTGCATGCCGGCGTCGCGCAACGGGCGCATGATCTCCTGGACCGGCCACACCTGCTCCGGCGTCCGCGGATCCTGCCCGCCGCCACTCATCCTATTCCCCGCCGCCATGGGTGCTGCGGATGCTCGTCCCGCGAACATGGCCGCCTGCGCCTCCGGCCCCCGGCTCGCATCTATATGAGCACCCGCGCACGTGGCCAGATCCGTCGGAGGCTCCGCCGCTCCCACCTCATGTAGGAAGCCCTCATGTAGGAAGCGGCAGAGCGCATCCTGGACACCGGCGATCCTCCCACGGAGTCCGCCTTCCGCGACCGAGCGATGCGCGGGATTCAACGCAGTCGCTCGACAGCCCGCGCACAGTTCGAACCGCTCCAGCGCCGCAACGGCGCGGTGGCTGATCTCCATCGCCCCGACCAGTTGCTGCCGCACTCCACAGAGGCTGCAGCGACCAAACCGGACATGGGTCCAGTTCTCCAGCTCCTCGAAGTCACACATCCCACCCTCCGCGTTTTCAGCCAGGGCGCCGGGCCCGAACGTGTCTACAGAACGAGCACTCCGGTGGGAAGCGACTCGCCGCTCGGTTGGCCGACGCCGCCGGGCCAGGCGCTCGCTCGCGCCCGACCGTAGTCGGCAGCTTGTTGAGCACAATCTGCCCGTTGCGTTCGATGACCCCGGAATGCAGGATACTTTGCGCATTAAGTGTCTCCAGGGCGCCATCCCCATGCAGCAGCCTGCCGGCGAAGACGCCGCCGAGGCACGCGCGCGACGCCGGCAGCGAGGTCACCCGGCAGACCGTAGCGGCTGGTACCGATGAACCGGCTGACGAGCCAACCCAGCGCCAGATTGAGAACGAGCAAGGCGTAGATGCCCATGGCTAAGGCGCCTCTTGCTTCTTTCGGCTGTTCCATCCCCGTCCGCGCGGGCGGTCCCCAGGCCCATCCGAGGTGCTACTAAAGCGTCGGTTCTATATTAGCATATCGATATGATTTTATCAATATCGCACTAGTATCGCTGCATCACTGTGCTATTATTCGAGCGAGGATGCGGACACGCGCAGAGGGGACAATGGCCTTCGTGGACAACCTGCGGCGATTCCGGCTCGAGCAGTTCCTGAGCCGGGCCGAGCTGGCGCGCCGGGCCAACATGCACGTGATTACCAGATCCGGCTGGAGGCTCATCGACTGAAGGCCGGCGACCAGGCACCCAGCACCCGCACGGTGCCGACCCTGGCCGACACGTTGGACGTGGAGCCAGGCGAACTCGCCGCACCGGATGAGGTCGCCGCTGCGCGTATGTTGGGGCGCCGCTGTGGCCGCGGGCAGAGCTGGTGGAAACCCCAGACGCCGCGGTGTTCGCCCCGCGGCAAGCATGAATGAGAGGACGAGCGGGCGTTGCTGCGCGTGCCCGCCGACGCGGTGGGCGCTTGCTGCTCGCGCACGGCAGACGTGGCCGACGTTGGACGGGTTCTGCGCGCCATCCCGGCACGGCGCTCGCGACGTCTTGGGACGGGGGAGAGGACCTGCCTGCTCAATTCGCTCACGATGAGGAAGCGCGTGAGGATGGCTATAGCCATGATCATCCCTCCGCGATCGGGATTCCCGCGGCGGTGCCGCGCGGCCTTGGGCACCTACGGACGTCAACGTGCGAGCTGAGGCTCGGGAAGGAGCTCTCCCATGGCACCCACGTCGCTGCGTGAAACGCTGAACACAGTCGGGAACTGGGAGGGCCGCTTCACACCCAGCGTCCCACGCCCGCACCGGCCGCCCCCTCGGACCCTGGAAGAGCGCGCGGCCGACCGCGTCACCGCGTTCGCCGGCTCAATGCTGTTCGTCTACTTACACGGCGCCTGGTTCGGCTGCTGGATTCTCATCAATCTCGGCCTGGTCGCCGCGGCCGTGGGCCTGCTTCCACCATTCGATCCGTTCCCCTTTGGCCTACTGACGATGGTCGTGTCACTGGAAGCGATCTTCCTGGCGACGTTCGTCATGATCAGCCAGAACCGTTTGGCGGCGGTGGCCGACCATCGGGCAGAGTTGGACTACCGGGTGAACGTCAAGGCAGAGGCAGAGATCGCCAGGCTCCTGATCTTGCTCGAGGCGCTCGTTACGTACCATGCGGAGCAGGCCGAGCCTTCGCTGCGCAGCCCGCTCGCCCGCAGCGCCGCCGCGCGCATGCCCCCGCGCGCGCTTGAGGTGGAGAAGACTGACCACCTCGCCTCCGGAGTCGGTCCCCCTTCGCTCTTCCACGACGGCGACACCGAGGCACCTTTGGAGTTATGAGGGGAGGTATTCATGACAGAAAAATCCGCATGCTTATACCGAGAGAATCTCATGTGTGATGGAGTATGGTACAGTTCTCAGTCTGCCGGAGTGGGTTTGAAGGGTTGCAGTCTGGGACAGCGCGAGTCTCAGAGGGAGCTGGTGTGGTAACGAGGGTGCCCCAGGGAGTGGGTGAGAGAGGAAGGTGCGGCCCTGGCTGTCCGCCGCGACGGCAACCCCGGTGCCCAGCGACGCCGAGCCCATCCCGACGCTCAAGCTGGACGAGGCCAGGGTGGACCCGGGCGAGGCGCGAGGCGGAGGGGACGCTGCCCGAAGCGGGCGGAACGGTCAACGAGGCAGGCGGCATTCTGGGAATCGGCGGCACGCGCCTGACGATAGCCACTTCCGTGGCCACGAGGACACCCTCCATCCGGCGCCTGACCGCGCCCGCCGGCTGGTCCCCGGCGTTCGAGCCGCGTGGCACAGGCAGGAATGGCGGGGGGGCAGCGCCGCGTTCACCCAGCATTTACGGCTGGCAACAGTCCGAGCAACCGAGGCTCGGTATCCTCGCGGTCAGACACTGAGGCTGGTGCTCCGGCGTGCCGGTCCGAAGCCGTGTCGGAGAGACACTGGAGGGCAGACATGTCTAGGTTCTCGACGTTCCTCGTTCCGGTCGACGGCTCGCCCCTGTCCGAGCGCGTCCTTCCCTTCGCCACCGCCCTCGCGCGGCGCGCGAACGGCCGTGTCATCCTGCTGCGCGTCGCGCTTGGACTCGAGATGGCCCAGTTGCCAGAGCTTGGGGCCGATCCGTCCCGGGAGCTGGACGAGCTCGCCGGCCGGCTGCGAGCGAGCGGGGTGACGGTGGAGCCGCACGTGCACTACGTCTACTCGCTCGACGAGGTTGCCGACACTATCTGTCGGGTCGCCAGGGAGCGCGAGGCACACCTGATCCTCATGTCCACCCACGGCCGTGGGGGACTGGGGCGCTGGCTCTACGGCAGCGTGGCCGACCAGGTGCTCCGCCAGGCGGAGGTGCCGGTGCTGCTCGTCTCAGCCGCCTGTGAACTCGCCTGGCCCCCGGGCGGCCCGCGGCATCTGCTGGTGCCGCTCGACGGCTCCCCGCTGGCCGAGGAGGCGCTTGGGCTGGCGAGGGAGCTGGCTGCCGCGCTCGGGGTGGGACTGACGCTCACCCAGGTGATCCAGCCATTGACCTACGCCTACGCCGAGGGCTACGCCTACTTTGCCTATGACCCGGAGGCGGAGCTGGCGCAGGCGCGCGAGTACCTGGAGCAGGCCGCGGCACCGCTACGGTCCGCGGGCATCGACGTCCGGGTGGAGGCGCGGCTCGGGCAGCCGGCGGCGGAGATCGCCGCCGCGGCACGCGAGCAGGGGGCCGACCTGATCGTGATGGCGACCCATGGCCGCGGCGGGCTCGCGCGCGTGATCCTGGGCAGCGTCGCCACTGGCACGCTGCAGCAGGCGGGCGTACCGATCCTGTTGGTCCGCCCCACCGCGGTGCGTCAGCAAACTCAGCCGGTCGCGGTGGCTGCGATGCCTCCGGAGCGGCCGCGGCCGGCTGAGCCTCAGGTGACCCTAAGCTTGAGCCCGCAAGAGCTGGGCCTCATTCAACGGGGGCTGGGCGAGCTGCTCCTCACCCCAGAGCGGGACCCCCGACTGGCAGAGCCAGTGCGCCGGCTGCGCGAGCGGCTCATGGCCGCGTACCCCGCGGCTGCCACGAGCGCCTGAGCGCCCCTCCGCTCGGCCAAGCCCCGCCCACGGGGCCCGCAGCCGCGGCCCCTGGCCGGACGGGGGGCGCCTCAGCCGCGGGCGTCGTCGCGGGGCTTGACAAAGCGATAGCCCAGGCCGCGCTCGGTCTCGATGTAGTGCGGGCCGCCCTCTGGCTCGATCTTGGCCCGCAGCCGGCTGATGAACACCTTGAGGTAGTCGGTGGTGGCCCCGTAGTCATCGCCCCAGACCCGATCCAGCAGCGCCTGGTGCGGCATCAGCCGCCCAGCGTTGCGCACCAGGTGGTACAGCAGCTTGTACTCCACCGGGGTCAGCTTTACCGGCGCCCCCCGCAGCGTCACCTGGTGAGTCGCGAAGTTCACCGCCAGGTCCCCGGCCACAAAGTCCGGGAGCGCTTTGCTGGGAGATGGCAGCTCCGCCCGACGCAGCACCGCCTTGACGCGGGCCAGCAGCGCCAGGTGGCTGAATGGCTTGACCACGTAATCGTCCGCGCCCAGCTCCAATCCGCGCACCTGGTCCATCTCCTCGCCCCGCGCCGTCAGCATGAGCACCGGGACGTCGGAGACCTTGCGAATCTCCTTGAGCACCTCGAAGCCGTTCCGCTTCGGCATCGCCACATCCAGCACCACCACGTCCGGGTCGTGCGCGGAGAACAGCCTGAGCCCCTCCTCGCCATCGCGGGCGGATAGCACGGTGGCGTCCTGCCATTGGAGCTGGAAGCCGACGGTGAGCGCATCCAGAATCTGCGGATCGTCGTCTACTACCAGGATCTTCATCGCGGTTCGTCCCCTGCGCTGTCCGAAGGCGGCCGCCGAAGCGGCAGCACGACGTGGAACGTGGCACCCTGGCCAGGGCTGCTCTCCGCCCAGATGCGGCCGCCATGCAGCTCCACCATGCCCCGGGCGATCGCCAGCCCCAAGCCACTGCCCTGGTTGCGCTGGACCGCCTCCGCCCCAGAGCGGTAGAAGCGCTCAAAGATGCGGGGCAGCTCGCTCGGGGCGATCCCCGGGCCATCGTCCGCCACCGAGCAGTGCGCCCTCTCGCCGACTTGCTTCAAGCTGAGCCGGATCATCCCGCCATCGCGGCCATAGCGTTGCGCGTTGCTCAGCAGGTTCAGCAGCACCCGTTCCACCCGCTCCGCGTCCACCACGGCCCTGAGCGGCTCCGCGGGCAGCTCGAGCAGCACCTGCTGCTGGCGCGCCTCGGCCAGCGGCTCGATGGTGCGTGCCGCCCGCATCGCCAGCTCCCGCAGGTCGGTGGGCCGCAGCGTGAGCTGCACCCGCCCGGCCTGCAGGCGGGTGAGCTCCAGCAGGTCGTGCACCAGCGTGGCCATGCGGTCCGAGGCGAGGTCGATGTTCACCAGCATCCGCCGCAGCGGCTCAGGGATGCCCTCCGGCAGGTTGGCCAGCACCACCCCGATCGAGGCCTTGATCGCGGTAACCGGGGTGCGCAGGTCGTGGGAGATGTTCGAGAAGAACTCGTCCTTCTGTCGCTCCAGCTCGCGCTGCGCGGCCTGCTGCCGCGCCAGCAGTTCGTCCCGCTCTTGTTCCGCCCGCTTCCGCTCGCTGATGTCGCGGATGATGCTCGTGACCAGCACCCCATCCCCGGAGTACATTGGGCTCAGGCTGATCTCCACCGGAAATTCGCTGCCGTCCTTGCGCCGGCCGAACAGTTCGAGTCCCACTCCCATCGGGCGAGTGGTGGGATGGGCAAAGTAGCGGGCTCGGTGCTGCACGTGGCTGGCGCGGAAGCGCTCTGGAACGAGCAGCTCCAGCGGCTGGCCCAGCAGCTCGCCGCGCCGGTAGCCGAACATCGCCTCGGCCTGGCGATTGACCAGCGTGATCCGGCCGTCGCGGTCGGAGATCACCACCGCGTCCGGGGCGGATTCCAGCAGCCCGCGGAACTTCGACTCCGACGCCTCCGCCTGGCGCAGGAGCTGCGCTTGCGTCACCTCCGCCCGCCGGCGCTCAGTAATGTCGCGGAAGGTCACCACCGCTCCCACGATGTGGCCGTCCTCCTCGATCGGGGTGCTGACGTACTCTACCGGGAAGCTCGTCCCATCCTTGCGCCAGAACACCTCGCTGGCGACGTGCTGAGTTACTCGATACCGCAGCGTGGCGGAGATCGGGCAGCGCTCCACCAGGTACGGGCTGCCGTCCGGCCGGGTATGGTGAATCAGGCCGTGGGGGGAGCGGCCGATCATCTCGGCCGGGTCGTAGCCGGTCATGCGGGCCGCGGCCGGGTTGACGAATGCCAGCAGCCCCTGCGCATCCAGGCCGTAGATCCCCTCCCCGGCCGAATTGAGGATCAGCGCGTGCTGGTGGGCCAGCCGCGCGAGCTCCGCCTGGGCCCGCATCCGCTCGACGAACTGGCCAAGCTGGCTGCCAACCTCGTCGAGCAGCCCCAGCATCGACTCGTCGTAGCCACAGGCAGCACTACTGAAGAGCACCACCACTCCGATCACCACCGACCCGCTGCGGATGGGTGCGGCGGCTGCCGCGCGCAGCCCCAGACGTGCCGCTGCCTCCGAGCGCAGGAAACGCGGATCGTCGCCAAGCTCGTGTAGGGCCAGTGGCCGAGCCGTGTCCCACACCTGGCCGGGCAGACCATCGTGGTGCGGAAAGGACACCTCCGCGCTCAGCGCCTCGAACTCCTCGGCCGGCAGTCCTGGCCGGTGCCAGGTCGCCGCCCGGCGCAGCCGCTCGCCGCCGGGCTCCACCAGCCAGGCTTCGCCTAGCTCGCAGCCTAGCTCCCCGCCCACCGCGCCGAGCACGGCAGACAGCCCATCGCCCAGCGCCACGGCGCTCGCCAGCGCGCGGGTTGCTGCGAGTCGGGCCGCCTGGAGCCGTTCCACCCGTCGGCGCTCGGTGACGTCGCGGGCGATGCCGATGAACCCGGTGATCGCGCCGCGCGTGTCCCGCAGGGCGGTGACCGTGAGCGAGACGGCCAGCCGCGCGCCATCCTTGCGGACGTAGGTCCACTCGCGCGTCTCGGCACGATCCCGCCGCGCCGCGACGACGAACACCTCGAAGCCAGGGGCGATCCCGAGCTCAGTGGCGCGGGCGGTGATCTCCGCCGGGTCGTGGAACGCCAGGGGCGTCATTCGCCCCACTACCTCGTCCTCGCGATAGCCGAGCATGCGCTCGGCGCCTTCGTTGAAGATGGTGACGACACCCTGAGCGTCGGTGGCGATGATCGCGTACTCGGTCGCGGCGCGCAGCACCGCGGCGAAAAGTTCGGCAGCGCCACGCCTCACGCGCGGGGACGACGAGCCGGTCGCGGCACATCGCCTGCGCGCCGCTGCCGAGCGCCCGGCCCGCTGTAGTGGTCGCGTCATCGCCGCGCTCCGAGCCGGCGCGGCGGCTCGATCTGCTCGACACCGGGCACACTCTGCGCCTGCACCGCCAGCCGCTTCGGGTTCAACTCGGCCACCTGGGAAAGGTCCTCCACCACCGCGCACCCACCCGCGTGGCCCCCAGCCCTGCCCCGGCTGCGTTGCATGCCGCTCCAGTGGGCGTGCTGGCCAGGGGCGATGACAACATCATAGTGCTCAGATCGTCTCGGACGCATCACGGGCAGCGAGTGGGCGCAGCCCGACCGAGATGTCGGTGGTCAAGTGTATCAGGACCCCGCCGGCAGCCAGGCCACGTTCGAGTTGACGCGGGGATCACGGCGAAGGTCATCCTGGCGCGATCCCAGCGAGCACGGAAGAGGCCGCCCATGACGGCCCCCCGCTGGGTCTACCCGCCACGATGAGCCGTCACGCAGCGCGTCTGCTGCCCGGTGGGCGGGGGTGGCTCGCAGCTAGGCTTAGCACCTCCTGAAGCGGCTATGCCACCGCGCCTCGCCTGGTCCGAGGGAAGCGACAGGGTCAACGACGCAGAGCCGCTGGCGCCCACGGGTCGCGTACCACAACATTTACCCAGCCGCAACCCGCCGCGACGGCGCCGGCAACCTTACCGCTTCATTCTTGGAAGCAGCTCGGCATCCCGAAGCACGCGGCGTCGCCCGGAGCCAGGGGGTGCCGGACAATGCTGGAGAGTGTGCCATGAGCACGACACTGACAGGGACAGTTGAGCTCGTGGAGGGAATGACGTTCCGGGCGACCACGGACAGCGGCCACAAGATCGTGCTAGACGCGGCGCCGGAGCATGGCGGGGCTGACCGGGGCCCGCGCCCGATGGCGCTGCTGGTCGTCGGCCTGGCCGGCTGCACCGCGATGGACGTGATCGGCATCTTGCGCAAGATGCGCCAGGACGTGACCGGCTACCAGGTGCGCGTATGGGCGGAGCGAGCTGAGGAGCACCCCAAGGTGCTGACCAGCATCATTATCGAGCACGTGCTGCGCGGCCGCGCCGTGAATCCTGAGGCAGTCCGGAAGGCAGTGGAGCTTTCGGCCACACGCTACTGCTCGGTGGGGGCGATGCTGAAGCAGGCGGCGCCGATCGAGGAGCGCTACCGCATTGTGGACGAGTCCACCGGGGTCCAGATCGTCCGGACGCTCGCGCTGCCGGCCACCTGAGCGCGGAGGGGCGACGGGCTCGGGTGGGGAGGGAAATCTATGACCTACGACGCGCTGGTGATCGCGGCCCACCCGGACGACGCCGAGAGTCAGATGGGCGGGACGCTGGCGAAGCTCGCCGACCGCGGCCAACACATCCTGTTGATCGACCTCACCGACGGCGAGCCGACCGAGCTCGCCCCTGGAATCCGCGCCCGCGAGGCGGCCGAGGCGGCCCGTATCCTTGGCGTGGACCGGCTTACGCTCGGGCTGCGGGACCGCCTGCTTGCCGACACCACGGAGGTACGGCTGCAGGTGGCGAAGCTCCTCCGCGAGCACCGCCCCCGCTGGGTCTATGGCACCGGCGAGGCGTGTGTGCACCCGGACCACGCCGCGGTCGTGGGCATCACCCGCGCCGCGGTGTTCCTGGCCCGGCTGGGACAGTGGGAGCGGGTGCCGGGCGGGGAGCAGCTCTCTGCCTCCGACCCATGGATCGTGCAGCGGCTGTTCTTCCCTCACTGCAAGATGGAGCCGCCCTGGGCCGAGTTCGCCTTCGCGGTCGACGTGACCGCAGCCTACGACCGCAAGCGCCGGGCGATCCGCTGCTACCGCTCTATCTTCCGCGCTCAAGACGATCGGCTGGTGGCGCTATACGAGGCGGAAGACCAGTACTACGGCCGCCTGCTCGGGGTGCAGTATGCCGAGATCTTCCGCAGCGCCGCCCCGCTGCTGGTGGAGGACCCCTCCGTGTTCCTCCCAGCCAGCCAGGGATGACCGCAGGTCTTGCGCCGAGCACTCCGTTCGGCAGGCGCGATAGGTGCGCCTGGCACGTGCTGCTGAGCGCCCTGCAAACCAGGAGACCCTCCCCCTGAGCGTCGCGCTGGCGACAGCACGTGAGGGTGAGCGCCGCTTGCTCCGAGGGCGTCGAGCGTGGTGCCAGGCTCACGGGCGTGCCCTCACGGCGTTCACCACGCGTTTACGCCCTGCAACAGGCGCGTCTACCTGCCGCCCGTATCGTAGCGGTGTGAGCTGCGAGCCGCCGCGGCCCGGCGAGCAGAGCGTACCGGTCAGGGCAAGCGGCGGCGGAATGGAGACACGACATGGCAACTGAGCGGATGTCCCTGGTGGTCTTCTCCGGGGCTGCCGACAAGCTGATGGCAGTGGCTACGCTCGCCACTGGCGCGGTGGCAATGGGCATGGAGGTGGAGCTCTTCCTGACCTTCTGGGGCTTGGAGGCGTTCCGGAAGGGCACGGCGAAGGAGCAGCCGCCGATCAGCGCCGAGTTCGCCAGCTATGGCCCGCTGATGGCGGAGTTGATGCAGAAGAAGGGGGTGCCACACTGGCTGGACACCCTGCGCGCCGCCCGCGAGCTGGGCGATCTGAAGATCTTCGCCTGCAGCGCCACGATGGAGCTCTTTGAGCACACCCTCGACGAGCTGGAGGATGTGGTGGATGAGGTGACCGGCGTGGCCACCTTCGTTGAGCGGGCCAAAGAGGCCAAGATCACCCTCTTCATCTGACCTGTCCAGATGCGTGCCCTCGCATCGCAAGGAGGAACAGGCATGAACCTGCCATCCGGAATCACGATCGACAAGGAGATCGACGCGCGAGGCAGCTTCTGCCCCGGCCCGCTGCTCGAGCTGATCCGTGGGGTCAAGAGCGTGCCAGTCGGCAGTGTCGTCGCGGTGCTCTCGTCCGATCCGGGCTCGGGCAAGGACATCCCGCTCTGGATCGAGAAGGCCAAACATGAGTACCTAGGCGCGTTCGCCGAGGACGGCTACACCCGCTTCGTGTTGCGGAAGGTGCATTGACCATGGCTGGGCACAGGATCGTCATCCTCGGCGGCGGCGTGGGCGGGACGCTTGTCGCCAACCTGCTGGCCCGCCAGCTCAGCCGCCGACAGGCGCAGATCACGCTCATCGACAAGATCGGGCTGCACGTCTACCAACCGGGCTGGCTGTACGTGCCCTTTGGCGGCGCTCCGCCGGAGCACTTCGAGCGGCCGGAGCGCAGCCTGCTCAGCCGCCGGGTGAATCTGGTGGTGGGCGACGCCCAGTGTATCGACCGCGAGGCCCGCCGGGTCCAACTGGCCGATGGCTCCAGCTACCCGTTTGACTCTCTGGTGGTGGCGACCGGGGCGGTGTTGGCCCCGGAGGCGGTGCCCGGCTACGCCGCCGCGGCCCATCACTTCTATGACGCCTCGGCCGCGCTGCGGTTGCACGCGGCGCTGCGCGAGTTCCGGGGTGGGCGAATCGTGATCGGGGTGGCGGACATCCCGTACAAGTGCCCGCCAGCGCCGCTGGAGTTCACCTTCCTGCTGGACGACCACCTACGTCAGCGCGGGCTGCGTGAGCAAAGCGAGATTACCTACCTCTCGCCGATCAACCGCGTCTTCACCATCGAGAGCGTAGCCAACTTCGTTGCGCCGATGCTTGAGGAGCGAGGGATCGAAACCGAGCTGTTCTTCAACACCGAGTCGATCGATCCCGAGGCCAAGCAGATCACGTCGCTGGAAGGCACCACGCGCGAGTACGACCTGCTGGTGCTGGTGCCACCGCACCGCGGAGCGCCGGTGGTCGTCAACTCTGGGCTGGGCGACGCCCAGGGCTGGATCGCTACCAACCGAGAGACGCTGCAGAGCAAAGCCGACCCCAACATCTACGCCCTCGGCGACGCCACCGACCTGCCGGTCTCCAAGAGCGGCTCCGCGGCGCACTTCGAGGCGAAAGTGGTGGCGAACCGCATCGCGGCCGAGCTGCTCGGCGAACCGAACGGTCAGGTGTACGACGGCGAGGTGATGTGCTTCCTGGAGACGGGCCGCGGCCAGGCCAGCCAGCTCGTGTTCGACTACCACCACCCGCCGCAGCCGCCGCGCCCGAGCCGCTTCTACCACTGGCAGAAGATGCTCTTCAACGAGGCCTACTGGTACCTGGTGCCACGTGGGATCGTGTAGCGCGGCGTACGGGCGCGCCTGAGCTGGCGCCCTCCCGGCAGGGCCGGGAGGGCGCCAGCGGGCATTATTGAGCAGCACCCATTGCTTCATGGGCTGCTGGGCGAGGCGCAGGTTGCCGGCTGCGTGTGGTTCCGCCAGCCCCGGGTTGACCGCGGGGAGTGTCAGCACCTGGGCAGAAAAAGGCCTGCTCGGCCTGGATGGATCGGGAACGTGTCGGCTCGGGATCGCGCGGCACGTTCCCGGCTCGGCTCAACGGACCAGGATCACCGGGCAGTGGGCCAGGTGCAGCACCTTGTGGCTGACGCTGCCCAGCACCAGGCTGGCCAGGTCCGAGC
>JAJPGT010000109.1 GCA_021325655.1 Pseudomonadota bacterium
ATAGCGGGTGGGAACCTTGCGGGCCGGCAGCATCCCGGCTTTGACCCGCCGCCGCACCGTATCCACCGACAGGCCCAGCCGCGCCGCCGCCTCCAGCAGCGAGACCGAGGATTCTTCTTCCAACGAGTGAGCCGCCATTTACACAGTATTTTGCACCATCGGTGTGAACAGGTAAAGCGAGTCGAGCGTATCTGGGTATGGGAAGCCCTACGGCTCCGAATTCCCTCGCGGCACGCCGTTTATGAAAGTGGAGCGGCGGGTCAGCCTGCCGCTCACACAGAGACACCTGTCAGTCGTGCTGACAGATGGAGGGAGAAGACGCATGGAACCCACGCGCCAAACGCGACCGCTCCTGCTTGCATTCAACGCCCGCGCGCCCCTGGAGGATGTGCTGGAGGCCGTCAAGGCGGTGTATGTCAGCACCGGCTGCAACCCGTGCGGCCGGCTGAGCCTGTTCCTGAAGGCCGACGAACCCGACCCGGTCATCGAGAGCCTGAAGCAGATTGGCTCACTGGAAAGCGTGCACGAGCTCGGCCAGCAGGTGGGCATTCGCAGCTAGCCCCATCCCCACTCCGCCGGGCAGGCGGTCGGCGCCTGCCCGGCCCTGACATCGGGCCGAAAGGAGTCTGCGAGTGTTCGCCCCACCCATGCCGCTCGGCATCGGCTGCTCCTACCTCCCCTCCCTGCCTGGAGTGCTGGACCGGGTTGGCGACCTGATCGACTTCGTCGAAGTTAGCCCTGACATGCTCTGCCGCGAGGTGGAGCGCGGCTCTCAGACCCACATGGCGTTTCTCCCGGGGCTGTTCCGCGACGCGCTTCGCGCCACCGAGGGCATTCCCCTGACCGTCCACGGCCTGGAGCTGTCCATCGGCACCGCGGCCGGCTGGAACGCGGCATACCTGGACATCCTGGACCAGTTCCACGCCGCGCGCCCCTTCCGCTGGCACAGCGAGCACCTGGGCTACCTGCTGGCGGTCCGGCCGAGCGGCGAGCGGGTGCAGGCCGGGGTGCCGCTCCCGCTGCCCTTCACCCAGGAGGCAGTGGACTGCGTCGCCCCGCGCGCCGAGGCGCTGGTCCGTCGCTACGGCGTCCCCTTCCTGCTGGAGAACGCCGCCTACTACCTGCCGAACCTGCCGGCCGACCCCGGCTGGGATGAGATCGTGTTTCTCAATCGGCTCGTGGAGCAGTGCTCCTGCGGGCTGCTGCTGGACCTGTTCAACCTGTACTGCAACAGCGTCAACCACGGCTTCGACCTGCTCGCGGCGCTGTCGCGGCTGCGGCTGGAGCGCGTGGTCGAAGTCCACGTCGCCGGCGGGAACATGCATAACGGCTTTCTGCTCGATTCCCACAGCGACGTCGTGCCGGAGGCAGTGTGGGAGGCACTGGAGTGGCTTCTGGCGCGCGCCCCGAACCTGGCCGGCGTGGTCTACGAAGTGCAGGAGCCGGCGTTCCCCCTGGTCGGCGGCGATCGATTTCGCGCCCAGCTCGTCCGCCTGCAAGAGGCGTGGGCGCGCCATCATCGGAGTTAAGCGCATGGCCTTGCAACACTGGCAAAGCACCCTGGCCGATCTCGTCATCGCCCACGCGGCCCCCGCGGGCTTCCCACCCCCCATGCCCATCGTCCGCGCCGCCCCCCTGACCGGCTCGGAGCGGCGCTGGCTGGACCGGGTCGCCGCGGAGCCCGGCTTTCAGATTACCTGCGCGGTGCAGCACTGGTGGCGTGAGTTCCGCATCCGGTCCACCCTTCCGCTCACGCTGGCAGCGCTCGGGTCCGAACGCTGCGCCCAGATCGTGCCAGCGTACCTGCGGGCCAGCCCCGCTCCCTCCACGTTCTTCCTACGCGAAGCGCTCCGTTTCCTGGACTTTCTGCTCGCCCGCGAGTCCGATGTGCCGCACCTGGCCAGCGTGGCCCGCTTCGAGCGCGCGCTGCTGCTCCTGACCCAGACCACCGCGTTCGAGCCCCCGGGCACTGGCGGGCGCCGGCCGCTGGAGCCGGGCCTTGCCATCCAGACACACCCGGCCGCCGATGTGGTGGCGTTCTCCGCTCCACCCGAGCAGGTCATCGCCGCGCTGTTGAACGGCGCCACCCCGCCGGCGCCGGGAGCGACGGAGCATCTGCTGCTGCTGGCGCCGCGACTGCCGAATCTGGCGCGCCGGGCGACGGTCCACGAGGCGGTGCTGTTCGCCGCGGTTCGCGCCGGCCTGGTCCGCCGTGTCCGGGCCACCTGGGACGCTGAGGCGGCAGATGCCTGTGCCCAGCTCTGGGAGGCGGGCGCGCTGGCGCCGGCCTGACGGCTCGCCGGCGGGCGCCGCTGCCCCTGGCTGGCAGCGCGGGCACGGCGTCCGCCCCGCTCCGGGCAGTACCTCCTTCGCGCACGTCGGGAGCGCCTCGCGCCGCCGGGTTCCTCCTTCGCTTTCGACAGAAGCGGTGCTCGCCTGCCCACCCAGGCCGGCCTGCTAGAGCAGGCCGCTGACCCGCTTGACAGCCGCCCCGGCCGGGGTATTCACTAGCATTAACTCGACGCACGGGCTGAGCGGCTCGGCCGGTGCCGGACACGCCCGGTGTGCCCCGCGCCGAGACCCTGCTGGGGACGGTGCCTATGGCGTCGCGGTCCCGGGCCGATGACTACCTCACCCTCGTCATGGTTGCGCTTCTGCTGCTCGTGACCGTTGCCGCCTGGGCCGGCGTCATCCTTCAGGCCGCCGCCATGCCGATGAGCGGCCTCTCCCCCAGCATCGCGATGGCCACGGACATGGCGCCGCTCATTACGCCGGCCGGCCTGGCCGCCTTTGTCACCGCCTGGGTGGTGATGATGGCGGCGATGATGCTGCCGTCGGCCGCCCCGATGATCCTGCTGTACCATGTGGTGGCCCGCGGCCAGGCGGCTCGAGGCGGCTCGCTTGTCCCCACCTGGTTCTTCGTCTCCGGCTACCTCGCCGTCTGGGCAGCCTTCGGGATCGTGGTCTACCTGGCCGGGCAGGTGGTTGGCGTGGCGCTCGGGGGCAACGCGCGGCTCGCGGGGTGGGCACCATACGGGGTGGCGCTCGTCCTGCTGGCGGCAGGGGCCTACCAGTTTACCCCGCTGAAGCGCGTCTGCCTGCGCACCTGCCGGAGCCCGCTCGGCTTCCTCATGGAACATTGGAAGCCCAAGGCCTGGGGAGCACTCCGCATGGGCCTGGAGCACGGAGCCTACTGTGCCGGCTGCTGCTGGGGGTTGATGGCGGTCCTAGTCGCGGCCGGGGCAATGGGGCTCGCCTGGGTGCTGCTGATCGCGCTCGTGGTGGCCGCGGAGAAGCTCCTGCCGAGGGGGCAGTGGGCAGCGCGGAGCACCGGCGTCGTGTTGCTCGGGCTGGGTGTCCTGATCGCCGCCCAGCCGCAGTTCGCGCTCGCCCTGCGCGGCCAGGGCATGTGAGGGCGCAGCCGAGAAGGAGGGAGCGGCCATGGCCGAAGTTCCGCGGTGGTATGCCAGGGGCGACTGGTTCGATGTCTGCAAGTGCAACGTCCCGTGCCCGTGCACCTTTGCCCAGGCGCCGAGCTACGGCGACTGCGAGGGAGTCCTCGCTTGGCACATCCGCGAGGGGCAGTACGGCGATGTGCGGCTGGACGGCCTGAGCCTGATCGGGGTGGGCTACTTCCAGGGCAACGTCTGGGCCGGCGCCAAGGTGGCGATGGGCCTGTTCATCGACGAGCGCGCCGATGAGCGGCAGCGCGAGGCGCTGCAGACGATCTTCGGCGGCCAAGCCGGTGGCTGGCCCGGGCAGTTCGCCACCGTGCTCGGCGAGCTCCGTGGGATCGAGTACGTCCCGATCGAGTTCGAGGTTGCCAGCGACCTGGCCTACTGGCGGGCGGAGGTCCCGGGCCGAGTGGCGGCACGCGGGGAGGCGTTGACTGGCCCGACGACCTTGCCCGGGCAGCGAGTGCAGACGCTGAACCCGCCCGGCTGTGAGGTCGGCCCCGGTGGAGTAGCGACCTGGGGAGTGGCGGCGGAAGACCGAGCGGAGGCGTTCGGCTTCAAGTTCGAGTGGGGCGGGCGATCCAGCAAGCATATCCCGTTCGACTGGAGCGGCCCGGATTAGACTCTACTGGGCAGCCCCGACGGGGCACCACCGCTGCGCTCCATCCCCTCTCGCGCTCGGTGCGTGGCCGCACGCCCGCCACGCGTAACCGCAGCACACACATCCCCGCCGAAGCTGGCCGGGCCACGGCGGCCCCGACGTCCGTTCGCGCCCCTCCCCTGGGCTGCCGCTCCGGCTAGACCAGCGGGCGGAGCCGGCGGGGCCGCCGTGGCCGCGGACGCACCAGCCCAGCGGAGATCAGAATCCGCCGCACCGTCGAGCGGCTCAGATGCACGCCCTCGGCTTCGGCCAGCACGTTCGTCAGGTGCCGCTGGTTGAAGCCGGCGTACTTGGTCGTGGCGAGCTCGATCACTCGAGCGCGGATATCGGCCGGCACAGCGCGCGATGAGACGCGACCGCGATTCCCATGGACCAGCGCGCTCGCGCCCCGCACCAGATAGGCGGCTCTCAGGCGCTGCACCTGACGCGTGGACAACTGGAGCGTCGCCGCCGCTTCGGGTACCGTGCAGCGGCCTTCTAGGAGCGCCGCCAGGACAGCCGCGCGTCTCTCCTGATCCATACGCATGGCACACCCCCATCCGTCCCATGCAAGGGCCCTATCCAGGCCCCAGCGCAGCCTCTTGCGCGTCCGAATTGGCAGCCCAATCGTATCCAACGATGAAGTCGCCACGCGTACCGGCGACCTGGGCGGGCAGCACAGCGATCTTATCAACATCGTTGTCACACTGCAATAGCAGCCAGTTTTCCGTGGGGTGTGCAAGGATACTGACCGGGACCCCCATGACCTTTCAGACAACCGCTCGATACCAGGAGCGGATGAATCAGCGGGCTCGAGCGCGGCTGGCCGGACCGCGCCTCACCGACCGGAGTGGCGCCCCAGCACACCGGAGCGCTCACGGGTGATGACAGCGCGCGCTGGTTCCATCGATGCGTGGCTCCTCGGATGAAGAGTGGCCGCTTCGGCCGAGATACAGGCTCCCAGACGCCTGATTGTCAGATTCTTGATCAGCTATCTGACTGCTCCCACCTTGCACGGCGAGCATTGTTCCGCGCACCCCCTTGCATCCGTAACTAGATTGGCGTAGGATGCGCGCCACCGAATCCCGAGCGAGGCTTGATTGGGTGACCGGCAGCGGGCCTCCGGCCTGCTGCTCTCGCCCCTGCGCCCTATCGACCGGCCAGGTGCCTCAGGGCCTGGCCGGTGCTTCTGCTGTATTCGCCTCTCCCTCACACGGCCAGGTGGCGAGGAGAGTGCCCAGCGCAAGCGACGTAAGCGCGACGGAGGAGATCATGCGCCGCCTATCGCCCATGACCGCAGCGCTCCTGTACTGGCGCGGAAGGCACAGCAGCAATGCTGTTTCGCGCAGCCTCTTCTTCCTTGCCATCGTCGCGCTGGCGTTCCCGAGCGGAGCCTGGGCGGCTCCGCCACTGCTGGACGAGCAGGCCGGTCAACCCGCTGGAGGCGAGGTCGCCCACGCGCCCGCGGTTCCCGGCAACCAGCTCACGGCGAGCAGCAGTGCAGGGGGGCAGGAGATTCTGACGCCCGAGCAGGCACAGCAGCTCCTGGCGCAGGACGGCGCACGCCACTACTCGGCTGGTCTCGAAGCGCGGCTGCGCACGGCGGCCGGGCTGCTGCCCCGGGTGTCGGCCCGCCCAGGCTCGAGCCGGGGAAGATCCAGTAATCCGACGAACCTCCAGGTCAACGCCCCGGATCCCAGCGGGCCAGCCTTCGCCACCCAGAGCGAGACGATGGTCATCGCCAGTGGGTCAACGATCGTTGAGGCGTACAACGATTCGCTCGCAGCGGCACAGACCCACGACTACACCGGCTATTCCGTCTCCACGGACGGCGGTGCAAGCTGGACGGACAAGGACGCGCCGCCCAATCCAAGTTTCCAGAATAGCTTCGGCGACCCAGCGCTGGCGAAGGATTCCGCTGGCAACATCTACCTTGCGATGCTCACCAGTTCAGCGACTGGTCTGGGAGTAGCCAGGATGCCGGCGGGAGATAGCACGTTCGCCACCTGGGTAGACGCCGGCGTCGGCACCACCGCTGTCTCCGATAAGGAGCTGCTCGCGATCGGCCGCGACCCGTTCGTGGCACGCGATAACCTCTACCTCACCTGGACCGACTTCCCCTTCTCTGGGAATCCGACCCTGCGGGCAGCGCGCTCGACCGATGGTGGAACAACCTGGCACGCGCTCTCCGGGTTTGCGGTCGCCAACTGCGACTGCCAGTTCACCTTCCCGCTGGTCGTCCCGTCTACCGGCAAGCTGTTGGTGTTCTGGGAAGACTTCGGCCCGCCGCGGGCGCTACGGATGCGCTCTTCCACGGATGGTGGGCTCACCTGGAGCGCGATCACGACCGTGTCCAGCGTTACACAGGCTACCCCCTTCAGTTCCGACTGCTTCGGCCGCGATACCTTTCACTTCCCGGACTCCACGCGCGCCGTACGCAACGATGAGAACCCGAGTGCGGCGGTACAGGGGACTACGGTGGTGGTGACGTGGAATGACCGCCGCTTCGGAACCTCCGACATCCTGCAGGCGGTGAGCACGGATGCCGGTGCCACCTGGGGTGCACCGAGCCTGGTCAACACCACCACCGCCGGCGAGCAGTTCCAGCCCGCGGTCGCGGCCGACGCGCGTGGGTTCCACTTCGAGTGGTACAGCGCCGACGCGGCGAACACGAACATCACCCTGGTGGCCCGCGACCAGCTCGACGGGGCGTTCCAGCCGGAGACCACCATCTCGGCGCCCTTCCCCGTCCCGCTGACGAATATCTCCGGGGATAACCAGGACTTCGCGATCGTCGGCTGCTACATGGGCGACTACAATCAGAACTTTGCCGACGGGACCACGACCTACTATAGCTGGGGCGACAACCGCCTCTCGTTCTCGAACGGCGACCCCGACCCCAACGCCTTCTTCAGCACGAGCGGGGCGCCACCCTGCTGTCCGCCAGGTCCGGTAACGGTGAGCGATGTGAAGTATGGCAGCGTCACGCTCACCTGGGGCGACCAGAGCGCCGACGAGACAAGCTTCCAGGTGCAGCGCAAGCGGAGCGGCGATGCGGATGCGAGCTACCGCGCGGTCTCGGGCTGCCAGGCGGCGCCGGCCGACAGCACGAGCTGCACCGACTATTCGGTGATTCCGTATGCCAGCTACGTCTACCGCGTCTGCGCGGTCTTCGCCACTCCCCCGATGGCCTGTTCGCCGGGCACTCCGCCAGTGCTCACGTACAGTCGCAACGAGGATACTTCGCCGAACGTCACCTACACGGGGAACTGGAAGGAGGTCAAAGAGATTCACGGCGCCAGCTGTTCGGGCGGGACCTGTCACAAGTCGACCGATCCGCGCGGAAGCGCGAGCTTGACCTGGACGGGGACAGACGTGCAGGTGATCAGCGCGACCGGACCGATGATGGGCGAGGCATACGTGGTGGTGGACGGGGCACTGGTGGTGCTGGACCTCTACCGTCCCACCCTCCAGTACCAGCAGCTCGTGTACAGCGCAACAGGCCTGGTCTACGGTCGCCACACGGTGAAGCTCTCGCCCAGCGGGGCCAGGAACCCGGCCTCCAGTGGCACGGCGGTGGGGCTGGACGCCTTCGATACGCGCTGACGCTCCAGCCCCGGCTCCCGCAGCGCGCCGTCTGGCGCTGCCCCTGCTAGAACCCGGGCAGGCCGATGGTGCTGCCGAAGAACAGGGTAAAGTCGTACAGCCCGTGCACCAGCATCGAGGCGGAGGTGCTCCAACGTGCCCGTACTGCCGCCAGCGCCGCGCCGATGATGAACACCGCCAGCACTCCGTCGAGGCCGTACTGGTAGGCGTGGCTGGCGGCAAAGGCGAGGTTGGGCAGCAGCCAGCCGCAGCGCGGCTGCAGCAACCCGCGGGCGACCAGCTCCTCGCCCACCCCCGCGGTCACCCCGGTCGTCACCGCGCCCACGGGCGAAATCGCCGCGCCAAACAGGCGGTCCACCGCTTCCGAACTGGTGCGCGGCCAGCCTAGCCAGCCCCAGATCAGCGCGGTGAGCACGTCGAGCGCGAAGCTCAGCGCGACGAGCGCGAGGGTGACGACCAGCAGCAGCGGGAGCTGGCGGCGGGGAAGCGGGCGGATCCCGAGCCGGGCCAGCGCCTGGCGCAGCCCGCAGCGGAGCGGTAGGCCAACGCCGAGCAGCGCGAACGGCAGCACCCAGAGCAGCCCGTACACCTCGTCCGTGAGCTGCCCGGCGGAGCCGCGCGTGGTGGTGAACGCGGCCGGGTCGCGGGCGATCAGGCGCAGCAGCGGTGGCTCGCCACCGAGCGCCAGCAGCGGCACCAGGGCGATACCGCAAAAGCAGAGCAGACCGACCAGACCCTGCGCGTGATCCAGACGCATAGGGTCCAGCCGCGCGCCGAGCCAGCAGCCAACCACCAGCCAGCGGCCCGAGGCGACGAGCGCCACCGCGAGCGCCAGACAGAGCAGCAGCGTCCCGGCCGCGAGCAGCAGCCGGGCGCGGGTTTCGGGCGGCACCGGCGCCCCGACGTCAGGCAGGAGCGCCGCACCCACCAGGCCGAGCGTGCCCAGCGCGACGCCGACCAGCAGGAGCCAGAAGCCGATCCAGGCGACGACACCCGCCCAGGCGGCACGGCACCGGAGTTGGTGCAGGCCTGCCAGGAGGATGAACGGGGCATAGGTGGCGCCGATCGCCGCGAACTGGCGCGCCTCGCCGCCGACGAGCCCGCCGCCGACGAGCATGAGGATGACCAACGCGAGGAGCCCGACCAGCAGGCGAGCCTTCCGCTCCGCGTCGCCCGGCGGGCTCGTCGCCTCGT
This sequence comes from Pseudomonadota bacterium, assembly GCA_021325655.1. Classification (GTDB taxonomy): domain Bacteria; phylum Chloroflexota; class UBA6077; order UBA6077; family JAJPGT01; genus JAJPGT01. Next base: position 8,896 of record JAJPGT010000109.1, read on the forward strand.
GCTCATCCAAGACGCGGGCAGGCCAGCGGGCGGCGCGGGGCGAGTGGAGCATCTCCTGGGTTCCTTCCGGGTGAGACGAGGGGTTAGGTGCCATCACCAGGCCCATTCGGCGGTGGTCGCGGAGCGATTCCCGCTGGCTGGCCCTGCTGGTGCACGGGCCGTACCTGGCTGGCATCGAAGTTGCTTCTGCTGCCAGCGACCCGGAGGCCAGTGCCGCTCACGATGCAGCATGCAGCACAGACGCCGGACCAGCGCCCGCACGAAGCGACACCGACGATCCTATCGATCAGCGCCGTCACGCTCGCCACGCACGACATGGCGCGGGCGGTCCGCTTCTACCGTGCCCTCGGCTTTGTCCCGCGGCACGGCGGCGAGGAGGCGGACTTTACTACGTTCGTCGTCGGCGACGGCTATCTCAACCTGGTCCGAGCCTCCCCTACGAGCCAGTGGTCCTGGTGGGGCCGCATCATCTTCTACGTCTCAGACGTGGACGCCCTGTATCGGCGCGCTCTGGCCGCCGGCTACACTCCTGCCACGCGCCCCCGCGATGCCGAATGGGGCGAGCGCTACTTCCACATCTGCGATCCGGATGGGCACGAACTGAGCTTCGCCCGCCCGTTGGCGGCCAGGATGCCTGAGGCAGAGCAGGATTCGCAGAGCCCGTAAGGGGCTGGTGCACCGCGCCCGGCGGATCGCCCTGGCGCGGCTGGAGACCGTCCACGGCGGCTGGTGATCCACAACCCGCTGGCCGGAAGCAGGAGCAGCCAGGGCCTGCCTGGCTGCGCACCGGCGCCACCAGGAGATCTTCGCTCCGCCCTATCACCCGTACACGCAGGCGCTGCTGTCGGCCATCCCGATCGCCAACTACACCGAGCGACGCCGCAAACGCATCTTCCTGGCGGGCAGCGTCACCAGCATCGGCGCGGGGACGCGCGGCTGCGTCTTCACCGACCGCTGTCCGCTGCAGATCGGGCCGATCTGCGACCAGGAGCCTCCACCCGTCCGCGACGCCTCCCCGGGCCACCGCATCGTCTGCCACCACCCGCTGGAGTTCCTGGCGACGCTCGAGCCGGCGGTCGCCGCTGGCCGCTCCGAAGAGCAGGTGCCGTAAACGCTGAGCCTGCCTCTTCCGCGTTCGGCGGGGTCCGCGCCGTGCGGCCGGCTCAGGCTCGCTCCTAGCCGTTGCGAGCCACCACCTCGGGGAGCTGGTGGGGCACGCGCGGGCGGATCGGGCGGGCCTTCAGCTCCCGCACCAGCTCCACCAGCTCCTCGGCGGCCGCCTGCAGGATGCGCTCGCCCTTCTCGCGGCTGGCGACCGTCGGGTCGCCCCAGGTCCCGGTCCGCGACACGGTGCTCCAGTATTCGATGAGCACCGCGGGGTTGCCGTAGCCCTCCGGGCGGCGACCCACCAGGTCGGCCCAGAAGTGCTTGCTCATATACGGATTGATATCTTTGACCGCCCGGTCCATCTTGACGCGCCCCGGGTCGATCGCTAGGTACGCCGACGTCTCGAGCTCGCAGGCATGGCCGGTCCACTCGGACTCGCGGAACTCCGCCACGGCCTGCTGCACCCGGAGCAGGTCCCACCAGGAGAGCATGGCGCACTGGGTGTCCGGGTGCTCGACGACGGTGAGCCGCGCGGCGAGCTCCAGGACCGGCCGGTTACTGCCGTGGCCGTTGAGGATGAGCAGCTTGCGGAAGCCGTGGTGGATCAGGCTCGCGGTGATGTCCTTGACGTAGTTGATGAACGTGTCCCAGCGGATGGTGAGCGTGCCCGGCCCGTCGAGGTGGTGCGGGCTGTAGCCGATCGTGATCGGCGGCAGCAGCACGAGCTCGTCTGGGATGAGCTCGGCGGTCCGCCGGCAGATGGTGTCGGCGATCACCACGTCCGTGTCGATCGGGAGATGGAGGCCGTGGTCCTCAATGGTGCCGGCGGGGATCAGCGCAACCTTCCCGGCGGCCACGGCGTCGTTCACCTCTTCCCAGGTCAGCTTGACAAACTCGTAGGCGGGCACGATTCCCCTCCAGCTCCGTTTTTGTCTCCAGCGACGGCCAGGGTGTAGCAATGGCCTCCGCTCATGGTAGTGGACAGGCTGCGCTCAGCGACGGCGGCCGCGGGGGTCGAGCAGGTCGCGCAAGCCGTCGCCGGTCAGGTTGAGCGCCAGGACCAGCAGGAAGATCGCCAGCCCGGGGAAGAACGAGTACCAGGGCGCCTGCACCAGGTAGCGCCGGCCGGTCGCCAGGTCTGCGCCCCAGGATGGAGTAGGCGGCTGAGCCCCCAGGCCGAGGAAGGAGAGCGCCGTCTCGTTCAGGATGGCAAAGGCGAAGCCGAGCGAGATCAGCACCATGATCGGCCCGAAGGTGTTAGGCAGGATCGAGCGAAAGACGATGCGCGCCCAGCTCGCCCCGAGCGCACGTGCGGCGAGCACGTACTCCCGCTCCTTCTCCGCGATCATCGCCCCGCGGGCGACGCGGGCGAACTCCGGGATCGCGATCAGGCCGATGGCGATCACCGCGCTGCGCTCCCCGCTCCCGAAGATGGCAATGATCGCGATCGCCATCAGGATCACCGGGAAGGCGAACAGCGCGTCCAGAACGCGGCCGATTATGCCGTCCACCCAGCCGCCGCTGTAGCCGGAGATCAGCCCGGCCGGGATGCCGATCAGCGAGGCGATGGCCACCGAAATGGTGGCGATCACGAGCGAGACGCGCGTGCCGTAGATCACCCGGGACAGGATGTCGCGGCCGTGATCGTCGGTGCCGAACAGATGCGCCGTGCTAGGGGGCTTGAGCGCGTCGGGGTAAACCACCGCGTCCGGGTCGTAGGGGGAGATCACGCCGGCGGCCAGGGCGCAGAACAGGAACAGCGCGATCAGGGCGAGGCCGACGCTCAGCGTCTTCCAGCGCGCCACCGCCTGATAGGCCCGGGCGAGCCCCAGCCGGGAGGCGCGCGGCCGCGCGAGGAGCTCCCGCGGGACGGTGGTCTCCATCAGTGCGACGAGCCTCCGCCGAGACGGATGCGCGGGTCGAGGACCGAGTAGAGCGCGTCGACCAGGATGTTCACCAGCACGAACCCGGTCGCCACCACCAGCACGATCCCCTGGACGACCGGGTAGTCGCGGCTTTCGATCCCATTCACCGCCAGTCGGCCCAGCCCCGGCAGGGCGAAGATCTCCTCGATCACTACTGCGCCCCCGAGCAGGTAGCCGAACTGGATGCCGAGCACGGTGACGAACGGGATCAGCGCGTTGCGCAGCACGTGGCGGGCGATCACGCTCCGGGCACGCAGCCCTTTGGCACGGGCGACGACGACATGCTCCTGCGCCAGGACGTCGAGCATGCTGGCGCGCAGGTAGCGTGTCTGCGGTCCAGAGAGGAATACGCCGAGCGTGACTACCGGCAGAGCCATACTGCGCAGGCTGCCCCAGAAGTCGCTGAATGGACTGATGTAGCCCTGGAGAGGCACCCACTTGAGCTGTGCCGAGAAGATGTAGATCAGTACCATCCCCAGCCAGAAGCCGGGCACGGACAGGCCGAACAGCGACCAGCTCGAGACCAGCAGATCCACCCAGGTGTTGTGTTTGAGCGCGGCGATGGTGCCGCAGGGGACGCTGATCAGCACCGCCAGCAGCATCGACAGCAGGACCAGGTGCAGGGTTACCGGCAGCGCCTGCGCGATCATCAGGAGGACCGGCTTGCGGCTCAGGATCGACAGCCCCAGGTCGCCGCGCAGCACGTGGCTGAGCCAGATCAGGTAGCGCTCATGCAGTGGCCGGTCCAGCCCCAGGCTGTGGCGCACCGCCGCCAGCGCCTGGGCATTGGCGTCGTGGCCCAGGATCACCATCGCCGGATCGCCCGGGATGAAGTAGACGACGATGAACACGACCAGCGTGATCAGGAACAGGACCGGGATCGCCGCGGCCAGCCGCTTGAGCAGGTAGGTGCTCATCATCGCCGTCCGTCGGGGCGCCGAGCGTCTGGAGCGCATCCGGGCAGGCGCGCGGAAAGCGCCCTACCCCGGCCTGGATCCTGTGCCTGCCAGGTGGCGGCTGGCGGTGTTTGGGAGAGACAGCCGGTCTGGCCACCCGTCGGGGCGGCGCCGCACCCCGACCCGGCGGACGAAGAAGCGCCCATGTGCCGTTCGGCCCAGCCAGCCTCCTATTTGTCCAGCCAGACGCCGCGCAGGTCCTGGTAGAAGAGCGGATGGGTCACGAAGCCCTTCACGTAGGCCTGGGTGGCATGGGCCATCAAGCGCTGGCCGACGATGTAGCCGGGCTGGATCTCGTTCCAGCGCTTCTGGAAATCGCCATAGATCTTCTTGCGGTCATCCTGGCTGAAGGTGCTACCGCCCTGGTTGATCAGGCTGGCGAGCTGATCGTCGTGGTACCGGCAGATGTTCTTCGGGCCGGGCGGATAGAAGAACGCCAGCGCCAGGGTGGAAGCCGGGTCGGTGACGTGGCCACCGTGGAAATCCCAGGAGAGGTCGAACTCGTCGGTGTTCACGATGCGGTCGATCCAGACGCTCAGCTCCAGCTCCTCGACCTTGCTCTCGACGCCGAGCTGCTTGAGCGCCGACTGGAGCATGATCGAGCCCTGCTTCCACTCCGGGTAGCCGACCGGAAAAACGATGTTAATAGTGAGCTGGTTGCCGCTGGCGTCCTTGCCGCCCGGGTAGCCGGCCTGGGCCAGATAGTCCCTGGCCTTGTCCAGATCGTAGGGGAAGGCGTTGTCGTTCGCCTCATGGCTGTAGGCCCAGTGCTGCGGGTCCCAGGGGCTCGTGTTGCGGCTGCCGTAGCCCGCCAGGAACTGGGTGACGAAGGTCTGGCGATCCAGCGCGTACGAAACGGCCAGCCGCAGGTTCTGGTTGTTCATCGGCGGGCGGTTGTTATTGACGTACAGGATGTCGCCGTTGTCGTTGAACTTGGAGCGCTGGACGACCAGATCGGGGTTAGACTCGATGCGCGGAATGTCCTTCAGCTCCAGGCTGAACATCACGTCCGCGCCCTTGGTCTCCATAATCGAGATGCGCGTCTCCTGCTCCTTGACCGGGCGGAACTCGAGCGCATCCAGGTAGGGTAAACCCGCCATCCAGTAGTTGGGGTTCTTTTCCAGGCGGATGTAGTCGTTCTGTTTCCACTCGATGAACTTGAACGGGCCGGTGCCATTGGGAGCGGTGCGGATCGAGTCATCAGTGGCGGTCTTGGAATAAATCTTGATGTTGCTGAAGTTCTCGACCAGCGCCGGCCAGGGCTGCTTGAGGGTGAAGCGGACGTGCAGCGGGTCGATGACTTCGGTGGTGTCGATCGCGTCGAGCATCGACGCCAGCGGGCTGCCGGTGTCCGGGTTCTTGACCCGGTCGATGTTGAACTTGACATCGTCGGCGGTGAACGACTCGCCGTTGTGGAACGTCACCCCGTCCTGAAGGGTCATGTCGAGCTGGGTCGGCGTGGTCCAGGTCCATTCCTTGGCCAGGCGCGGCTTGATCCCCAGGTCGCTCGCATCCTGGTAGGTCAGCGTATCGTAGATGCTGTCGGAGATCTGGCGTAGCTGGGCAAGCTGGGATACCTGGATGTCCAGCGACTTCGGATCGGCGACGGTCAGCGCGACCAGCGTCCCGCCGGTCTTGACCTGCGCCTTCGGGCTGGCCGCGGGCGAGGCGATCGGGGCGCCAATAACCCGCGGTGCAGCGGTGGCCGCGAGCGCCAGGGGCGTCGACTGGGCCAGGCTGAGCAACGCCGCCGCACCGCCGGCCACCATGGCGCCCCGCCGGAGAAACTCGCGCCGGCTCACCGTCGCCGGCTGACCTGGCCGAGATGTGCCCCTCCTCGTGCTCATACCGGAAAGCCCTCCTTGCAATGCTCCACGGGACGCCTCGGTCGACCAGCCACTCCCATCGGCCGAGCCCGGCGCCGATTCTAGCACCGCCCGGATGACCTGTCGAGCCGCACAGACAGGCTCTGGCCCCTGCCAGCGGGGCCCGGGGATGGGGCGAGCGGATCGCGAAGACGCCGACAGCGGGCGGCCAGCGAGGCCAGCGCAAGCGCCCTGAACCTGCGCCAGGAGCGGGCTCTGTCCCGGCGACGGGCAGAAGGTCGCGACGCGGAGGGCGCCCCCGCTGGCGCTACGGAACGGCGAGCCGGTAGACGCGGTTCGACGCGAAGCCCACGAACCACACCGTGTGGTCCGGCCCGCGGCAGATCCCCTCGGGCCCGCTGTCGTCGATCGTCGGCGACTCCGCAATGACCCCAGCGGTGGTGATCGTAGCGATCGTGCTGTCGCCGAACTCGGTGAACAGCAGCGTGTTTCCCAGCCCCGGTGCGATCGAATCGAGCGTGTGCCCCGGGGTGGTGAAGGCGGTGATCACGCCCTCGGGCGTGATCCGGTCGATCCGCTGGGCGAACCGCTCGGTGAACCAGACGTTGCCGTCCGGGCCGGTGGTGATGGCGTACGGGATGTCGAGCTGTCCTCCCCCGAACTCCGTCAGGCCGCCCGCAGGCGTCAGGCGATCGACGGTGCTGGTTCCCGCGTCGGTGAACCACAGGTTTCCGTCCGCGCCGGTGGTGATATCGCCGGGGAAGCTCGCGGAGGGCAGCGGGAAGCTGGTGAGCCCCTGGGTTGCCAGATTCAGGCGCCAGACCTTCTGCCCGGTGGAGTCGGTGAACCAGATATTGCCGTCCGGGCCGGTGGTGATACCGCCCGCGGCATCGAAGTGCGTCGAAAATTCGACCTCCCGGATCTTGCCCGCGGGCGTGATCCGGCCGATTCGCCCGGTGGCGCCTTCGGTGAACCACATGGCCTCGTCGGGTCCGGCGATGATGTCGCCGGGGAAGGTTCCGGGGAGCGCGAACTCCGTGATCACCCCGGATGGGGTGATCCGGGCTACCTTCTGGCCACGGGACTCGGTGAACCACAGGTTCCCGTCGGGTCCGAGGGCGATCCCGATCGGCTGGCTGTCGCGGGTGGGGATCGGGAACGACCGGAGCTGTGGGGCGGAAGCCGCCAGCCCCGTGGCCCCGAGCCACAGCGCCAAGGTGACGAGTCCGGCCGCGGCGATACAGCGAAGAGCGTGACACTGCCCCATGATGTTCCGCATGTTCCGCCTCCCGTTCGGCGCGGCGCTGGCGCGGCCGTTGCGCCGCGCCGACTGCCCGCACCAATCCAGTGCATTCGCTATACGGGCGAGGCCGCCGGGATGGATTGGCAGCCCGAGCGATCCGCTCTGCCCAGACGAGCCGCCTGCGCGCCGAGGCGCCACCTGGGAATGGGGCAACCCATGCGGTGAACGCTGTAAGGGGCTCCGCTCGCGATCCATCTGTTACGCCGGGTCGATGCCAGGGATTGGGGAAGGACCTTCGCTCCGCCAGCACTCGGGACGACAGTCCCTTTGCTTCCCTGCGGAATGGCCCAATTCCCCATTGGTCGAGTCGTGCCTGGGAGCACGGCCCGGTACAGCATGAGCACAAGCAGGATCTCGCATAGGGGTGGGCCGTTCCCAATGGCCGGTCGCGTGAAACGGATATCCCCCGTCGCCTTCATTCAACGGGCGGTGGGCGAGGTCCGGCAGTTGCTGCCCGAAGGCGGGTCCCTGCCGGCCGGGGACTGGCGGGGCCGCCATCGGGCCATCGTGCTCCTGCTCTGGCTGCACGCGCTCGGCATTCCGATCTTCGGGCTCCTGGTCGGCAACACCCTTGCCCATAGCGCCAGCGAAGGGGCGATCGTCGGCCTCGCCGCCCTCCTCGCCAGCCTGACGCGATGGGGTCGACGACTCCGGGCCGGCTTCGCGACGCTCGGCCTGCTGACCGCCTCGGCGGTGCTCGTGCATCTCTCGGGTGGTTACGTCGAGTTTCACTTCCACTTCTTCATCACCGTCGCGCTCATCGCGCTGTACGAGGACTGGACTGCCTTTCTCCTTGCCATCAGCTACGTCGTCCTCGAGCACGGAGTGCTTGGCGCCCTCGCCCCCGCGGCGGTCTACAACCACCCGGATGGCATCGCCCATCCCTGGAAGTGGGCCGGCATTCATGGCCTGTTCGTCCTCGGCGCCAGCGCCGCCAACCTGGCCACCTGGCGGCTCAATGAGCTAACCCGGGCCCGAACCGGGCTGATCCTGAACTCGGCCGGGGAGGGCATCTATGGGCTGGACCTCGGCGGTGTGATCACCTTCGTCAATCCGGCCGCGACGCGGATGCTCGGCTATCAGCCGAACGAGTTGGTTGGGCAGCCCGGCGATCGTCTTTTCCACGGGAGCATGGCCGAAGACCCGGTCCGGGCCACGCTGGCCGAAGGTCGGCTCCAGCCGATCAGCAACGATCTGTTCCGGCGCAAGGACGGGACACTGTTCCCGGTTGAGTACCAGGTTACCCCGATTCACGAGCGTGGCCGGATCCTGGGTGCCGTCGTGACCTTCCGCGACATCACGGAGCGCAAACGGGCCGAGGCGGCGCTGGAGCACCAGGCGCTGCACGATGCGCTGACCGGGCTGCCCAACCGGGCGCTGCTGCGCGATCGCTTGCAGCAGGCGCTATTGAACGCCCAGCGGGACGGCGAATCGCTGGCGCTGCTGCTGCTGGACCTGGACCGCTTCAAGGAGGTCAACGACACGCTCGGGCATCAGGCCGGCGACCAGCTCCTGCAGCAGGTGGCCGAACGGCTGCGCGGCGCCCTGCGCGCCTCCGACACCCTAGCCCGCCTGGGCGGCGACGAGTTCGCGGTGGTGCTGCCCACCGCCACCGAGGCCGGCGCGGTCCTGAGCGCCGAGCGGCTGACCCAGGCGCTGGAGGCGCCGTTCCTGGTCGACGAGCAGCCTCTAGAGGTGCGGGCGAGCATCGGCATCGCCCTGTTCCCCGACCATGCCGACAGCGCCGAGACGCTGCAACGGCGGGCCGACGTGGCGATGTACGTCGCCAAGCGGGCCGGCAGTGGCGCCGCGATCTATAACCCAGCGCAGGATCAGTACAGTGCCGAGCGGCTGGCACTGGTCGGGGAGCTACGCCAGGCGATCACCGCCGGGGCGCTACGGCTGCACTATCAGCCCAAGGTGGACGTGCAGACCGGCCGACTGCTCGGGGCTGAGGCGCTGGTGCGCTGGCAGCACCCCCAGCGAGGCCTGGTGCCCCCCGACCAGTTCATCGCCCTGGCCGAGCAGACCGGCCTGATCCGCCCGCTGACGCACTGGGTCCTGGACGCCGCCCTGCGCCAGTGCGCCGCCTGGCGCCGGGCCGGGCGAGAAGTCCCGATCGCGGTCAATCTTTCGATGCGCAATCTGCTGGACACGCAGTTGCCCACGCTGGTGGCCGAGCTGCTCGCCCGCCACCAGGTGCCGCCGGCGCTGTTGAAGCTGGAGATCACCGAGAGCGCGGTGATGGCCGACCCCCAGCGAGTCATCGAGATCATCCGCCAGTTGCGGGCGCTAGGGGTGGAGTTCGCGGTCGACGATTTCGGGACCGGCTACTCCTCGCTCAGCTACCTCAAGCAACTGGCAATCCAACAGGTTAAGATCGACCGCTCGTTCGTCAAAGGCCTGGCGCATGACGCCAACGACCGGGCGATTGTGCGGGCGACGATCGAGCTGGGGCATCAACTGGGGCTGGACGTGGTGGCGGAGGGGGTGGAAGATCGCGAGACGCTGGAGCTGCTGCGGGCGCTTGCCTGCGACGGGGCGCAAGGCTATTACCTGAGCCGCCCCATGCCCGCCGCCGCCTTCGAAGCCTGGCTCGACCGCGCCTCGCCGCCCGCCCTGGCGCGGGCACGCTAGCGTACGCGATCGAATCAGGCGCCTCTGCCGCTAGATGACGTATTGCTGGCCCTCCACGGCGAAGGCCACCGCCCCGCCGAACGCCTGCGCTGCCGCCTGGTGGCGCTCCTGGCGGCGGTCGGAGGGGCAATGGGTGAGGAGTAGCCGGCCTACCCCGGCGGCGCGGGCGATCTCGCCAGCCTCCGCCGCCGTCAGGTGTCCACGCCGTGACGGGTCCGCCTCATCCTCGGCCGGGCTGAAGAGCGAGGCCTCGCACAGAAACAGGTCCGCGCCGCGCGCCGCCTCGACCAGTTCCTGGCAGGGCGCGACGTCCGCGGAGTAGACGAGCAGCCGCCCCTGGGCCGACAGGCGCATTGCGTGTGAGGGAATGTAGTGCTGCACTCGGGAGAGCGCCAGCTCCACCTCGCCGAGTGTCAGCCGATCACCGGCGCGGTACTCGTGCAGGTCGAACTCGTCGTCGAAGAAGGCCGGGTTGCCATCCACCGCCTGCCCGACGTCCCGCAGCCGCTCGATCCCTCCCGGCGGAAGCCAGAGCGGCAGCGGCGCCCGCGACGGCCGAGGGTGGTACTTCAGCCCGTACCGCAGTGGAATCAGGTCCATGTAGTGGTCCGGGTGCAGGTGGGAGATGACGATCGCCGCCAGCTCCCAGGGCTCGAGGTGCGAACGCAGCCGACCGGCCACGCCGAAGCCGCAGTCGAGCAGCAGCGCCGTCGCCTCGGTCCGCACCAGATGCCCGGCGCAGGCTCCGCCGGGATTGGCGAAGGCGGGACTGGCGCCGAGCTCGACCAGGATGAACGCCACAGCCCCCTCCTCCCCGCCAAGACTCGCTACGGTGCGTGCGTTGCCTGGTCGAGCTGGCGCAGGACGTCGCCGAGCGCCTGCTGCTCCTGGCCGTAGCGCGCCCAGTCGCCCGCTTTGAGCGCCTCCTGCGCCCGCTCGTAATGCGCGCGCGCCTCACGCGCCAGGGCGGCGACGTCTGTGCTCCCCGAAGTCAACACCGCCTGGGGTGCGGTCGTCGCCCCGCGCTCAGCGGCCGGCTGATCGCGATACAGGCTCGCCAGCGCTTCCCGCAGGCTCGGCTCCATCACCACCCGGCTCCCGGTGGAGACGACCACGCGCTTCAGTTCCGGGATGCGGCCGTTCTGGGCCTGGAGATAGATCGGCTCGACGTAGAGATTCGACGTCCCGATCGGGATCACCAGCAGGTTGCCGCGGATGACCTGGGAGCCGGCCGTGCTCCAGAGGGTGAACTGGGCCGAGATCTGCGGGTCCTGGTCGATCCGCCCCTCCACCTGAAGCGGGCCATAGACGAGCTTCTCCTTGGGGTACTTGTAGACGAGCAGCTTGCCGTAGCTGTCGCCGTCGGAGCGGCCGGCGAGCCAGGCGATCATGTTGTCCTTGCTGCGGGGCGTGAACGGCTGCATCAGCAGGAACTCCCCGTGCGAGGCGTTCGGGAGCCGCATGATGACGTAGTACGGGTCGACCGGTTCCTGCTGCCCGTACAGCTTCTCGAACGGCACGTCCCACACGTCTTCCTTGTTGTAGAAGACGCGCGGGTCCTGCATGTGGAACGTCTGGAAGATGTACGCCTGGACCCGGAATAGGTCCTCCGGGTAGCGAATGTGCGCCCGCAGGGAGGCCGGCATCTCCGCCAGCGGCCGCAGCAGCCCGGGGAACATCGCGGCATAGGCACGCAGCAGCGGATCCTGGCTGTCCGCTTGATACAGCCCCACCGAGCCGTCATAGGCGTTGACGGTGATCTTCACGCTGTTGCGAATGTAGTTCAGCCCCGGGGCACCCCCGCCAGGGGCCAGCGGCTGGGAGTAGGGAAAGCGGTCGCTGGTGGTGTAGGCGTCGATCATCCACCAGAGCTGGCCATCGGCGACCACCAGGTACGGGTCGCTGTCCAGCACCAGAAACGGGGCAATGCGCTCAACCCGCTCCACGATGTCGCGTCGGTACAGGATGGCGGAGTCCTGGCGCAGCGCCGACGACAGCAGCAGGTTCGGATCACGAAAGTACAGGGCATACAGGAGCTTGCGCCAGAACGAGCCAACGTTGACCCCGGCCGTACCCTGGTAGGTGGTGGTGACGTTGCCGTCGCCGCGCGGGTAATCGAACTCCGGCTCGCTGGTGCGCACGATGACGTAGTCTCGGGTCCGCTCGCCGTAGTAGATCTCCGGCCGGGTCACCGGCACGTCGCCCACGGGCGGCACGTCGCCCAGGATCAGGCGGGGCCGCCCCTCCTCGGCTACGTCGCTCACCTGGGTCATTGTCAGCCCATAGCCGTGGGTAAATTGCAGCCGCTTGTTCACCCACGACGGCGCCGCCTGGCCGAGCGCCTCCGGCATCAGCTCGCGAGCAGCCAGCATCACCTCGCGGTACTTGCCGTCGATCACGTAGCGGTCGACGTCAACGTCCGAGAAGCCGTAGTAGGTGCGGATGCTCTGAATCTGGTTCAGCGTGTCCTTGAGCGGGCGGACGTCCCAGAGGCGGATGTTGTCGACCGTGTCCGGGTTGTCGGCGATCATCTGGGCGGTGACGGCGTCGTCGGCGGGAAAGAACTCCTCCTGCACGTCGTCCAGCTTGTACGCCATGCGGGTAAAGCGGATCGCCTGCTCGATGTACGGCCGCTCCAGCTCGAGCTGGTTCGGCTTGACCTCGACATTCTCCAGCAGGCTGGGGATCGCCAGGCCGGCGACGAGGCTGGCACCGATCCAGAGTCCATAGCCCCAGACAGCCGGGCGCACCCGCCCGGCGAGGGCGCTGGCGACCAGGCTGGCCGCGGCCAGCAGGGAGGCCGCGAGCATGAGGTACTGCGCCGGCACCTGGTACGTCACGTCGGCGAAGCCGGCTCCCACCGCCGGGCTCCGGGTCGAGTACACCAGGCCGTAGAGTGCGAGCAGGTGGGTGGCGCCGACCAGCAGCGTCAGCGCTGCCAGCAGGAGCGCCAGGTGCAGCCGAATGCCGCGCGTCAGGCTGTAGGCGGCCTGCTCGAGACTGACGCCCAGCTCATGGCTCAGCACCAGCGCGTAGGTGGCGAGTGCGCCCGTGGTGGCCAGGATCACCAGCCCGATCAGCCAGTTCTGCAGGAGCTGGTAGAACGGGAGCGCGAAGACGAAGAACGCCACGTCGCGGCCGAAGACAGGGTCGGCGACGCCGAACGGCGCCCCGTAGAGGGCACGCAGCACCGTTAGCCACTCCGCCGACAGCGCGGCGCCCATAACGGCCGCGAGCGCGAGGCCGAGCAGCAGGACGCCGCGATGGAGCAGTCGGGCTGCCGCCGCCTGGCTGCTCATCCGCGCCCCGACCCGCGCCACGTACTCCCAGATGCCCGCCTCCGCGTGCACGATCTGGCGCTCGTAGGCGTGCGCCAGGCGCCGAGCAACCACGACGTTGGCGACGAACACCGCGTAGAAGAGGGCGACCCCGAGCACAAACAGGACAAGCTGCGCGGTGAGGGTGGTGGCGTAGACGGACTGGTAGCCGACTTCCGAGAACCAGAGCCAGTCGGCGTAGCTGTTGACCCCGACCAGGAAGAGGATCAGCAGCGCGACAAGCGCGCCGAACAGGACGAGCCGCTGGCCACCAGCGATCCGTCGGCGCACCCGGCGGCGCGGCGGCCAGGCGTCCATGCGCGCTTGCGTTTCCATCTCCCCGGGCCCCAGGCGATGATACCCCACCAGCCTCAGCCCAGCGAGGGCTTTCCCCCGGCCCGCTCGCCGCCGGAGCGGCCTATACTGGAGGGAGAGACATCTCGATCACCCGGGAGCGCTGTGCTCGAAGAACGCCTGCTCGTTGGCACCCAGCCTCGGCTGGACGCGTTCCACGCCCTGCTCCTGGACGTCCCCCCGGAGAGCTTCCGTGTCCCGGGCGTCCACGTCGTCGCCAGCGAGCGGCGGGCGCGGCCGAGCTGGGGCGGGTATATCACCCCGATCTACGCGCTCTCCACCCCCAGCGGCGGGGTCGTCTCGGTGCGGGCCGACCTGCTGCCCGCGGTGCGCCGGGAGCTGGCCGGCGCGGCACCCGGACGGCCACTGGGGGAGCGCGAGTTCAGCAAGCTGCGGGCGATCAGCCAGCGGGCCGTGCCCTATGCCTTCTCCCTGACCGGCGACGTGCTGTTCACCGATCCCGCCCACTTCCGGCCCACGCCGCTGGGCGCCGAGCAGCTCGCACGCACTGACGTGCGCGGGGCGGAGCTACGCCGCCGCTTCGACGGGGAGATCTTCGTGGTGAACGGGGCACACGGCGAGATCGCCGCCTGGGCCGCGATCAAGCTGAAGTCCGACCAGGTGTGGGAGCTGGCAGTGGTGACCGAGCCGGCCTACCGTGGGCGGGGCCTGGCCAAGCGGGTCGTCTCCGCGGCCACGGCGTACATCCTGGACCACGGCCGGGTGCCGCTGTACATCCACGATCGGACGAATCACGCCTCGGCGCGCGTCTGCCGCGCACTCGGGTACGTCGAGTACGCCCAGACCTTCTTCTGCGAGTACTAGCGCCCCTGTCCCGCGCCTGGCCCGCCGTTCCGCTGAGCGCTGCCAGCACCGCGCGTCGGCCTGCCGCCACAGCAGGGTAAGGCCGCGCCGGGGCGCGGGGAAAGCGGGACGTGGTGGGCCGGCAGCGGCACGCCCGGGTGTCGGAACCGCAGGCCGCCGCAGACGTTCCGGTTTTGGGGTGCACAGCCTGCAGGGGTGTAGGGAGACGGGTGGGAACGGGAGCCCGAGGGCAGGAGGAGCAATGAGGAGCTGACGCGGGCTGAGCGGGCTGGGGACGGCAGCCCTGCTGCTGGCGCTGCTGACAGGGGGCGGGAGTGGCCAGGTGGGGGCTCAGCCGGTGGGTGACTGGGAGCTGAGCCCGCTGCCGGGCCTTACTCCTTCCAGCGCCGCCGCGACGGCGGCGCGACGTAGGAGGAGCGGGAATACGGCAACAGGAGCTCCGCGCTGTGCACCTGGACCGTGCTGATTCTCCAGCCCCACCCCACCGACGCTCAGCGGGTCTTCCGCGCCTCCGGTTGCTACGCGAGCCGCAACCTCGCCGACGTCCTGCAGCAGAGCACGGCCCGGCTGGCGCCAGCCGGGCCGTGCTCGTCAGTCCAGCGGCCGGGCAGCCGGGGCCGTTCCCGATCCACCTGGTCGGCGGGCAAGGTCGTGCCCTCTCGCGCTACTACCTGGCGACGGGGCCGGCCCCGAATACTCCCGCCAGCTATGAGCCCTCGGGGCTGTACCGCACAGACGATGACTTCCAGCCCTGGCGCCGGCTGCGCAGTTTCCTGGTGGACTGGCAGCACTTTCGCAACGTGACGATCGGCGGCCTCGCCTACAATCCGAGCGCCCCCGACCAGGTAGGTGTACCTGGCCCTGGCTGGAGTCGGCCAGGGGGTGCAGACCAGCCCGGATGCAGGGACGACCTGGCAGCCGCTGGGGCGCCAGGACCCGGGGACGACCTGGCGCTCGGTATCGACGACCAGAACCTGTACGCGGCCACCGACCGGGGGTGTGGCGGCTGCGGCTCGCGAAGCCGGCCATCCAGATCCCCCGTCGGTGCACCCAGCACCTCGGAGCTTGATCTGGAGCCGCTATACAGCGAATGATCGATTGCGTCGCCGTGGTACGGGATGGGATCGCAGCGTCCGTTCAACTGGCGGCCCTCTCTCGTCGCCCGGCAGTGATTGCGCACACCATGACTCGATGACCGCGCCTCCACAGGCCGGCCGACGAGCGCAATCTGCAGGATGGACGGACTACAGCCGTACCCCAGCGCTGCCGAGGGCCAGGCCCTCGGCGGGCACGTGCTGAACGGCCAGCTCGGGCTGGGCGTGACGAGCGACCACAGTGAAGAACAGCAACACGGCCGGGTGGCCGGTGGCCAAAAAGATGTTGAACGACTCCATGGGGGGTTCTCCCATCCGCTTGTTCAAAGTTCAACGGGCGGCCGCCCGGGCGGTGGCGGAGCCCGGGGCGCTCGCGCCGTGCCCTTCGTTCGGGCCGGCGGGTACACTGTGCGAACGATGAGCGATCTTTGTGCCCGCGCCGTGATCTCCGCGCCAGGCGTCTCAGGTCATGCCGGGCTCTAGCGTGGCGGCGCCGTTCGACCTGCTGCTGCTCGATGGCCGCGTCTACGCCCGGCCGGAGGCTCCGCCTTACCAGGCGCTCGGGGTCCGAGCCGGCCGGGTCGCAGCGCTCGGAGCGAGCGAGGCGCTGCGTGCTCAGATGGGCCCGGGCACCAAGGTTGTGCCTCTCGCCGGGCGGGCGGTGCTGCCGGGCTTCGTCGATGCGCACGTGCACCTGCTCTGGTGGGCGCTCGGGCTGGAGCGCGTCCAGTTGGACGGGCTGGGGCGGCTGGACGACGCGCTGGCCGCGGTCGCGGCGCAGGTGAGCCGGACCCGGCCGGGGGCGTGGGTCCAGGGGCAGGGCTGGAACAAGAACCTCTGGGGCGGCTTCCCCACCCGGCAGGACCTGGACCGGGTGGCGCCCGCGCAGCCGGTGGCGCTGTGGAGTAAGGATGGCCACGCGCTCTGGGCCAACAGCGAGGCGCTGCGCCGGGCCGGGATCGACGCGAGCACCCCGGATCCGCCGGGCGGGCAGCTCCTGCGCGACGCCCGCGGCGAGCCGACCGGGGTGCTGCTGGAAGACGCGAAGGCGCTGTTGGAACGGGTGATCGAGCCGCCGGACGCGGCGGCCTGTGAAGCGGCGCTGCGGCGGGGGCTGCCGCTGGCGCTCGGGATGGGGCTGACCGGAGCGCACGACCTGGGCTGTCCCGGGGTGCCGCACCCCACCCTGATGGCCGCCTACCAGGCGCTGGAGCGCGCCGGGGCGCTGCCGCTGCGGGTGACGCTCGGCATTCCGCTGACGCGGCTGCCCCAGGCGGTGGAGGTCGGGCTGCGCTCCGGGTTCGGCTCGCCCACGCTGCGGATCGGCCCGGTGAAGATCTTCACCGACGGCGCGCTCGGCCCGCAGACCGCCTGGCTACTGGAGCCGTATGAGGGCAGCGCCAGCCGCGGCATCCCGACGATCGAGCGTGAGGCGCTGGTCGAGGCGGTGCGGCTGGCCGAGGAGAACGGGCTCGGCGTGGCGATGCACGCGATCGGCGACCAGGCGGTGCGGCTGGCGCTCGACGCGGTCGAGGTGGCGCGTGCCTCTGTGACGCCTGCCCCGGGCACCCCGCCGGCGCGGATCGAGCACGCTCAGCTCGTGGATCCGGCCGACGTCCCGCGCTTCGCCCAGCTCGGCGTCGTCGCCTCGATGCAGCCGATCCACGCCACCTCCGACATGCTGATCGCCGAGCGCCACTGGGGGCCGCGCCGGGCCGGCCACGCCTATGCCTGGCGCAGCCTGCTCGATGCGGGCACGCCACTCGCCTTCGGCACGGACGCCCCGGTCGAGCGCCTGGAGCCGCTACTCAGTCTGTTCGCGGCGGTGACGCGACAGCGAGAGTCGGGCGAGCCGCCGGGCGGCTGGCACCCGGAGCAGCGGCTGACGCTGGCGGAAGCGGTGCGCGCCTACACGCACGGGAGCGCGATCGCCGCCGGGCTGGAGCGCGAGCTTGGCGATCTGGCCGTGGGCAAGCGGGCCGATTTCGTAGTGCTCGACCGTGACGTCCTCGCGGCCGAGGCGGCTACACTGCTGGAGACAGGCGTCGACCTCGTCGGCGTCGAGGGCAGGATCGTCTTTCAGCGCGGCGAGCCGCGGACAGGAGGGGCGGCGCAATGACAGAACCACGGCCCGAGCTTGGATTCTCTACGCTGGCGGTCCACGCCGGCGAGGAGCGCCCGCCCGGCGGGGCGCACCCCACGTCTACTCCCGTGGTCCACGCCTCCGCCTTCTACTTCGACAGCGCCGAGGCGCTGGACCGCGCCTTTGACGACCCGAGCCTCGGCCCGGTCTACACCCGCCACGGCAACCCAACGGTCGAGGCGTTCGAGCGGGCCGTTGCGGCGCTGGAGGGCGGCGAGGCGGCGGTGGCCTTCGCCTCTGGCCAGGCGGCGCTGCACGCGGCGCTGCTCGCCAGCGGGGTGCAGGCGCAGAGCCGACTGCTGGCGGCGCGTGACCTGTACGGTGGCACGCTCGGCTTGCTCAGCCGGGTGCTGGCGCCGCTGGGCGTGGAGACCGATTTCATAGACGCCACCTGGCTGGAGGGCGTCTGGTCCGCCTTCGAGGAGCAGCCGGCGGTGGCGCTGCTGGTGGAGAGCGTCTCCAACCCCCTGTTGAAGGTCTCCGACGTGGGGGCGCTGGCCGAGGCGGCGCATCAAGCCGGAGCGGTGTGCATCGTGGATAACACCTTCGCCAGCCCCTACCTGCTGCGGCCGATCCAGCACGGCGCGGACCTGGTCGTCCACAGCGCCACCAAGTACCTGGGTGGACACGGCGACGTGACCGGCGGGGTCGTGGTCGGCAGCGCCGACGCCTGCAAGCGGCTGCGGGAGGTGGCCCGCCTGGCCGGCGGGATCCTGAGCCCGGCCGAGGCCTGGCTGACGCTGCGGGGACTGAAGACCCTGGCGCTGCGCTACGAGCGCCAGTGCGCGAACGCGCTCGCGCTCGCCCGAGCGCTGGCGGAGCACCCGCGCGTCGCCCGGGTGTACTACCCGGGCCTGCCCGCTCACCCGCAGCACGCGCTCGCCACCCGCCTCTTCGGCGGGCGTGGCTACGGCGGGGTGCTCTCCTTCGAGCTGGCGGACGGCGGCCGCGCCGAGGTGTTCGCCTTCATGGACCGGCTGCGGCTCATCAAGCCGGCGCCGACGCTCGGCGACGTCAGCTCGCTGGTGCTGTATCCGGCGATGGCCTCCCACCGCTCGCTCACGCCCGAGCAGCGGCAGGCGCTGGGGATCTCCGACCGGCTGGTGCGGATCTCGGCCGGGATCGAGGACACGGCGGACCTGATCGCCGACGTGGCCCAGGCGCTCGCGTAGAAGCGCCGGCACCGGGTGCGGCAGGCGGCGCGGCGGATCAGGCGCTCGCGCGTCCGGCAGTGCGTCGGGCCAGTTCGCCGGCCAGATCCAGGCGGCGCGTCCCAAAGCCACGGCTTTCCCACTCCTCGCGCGGAACCGGCCAGAACACCTCGAACTCGTTGCCGTCAGGATCCTTCGCGTACAGGCTCAGGCTGGTGCCGTGGTCGGACTCGCCGACCAGCGCCCCGGCCTGCAGGAGCGCCTCGCGGGCGCGAGCCAGGTCTTCGATCGTCTCGACCTCCCAGGCCAGGTGGTACAGCCCGACGCGCTCGCCGTGCGTGGGCGGGGGGGCCTGGAGGCCAATCCCGAACAGGCCCAGGTCGTGGTGGTTCTGGGTGTTCGGGTTGGTGCGCATGAACACCGCCTGGTCACCGTACTGCTCGGCGACGACGAAGCCGAGGACGTCGCGATAGAACTGCGCCGCGCGCTGCGCGTCACGCACGTACAGCACCGCGTGGTTGAGCCGCTTGATCTGGAACATGGCAGTCACCTTAACTCCTTGTCTGCGCCGAGTTCACGGGAGAATCTTCACCGCGCTGGCGAAGCCGGTGCCGAGGGTGGACTGCAGGGTGATGTGCAGCAACCCCAGGGCTTCGAGCTGGCGCGCCCGCTGCAGCGGACCAGCGTCGATCGGGCGCATCCCGCCGGCCTGCACGAGCTGGGCCAGGCGCGCCTTGGCCGCGGCGTCGTCGCCGGCGAGAAAGACGTCCAGCGGCTGGCCGGCGACCTGCCCGGCGACGAGGGTTTGGGCGAACGTGGTGTTGAACGCCTTGACGAGCGTCGCCTCCGGCACGACGTGAGCGAGCTCCTCGGCGGCCGAGGAGCCCGGCGGCGTCACCAGGCCGTCGTAGGTGGCGTTGAGCGGATTCGTAATGTCGACGACTGTCCTGCCGCCGAGCTGGGTGGCATACCGCTGCAGGAGCGACCCAGCCGCGGCATAGGGCACCGCCAGCACGATGATCTCATCAGCGATGGGATCGCCAACCACCCCGCTCTTCACCGCGGCGCCTCCGCTGGCCGCGCCCCGCAGCTCCGCGGCCAGCGCTTCGGCTTTGGCGGCCTGGGTCCCGAGCAGGGTCACGTCCGCGCCGGCAGCGAGCAGGCGGGTGCCGATGCCCCGAGCCATGTTGCCAGTGCCGAGAATGGTCACCATCGCAGCTCCCCGCAGCAGCAGAATGTCTCTATCTGCAATAATTGTCGCTAGAGACACTATAGCCGTCGTCTGCTGCGCGCGCAAGGAGCCAGAGGGCAGATATCATGAATGGCGTGAGGAGCACGCCGCGCCAGGAGTTGGACGCTCCCCTGGAGCACCCACTGATCACCACCTGGGGGCTGGTGGTCGAGGGCTGTGCCCGCGTCAACCAGCGCTTCGAAGCCGACCTCGAGCGCGAGCTGGGGTTGCCGGCGAAGTGGTTCGAGGTACTCCTGCGGCTCGGGCGGACCCCAGGCCAGCGCCTGCCGCTCACCGAGCTGGCGACCAGCGTCTCCTTCTCCAGCAGCGGCTTCACTCGGCTGGCCGACCGGCTGGAGCGCGCCGGCCTGATCGTCCGCCAGCACTGCCCTACTGACCGCCGGGTCACCTACGCCGTGCTGACCAAGCAGGGCGCGCGGCTGCTGGAGCGCGCGGTGGCGGTGCACCTGGAGGGCCTGCGGCGGTACGTGGCCGCCCCGCTCACCCCGACGCAGCTCGCGCAGTTGGCGGAGATCATGCGCACCCTGCGCGACGCGGCCACATCGCCGAGCGGGCTAGAGGCGTAAGCAGCGCGCCCTCGCGGCTCCCTGGGACCCGGCCCCAAGCATCACGCGGGCCGAGGTATGGCAGCCCAGCCATGGCGCTTCGCCCGCTTCCCAGCGGCCACGTTCGGACGGATCCGCCCGCGAGCCGGGGCATGGCAGCTTGGGCCACACGTCCAGCACCCGAGCGGCCAGCTTGACCGTGGCATCGCAATTTGCTACGCTAGATATTGCAAATTGCAATAGACAGGAGTGGGCGCGTGGACCTGCTGGCCGGGCTGTTCCTCTTCTGCTTCGCCTTCGGGGTCGCCTTTACCGCCCTCTCGTTCCTGGCTGGCCCGGGGCTGCACGGCCTTGGCCACGGTCTGGGCCACGCGCACCTGGTTCATATGCCCGGCGCCCATGGCGCCGGGGGGCACCCTGGTCTCGCCGCGGAGCAGTCCGCCGAGCATCACTGGACGCTCGGCTCGCTCCACCTGAGCCCTGCCACCCTTGCCGTCTTCCTCGCCTGGTTCGGCGGGGTCGGCTTCGCCACCTACACCCTGCTCGGCCTGGTCGCCGCGCTCTGCCTGCTTGCCGCCACCGTCGCCGGCCTGGTCGGCGCAGGCTTCGTCACGCTCTACCTGGTGCGGCTGCTGCTCCCGGGCCAGACGTTCCTGGAGGAGGTCGTCGGCCCCGGCACGGTCGCCCGGGTGAGTCGCGACATCCGCTCTGGCGGGATCGGGGAGATCGTCTACACGCTCGGCGGGACGCGCCACAGCGACGGCGCCCGCGCCGAGGATGGCGGCGCGATTGCGCGCGGCACCGAGGTAGTCATCACCCGCCTGGAGCGCGGGATCGCCTACGTCCAGCCCTGGAGCGTCTACGTGAGCGCCCAGGGGCAGAGGGAGGAAGGGCGCTAATGCTCAACCCGTTACTGGCTCTGGTTCTGATCGCGGCGGCGCTCGCCGGGGTGGTGTTCCTGGTGCTGGCGCTATTCTCCGGCCTGTTCCGTAAGGTTGGCCCCAACCAGGCGCTGATCGTGTACGGCCTGGGCGGCACCCACGTGGTCAAGGGCGGCGGGGCGCTCGTCCTGCCGGTGCTGCAGACCTATCGCGAGTTCTCGCTGGAGCTGATGTCGTTCGACGTCGCGCCGACCCAGGACCTCTACACCCGCCAGGGCGTGGCGGTGAACGTGGAGGCGGTGGCGCAGATCAAGGTGAAGTCCGACCGCGACAGCATCCTGACCGCCGCCGAGCAGTTCCTGAGCAAGAAGCCCGAGGAACGCGAGGGGCTGATCCGCCTGGTCATGGAAGGCCACCTGCGCGGGATCGTTGGTCAGCTCGCGGTGGAGGAGATCGTCAAGCAGCCGGAGATGGTCTCCGAGCGGATGCGGGCCAACGTCGCCGAGGACATGGGCAAGATGGGCCTTGAGGTCGTCTCGTTCACCATCCGCGAGGTGCGCGACAAGAACCAGTACATCGAGAACATGGGCAAGCCGGACATCGTCCGGATCAAGCGCGACGCCGACATCGCCGCCGCCGAGGCGCAGCGGGACACCGCGATCCGCCAGGCGGAGACGATGCGCGAAGCGGCGATCGCCCGCGCCCAGGCGGAGCAGGAGAAGACGATCGCCGAGACCGCCTCCGCCGCGCGGCAGGCCGAGGCCCAGCGCGACCTGGCGCTCAAGCAGGCGGCGTTCCTGGCCGAGACGAAGCGCGCTCAGGCGGAGGCTGACAAGGCGTACGAGCTCCAGACCAACGTGATGCAGCAGCAGGTGGTACTGGAGGCGGTGAAGGTCCAGCGCGTCGAGAAGGAGGAGCAGGTCAAGGTCCAGGAGGCTGAGATCGCCCGCCGCGAGAAAGAGCTGGCGGCCACCGTGCTGAAGGCGGCCGAGGCGGAGCGGCGGCGGATCGAGACGCTGGCGGAGGCCGAGCGGCAGCGGCTGGTGCTGGAGGCTCAGGGCCGGGCGGAGGCGACGCGGGCCCAGGGCCAGGCGCAGGCGGACATCACCCGGCTGCAGGGCACGGCCGAGGCAGAGATCATCGAGGCCAAGGGGAAGGCGGAGGCCGGGGCGATGTCGCTCAAGGCCGGGGCGTACCGCGAGTATACCCAGGCCGCGGTGCTGGACAAGCTGCTCAGCGGGCTGCCGGAGCTCGCGCGGGCGTTCGCCGAGCCGCTCGCGAAGGTCGATCGCATCACCGTGGTGTCCACTGGCGACGGCAATGGCGCGCTCGGCACCAGCCAGATCACCCGCGACCTGGCGCGGATGATCGCCCAGGCGCCAGCGCTGTTCGAGACGCTGACCGGTATGAAGGTTGCAGACCTGCTGGGCCGTCTGCCAGCGGTCGGGCAGGCCACGGGTGACGGCAGCCTCAGCGATGGCGCTTCGTCGCGCCACGAGACAGCGGAGTAGCGACGGTGGAGCTGGCCGAGAAGCTGCGCCACCTGCGCGCAGTCGAGGGTAGCCTGCGTGGCCTCGGCCGGCCACTGACCAAGGCGGAGGTGGTGCGGCTGATGCGGGAGGAGCTCGGGCAAACCATGAGCCACAGCTATCTCTCCCAGCTCGAAAGCGGGGCGCGGGTCCACCTCTCGGCGACCAGCCGCGATCTGCTCGCTCGCTTCTTCAAGGTCCATCCGGGCTACCTGGTGAGCGATCCCCCCGGCTTCAACGGCCACAGTGTCGCGACGCTCGGGGAGACGGCCGATGACCTGCGGGACTGGCTGGCGGCACGCGGCGCGACGTTGCGGGACGACCCGCTGCTCGCCCGAGCGCTGCTCCGCCTCGCCCGCGAGCCGGACCCACGCCGCTGGCTACTGTTCCTGGACGACCTGCTCGACCTGCCGCCGGAGCGCCTGGAGCGGCTCCGGGCCGAGATCGAAGTCGAGCTGGCCGCGGGGTGATGCGGATGCTAGAGCGGGCGCGGGCAGAGGAACTCGCCGCGGCGCGAGCGGAGTTGCGCGCCGCCGTCGCCGCCGAGCATCGGCTGCACCAGCTCGCCGAGCGGCACGAGCGCGAGGCGGAGCGCTGGCGCGCCCGCGCCGAGTGGGCGCGGGGCCGCGGCGAGGCCGACCTGGCTGCGCAGGCCGAGCGGCGCAGCCAGGAGCACCGGCGGCAGGCAGCGCGGCTGCGCGACGCCTACGTGGCCGAGTCCGCCCGCATTCGCACCCTCAAGCGGCATCTGCGGGACCTGGAGGCGGGCCGCGGCCCGCCGACGGTGATTCCGTCGCTGGCGCTCGACCCGCTGGCGGCGCGGTTCGAGGCGCTCCAACGGGAGGAGCGCCTGGAGCGAGAGTTAGCCGATCTGAAGGCTCGCCTGAGCCAGACACCCAACACCTAGCCCCAGAAGGAGTACAGGGAGATGGGACTGCTTGACCGCATTAGCACGCTGCTCCGCGCTAATCTGAACGACCTGATCGACCGGGCGGAGGACCCGGAGAAGGTCCTGAAGCAGCTCATCCTGGATATGAACAGCCAGCTCGTCCAGGTGAAGACCCAGGTCGCGGCGGCGATCGCCGATGAGAAGATGCTCTACAAACGCTACGAGGAGAACCAGGCGCTCGCCGACGAGTGGGAGCGGAAGGCGGAGCTGGCCGTCCGCAAGGGCGACGACGAGCTGGCCAAGGAGGCGCTCTCCCGCCGCAACGCCTACCGCCAGACGGCGGACGGCTTCAAGCAGCAGTGGCAGGACCAGAGCCGCCAGGTAGAGACGCTGAAGGACGCGCTCCGCCAGCTCGAGGCGAAGATCCAGGAGGCGGAGGCGAAGAAGGACCTGCTCATCGCCCGCTCCCGCCGTGCCAAGGCGGAGACGCAGATCCGCGAGACGATGGCCGGGATCAGCACCCCCTCTGCGCTGTCCCAGTTCGAGCAGTTGGAGCAGCGAGTGGAGGAGCAGGAAGCGCGCGCCGACGCCGCCCGCGAGCTGGAGACGGATACCCTGGAGGAGAAGTTCGCCCACCTGGAGTCCGAAACTCAGCTCGAGAGCGACCTGGCAGCGCTGAAGGCCAAGGTGTCCGGTAGCCCCCAGGGCCAGCCGTAGCCCCGCGCTGGAGCTCTGAGATACCCTGGTGGGAGGGGGACAGCCGTCCCCCTCCCACCGCGTGGGCTAGCGTGGCGTCCACTTCACCCGCCTCAGCTTCCTGCGACCCAGCCCGGCCGCCCTGGTCTCCCCCGGCCCAAACGGCGGCGCTTCCCGCGGCGGGCGGCGTGGCCGTTCCCGCTACGCCCGCGCGCTCGGGTCCAACCGTGCCAGTAGCGGCAGCGGCTCGCCGATCAGCGGCCGGGCGTAGTCGAGGAACGCCGCGCTCGGCCCGAGACCATCCGGGCGGATGAACGCCTCTGGCAGCCGCTTCTGGCGGTTGGCGATCACCTCCAGGGGCGCCGCGCCGGTGCGGCAGTGGTAGTGGGGACCATCATCGCGCAGCAGGATCACCATCTCGTCGCTGTGGCCACCCAGCGCCAGCTCCACTGCCGCTCGACCGCAGCGCTCCGCCTCCTCCAGGTCCACTGACGATGCCGCGGCCATGAACGTCTTCTGTAACGCCCCGGGCTTGTCGTAGCGGGCACGCAGCCCGAGCCGCTCCTGCACCTGGGTGGCGAGATACAGCCCCGGGCTGTCGTAGTAGGCGTGGCCAAACGGGTCGACATAGCGCGGGCCGCCCCGCGCGCCGAGCACCGCGCCGGTTTCATCCGGCTGGTTCTCGCACAGCACCACCACGGCAAAACCAGAGGCCCGATAAGCGGACTGGACCGCTGCCAGAATGGTCTCCAGCGCCAGGGGGCGTTCCGGGACGAGCACGACGTGCGGCGCGTCCCCCTCCTGCTCTCGGCCCAGCGCGCTCGCGGCGGCTAGCCAGCCGGCGTGGCGCCCCATCACCTCGATGATCCGCACCGGATCGGTCCGCCGCATCGCCCGGGTATCCGCCCCCACCCAGCGGGTGGCGAGCGCCAGGAAGCGGGCGGCACTGCCGTAGCCGGGGCAGTGGTCCGTCTCCGGCAGGTCGTTGTCGATGGTCTTCGGCACTCCCAGCACCGCCAGGTCGTAGCTGGCGGTGCGCGCCGCCCGGGCAACGCGGTGCGCCGTGTCGGCGGAGTCGTTCCCACCGATGTAGATGAAGACCCCCGCCTCGTGTCGGCGCAGCACCTCCAGGGCGCGCTCCGGGTCGTCGGGCTGCAGCTTGTAGCGGCAGGAGCCCAGCGCGGCGCTCGGCGTCTGGGCAAGCCGCTCCAGGAAGCTGGCCGGCTGCGCCGCCAGGTCCACCAAGTCGTCCGCCAGCAGTCCCTCGATGCCGTGGAGCATGCCGAGCACGCGGCGGAAGCGGCCGCTCTCCAGCGCGGCGCGGATCACCCCGGCCAGGCTGGTGTTGACCACGGCAGTGGGCCCGCCGGACTGCCCGACGACCAGCGAGCCGGCGGAGTGAGCGGTGGCTGTCAGGAGCGCCCCCGGGCTAGCCTGGCCCGCTCAGCCCGGGCCATTCGGGTCAGGTTCATCGCGATGCTCTGATTCTATCCCGGGCGGCGAGTGTACCGGCACCTGGCCACCCCTGGCAGCGGGCGCGACGTAGCCGCGCCCACCGGACGCTTTGACTCAGGCGCGCCCGAATAGGTACAATCCTGGCGCTGTCCCCGATAGCTCAACGGTAGAGCGGCCGGCTGTTAACCGGTAGGTTCCAGGTTCGAATCCTGGTCGGGGAGCCTACGCCAGCCGAACCTCAAACGACGTTTGAGGTTCGGCTGACACCAAGTGGCGTTAGTCGCCGTCAGCTCGGAGTCCGAGCGTTTGGTGCTGATGCCACCACACCAACGTCGGCCGCGGAAACGCCGAGACTCGGGGCCCGAGGAGGCAGTCCCAACCGGTGCCCGGACGACCCGCCGTGTCGCGGGCTGAGGTCCGGCATTCCGCACCTGGTGCAGGTGGCTGGCGGCGGACTTGTCGGTAACCTCCAGCGCGCCGTGAGTCCGACGACCGCCGGCCGACCAGCAGGATGCGCGCGGTCGGCGGTCGGTCGTCTCGCGCCTTCGTCTTCATGTAGCTCCGGCGGCAGGTTCACGGTGGTGCGTCGCGTCGGAAGATACGAGCCTAGCACTCCTGACCCGTGTGCGCACCCACCGGGCACCTGCGTTATCCGGCAGGCCCACCAGAAACTTGGGCAGCCCGCCAGGCGGGGCATCCGACCGGATCTGCATCAACTCCTCCAGCCCCGTTACCGCGCACGTCAGCACGTTTGCCGGCACAATCCTGCCTCAGTCGCGCGCCGTTCGAGTGATGAGCGTAGGCGCGCAAGAGTAAGGTCGTCACTCTTCACGCGGAAACAGCGGCGCTATACTCGACCATTCCGCGGGGTGGGGGCCTTGACGCTGCAGGTGAGCGGGGGCTTTGTTGGCCGCGAGCGCGATCTCGCGGAGTTAGACGCCGTCCTCACCCTCGCGACCGCCGGTCGTGGCGAGCTGGTGCTCATCGCGGGCGAGGCCGGCATCGGCAAGACCCGCCTGGCCGAGATGGCGGCAGAACGCGCCCATGCCATGGGCATGCAGGTCGCCTGGGCAGGCTGCTGGGAGGCCGGCGCCGCACCGGCCTTCTGGCCGTGGAGGCAGCTCATACGCGAGATCGCAGGTGACAGGGCCGAGACGGCCAACACGCCCGCGGGCGAGCCGCTCGCCCGGCTGCTCTTAGGGCTGCCGGACGCCGAGCCCGACGGCACCAGGGCCGACCCGGAGCTGGCCCGCCTGGAGCTGTTCGAGGCCGTGGCCGCGCAGGTGCGCTCCGCCGCCCGCGGCCGGCCGCTGCTCCTGGTGTTCGACGACCTGCACTGGGCCGATGCGCCCTCCATCCGCCTGCTGACCTTCGTCGCGCCCCTGTTGCGGGCCATGCCTGTGGTCGTCCTCGGCACCTCCCGCGACACAGAGCTCGGCGCGGGCAACCCATTCTGGGAGGCGCTCCCGGGGCTGCTGCGGCACGGGCGCAAGCTGCTCCTGACGGGCCTGACCGCGCCCGAGATCGGCCAGCTCGTCGCGGTGCTTACCGGCGCACGGCCCTCGTCTGAAACGGAGGCTGCCATCCACCGCCACACCGGCGGCAACCCGTTGTTCGCCCGAGAGCTCGTCCGCCTCCTGGACGCGCAGCAGGCGCTGGACCGCTTCGCGGAAGCTGACGGCGGGATCGGCGTGCCCGAGGGGGTGCGAACCGTCCTGGGCCGCCGAGTGGCACGGCTGTCCGACCGGTGCCAGGCGGCCCTGTCCGCGGCGGCCGCGCTCGGCCAGGAGTTCACCTTGGAGGCCGTACAGCAGGTCACGGGAGTGGAAACGGCGGCGCTGCTGGCGCTCCTCGACGAGGCCGTGGCCGCTCGGCTGGTGCGCGAGGCCGGAGTCGGGAGATACGCCTTCGGGCACGCCCTGATTCGCCAAGCCGTCTACGATGAGCTCGGGCTTGCCCGTCGCGTGCGGCTGCACCAGCAGGTTGGCGAGGCGCTGGAGGCGCTGCGTGACCGAGGCATGGCCGTCGACCCGGCGGAGCTGGCCCACCACTTCCGGCTGGCCGCGCCCGGCGGGAGCGCGGCCAGGGCCGTTCGCTACGCAACCGAGGCCGCAGAGCGGGCGATGGCCATGCTGGCGTACGAAGACGCGGTGTCCCTCTACCAGCGAGCCCTGGCGGCCCTGGAGTTGGCGCCGGCGGCCGCCGATCGCGTGGCGTTGCTGCTCGCTCTCGCCGATGCCCAGGTGGCCGCGGGGGACCTGCCCGCGGCCCGCAACAGCTACGAACAGGCCGCTGCCCTGGCCCGATCGGCGGGCAATCCGGAGCAGCTCGCCAGGGCCGCGCTGGGGATGGGGTCCGGCCCCGCCGGCTTCGAGGTTGCGCTCCTCGACCGAAGCCAGCTCGATCTGCTGGAAGAAGCGCTGGCGGCCCTGGGCGACGAGCGATCCGCGTTGCGCGCGTGGGTGATGGCCCGCCTGTCCGTGGCGCTCTCCTATTCCGATAGCGTGGAGCGGCGCCTGGCCCTGAGCGAAGCGGCCGTGGACGTCGCCCGTCGAAGTGGCGACGATGCTGCGCTCGCCTACGGCCTGGCGGCCCACTGTGATGCCATCGCCGGCCCGGCCGATTGCGAGCGGCGGCTCGCGGAGACGGCCGAGATCGTGCGCCTGGCGCGGGCACTCAGCGACCGCCGCCTGGAGCTGCTCGGCCGCCGCATGCGGGTGGTGGCCCTGCTCGAGGTGGGCAACATCGCCGGCGCGGACGCCGAGATCGAGGCCTTCGCTCACGTCGCCGCATCCGTTCGCCAGCCCCTGTACCAGTGGTACGTGCCGCTGTGGAGAGGTATGCGCGCGCTGATGAGCGGCCACCTGGATGAGGCCGAGCGGCGGGCGACCGAGGCGGCGGCGATTGGCCGGCGCGCGCACAGCGAGAACGCGGGCGTGCTGAGCGGCGGGTTGCGTTTCTTCACCCTGCGCGAGCGCGGGGAATTCGGACAGGCGGCGGAGCTGCTGGTCGGCGTGGCCGAATACCTGGCCGAACTGGGCATTCAGGCGTGGGCGACCGTTGCGCTGTCCCGGGCTGAAACCAGACGCCACGCCGAGGCCCGCGGGCTGCTCGACCGCGGCGCGGCGGGTGAGCTGGCTGCGGCGCCACTCGACTCCGAGTGGCTGCCGGTGATGGTCCAGCTCACGGAGACCGTGGCGACGGTGGGTGGCCACCCGCTGGCCGGCCAACTGTACGAGATGCTGTTGCTCTACCGCTCGCGCTTCACCGTGGAGGGCATCGGCGCCGCGTACCACGGCTCGGTGGAGCGACACCTGGGCCGCCTGGCGGGGCTGCTGGGCCGCCGACAGGCGGCGGCCGATCATTTCGAGGCCGCCCTGGTCGCCAACCGCGGCCTGGGCGCGCCGCTGCTCATCGCCCACACCCTGCGCGACGCGGGCCGGGCGCTGGGCCAGCGGGAGCGGCTCGCCGAGGCCCTGGCGATCTACCGCGAGCTCGGCCTCGACTACTGGGCGCGGGAGATGGAACGCCTCCTCGGCCCGGCACCGCTGGCGGATGCTCCCGCCGCGCCCGTCGGCAACGTGTTCCGCAAGGAGGGCGAGTTCTGGACCATCGGCTTCGCCGGCCGGGTGGTCCATCTGAAGGACGCCAAGGGCCTCCGCGACCTGGCCCGGCTGCTGGCCCAACCCGGCAGGGAGATGCACGTCCTCGACCTGGCCGGCAACCCGGGGCCGCCGCGCCGTCAGCAGAGCGCTTCGGCGTTGGCCCAGGAGCTCCGCGAAGCGACCGACGCGGGGGAGGCCATCGACGCCCAGGCGCGCGAGGCATACAAGGCCCGTCTGGTCGAGTTGGAGGCCGAGCTGGAGGAGGCCGACGCCGCCGGCGACGCCGAACGCTCGGCGCGTGCCCAGGAGGAGCGGGACGCCCTGCTGACGCAGCTCGCCGCCGCCTACGGCCTGGGTGGTCGGGCGCGTCGAAGCGGCGACGTCGTCGAGCGCGCCCGCACGGCCGTGACCTGGCGCATCCGCGACGCTCTCGGCCGGGTCGAGGCGGCCCACCCGCAGCTCGGGCGCCACCTGCGCCGCTCAGTCAAGACCGGCACGTTCTGCGTCTACAACCCTGACGAGCCAGTCCCCTGGAACCTGTAAGCAACCTGTCCAGTGCCCCTCACATCGTGAGGCGCTTCCTCACGCCTGTTGGATGTCAGCACCAGGAGCCGCACGACGGCCTCCTGCGGAAGGGAGAGGGAGCGATGACTCGCATTGGGAAGGACCAGGCGTCACAGGTCGAGACGATGGAGGGCTTTGAGGGCCGCTACGAGGACCTGGGCGGGTACACGGTCGGCTTCGAGACCTACACGGCGGACGCCGACCCCGCCGAGCTCTTCAGGGGGCTCCCCGACGACCGCTGCCAGTGCCCCCACTGGGGCGTGGTGCTCAGGGGCAAGCTGATCTACCGATACGCGGACGGCGAGGACGTGATCACCGCCGGCCAGGCCTACTACGCCAGGCCGGGACACACCCCGGTCTTCTTCGCCGACACCGAGATCGTGGAGTTCAGCCCCACCGCCGAGATGCAGAAGACCATGGAGGTCGTGCTGAAGAACCTCCAGGCCGCGGGCTCGGCGAACTAGGTGAACGAGAGCGGGAGGTCACGATGAGCGCTACCATCTCCACCGAGCCAACCTGGAGCGTCGCCAGACGTCTGCTCGATCTCCTGGCTGCGGGCCAGATCGACGCGGTTGGCGAGCTGTACGCGCCCGATGCCCTGGTCGATGCCAACGTGCCCTACTGGCGCTTCCAACTCCAGGGCCCGGAGGCGATCAAGGAGGTCCTGCACGAGGGCTACGGCATGCCGCTGCGGGTTGCCTCGTCCTGTGTCATCGACAGGGGCGAGTGGCAGATCGCCGAGTGGGAGGTCCACTTCGAAGCACACGGAGAGGAGCGCCTCTTCCGCGAGATCCACCTGCTCCGCCTCGAGGGAGGGCGGATCGCCGAGCAGGTGGTCTACTGCACGGGCCACTGGGACGCGGAGATCATCCGCCGCCAGGCGGCCGAGGCGCCGATGGTCCGGAGGTCAGGCCATGACGCAGCAACTGGCTAGCCCTGATCTTTCTACGCTCCAGGCGCCTGCGGAAGCGCCGTTCGGGCTCTCCCTCCGCAAAGCTGCCGAGATCGTGGAGTTCGCAGAGGCCGAGGTGCTGGCCGAGGGTGCCGCGGCGGCACCCGAGCTGGCTGAGCGCGTTGGTCTGCGCCTGCTGCGGCTGGGCTCGGCCGCGGCGCTGGCTGCCCACCACCTGGACGTGCCCATGCTCAACCGGGTCGTCGGGCTCGGCCTGCGCGAGCCCATCTCGGAGGCGGTGGTGGAGTCCATCAACGCGCTCTATCGTGGCGCGGGGGTGCGCTACCTGGTCCAGGTGAGCCCTGCCGTGCCGCCGGCGGAGCAGGAGGTCCTGCGCCTGGGGTTGGAAGCGCGGGACCTGGTCCGCAAGGATAACTGGGCCAAGCTGATCCGGGACGTTGCGCCGCCGCAGGAGGCCCGTACCGACCTGCGGATCACCCTGGCGGGGGCGGAGCACGCCGACGCGGTGGCCGAACTCCTCAACGTAGGGTTCGAAACGCCACCGGAGTTCGGCCGGCTCCTTGCCGGGCTGGTCGGTCGGCAGGGGTGGCAGCACTACCTGGCTTGGGCTGGCAAGGAGCCGGTGGCCCTGGGGGTGCTGTTCGTCCACGGGCAGATCGGGGCGCTGGAAGGGGCGGCCACGCTCCCCGCGTTCCGCGGGCGCGGGGCCCAGAGCGCCCTGATGGCCCGGCGCATCGTCGACGCAGCGGCGCTGGGCTGCCGGTGGCTGGTCACCGAGACCGGCGAGGACACGCCGGACCACCCGAACCCGTCCTACCGCAACATGCTGCGGGCGGGCTTCCAATTGGTGTATCACCGGCCGAACTGGGTCTACTTCCCACCCCGCTAACCACGGGAACTGCGTTCACTGCGCGGGCACGGCGCGCGCCCGCAAAGCGGAACGGGTGGCTCGCGGCCCGGAGCCAGTGCTGGCGGCCCGCAGCGCCGCCACCCCGCCGACAGCGGCGGCCGAGGTGCTCCGCCAGGAGCGGGCCGACTTCCAGCACAACGTGGAGCGGATGGCCTACCCGACGCTGCGGTTGGACGGGCTGCCCATCGGCAGTGGCGCAATTGAGTCGGCCGCTGACTACCTGGTCCAGCGACGCCTGAAGCGGGCCGGGATGCGCTGCTGGCGCTGCGCGCCCGCCTGCGCTCCGGCCGCCCGCGCCCGGGGCAGGCCGCCTGCCCCGGGCTACAGAAGTGGGGCAGACCCGGCGAAGGATGCGCCGTTGACAAGCGGCGACCATGGGAGTAGCCTTGCGCCTGCCGGGTGGAGCGCGCCGGGGCGGCGCAGGGGCACCGGATCACCTGCCTGCCCCTGCCTCGTCCAGGGTCGCGATTCGCGGTTCCCGGTCCAACGGGTGGGCAGGGTGGACGGGGGTGCCATGGAGCCCCGGGTGCTGATCGCGATTGGCGGCAACGCGCTCATCCGCGAGGGACAGCGAGGCACGATCGCCGAGCAGTTCGAGAATGCCCGAGCCACCGCGGCGCAGATCGCCGCGCTGGTGTCGGACGGCTGGCGCGTGGTGGTGACCCACGGCAACGGGCCGCAGGTCGGCTTCATCATCTGGCGCTCGGAGCTGGTCGGGGAGGACGTCCCGGTGCCCCGCCTGTCGCTCGACATGGCCGTGGCCGACTCCGAGGGCGGGCTCGGGTACATCCTTGACAACTCCCTGGTGAACGCGCTGGGCCGGCGCGGGCTGGTCGATCGCGCCGCCTGCCTGCTCACCCAGACCGTGGTCGACGCCCATGACCCGGCGTTTCAGCGCCCCAGCAAGCCAATCGGCCCGGCGTTCTCCGCTGAGGAGGCGGCGCTGCACCGCGACCGTGATGGCTGGGCGATGGTGGAGGAGGCGGGGCGCGGTTTTCGCCGGGTCGTGCCCTCGCCTCGGCCGCTGCGGATCGTGGAGACCGCTGCGGTCCGGGCGCTGATCGAGGCCGGCCTAGTGGTCATCGCCGGCGGCGGAGGGGGCATCCCGGTCGTGGAGGAGGAGCCGGGCGTGTATCGCGGCGTCGAGGCGGTGATCGACAAGGACCTCGTCTCGGCGCTGCTCGCCGCCGACCTGGGCATCCCGCTGCTGCTGCTGTCCACCGGGGTCGAGCGCGTCGCGGTCCAGTTCCGAAAGCCGGGTCAGCGCTTCCTGGACCGGATGACCGTAGCGGAGGCGCGCCACTACCTGGCGGCCGGCGAGTTTCCCGAGGGCAGCATGGGCCCGAAGATCCGCGCCGCGATCGAGTTCCTGGAGCGGGGCGGCCAGCGCGTCATCGTCACCTCGCCGCAGCACCTGCGGCAGGCCTGCCTGGGGGAGACGGGAACCCATATTGTCCCGGCGTAAGCGCATAGTGAGCGACAGAGGAGGAGCGATGCCAAGCGTCGCCGCGGAACCCTACGAATTCGAGTTCGACCCCCGCACCACCGCGCTGCTGGTGATCGACATGCAGCGCGACTTCGTCGACCCCGGGGGATTCGGCGAGGCGCTCGGCAACGACGTCTCGCTGCTCCGCAAGGCAGTGCCGCCCACCAAGCGGGTGCTCGACGCCTGCCGCGCCGCCGGGCTGTTCATCGTCCATACCCGCGAAGGCCACCGCCCGGATCTGTCCGACTGCCCGCCGGCCAAGCTGGCGCGCGGCCGGCTGAGCTGCGGGATTGGGGACAAC
This sequence comes from Pseudomonadota bacterium, assembly GCA_021325655.1. Taxonomy (GTDB): domain Bacteria; phylum Chloroflexota; class UBA6077; order UBA6077; family JAJPGT01; genus JAJPGT01. The sequence goes on from JAJPGT010000109.1 coordinate 42,560, forward strand.
GGCCCGATGGGCCGCATCCTGGTGCGCGGCGAGTATGGCCACGACTTCGTAGACGAGCTGCAGCCGCGCCCGGGTGAGCCGGTGGTCGACAAGCCGGGCAAGGGCTCGTTCTACGCCACGGACCTGGACACCATCCTGAAGAACCGCGGGATCAAGCAGCTCGTCGTCTGCGGCGTGACGACCGAGGTCTGCGTCCACACCACGGTCCGTGAAGCGAACGATCGTGGCTACGACTGCCTGGTGCTGGAGGACTGCGTCGCCTCGTACTTTCCCGAGTTCCAGGAGGTGGGGCTGAAGATGATCAAGGCCCAGGGCGGAATCTTCGGCTGGGTTTCGGACTCCAGCCGCTTCCTGGCCGCGCTGCAGGACGCGGCGAGCCCCCAGCCGTCTGCTATCGGCCGCTAACGGCCGGCGCGTCGCTCCCCGCGGCGAGCGACCAGCCACCAGGAGCGCAAGAGCGCGGCTCGCCACGCTGGCCGGCTGATCGCTCACTGTCGTCCACCAAGGAGGAAGCAATGGCCGCTACGGCCGCTTCAAGAGAGGAGTTCCGGATTCGCTGGTGGGTGTCCGGCGACTGGAACGCGTTTTTCGGCCTGTTCACCAACGTGGTGCTGAACGTGATCGTCCTGACCACGCTGGCGCTGTTCGTTGTCAAGCTTCCGGCCAGCGTCGTCTACGGGCGCATCCTGCCGGCGATGGGCATCGCCCTGCCACTCGGCAACATCTACTACGCCTACCTGGCGTCGCGGCTGGCCCGGGCCGAGCGGCGCGACGACGTCACCGCGATGCCCTATGGCCCCAGCGTCCCGCACATGTTCATCGTCGTCTTCGTCATCATGCTCCCGACCGCGCTGGCGACCGGGAACGCGCTCCTGGCCTGGCAGTACGGGCTCGCCTGGTGCTTCATCATCGGGCTTATCATCCTGCTCGGGGCGTTCATCGGCCCCACCATTCGCCAGTACACCCCTCGCGCGGCGATGCTCGGCACTCTGGCCGGCATCTCCATCGCCTTCATCTCCATGCGCCCGGCCTTCCAGAGCTGGGAAGTGCCCTGGATCTCGTTCATCACCCTCGCCATCATCCTGGTGAGCTGGATGGCCAACGTCCGGCTTCCCGGCAACATTCCCGGCGGGCTGCTCGCGGTGATCATCGGCACCGCCATCGCCTGGATCACCTACGTGCTCGGGTTGAGCGGGCTGATGCAGCCCACCGCCGTCGGCGAGGCGTTCAGCCAGTTCGGGGTGCGGCTGCCACTGCCCTCGGGCGACGTGTTCCTCGGGCTGAGCAACATCGGGCCGCTGCTCGTAACCGCGATCCCCCTTGGGGTCTACAACTTCACCGAGGGGATGAACAACGTCGAGAGCGCCTCGGCGGCCGGGGACAACTACAACCTGCGCCACATCCTGCTGGCCGATGGCATCGGCGCGGTAGTCGGCTCGATCCTGGGCAGCCCTTTCCCTCCGGCAGTCTACATCGGCCACCCGGGCTGGAAGGCGGTCGGCGGCCGGATCGGCTACTCGCTGGCGACGGGTATCTGCGTCGCGGCGATCTGCTTCCTCGGGCTGGTGGCGCTACTCCAGGCGATCATCCCGCTAGTGGCGATCCTGCCGATCCTGCTGTTCATCGGGGTGGTGATCGGGGCGCAGGCGTTCCAGGCCACTCCCTCCCGGCACGCGCCCGCGGTCATCCTGGCGATCATCCCGAACATCGCCGCCTGGGGCCAGTCGCTGGTCGACGGCGCGCTGGGCGCGGCCGGCAAGTCGGCCGCGGACGTGATGCAGGCGCTGGGCAACAACGGAGTGGTCTACCAGGGTATGGCGCTGCTCGGCGGCGGCGCGGTGCTGGCCGGGCTGATCCTGGGCGCCATCGCCGCGTTCATCATCGACCGCGACTTCAAGCGCGCCGCGCTGTACGCGCTGGCCGGCGCGGTGCTCTCGTTCTTCGGCTTCATTCATGGGACGAAGCTGGGGGTGGCGGAGTCCTGGCAGGTGGCGCTGGGCTATCTCCTGATGGCCGCCATCTGCTACGGCCTGGCGCTGCGCGCGGCTCCGGCCGAGGCCGCCGCGCCGGCCACCCAGCCGGCTGCCGCCGAAGGCACGTAGGGCCAGGCAGCCGTGGCTTTCGAGCTGTTCGTCAACGGCACGCTGATGCGGGGGCTGGCCCTACACCAGAACCTGGACGGTGCCGAGTTCCTCGGCGTCGTCCAGACCGCGCCCCGCTACCGTCTGTATTCCATCGACGACCGCCACCCCGGCATGTTCGAGGTCGAGACGGGCGGTGTTGCGGTGAGCGGGGAGCTGTACCGGGTGTCGGATGAGGTCTGGCGGCGCGTCGAGGCCGGCGAGCCGCCTAACCTCTATCGCGGCCGGGTGCTGCTTGCCGACGGCCGCGAGGTCTACGGCATCCTCTACCCACGCGAGCTGGCGGAAGGGCGGCAGCGCGACATCTCGACCTACGGCGACTGGCGCCGTTACATCGCCGAGCGTCAGCCGCCGCGCTGAGCCACAGGGCCACCTTGCCGGCCTGGCCTCGCCAGGCATGCGCGCCCGGGCGCGCTTTGGCCGGTGCGGGGGAAGCTCCGGGCTGCCATGTCCAGCCCGTTCCACTTGGGCTCGCCTGGCACGGCCCGTGCCTTAACGAACGCTGACTGCTGCGCGTGAGGGCACGTGCCCGGCGAGCATGGCAGGTAGACCCGGACCATGGTGTTGCTGTCGGATCTGCTTCGCTACGAGCTGGTTGACCGGGCCGGCGAGACCCGCCGGCTGGTCGACTTCAGCATCGACCCCGCCGCGGGCGACTACCCGCCGGTGGCGAGCCTCCTGCTGCGCGATCCCTCTCGACATGAGCGGGAGCTGCCCTGGCGCAACATCGCCATCGACTGGCAGCGCCGGCTGATCCAGGTCCCCAGCTTCGATCTGGCGCGCGAGGTGACGTCCGATGCCCCCGCGCCCCCAGTGCTGCTGCGGCGCGACGTGCTCGACGCGCTGGTGCTGGACCTGAAGCACCGCCAGGCGGCGCGGGCTAACGACCTCTGGCTCCGTGAAGAAGGGGGACGGCTCTGGCTCCGGGGCGCCGACCTTAGCGCCTGGGCGCTGCTGCGGCGCCTTGGCCACGGGCTATTCGGGCACGGGGGCGAACGCCAGATCGTGGATTGGAAGGAGATCGAGTTTCTGCGGGGTGACCGCGCCGCAGCCCGCCAGGCCGGTGACTACCACCATCGTGTCGCGCAGCTCCCGCCTGCGCAGATCGCCCGGCTGCTCGACCAGCTCCCGTACCTGCACGCCGCCGAACTGCTCGCGCTGCTGCCCGAGTCGATCGCCGCGCAGACGCTGGAGTCGATGACACCCGAGCGCCAGCTCCAGGTGTTCGAGGAGCTCGCCCCGGAGCACAGAGGGCGGCTGCTGGCAGGCATGGCCCCGGACGCCGCGGCCGACCTGCTGGGCTGCCTGGAGCCCGGCCAGGCGCGAAGCGAGCTGGAGCGGCTGCCCGAGCCGCGCCGGACGCATCTCCTGGACCTGCTGCGCTACCCCGAGGACTCCGTGGGCGGGATCATGACCAATGAGGTGGTCGTGGTGCCGGCCGAGATGCGGGTAGGCGAGGCGCGGCAGGCGCTGGCCGACCAGCTTCGGGCGTTCGACTTCGTCCACTACGTCTACGCGGTAGATGATCCCGAGCAGCGCCATCTGCGCGGGGTGCTCAGCCTGCGCGACCTGCTGGTCGGCGACGAGCGCTGCGCGGTGGCAGAGGTGATGAACCCACGCATAGAGACGATCGGGCCGCTGGAGCCGGCCCACGAGGCGGCGCAAAGGCTGGCGGACGCGGGGCTCGCGGCGCTGCCGGTGACCGCGCCCGATGGCCGGCTGCTCGGCGCAGTCACCTTCGATGCCGCCCTAGCGCAGCTTGCCCCGCCCTCGCTGTGCGACCGGGGACTGCGAATCTTCTCATGAGCGTTCAGACGAAGCCACCCCAGGTCGCGACCGCGGCCACCGAGCTCGTGCAGCTCCCCGCGCGCACCCGGGTACTGCGACACGGGCTGCGGATGCATATCCGCGGCCGCACGGTCCACCTGCGCGGGCTGCGCCGCCCGCCCACCGGGGTCTGGCGCTGGCTGGCGCTACTCGGCCCCGGGCTGATCGCCGCCACCGCGGGTGACGACGCCGGTGGTGTCGTCACGTACACCTCCGTGGGCGCCAAGCTCGGCTACGACCTGCTCTGGCTGTTGCTGGTCCTCACCGTATCCCTCGGGGTCGTTCAGGAGATGTGCACCCGCCTGGGCGCGGCGAGCGGGCGGGGGCTGCTCGATCTGATCCGCGAGCGGTTTGGGATCGGCTGGGCGATGCTGGCCATCGTGGTCGTGCTGGTCGCCAATGGCGGGGTGCTGGTCACCGAGTTCGCCGGAATCGCCGCCGCGGCCGACCTGTTCGGGCTCCACCGCTACCTGGTCGTCCCGCTGTGCGCCGCCGTGCTCGGCTACCTGGTGGTCGCCGGGAGCTACCGGCGGGTGGAGAAGCTGTTCCTGGCGATGGCGCTGGTGTTCTTCGCCTATCCAGTCGCCGCGATCGTGTCGCACCCCGACTGGGGCGCCGTCGCCCGCGGAGCGTTCCGCCCAACGCTGCGGTCCGATCCCGATTATCTGCTGCTGGCGGTAGGGCTGCTCGGCACCACCATCACCCCGTACATGCAACTGTTCGCCCAGAGTTCCGTCGTCGAGCGCGGCGTCGCCCGCCGCCACTACGGCTCAGAACGGATCGACGCCTACAGCGGGGCGTTCTTCTCGAACGTCATCGCCGCCTTCATCATCATCGCCGCCGGAGCGACGATTCACCGGCTCGGCGGGGCGGACATCGGCACCGCTGCCGACGCGGCCCAGGCGCTCGCCCCCGTGGCCGGGGCAGCCGCGGCCACGCTCTTCGCGATCGGCCTCCTGGGCGCCTCGCTGCTCGCCGCGGGGGTGCTGCCGCTGGCCACCGCCTACTCCGTCAGCGAGGCGTTCGGGTTCCGCAAAGGGATCAACCTGGACCCTCGCCGGGCGCCGGTCTTCTTTGGCCTGTTCGGGACGCTGCTGGTCGTCACCGCTGCTCTCGCCCTCATTCCCGGGGTCCCGATCGTCCCGCTGCTGGTCGGGGTCCAGGTGCTGAATGGCGTCCTGCTGCCGATCATCCTGGTATTCATCCTGCTGCTGGCCAACGATCGGGCGATCGCCGGAGAGCTCCGCAACCGCCTGGTGGACAACGTGCTCGGCTGGGGAACGGCAGCGTTGGTCACCGGCGCGGTGGCGATCCTGCTCGGCACCCAGGCGCTCAGCCTGGTCGGGATCACTGTCCTCGGCGGGGGCTAGCGCGCTCCAGGCGCTGGCGCCGGCCGCGCGTCAGAGCTGCACCAGGCGCAGCCGCTGCCCGTCGTACAGGGTGCAGGAGGGTGGTCCCTTGCCGGGAAACGGCAGCCCCACGGTGCCCACGTTGGCCAGGTAGATCGTCTGCTCGTCGTCGTCCAGCGGAACCGCCGCGGCGGTGACGTCCTCCAGCGGCGCGTTCGGGCCGCGCTTGCGCCAGACGCGCGCCTGGTGAGTGTGGCCGTAAAAGCCCAGCCGCAGCCCCTGGCTCCGCAGCCAGGAGTAGGTGCGGAGAGCGCCCCGGCGGATGTCGGACACGTCCAGCGGCCGGTGCAGGCGGGGATCGCCGTGGGCGCAGGCGAAGCCATCTGCACACGCCACCACCGGCAGGGCCAGGACGTAGGCGCGCGCCGGCGCGGAGACGCGCGGCGCCCAGTCGCGGTCTCGGTTGCCCTGGACGGAGACCGCGGCCACGGCGCGGATCAGCCGGACGCAGCCATCGGAGTCGCCCCGGCCGAGCAGGTCGCCCAGGAAGGCGAAGCGGCTGGCGCCAAGCGCCCGGCACGTGGCCAGCGCCCGCTCCAGTGCCTCCAGGTTGCCGTGTACGTCGGACAGGACCGCCCACACGCTTGCGGCTGCTCCGTCTCCCCCGATCAGTGTAGACTCGGGCCAACGCAGTCCACGAAGCGTGTGAGGCCACTATGGCAGATGAGGAGACCCGGCCAGCAGCGCTACGGCCGCTCGGCGCAGAGGAGCGGACACGGCGGCGTCTGGCAGTGATCGGCGGTGGGCTGGTGGGTCTGGCAACCGCCTGGGCCGCGGCGCAGATCGGCGGCGACCAGATCGAGGTCGATCTGTACGAGGCAGTAGCTATCGCCCACGAGGGCGGCGCCTCGGTCGACGTCACCCGCGTCTTCCGGCACGCCTACGAAGATCGAGCCTATTATTCGCGCTGGACCGCCGAAGCGCTCGGGCTCTGGCGGCACCTGGAGTCTCAGAGCGAGCGCCGGCTCTACCTCCGCACCGGTGGCGTCTGGGCAGCCCATGCGACGGACCAGACCGCCACCTCCAGCGGGCTGGAGCAGCCGTACAGCCCCGAGGCAGCCTCGCGCTCGCTGGAGCTCAGCTTCAAGACAATGCGCGAGGTCGGCCTACCCTGCGAGATGCTCAACAGCTACGAGCTGCGCCGCCGCTACCCGCAGTTCGCCGACCCCACCCTCGCCAAGGCACTGCTGGATCGCGAGGCTGGGATGCTGTTCGCCCGTGACGCGCTGCTCGCCTTCCGCGACGTGGCGCGGCGCTTCGGCGCGCGAATGCACGAGGGGCGGCGCGCGGTGGAGGTGCGCCCCAGCGCGGGCGGCTGCGGGGTAAGTTTTGCCGACGGGTCGAGCATCGAGGCGGACGTGGTGGTGCTAGCGGCCAACGCCTGGACCGATCGGCTGCTGCCCGAGCTGGCAAGCCGAGTTGGCAGCCCGGCCGGCCCGGACGGCGCCCCGGCCCGGGCGCTCCAGGTCACTGAGCAGCCGCTGTTCTACTTCCTGCCCGCGCCGAGCGCGGCGGAGGAGTTCGAGCCCGGCCGCTTCCCCGTCTTCCTGTTTGTCAACACCCGGGTCTACGGCCTGCCGGCGTACCTCGGCGCGGTGAAAGCGGCCAACAACGACCCGGCCCGGCTGCTGGACGACCCTGGCGAGCGCCGCCTGGCCGACAGCGTCTACCAGGAGCAACTCTACAGCTTCCTGGTCCGCCAGTTCCCGGGGCTGCGCAACGCCGCGCTGCTGCAGGAGCGCGTCTGCTACTATGACCGCTCGCCGGATGAGGACTTTCTCCTGGACCAGTGGGATCCGGAGGCGCGGCTGATCGTCGCCTGCGGCTTCAGCGGCCACGGCTTCAAGTTCGGGCCGCTGCTGGGAGCCAGGCTGGCGCGCTACGCGCTCAGCGGCCGGTGCCCGGCCGACCTGCATCCCTTCAGCCTGGCCCGCTTCCAGCACGCAGTGTAGGCTCGGGGCTGCCCGCTGCCGGGAGCGGGCTGGCTCGCGCGTGCCCGGCGCGCCTACAATCGGCCCATCCTACCGCTGGACCTGGCCCCGTGCTTCGAGACGACTCGCCCGACTGGCGTGTGCTGCTGGCGCTGCTGTGCACCGCCTCCGGGATCGAGATCACCGCCTGGAGCCACCAGCAGGCGTTCGCGCCGCTGTTCCTGGCCCAGGAGCTGGGGATGCGCGCGACGGAGATTCCGTTCTGGACCGGCGTGCTGGCAGCGCTGCCGCTGGCGGTGGCGGTGCCGTTGGCGCCGTTCTGGGGCGTATTCGCCGACCGCTACAGCCGCAAGCTCATCATCGTCCGCAGCCTGGCGTTCGAGAGCGTCGCCTACCTGCTCGCAGCACTGTCGCACAGCCTGCTGGCGTTCATCGCGGTGCGGCTGCTGCTGGGGCTGGCATTCGGCAACAACGCCATCGCTGTTGCATTGCTCTCGCTGGTCGTGCCGGAGCGCCGGCTGGCGACCGCGGTGGGGCTGTTCACCACCATGTTCCCGATCGGGCTGAGTGCCGGGCCGCTGGTGGGCAGCGGGCTGATCGCGCTGCTCGGGCTGCGCGGGATGTACGCCGCCGACGCCGCGCTGACGGCCAGCGCCGCCGCGCTGCTGCTCCTGGGGCTGCGGGAGCCAGCCCGGGCGCCGCGGAACACGGCGCCCGGGGTGCGTGCCCAACTGGGCGCGGTGTTCGGCATCGTGGGGCGGATGCCGCCGATCCGCTGGAACTTCGTGCTCTGGTTCCTGATCAGCGGCGGGGCCGCGGCGCTGGACCCGTATCTGCCGGTGCTAATCGGCCAGCTCTCCCAGGGCCCCGCGCTGGCGACGACGATCGGGCTGGTGCTGGCGCTGTACGGGCTCGCCAGCGGGCTGTGCGCTCCGCTCACCCCGCGCCTGGTGGACCGGTTCGGCGAGCCGCGGACGCTGGCGCTGGCCTGCCTGCTGCTGGCTGCAGTGGCGTTCGCGCTGCCCGGCGCCGGAAGCGTGGCGCTGGTCGCGGCGCTGCTGCTGCTCCGCGCCGGGCCGCAGGCAGCCACGAATACCGCCCTGTTCACCCACCTGGCCCGGTATAGTCCTCGTGAGCACCGCGGCGCGGTCCTGGCGCTGTCGCCCCTGCCGCGGAACGCCGCGCTCCTGGTGGCGCCGCTGGCCGGCTCAACCCTGGCCAGCCTGGGGCTCGGGGCGGTCTTCGGGCTCGCCGGAACGCTGTTCACCGCCGGGCTCGGCGCAACCGTGCTGCTGGAGCGGGCGACCCGGGCGCCTCAGGCGCTCGCAGCGACGCCGGTGCGCGACGCATGAACGGAGTGAGCGAACGGCGTGAGGCGCTGGCGACAGACCTTCCCCCTCCGCGACTGGGCGCCGCGCCGCGCGCGGCTCGCGGCGATCCTCCTGCCCCTCCTGGCCGCGCTTGCGCTCGGCTGTTCCGCGCCCGCGGCAGACACGAAGGCGGTGCACGGGGTGCTGCTGGACGTTCGCTCCAGCTCGATCACCCGGGTAGACTCGCTGAAGCTCCGCGCGGACGATGGCCGGGAGTGGACCTTCACCGGCAGCCCGGATCTGGAGAAGGACCCGGAGGGCAGCCCCGGCCACCTGCGCTCGCACATGGCGCGGGTGGACCCGGTGACGGTGTTCTACCACCAGAGTGGCGACGAGTTGGTAGCGACGAAGGTCCAGGACGGCTAGAGGAGCGGCTTGAGCCCAGCCTCCAGCTCGTCGAGCGCAGCAGCGCCCTCGTAGCGCTCGCTGATCACGCCCGAGCGGTCCACCAGGAACACCCAGGGCTCGCTTTGCAGCCCCCACTCGTTCACGGTGTCCGCGACGACCCGGTTCTGCGGGTCCTTGTAGATCTCGATGTGGATAAAGCTTGCCTGCTCGGGATAGCGGTCGCGGAGCTGTAGGACCACCCCAAGCTCCGGAGCGCAGGTGCGGCTGGTGCAATAGCCGGGGGTGGCGAACAGCACCACCGTCGGCTTGCCGGCAGCAATGGCATCGGCGATGCGGAGGTTGTGCAGATCGCAGGGCGGGGTGTTGGTGCACAGCTTCGAAGCGTCGCCACCAACATCGCTCAGAATGGGATTCTTGCTCTTCGGGGCTGGCGTGCCGATCATCGGCGCCGCCCCTTTGGCCAGTACGTTCAGATCCGTTCGCGCCTGGCGCGCCGGCTGGCTGGGTCGCTGCGCGGTGACCTGGACACCCCAGTTGCCCGCGGCCGGGAAGGTGAACCAGGCGGCGTAGACCCCCTTGGTCGGCTGATCCACGTAGTGGAACTGCGCCTTCGCCTCCCCCTGCTTGGTCGCCTGGTTGCCGGAGAGCTGGAAGAACTCCAGGTTCACCGCGGCGTCGGTAATCGGCTGGTTCTGCGGATCGAGCAGCGCCAGCGTGATCCGGTTCTTACCCACCACCAGCTCGGAGTTGGTGATGAGCGGGGTGAACGCGCCGGCGGGCTGGGCCGCCTGGGCCGGCGTGCCCGTGGCGGCAGTGCTCCCGGCTGCTGATGGTGTCGCCGCCGGGGGCCTGGCCATCGGCAGCGGGGTGGGCGATGGGGCGCTGGCGGGCGCCGAGCAGGCGCCCGCCAGCAGGCCGAGCGCGGAGGATCCGAGCGAGATGAGAAAGGCGCGGCGTGTGAGTAGCACCATCGGAGGATACCCGGTGAGCATGCGGCTCAGCAAAAGTACGGCCTGGCCAGCCCAACCGGATGCGCCAGCTCCTTGCTCAATTATATCGCTCTACGATATAATGCGGTGATGAATCCCGGGCCACCCGACTTGACCGATGCCGAGTACCGGGCGCTCGCGGAGCTTCGCCACCAGATTCGCCGCTTTCTGCACTTCAGCGAGCAGGCGGCCCGCTCTATCGGGATCGAGCCCCAGCAGCACCAGTTGCTGCTCGCGCTGCGTGGGCTCCCGCCCGGCGTGGAGCCCACGGTAGGGGAGCTGGCTGAGCGGCTGCAGCTCCAGCATCACAGCACCGTAGAGCTGCTCGACCGGGCCGAGGCGCATGGGCTGGTCGAGCGCCAGCGCAGCCGGGTCGATCGCCGCCAGGTACTCGTTCGGCTCACCGAGCGGGGCGCGGCGGTGCTGCGGGAGCTGTCGCTTGTCCACCGGGCGCAGCTCCAGTCGACCGGGCCGCGCCTGGTCCAGGCGCTGGCGGCGCTGCTGGGACGGATCGGGCCTGAGGCGGCCGCGTCGGACGGGGAGGCCGGGCATGGGCAAGGAGAGACATGGGTGCAACCATCTCGCGGGTAGCAGGCCCGCGCCGCGCCGTCCAGACTCGCCTGTTGGAAGCTCTTCGCCGCTTCTTTCGCGAGGACACCCCATCCGAACTCGGCGACTTTCTCGTCTCGCCACGCATGATCCTGATCGCCACGCTTGCTGTCAGCATCGGGATCCTGAGCGCCGGCGTCGCCCTGGTGCTGCTCCGGCTCATCGGGCTGTTCACCAATCTCTTCTTCTACCAGCGCTGGGAGACAACGCTCGTTTCCCCGGCGGGCAACACGCTCGGCTTCGGGGTGGTACTGGTCCCGGTGGTTGGTGCGCTCATCATCGGGCTGATAGCGCGCTACGGCTCGGAGCGGATTCGCGGCCACGGCATCCCGGAGGCGATTGAGGCGATCCTGATCAACGGGAGCCGGGTGCAGCCACGGGTCGCCTTCCTGAAGCCGCTCTCCTCCGCGATCTCCATCGGCTCGGGCGGCCCGTTTGGCGCCGAAGGGCCGATCATCATGACGGGCGGTGCCTTCGGCTCCATGGTGGCGCAGTTCTTCCACCTCACCAGCGCCGAGCGCAAGACGCTGCTAGTCGCCGGAGCGGCAGGCGGGATGTCGGCGACATTCGATACTCCGGTCGCCGCGGTGCTGCTGGCAGTGGAGCTGCTGCTGTTCGAATGGAAGCCGCGCAGCTTAATCCCGGTCGCCCTGGCGAGCGGGGTCGCGGCGGCCACCCGCTGGTACCTGCTCGGCCCTGGGCCGCTGTTCCCGGTCCCGCCGCACGCCGCGTTCATCGGCCCGGCCGGACTGCTCGGCTGTGTCGTCGTCGGCCTGCTCGCCGGGGCGCTCTCGGCGGTGCTGACGATGGCAGTCTACGCGGCCGAGGACGCCTTCCGGCTGCTGCCGATCCACTGGATGTGGTGGCCGGCGATCGGCGGGCTGGTCGTGGGTGGCGGTGGCCTGATCTTCCCCCAGGCGCTCGGTGTCGGCTACGACACAATCGGGGCGCTGCTTCAGGGCGACGTTCCTGGCCAGACCATCATCGGCATTCTGCTGGTGAAGTCGGTGATCTGGGCGGTCTCGCTCGGCTCTGGGACATCGGGGGGTGTGCTGGCACCACTGCTGATGATGGGCGGGGCGCTAGGCGGCCTGGAGGCGCTGGTGCTGCCAAACGAGGGCCCCGGCTTCTGGCCGCTGGTGAGCATGGGGGCCATCCTCGGTGGAACGATGCGCTCGCCCTTCACCGGGATCATCTTCGCGCTGGAGCTGACGCGCGACGTGGACGCGCTGCTGCCGCTGCTAGTCGCGGTGACTCTGGCACACGCCTTCACGGTGCTCGTGATGCGGCGCTCGATCCTGACCGAGAAGGTGAGCCGCCGCGGCTACCACCTGAGCCGCGAGTACGCGGTCGACCCTCTGGAAATCCTGTTCGTCCGCGAGGTGATGCGGACCAACGTCGTCGCCCTGCCAGCGAATATCTCCTTGGAGGACCTAGCGCAGTCGCTACGGAGCGGCCATGGCCACGCTGGGCAGCGGCTGTACCCGGTGCTGGGCGCCGAGGGCGAGCTGCTGGGAGTGGTGACGCGCGGCGACCTGCAGGCGCTGATCCACGCGCGGCACGAGGATGCGGCCTGCTGCCAGCTTGCCGAAGTGATTCGGCGCGACCCGGTGGTCGCCTACCCGGATGAGCCGCTCCGCGCCGTGGTCTACCGGATGGCCGAGACTGGCCTGACCCGCTTCCCGGTGGTTGAGCGGGGCAACGGGCGCAAGCTGGTAGGGATCATCGCCCTGAGTGACCTGCTGCGCGCTCGGGCGCGCAGCCTGGAGGAGGAGCGCCGCCGGGAACGGGTCCTGCGGGTGCGCCAGTTCCTGCCGTTGCGCGCTCGGCGCGACGGACAGGGCCAGGCGGTGCCACCGGCAGTTGCCAGTCGGCGCTAGCTCGCCCGGCGCGACCGGAGCGGCGGGAGCGCGCGCAGCTTGTCCGGGTTGGCCACCGCGTAAATCGCGCGGATGCGCCCCGCGGCCATGTCGAAGGTCACCGCGGTGTGGGGCATGTCGTCCAGGTAGGCGATCAGGGCCGGCTGGTTGTTCAGCGTGGCCATGCGGGTGACCAGCCCCGGCACCTTGCTGACGAACCCGAACAGGCCGCGCACCACTCGGTCGACGCCGAAGATCGGCCGCACCGCGGCTGCCACCTTCCCGCCGCCGTCGGTCCAGAGCATCACGTCGTCGGCCAGCACACTCAGCAGCCCCTGCATGTCGCCCTCCGACACCGCGCGCCCGAACTCCGCCACCAGCCGCTCGTGCTGCTCGCGGGACGCCGGGAAGCGCGGCCGCTGCTCGTCGATCCGCCTCCGCGCTCGGGCCAGGAGCTGGCGGCAGTTCACCTCGCTCTTGCCGACGATCTGGGCGATCTCGGCGTAGCTGTACTCGAACACCTCGCGCAGCAGGAACACGGCGCGCTCCAATGGCGAGAGACGCTCAAGCAGGACCAGGAACGCCGTCGAGAGCGAATCGGCCAGCGCGCTCGCCTCGGCCGGATCCGGGCTCGGGTCGGTCAGCAGCGGCTCCGGGAGCCACGGCCCCACGTACTGCTCGCGCCGGGCGCGGGCGGAGCGGAGCTGGTCAATGCAGCGCCGGGTGACCATCGTCGTCAGGTACGCCTGGGGCGAGGCGACGGACGCGATTTCTCCGTCCGTCGCCTGCTGCCAGCGGAGGAAGGTGTCCTGGACGACATCCTCGGCGTCCATCACGCTCCCCAGCATCCGATAGGCGATCCCGAACAGGCGCAGGCGCTGCTGGCTGAAGACCTCGGCCCGGTTCACGCGACCGCCCTGGCCGGGCTAGCTGCCTGGAGGGCGGCCAGGGCCGCGCTCTCCGCGCTGGCGAGCGCCGCGTCCGACAGCAGCCCCTCCGGGCCGACCCAGTCGCCGGCCACGTACAGCCCCGCCACGTCGGGCACCGCGGGGCCCGGCCGCCCCGGCGCCCCGCCCTGCGCGGCGGTCGGCAGGGCATTGGCGACCACCAGCCGCGGCAGGAAGCGGCGCGCCACAACCACGTCGCGCCAGCCCGGCTGGGCCAGGTCCAGCAGCCCTTCCAATTGGCGCTCGATCTCGGCAGGGTCGGCCGGCGCCGTCTCGTCGAGGTACCGCATCACGTGGATCATCGCCGTTCCCTCCGGCCCCAACTTCGCGTACTTCGAGTGCACCGACAGATACAGCGGCTCGTCCACCCCGAAGACGTAGGTTAGGCGAGGGCGTGGCAGCCGTGCCAGCCCGACGTCCAGACTTGCCGCCAGGACCGGCTGGGCCGCCGCGGCCCAGGCAGCCAGCGTGGCATGCGCCCGGCCCGCCACCATGGACGCCGCCTCGCTCGGCGCGACCGCCAGGATCGTCGCGGACACGGACCAGGCGGTTCCGTCGGCCAGCCGAACCTCGCGGACACCCTCGTCGTAGGCCACGTCTACCACCCGGGCGCCGGTCACGATCCGGACGCCGGCCGCTTCGGCCGCGGCGCGGAGCTGATCGACCAGCGTTTGCCAGCCGCCGTCCAGGTAGCGCACGCTCGCGCTCATCGCCCGCTGGAGCTGGGCGAGCGCCGTCCCGGCGCTGAGGCGCCGGGTGTCAGCAGCATACGTCGATACCCGGAGCAGCGTCTCGACGAGCTGCCGGGCATCCGGCTGGCGCAGCTCCCGATCCAGCCACTCCGCTACGCTGACGTTCTGAAGCTGCTCGACGTCCAGCCGGCCGAGGCCAGCCAGCAGGCGCGCAAACTCCAGCTTGCCGCGCACACCGAGCAACGAGGTCGAAGCCAGCGAGGCCGGAGTAGAGGGCAGTGGCGCAAGCCGCCCGCGCCGCAGTCCCTGGGCTCCATTCCCCGTGACTACTCCGCCCCGCGGCTCGATGCCCAGCCGGCACAGCACCTGCTTGCCCGCGCCGGCCTCGTACACTGCGTGTGGCCCCAGGTTGAAGGAGAACGGTCCGGAGCGCGTGGTGACCGCGCGCCCGCCCGGGTGCGACGCCTTCTCGAACACGACCGCCGCCCGTCCGGCGCGACCCAGGATCGTCGCCGCCGCCAGCCCGGCCAGCCCGCCGCCAACCACCGCGACCTCGGTCCCGGGTAGAGGCTCTCCCGTCTTCCAGCTTGTGCTCATCTCGTCTCTCCCGATCTGGGTGAACTGCTTGTCATCAGTGAGACGAAATGGCCGCATCGTCTGTGACACCCGGGTGAGGGTGAAGCACCTCACGGTCGGCACAACGCGCCCAAAGCTGTCCGACAGCGACACCCTCCTGTACGCTGCGCGCAGCGTCGGGACGGTGTGCCGCGAGACCTCGGCCGTCGGCTCATCGGCGCGCCCCGCCATGATCCACGCCAATGAGCAGCTCCATCCCGTGCCGCCACGTCCAGCGCCGCCCCTCCTGCGCTGACCGTCCCGGTAGTGTAGCGGCCGGCTGGTGTGGCACGGATCACCCGGATGCTGTGGCCGGCTGCATTTCAGAGCGCGCCGACGTGGTGGATGAGCGCTGGGGGCGCGGTCGGCTCGGAGCTGAACCGGTAGGCGGCGCGCACAAGCGCCCGGGACTGCTCCAGCCGGCCGCGGTCGTTGGCGTGAATCTCGATCAGCGGCTGTCCCGGCTCCACCCGATCCCCCACCTTGGCGTGGAGCACCATTCCGACCGCCAGGTCGATCCGATCTCCCTTCTTCTCCCGGCCTGCTCCCAGCGCGACGGTTGCCAGACCGATGGCGCGGGCGTCGATGGCCGCCAGCCAGCCGCCCTCAGGCGCATGCAGTACCTCCACCTGGCTGGCGCGCGGGAGTCGCTCGAGCTGGTCGACCACCGCCACTTCGCCGCCCTGCGCATCGACCAGCTCGCGGAGCTTGTCCACCCCATCGCCTGCGGCAAGCGTTGCTTCCACCCGGGCTCGGGCCGACTCGCGGTCCGGCTCGCCGCCCGCCAGCAAGACCATCTCCGTGGCCAGTCGGGTCACCAGGGCAGTGAAATCCGGCGGGCCAGCGCCACGCAGCGTCTCGATCGCCTCGCGCACCTCTAGCGCGTGGCCGACGGCGCGGCCGAGCGGCTGGCTCATGTCGGTGACGAACGCGGCAACGCGGCGGCCGGCGGCTGTACCAATAGCGACCATCGTCTCCGCCAGCGCCCGCGCCTCCGGCTCCTCGCGCATAAACGCCCCGGAGCCGACCTTCACGTCGAGGACGATGACCTGGGCGCCTGCAGCGAGCTTCTTGCTCATCACGCTCGAGGCGATGAGAGGGATGCTCTGCACCGTGGCGGTGACGTCGCGCAGGGCGTACAGCTTGCCGTCCGCTGGCGCCAGGTCGGCGGACTGGCCGCAGAGCACCACTCCGATACGCTGGAGCTGGTCGAGGAACTCTTCGGCGCTCAGCTCCACCCGGAAGCCGGGGATAGACTCCAGCTTGTCGATCGTCCCACCGGCGAAGCCCAGCCCCCGGCCCGACATCTTGCCGACCGGCACACCACAGGCGGCGACGAGTGGGGCAACGACCATCGAGGTCTTGTCCCCAATTCCGCCGGTGCTGTGCTTGTCCGCGACGACGCGCCCGACCCGGCTCAGGTCAAGCTGGCGACCGGAGGCGGCCATGATCTGCGTCAGCTCGGCCACCTCGTCTGGCGCCATCCCACGCCAGCAGACAGCCATCAGCCAGGCGGCCACCTGATAGTCTGGCACCTCGCCCCGGGTGTACCCGAGGACAATCGCCTCCAGCTCGGCACGGCTCAGCCGCTCCCCATTGCGCTTGCGCTCGATGATGTCGACGATCCGCATGGCCGCCAGTATAGCGTCCGCGCGGAGCCCCGGCACGCGCCGGACCGCGAGCCGAAGCGTCCAGGCCAGGGGTTAGCGGGAGTCGATGGCGTCCAGGACCACCGTGGTGGCGCTCGACTGCACGTTCTTGGTTCCGCTCGGGTCGATCACGAGCGTGTGCGGACCGGCTGGCAGCGCCTCCTTGAGGAATACGGGCTGCTCGAACGCTTGGACCGGGCTGTACAGGTCGATCGTCGTCGGGACCCCGTCCAGCGTGATCGTTACCTGGCCCATGGTCGGTCCGGGCGCCCCCACAAGCGTGACGTCGGTTCCAGTCCAGCTAAAGGTGGCGGTATCGGATGCCTTGCTGGCGTAGCTGGCGGATCCGCCGCTGAAGCTCTTGGAGAGCTTCACTTTCCAGACCCCCTGGTAGGTGATCCCGGGGGCGTTGTTCTCGGTGCGCACGTAGGGAGGCGCGCCGGCCGCCCGCAGTGTCGCCAGCCGCGCGGCGAGCTGCGCCTGAGTCTGGGCGTAGGCGCTCTGGTTGGCGACGTTATTCAGCTCGTACGGGTCGTTCACTTCGTCGTACAGTTCCTTGTCCCCTGTCACGTACTCGACGTAGGTCCATTGGCTGGAGCGCACCGCGGACCAGTCGGGGATAGGCGACTCCTCCGAGTCTTGCCACGCCTCTTCGAGAAAATCCGTGCGCCAGTTCGTTGGCGGAGCGCCGTTCAGCAAGGGCACCAGGCTTGTGCCATCCATCACCGAGGAGATGGGTACGCCGGCCAGGTCCAGGATCGTCGGCGCCAGGTCGACGTTCAGTGCCAGGTGCGAATCGTTCACCAGGCTGGGGGTGAGCGGCGGGTAGGCGATGAGCAGCGGAACGTGGACATCTTCCTGGTATGGGCGACCCTTGCCAAGCGGGAAGCGATGCTCGCCCCAGAACAGGGCGTTGTCGCTGGTGAAGATGATGACGGTATTGCTCAGCTTGCCAACGTCGTTGAGCGCGCTGATGATCCCGGCCAGCCCCTCGTCGACCGCTTGCAGCGTCCGAAGCTGGTTCTTGCGGAACTCGTCCACCTGGCTCTGCACCGCGGGGGTCATCAGCGGGTATTGCTCGAAGGCGGGCTTATCCGAGACGTCGGCCTCGTTGTAGCTCGGCGGGCGGTAGGGGGCCAGGTTGTTGAACAGGTTCTTGTGCCGCGTGGCCGGCGTCGCCGGGTTGTGCGGGGCATAGGGGGCGACATACAGGAAGAACGGGCGCGGATCCGGGCTGAGGATGAACTGTTGGGCGCGCGCCATGATAACGTCGGTCGAGTAGTCCGCGTCCGAGGAACCGTGCGGCTCGCTCACCCCATTATTGTTGAATGTGTAGTTATAGTAGTCCGGCTTGGTGCTAAACGCCAGCCACTGGTCCCAGCCAGGGGGGATGTAGGCGGTATTCTCGTAGCCGTTCAGGTATTTGCCCATCAGCCCGGTGCGGTAGCCGGCGGCGTGCAGCCGCGTGGCAAGGGTCTCCGTATCGTGGAACGCGTGGAAGCCGCCATTCGGCGCGCTGTTGGTATGTACGCCGGTGTTATGCGCATACTGCCCGCTGAGAATACTCGAGCGGCTGGGGCAGCACATCGGCGTGGTAACGTAGGCGGCGGTGAAGCGCCGCGCGGCCAGTGTGTTGAGCGTTGGCATGTAGCCCACGGTATCCCAACGCTGGTCGTCGGTCAGAATCAGGATGATGTTCGGGGGCGTGGCGGCGCCGCTCGGCGCCGGCTGGAGCAGCAGCCCCGCGGCCAGCGCGCTCACCCAGGCCAGCCGCCCAAGCCGGAGCGCGCGAAACAGCATGAACACCTCGCTCTCCCTGGCGGCAGCAGCCGCGCCACCACGCGCGGCGACGCTCCTGGTCCCCGGGCGGCGGCGGGCCTAGGATACCGGACAGGTGTGCGCGATAGGTTGATGTTCGCTGAAAGATGCGGGCGCTCTTTGGCCACGGAGCTGCCAACGGGGCGCCGCCCGTATCATTGAACGGAGAGATGAGGGGCCCGGCGCGTCGCGGAGCCGCGGCGCTGGCTGGCGCGTGAGGCGCAGTAGGGCGGCGCCTTTGCAGACACGCAGGGCGCGAAGCAGCGCCTGTTCCTGGAAGTGAGGAGAAGACGGCGATGCGTTACCGACACCTGGGCTATCGCTACGCGATGGTCGTCACCACGGGCCAGCCCCGGCCGTATGGAGAGGGCTGGCGTGGCGAGCAGGTCAGCATCATCCTGGCCCAGCCCCGCTGGCGCCCGGCAGCCGACGTCTACGAGACGGCGACGGCGCTGGAGGTGACCGTTGAGTTGGCCGGGGTGGACCAGGAGGACCTGGACGTGCTGCTATTCGAGGACGCGCTCGTCGTCGAGGGACGCCGCCGGCTGGCGCCAGCCGACCGCGGCGGGGTGTACCACGCCGCCGAGATCCGCCAGGGCCCCTTCCGGGTGGATGTATCCCTGCCAGCGCCGATCGAGGCAAAGCGGGTCGAGGCGCGTTACGAGCAGGGGCTGCTGCACATCCTGCTCCCAAAGATGAACCGGAGGTGAGGCTCATGGGGCTCGAGCTGCAACCGCCCGCGGGCGGTCCTCCCTCGCTACCAGAGGTATTGCCGGTCTTGCCGCTGCGGGGTACGGTCGTGTTCCCGCTCGCGGTCATCCCGCTGGCGGTCGGCCAGCCGCGCTCGGTCCGCCTGGTGGACGATGTCATGCGCAGCGATCGGCTGGTCGCGTTGGTAGCGCAGGAGAAGGAGAGCGCCGAGCAGGTCGGCCCGGACGGACTGTACCGAGTGGGCACCGCGGGCGTTATCCACCAGTTGATGCGCGCCCCAGACGGCACCCTGCGGCTGGTGGTACAGGGGCTGGAGCGAGTCCGGCTGCTGGAGTTCACGCAGGAGGAGCCATATCTCGCGGCGCGGGTGGAGGCGGCGCCGGACCAGGCGACGTCGAGCATGGAGGTCGATGCGCTGCGCCGGGCGGTAGTAGACCTGTTCCAGCGTCTGGTCAAGCTGAGCCCGGAGCTGCCGGACGAGCTGGCGCCGGCGGCCGAGAACCTGGCCGATCCCCGCCAGGTAGCCTACCTGGTCGCCTCGACCGCGCCGTTGGAGGTCGCCGCGCGGCAGGAGATCCTGGAGCTCGATCCGGTGGACGCCAAGCTGCGGCGGCTGGTCGAGCTTCTCCAGCACGAGCTGGCGGTGCGCGAGCTAGGCCGCAAGATCACCGCCGAGACCCAGGAGCGGCTGACGAAGACGCAGCGGGAGTATTTCCTGCGCGAGCAGCTCCGTTCGATTCAGCGGGAGCTGGGCGAGAGCGAGGAAGGGGGCGAGGTCGCCGAGCTCCGACGCCGGCTCGAGGAGGCGCAGCTCCCTGAGGAGGCGCGGCGCGAAGCGAACCGCGAGCTGGATCGTCTGGCGAGTATTCCGGCCGCCTCGCCAGAGCACGGGATCATCCGTACCTACCTGGAATGGATGGTGAGCCTGCCCTGGAACAGGCTCAGCGGCGGGACGATCGATGTCCGCCGTGCCCGCCAGGTTCTGGACGAGGATCACTACGACCTGGAGAAGGTGAAGGACCGCATCCTGGAATACCTGGCGGTCCGCAAGCTGCGCCAGGAGCGCGCCGCCCTCCGCCTCGCATCGGAGGGCAGCCAGAACGGGCAGGCGGAGACGCAGCCAGTGCCGGCCGAGCCGCCCCCCGTCACCGGCGATACACCTCCGCGTGAGCCGATTCTGTGCTTTGTGGGGCCGCCCGGGGTGGGCAAGACCAGCCTGGGGCAGAGCATCGCCCGGGCGCTGGGGCGCAAGTTCGTCCGGATGTCGCTGGG